>CAJOHE010000021.1 GCA_905234495.1 uncultured Eubacterium sp. | reverse complement strand
GACTGGCAGGTCATTCTCTATTATACACGCTTCGGAGGTTCTTTTCATCGGTTAACCTCTTTTGAACCACGCGACTATCGCGTGGTTTTCGTTATACAAAAAAAGTGAGTAGCAAAAGCTACTCACTTTCTATTATTTCAAGTTTCCTGTCTTCGGGGATTTTATAATAGTTTTTAAAATGCTTTGCCCAGGCTTCGTCCCTGTAGGCGTCGGGCATATAGACAAAGCGCTTGAGGCTGTCGGGGTAGTCAATTACCTCGACGGCGCTTTCGTTTTTCGTGCGCTCAATGCGCTCAACAAGCGAGGCGTTGACCTGATAAACCCGAACGTAGATAACCGCCGTAAACACGGTCAGAGCGCAGGCTGAGGCGATAATCAAAGCCTTTGCAGCCGTCCTCGCCTTTTTGTTTTTCACAGCGCTTTTTGCAAGCCCCGCAAGCCATATCATCACAAGAAGATACTGCGTGAAATAGAGCCTTGCGGTGAAGAGATACGCCTTGCTTCCGCCGTTTGTAAAGAGAAGCGGCAGCGTGATTATACCCGCGCAGACGAGAAGAAAGCGCAGCCCTTTATCCTTTGTGAAAACGAGCGCGAGGATATACAAAAGCACCGTAACGCCAAGAATTATTATCGCGGTTTTCGGGCTGATTCCAAGCCGCCCCGCAAGCACGTCAAGCGCGGTTTTGCCGAGGAAGCCCAAGCCCCTCATACCGCCCGAAACGGCGTTTCCGCGAAGCAGCAGAAGGTAGCTTGAATTTGAAAACATCAGCGAAGCACCCGCTGAAACGGACGCAAAATGAAGCGCGAAGGCGGCGTTCACCTTTCTGAATTTTCTGTAATAAAACACGTTCACAAGGGCTGAAATCACAATCAGCGAAAGCGTTATGTGTTCGGCAAAAAGCGCCGAGGCAAAGCCCGAAACGGCATACAAAACCTCGTTCTGTTTTTTGTCCTCGTTTTCAAACGCGGCGAGAACCGAGCGCAGATAAAAGAGCACGAACACCGTCGGCACGACGTAGTTGCAAAAGCCCGAAATCCAGCCTACCGTCTGGGCGAAAATATTGAGCCTTCCCCCTGCAAGTCCGAAAAGGGCGCAGGAAAGAATAATGCAAAGCGCCGAAAGATAGCCCGCGGCGCTTTGTCTCTTTGTGAGAAAACCGGCAACCGCCCTTGCAAGAAGCACGCTCACCCCCGCCATAAACGGAATTCTCAGGGCGGCGCACCTCGTGAGAGCGATTACAAGAAGGTTTCCGAGATACCTGCCGTTATAGCCCGCAAAGCCGTTTTGAAGGCGTGCAAGCCCCGTTTCGCTTCCCCACGCCCAATCGTCCATCGTAAACGGAACGGCGCAGAAAAGCAGTAAAAATCCCACCGCCGACAGCGCGACAGTGAGATAGTAAAGCCGTATCTCTTTTTTGGAAATTCCGTCCTTCAAAGCTTCGCCCTCAGTCCCTGTTCTCACGGTGGGAATAGGGATTTTTGTTTTCCTTTTCGTTTACGGTCGGCGCCGTGCCCGCGCCCCATCTTGCAAAGAGAAGCACAAGATACCACGCCACGCCGACAAGAAGCCAGACAACGAGAGTTGCCCAGAACCATTTGATTGACAGACCGATTACAAAGTGAAGTATCAGCGTTGCCCACATTGGCACCGAGCAGAGCCACGCCTCGAGCCTGAAAAAGAGGAAGAGAAAGAGCCCGAACAGCACGTCGCCCACCGAATGTCTGTTTACGTTTTGGGGTTTGTATTTATCCATATCAATATCCTAAATCTTCGTTTACGATAATAACCTTAATCCTGTCCTTATGCCTCTGCCGGGCCGACACAACGTAGCTGCAGCAAATCCTGTGCTCGCTCGCGCAGCCCTCGGGCATAAGCGAATTTTCCTTTGTCATAAGCGAAACGCACTTGCCCGTTTTTGAGCAGGGCGTCGAGAGGCTGAGCCTTACCGTATTGGGCGGCGCCGCGCAGGTTTTAACGCGCTTCACAGCCTCGTCAATATCCTTAACAATCTTGTTTTTGCCCACAACCATAATGACCTGACGCGGTCCGTAAACGATGCAGGCAACGCGGTTTGAATTGCCGTCAACGTTGTAGAGCTCGCCGTTTTCGGTCACGGCATTTGAGGAACAGAGATAGGTGTCGCAGCCAAAGGCGCGGATGTACGCGTCCCTTACCGCCTCGCCCTCAAGTCCCGAACGGTCGATGAAGTCGTACTTTCCGTTTTTCACAAGGTCGAAAACGCCGCACTGCTTCAGGCTTTCGCTGCCGCCGTTTGAGATGCTCTCGCCCTCTTTTATGAGGGTTTTGATGAGGGGTACGACCTCCTCCTTCGTCTCAACAAAGAAGACCTTCATATTGTTTTTTTCAAGGTTTGCCATCGTTTTCTGAATATCCATTATATCTTTCCTCCGTTCCAGTATTTCCTGTCAAGCGAGCGGTACTGCAGCGCCTCGAAAATATGCACCTGCTCAATGTTTTCGCTGCCTTCAAGGTCTGCAATAGTTCTCGCGATTCTCAGTATTTTGTCATACGCCCTTGCCGACATTCCGAGCTTTTCAAAGCTTGCTTTGAGGATTGAATTAGCCTCGTCGTCAAGCACGCAGAATTCCTTTGTCATCCTGGGCGTCATCCTCGCGTTGCAGGTAATGCCCGTACCCTTAAAGCGCTTTCGCTGGATTTCCCTCGCCCTGTCGACTCTCTTTTTAATCTCGCTGCTCGGCTCACCCTTTTCGCGTGAGGAAAGCTGCTCGTATTCAACCGGCGCCACCTCAACGTGCAAATCAATCCTGTCGAGCACGGGACCCGAGATTTTGTCCATATATCTTTTCTTTGCGGCGTCGGAGCATTTGCACTCGATTTTGGGATGACCGTAGTAGCCGCAGGGGCAGGGGTTCATCGCCGCGATGAGCATAATATCCGACGGATACACGACCGAGCCCGAAGCCCTTGAAATGCTGATAACGCCGTCCTCAAGGGGCTGGCGGAGGGATTCCTTCGTGCGCCTGTCAAACTCGGGGAACTCGTCCATAAACATAACGCCGTTATTTGCAAGGCTAATCTCGCCGGGCTTGAGATTTGTTCCGCCGCCCGCAAGAGCCTGTGCGGAAATCGTGTGGTGGGGCGAACGGAACGGTCTCTCGTTTATGAGCGCCCTGCCGTTCATCTCGCCCGCTATCGAATAGAGCTTCGTCGTTTCAAGCTTTTCCTCAAAGGTCATATCGGGAAGAATCGTCGGAAGCCTTTTTGCAAGCATTGATTTACCCGTTCCGGGAGGGCCGACCATAATGCAGTTGTGTCCGCCCGCAGCGGCGATTTCAAGCGCCCTCTTTGCGGTTTCCTGCCCCTTGACGTCGGCAAAATCAACGCTGTAATTCGTCCTCGTTTCAACCGTGTTCGGGTTGTAGCAGGGCGGAATCACCGCCTCGCCCGAGATATGCTTTATCACCTGAAGAATATTCTTTGCGGGGTACGCCTCAATTCCGTCGAGAACGCTCGCCTCGCTTGCGTTGTCAAACGGCACGATAATCTTGCTAATCCCCTGCTGCCTTGCGTGGATGAGCATGGGCAAAACGCCGTTCACTCCCCTGATTTCGCCGTCGAGTGAAAGCTCGCCGATGAAGGCGTAGCCCTCGGCGCCGCGGGGCATCTGGCCGCTTGCGGAAAGGATTGAGATGAGGACGGGCAAATCGTAGACCGCGCCCTCTTTTTTTATATCCGCGGGGGCGATGTTGACCGTTATTCTTGAAACGGGAAAGTCGAAACCGCAGTTTTTGATTGAGGCTCTCACCCTTTCCCTGCTTTCCTTAACAGCCGCGTCGGGAAGTCCCACGAGGTCAAACCTCGGAAGCCCGCCGCTCAGGTCGCACTCAACGGTGACCTCAAAAGCGTCAAGCCCGAATATTCCGAGACTTTTTACTTTAGCGTACATACTATCACCTTAAATTCAATACTGTTTTTATTATAACAATAAATGTCGTTATTGACAATATATTTCAATAGGATTAAAATAGAAAAGAACGGAAATTTTTCTATTATATAAAGGAGAAGCATATGGACATTAAAGCACTTTATAACGAATGGCTTGAAAAGGCAACAGCCGACCCCGACCTCATCGCCGAGCTCAAAAGCGTTGAGGGCGACGACGACGCTATTCTCGACAGGTTTTACCGCTGCCTTGAATTCGGCACGGCAGGACTCCGAGGCGTTATCGGCGCGGGCACAAACAAGATGAATTACTACACGGTTTGTCAGGCTACGCAGGGACTTTCGGATTTCCTCAACGCTCACTACGACAGCCCTTCAATCGCTATCGGCTATGATTCAAGAATCAAGAGCGACTACTTTTCAATCGAGGCTGCAAAGGTGCTTGCCGCAAACGGCATCAAGGTTTACCTCTATGAAGAGCTGCAGCCCACACCCTGCCTTTCCTTTGCTATCAGATATTTCAAAACGCAGAGCGGTATCATTCTCACCGCTTCCCACAATCCCGCAAAATACAACGGCTACAAATGCTACAACGCAAACGGCTATCAGATGACCGACGAGGAAGCCGAGGAAACCTACGGTTTCATTCAGAAGGTCGACTATTTCACGGGAATCAGGACGATGGACTTTGACGAGGCTGTTTCAAAGGGACTCATCGAGTATATGGGCGACGATGTTATCGAAGCCTTCCTCGACGAGGTTCAGAAGCAGTGCGTAAACCCCGAGATTATCAGGGACGCAGACCTCAAGGTTATCTACACGCCTTTAAACGGCACAGGCAACAAGCCCGTAAGAAAGATTCTCAAAAGAATCGGCGTTGAAAAGGTTTACGTTGTTCCCGAGCAGGAAAAGCCCGACGGCAATTTCCCGACCTGCCCCTTCCCGAATCCCGAAATCAGGCAGGCGTTTGAGTGCGGTCTTAAAATGGCTGACGAGGTCAGGCCCGACCTTCTTCTTGCAACCGACCCCGACTGCGACAGAGTCGGCATCGCCGTTGTTGACTACGACGGCTCCTACAAGCTTATGTCGGGCAACGAGGTCGGCGCTATGATGCTCAACTACCTTCTTTCACAGAAGAAGGCGAAGGGGCTTCTTTCAGACGAGAGCATCGCGGTTAAGTCCTTCGTTTCAACCGACCTTGCCGAGGTTATCGCAAAGAAATACAACTGCAAATTCAAAAACCTTCTCACGGGCTTCAAATACATAGGCGAGCTTGTAACTCAGCTTGAGGCTGAGGGCAAGGCAGACGCGTTCATTATGGGCTTTGAGGAAAGCTACGGCTACCTTGCAGGCACCCACGCAAGGGATAAGGACGCGGTCGTTGCCTCGATGCTCATCTGCGAAATGGCTGCGTTTTACAAGGCTCAGGGCAAGTCGCTCGCTCAGGTTATGGACGAGATTTACGACGAGTTCGGCTACTACTGCAACACCGTTGCAAGCTACACCTTCGAGGGCGCCTCGGGTATGGAAAAGATGGCAGGCATTATGGACGGCCTTCGCGCAAATCCGCCGAAGTCCTTTGCAGGTCTTGACATAACGGTTGTCGACGACTACAAAACCTCCGTTTCAACAAAGACTGCCGACGGCTCAACCTCTGTGATTGAGCTTCCGAAGTCAAACGTTCTCGCATACACGCTCACCGACGGCAACAAGATTATCGTCCGTCCTTCGGGCACCGAGCCGAAAATCAAGGCATACATCACCGCGGTAGGCGAAACGAGGGAAGCCGCAAAGGCGATTGCCGACAGGCTTCAGGCTGACGCGGACGGAATTATGAAATAAGAGGTATTTGATATGAACAGAAAATGGGTTAAAATCACAGCCATCGTACTTGCCGCTCTTATGGCGGTGAGCGGTCTCGGCGTGGGTATTATCAGCATTATACAGTAATAATTAAGGGGGCATATGCCCCCTTTTCTGTTTTTCAGGTGAATTGATATGAAAAAGAAACTTTTAGTCGCCCTTCTTGCGCTCTGCCTTGCGCTCGTTCCCCTGACGTCCTTTGCCGAGGACGCTGACCTGAGGGAGCTTTTTGCGGACGGAAGCTTTGAATATTCCGACTCGCTTTACGAGAACAATGAAATCTCGACGGGCGCGAGGGTAACCTTTGAATATGCGCAGAGCGAGCAGGCGGCAAACGAAAACGCCCCCGAAATCGGCTGCAAGGCGGCATACGTTGCCGACCCGATAACGGGCAAGGTGTTCTATGAAAAGAACGCCCACGACAAGATGTACCCCGCCAGCACGACGAAAATTCTCACGGCGCTGATGGTGCTTGAAAACTGTCAGATGGACGACGTGGCAGTCGTTTCACCGACCGCGGCGGCGCTCGTTGACGAGGGGCTTTCAAACGCGGGGCTTCTCGCAGGAGAGGAGCAGAGCGTATACACCCTTTTGCAGGCGCTTCTGATTCCGAGTGCAAACGAGGCGGCGTACGCCCTTGCAGAGCACGTCAGCGGCAGCATCGAGGCGTTTGCCGAGCTTTCAAACAGCAGGGCGAAGGAGCTCGGCTGCGAGAATCTTCACTTCATAAACCCGAACGGTCTTCACGACGACAACCACTATTGCAGCGCCTACGACCTCTATCTTATCGCGAGGGAATGTCAGAAATACGACGTCTTCAACGAGATAGTCAAGACGAAGAGTTTCACGGTTCCCGCCTCAAACGTTTACGCGAAAAACGACAGAACCTTCGACAACACCAACGAGCTTCTTGCAAACGGCAGCTACTACTGCCCCTACTGCACGGGCATCAAGACGGGGCACACCACTCCCGCGGGCGAGTGCCTTGTGGCAAGCGCGTCAAAGGACAATATCAACCTCGTTTCGGTAGTTCTCGGCGGCAGCGTGACCGACGCGGGAAACGACCGTTTCCTCGACACGAAAAAGCTTTTTGAATACGTTTACGACAATTATTCCTTCACTCTCATCGCGGACAGCGCTCAGCCCGTTGACAGGGTAAACGTTATCAACGCGGTGACCGAGCAGGAAGCGCTCGAGCTTGTGATTGAAAGCGACATCTACGCTGTTGCACCCGCCGGAATCACGGACGAAGCCACCGCGCCGACGGTTGAGATTGAGCCCGAAATCAAGGCGCCCGTTGCCAAAGGGCAGGTGCTCGGAACGGCGACCTACAAAATTGACGGGCTGAACTATTCAACGAATATAGTCGCGGCAAACGACGTTGAGAAAAAGCCGTTCTGGCTCTGGAACACCCTCGTCGCTCTCGGCGTGCTCATCATAATACTTTTCACAGTATTCGTTGTGAGAAAAACAAAAAGTAAAAAGGCATAAAAAAAGAACGCTTTGCAGCTTTGCAAAGCGTTTTCTTTTCAGAAAGTTTTATCAATTATCATCTCGACGTTCAGTCCGACTATTTTAACTCTTATCTCGTCTGCAAGCTGCGCGACCACGGACTGCTCAAGCTCGTCCCACTGTTCCTTCTCTGCCTCAGCCTTGTACTGACTCAGCGTCCATTCTGTAAAGCCGCCGCTCGACTCAACGAGCCCGAGGTTTACCGCCTCGCTGTAGCCGCTGTTCATCGAGGTTACAGCCGCTTCAAAGACCGACCTGAGCTTTGACATAAAGCCCGTCGTCTCGTTTCTTTTGCTTGTTGACGCGGCGATGAGCTTTGCCCTCTGTTCCGAGTCGAGCTCGGTTGTGGTGAGAAGGTGAAGCTCAAATTTTTCGCCGTCCTTCTCAATCCAAAAATCGGCTTCCTGCTCGCCCACGATTGCCATAAACATTCCCGTCATCTCCTCTGCCATAAGGCGCAGACGGATGGCGGACTTACGGTCAAGCCCTGCAAAACCGGCAACTCTGTCCGAGAGCTCAAGCGCCTCTTCTATGCCGCTGCCGCCGCTTGAAATGCGAACCACATCAGATTTCATAGGCTCGCCCTCTTACACGAGATACAAAACGATGTCGTTTTGCTCAAGGGTTTTCTTTACGTCGATAATTCTCTGATTTGCCGAGCCACGGAAAACGAGCGAGATGTCCTTCTGCTCTTCGATGAAGCGTCCGTCAACGAGGACGTCGATGAGCGAGAGCATTTCCTTTGCAATCGGCGTGTTCGCTCTTGATTCCCACTTGCCGAGGATTTCCTCAATCGTGAAGCCCGTGTAGCACCAGATGTCCTTGTCGGGGAATTTTTCCCTGAACATAATCAGAAACGGAAGAAGCACCTTCTGGTTTTCGGGCTCGAAGGGTTCGCCGCCGAGGATTGAAAGACCGTTCACCCAATGGGGCTCGCAGCTCTCGAAAATCTGAGCCATCGTTGCCTCGGTGAAGGGCTCGCCGTAGGAAAAGTCCCACGTTTCCTCGTTGAAGCAGTTTTTGCAGTGGTGACGGCAGCCCGACACGAAAAGCGACGTGCGCACACCCTCGCC
The DNA here is from genome assembly GCA_905234495.1 of uncultured Eubacterium sp. Lineage (GTDB taxonomy): Bacteria > Bacillota > Clostridia > Oscillospirales > Acutalibacteraceae > Eubacterium_R. The sequence goes on along the minus strand of CAJOHE010000021.1, from coordinate 2,767 downwards.
GTTTGCAATATCGTTAGTTTTTATTTCTCCAAAATTCATATAAATTCTCCGTATATGATTTCGGGCGGGTACTGCACCCGCCCATATTTAAGAATCCCTCCGTCGCTTTCGCGACACCTCCCTTTAACAAGGTAGGTAAACGGGTAAAGATTATAAGTGTAAAACTCTTTCCTTGATTTCCTGCGTTCTGCCCTGATTCCAGAACTGGGTACCGATGTAGCCGCAGGTTCTTCTTGCAACGTTCATCTTGTCCTGGTCCTCGTTGCCGCACTTCGGGCACTTCCATACAAGCTTGCCGTGCTCGTTTTCAACAACCTGAATCTCGCCGTCGTAGCCGCAAACCTGACAGTAGTCGCTCTTGGTATTGAGCTCTGCGTACATAATGTTGTCGTAGATGAATCTCATTACCTGAAGAACTGCGGGAATGTTGTTCTGCATATTCGGAACCTCAACGTAGGAGATAGCGCCTCCGGGTGAAAGAGCCTGGAATTCCGACTCAAACTTGAGCTTTGTGAACGCGTCAATCTCTTCCGTTACGTGAACGTGGTAAGAGTTTGTGATGTAGTTCTTATCGGTTACGCCCTCAATCTTGCCGAAGCGCTTCTGGAGGCACTTGGCAAACTTGTAGGTGGTCGACTCAAGCGGTGTGCCGTAGATGGAATAGTCGATATTCTCTTCCTTCTTCCATCTTGCGCAGGCGTCGTTCATATATCTCATAACGTCGAGCGCAAAGGGCTTGCCCTCTTCGTCGGTGTGGGATTTGCCCGTCATATATCTTACGCACTCATAAAGACCTGCGTAGCCGAGGCTGATTGTTGAATAGCCGTCGAAGAGAAGGCGGTCAATCTTTTCGCCCTTCTTGAGTCTTGCAAGAGCGCCGTGCTGCCAGAGAATGGGAGCCGCGTCGGAAAGGGTGCCCATAAGTCTGTTGTGGCGGCACTGTAATGCTCTGTGACAGAGGTCGAGTCTCTCGTCGAAAATCTTCCAGAACTTATTCATATCTCCGCCCGATGAGCAAGCGATATCAACAAGGTTGAGAGTAACAACGCCCTGATTGAATCTGCCGTAATACTTATGCTTACCGGGAACGTAGTTCTTTGCGTTTGCGATGTTGCCGATGCCGTTATCGGTGAAACGGTCGGGTGTGAGGAAGGAACGGCAGCCCATACAGGTATAAACGTCGCCCTTGAGCTCAAGCATAATCTTTTCGCTGATATAGTCGGGTACCATTCTCTTTGCGGTACACTTTGCAGCAAGCTCCGTGAGGTAGAAATACTCGGAATTCTCGTCAACGTTGTCCTCTTCAAGAACATAGATGAGCTTCGGGAACGCGGGGGTAATCCATACGCCGTTCTCGTTCTTTACGCCCTTGATTCTCTGCTTGAGGGTTTCCTCGATGATGAGAGCGAGGTCCTTCTTTTCCTGAGCGTTGTTTGCCTCGTTGAGATACATATATACCGTTACAAACGGAGCCTGACCGTTTGTTGTGAGAAGGGTTACAACCTGATACTGGATTGTCTGAACGCCTCTTGAAACCTCTTCGCGAAGTCTCTTTTCGGTGAGGGCGCTCATCTGCTCTTCGTTCATATTGAGAGCAAGCTCGTCGTTTTCAGCCTCAACCTCTTTTCTGATTTTCTCACGGCTTATCTGCACGAAGGGTGCAAGATGAGTGAGAGAGATTGACTGGCCGCCGTACTGGTTTGAAGCAACCTGAGCGATAATCTGGGTTGCGATGTTGCAGGCGGTTGAGAAGCTGTGGGGCTTTTCAATCATGGTCTCGGAAATAACCGTTCCGTTCTGAAGCATATCCTCAAGGTTTACAAGGTCGCAGTTGTGCATATGCTGTGCAAAATAGTCTGCGTCGTGGAAATGGATAATGCCCTGCTCGTGAGCGTCAACGATATCCTGGGGAAGAAGAATTCTCTTTGTGATATCCTTTGAAACCTCGCCTGCCATATAGTCGCGCTGAACTGAATTTACAGTCGGGTTCTTGTTGGAGTTTTCCTGCTTAACCTCTTCATTGTTGCACTCAATGAGTGAGAGAATCTGGTTGTCGGTGGTGTTTGCCTTTCTGATAAGCGAACGGTTGTAGCGGTACTTAACGTAAAGTCTTGCAACCTCAAACGCACCCTGAGCCATAATCTGGTTCTCAACGATATCCTGAATTTCCTCTACGCTGAGGGCTCTGCTTGCCTTTGAAAGCTTGAACTCAACGTACTCTGCAATCTCGGTAATCTGGCTCTGTGAGAGCTCTTCCTTTTTGCAGGCTGCATTTGCCTTTGATACGGCAACGTAGATTTTGTTTATATCAAAATCTACCTCAGCCCCGTTTCTCTTGATAATTTTCATAATTTCTTCCCCTTTTGACAGTTAGTTTTCTTTTATTTCCTGAAATTATTACAAAATAGTTACAACGCCATTAGGCGACTATAATGATAATACCAAAAACAAATCTATATGTCAATAGGTTTTTTATAAAAAAATACAACATATTGTGCTTTTTTTGAAAAAATGTCAATATTTTTTACATATGTAGTTTTAGACATTTTTCTGTTTCACAGGCGGAAAACGACGTTTTTCGCGATAAAATCAGTAAAACAAAGGTTACAAATAAAGGTTACAAAAGCGTGTGAAACATTTATGATATTTGTGGAACAAAATCATAATGACAAAAAAGATGCATCGGTTGCCCGATGCATCCCTTTTTTTATTCTTAACGCCGTTAGAAATTAATCGGCACGCCGCCGTTTCCGCCACCTGTGTTCCA
>CAJOHE010000020.1 GCA_905234495.1 uncultured Eubacterium sp. | reverse complement strand
GGATCGTTATCTGTCCTCTGAAGCACTGTACTATGATCGCAGTACAAATACTGCTAAGTCTTCACTGCTTTCCTATGTGGAGGAAAACGCAAAAGAACTTTGGGATGAAAGCATGAAACTTTCAGGACTTCTATAAATTCTGATTGTCGGGCAAATGCTTTAACCTATAATTTCATAAATGGTCATTAGATGGTCTTGGGAAACTTATTAAAAAATCTCATTCTGAATTTTCGGGATGAGATTTCTTTTTATTTGCAAAATTGATCAGAGATAATTAGATTTTTCTCGCTCGATTTTTCTCGATTTCAAAAATCAAAAATGCCCGAAAAACCGCATAAATAAAGGCTTCCTGAAAGGAAGCCCTGGAGCTACTGGTCGGACTCGAACCGACGACCTGCGCATTACGAATGCGCTGCTCTACCAACTGAGCCACAGTAGCGAATGATTTAATTTTTGCGTTTTTGCCGCTATGACCTTCCGTTTACGAATGCGCTGCTCTACCAACTGAGCCACACCAGCAGTTATTGACTTTTACCACGGTTGTAAAAATAGTATCGCAGCAATATAGCATATCAGAAATATCAAAAATTGTGTAACACTAACACAAAAAGTTACTATTATTAGTCGCCTTATATTTCTGTTGAACCTGTTTTTAAATTCTCTATAAAACTTATATTCAAAAGTGTTAGTAATAACTGAAATAACTATCAATGGTAAACCGACAGCAAGCAAAATCAAAGTTATTTCAAGAAAATCTTTCGTTGTTATGTCATTATCCATAGCACCAAATAACGACAGAAGAAACAATAAAACATCTGCAACAACTGTTACCACAAAAAGGGCTTCTTTAATAACAAATAGTGTTAAAAACCTTTTTTGTCTTTTTGCTATTTCTGTTTGTTCCATATATCCTTAACTACTTCCCGAGGCCTGCGCATTACGAATGCGCTGCTCTACCAACTGAGCCATACCAGCATTTTCAATTAAGAATTCGGAATGCGGAATTCGGAATTGTTTGTTGCTAAATGATTATATAACAGATAGGTGAAAAAATCAACAGTAATTTTAATTTTATTAAAACACGCTCATTGTGTAGAATACAAACGCGATTACGAGCACTGCCAGTTCGCCGACTTTTACGTCCTTCGCCTTGGTTATGAGTTCCTCTATTTCGTTGCTTTCCTCCTCGTCGATTTCGTCCGCATATCTGTAGCAGTTTGAAAGCTCAAGTCTTGTCAGAGACATTGTGAGATACGACATAATAAACGGAAGCGCGAATATGATATATATAATCAGCATCGCGATGATATCCGAGGCATCGGCGGAGTTTTTATAGTGATTCCAGCCAAAAAGGAACAGAAATGCCTCAAGCATTGCCGTGAGACCGAACAATACCTTGTTTATGAACATCTGCTGCGAAAGCTGATAGCAGAGATATTTCATATTGTGCATCTGAAACGCTTTTTTGTTGTCATCGTTTCTCATATGAACTCCAACAGTTTATTATAAACAAAATTAACGCTTGCTTCCCTTACTGCATTTCTGCCGATTTCGCCGAAATACTGAGTAAAGGTTTTGACGTCGCCGTTAAGTGAAAAGCCGAAACAAACCATTCCGACGGGCTTTCCAGCCGTGGCGCCCGTAGGTCCTGCTATGCCGGTAACGCCGACGCCGACCTCGCACCCTGCTTTATCCGCAACGCCCTTTGCCATTTCGCGGGCAACCTCCTCGCTGACAACGCCGTACTTTTCAATCGTGGCGGCGCTCACACCGAGAAGCTCTGTCTTCGCTTCGTTTGCATAGGTTACAAACGACATATCAAGCACCGAAGACGCGCTCGCAACGCTTACGAGCTTTGCGCAGCAGAGTCCACCCGTGCATGATTCGGCAAAGGCGATACGGTAATTTTTATCCTTTAACTTCTGAACAACCTGTTCTTCAATAGTCATTTAATCAATCCCGTTCTGAATTTTTGCGGCGGTCAGAGTGTTCTGCATAAGCATGGCAATAGTCATGGGACCAACGCCGCCCGGAACGGGGGTGATGTAGCCGCATTTATCAAACACGCCGTCATAGTCAACGTCGCCGCAGAGCTTGCCGTTTTCATCCCTGTTCATTCCGACGTCGATGACAACCGCTCCCTCTTTCACCATATCGGCGGTGACGAATTTCGCCTTGCCGATTGCGGCAACGAGAATGTCTGCCGTTTTTGTTACGTCAGCAAGATTCTGCGTTCTTGAATGGGTAATCTCAACGGTTGCGTTTTCGTGCAGAAGAAGCATAGCCATGGGCTTTCCGACGATATTGCTTCTGCCGATTACCACAGCCTTTTTGCCCTCAACGCTCACGCCCGTTGAGTGGATAAGCTCCATAACGCCCGCGGGTGTGCAGGGAAGAAAATGGTAGTCGCCTATCATAATCGCGCCGACGTTTTCGGGATGGAATGCGTCAACGTCCTTAATCGGGTCGATGAGGTTTATAACCTCTTTATCGTCAAGGTGGGACGGAAGCGGAAGCTGGCAAAGGATTCCGTTAATATCCTTTTTGCCGTTGAGCTCCTTTACAAGCGCGTTGAGCTCTTCCTGCGTCGTGGATGCGGGAAGGGCGTATTTTTCGCTGTAAAAGCCAACCTCGTCGCACGCCTTTTCCTTATTTCTTACATAGACCTGAGAGGCTGAATCGTCGCCCACGATGATAACCGCAAGCCCGGGGGTCACTCCCCTTTTCTTCAGTTCCTCTGTTTCCTTTGCAACTCTTTCCTTAACCTGAGCGGACACAATCTTTCCGCTGATAATTTCTGCCATAACTTTTCCTCTTACCTGTCCTTAAAATTTCTGAAAAGGTACTTGCCCTGTATCGAGGGTTCGACAACAAGCCTTTCGGGCAATTTATCCTTTTTATATCTTACCATATTAAAAATGAAAAATGCAAGTGCAACCGCAACTATTATTGCAGAAAGAAGCTGGCTTACTCTGATGCTTGTCGCTCCGATATAAAGCGAGTCGGTGCGAAGCCCTTCTACTATCATTCTCTCAAGTCCGTACCAGATGCCGTAGAGAAGGAAAACCTCGCCCTTGAAGCGCCTTTTTTCGGTGATGATATAGTGAAGGATGAAGAAGCCGATAACGCACCATACGCTCTCGTAAAGGAAGGTAGGATGCACGGGAAGGTCGGGATTGACTTCCATACCCTTTGAAGCGAGAAGCGCCTGCGACTCGGCAAGCGTGTCGTGAATCTTTCCGCTCCACATTCTGAAAAGCGCCGTCGTGGTATTTGAGCCGAACGCCTCCTGATTGAAGAAGTTGCCCCAGCGGCCGATGCCCTGACCTATGAGCAGTCCGAGCGCGCCCAAATCGAGCAGATTCTGAAAATTGATTTTGCCGACCTTACAGCCGACTACCGCGCCGATTAGTGCGCCGATGATACCGCCGTAAATGGCGATGCCGCCGTTCCATATCATCGGAATTTCCGAAAGGTGCTGACTGTAGTAACCCCACTCGAAAATGACGTAGTACGCCCTTGCGCAGACTATTCCGAATATCGTTCCCCAGATGAGAACGTCGGTCATACCGTCGAGACTCATACACCATTTGTACGCCATTCTGCCGCCGTATAAAACGGCAAGAGTAAAGCCGAAGGCGATGATGAGCCCGTAAAAATGAATGTCGTGGCCGAATATCGTGAAGGCTATGGACGGCAGGTCAAAATCAATGCCGAGCCCTTCAAAATACACATGTGTAAAATCGCTCATAATTATCCCTTCACAACGGAAAGCGCGCTGTACCTTTCGTCAAGCATATCGTCAAGAAGCTTTTCAACCTCTTCCTTTGTCACTTTCTTGTACTCCTCAACAACGTCGAAGACGGAATAGCCCTCGAAATAGGCTGCAATAAGCTCGTTTGCAACGGTTTCAACGTCGTTGAAGTGCATAATCTCGCTGCCGTAAAGCGCACGCCTTGCGGTTTCAAACTCCTCGTCGGTAATGCCGTTTTCGCGAAGCTGCTTTACCGCCTTTTTTATCTCCTCGCTGACAGCCTTCGGGTCGGTGCTTTCGCCGTCAAACATTATTGCCTCAAAGCCGTAGCCCGTGAAATATTCCTTTGAAAAGCTTGAGTTGATAAGTCCCTTTTCAAAGAGCGAGTTATACAGCGGCGAGGTGTCGCCCGCAAGAATATCGAGAAGGATTGTGACAAGAATCATTTTGCGAAGGCTCTGAACGGGCTTTTCGCATTTTTCCTTGTATCCAAACGAGAACACCGGCATACTGAGCGCGAGCTTATACTCGGTGTAGCTGTCGACGATATCCCTCGGCTCGTTCTCAAACGAGCGCTCAATCTCTACCTTTTCAGCCTTTTCAAGCATTCTGTCGCAGACCTCGAGAACGTCTTCAACGCTGACGTTTCCGGTTACGGCGAGTGCCATATTGTGAAGGTTGTAGAAGGTGTTGTAGCAGTCGTAAAGAAGCTTGTCCATTATCTTTGAAATGGACTCCTGAGTGCCTGCGATATCAATCTTTACGGGGTGGTTGTGATAGAGCAGACGAAGAAGGTTGAACATACTCATCCACCCTGCCACGTCGTAGTACATCGTAATTTCCTGACCGATAATGCCCTGTTCCTTTTCAACCGTTTCCTTGGTGAAATAGGGATGGGTTACGAAGTCGAGAAGAATCTCGAGGGAATCCTTGAAATTGTCGGTGCAGGAAAACAGATAGCAGGTTCTGTCAAACGAGGTGTAGGCGTTTGCCGCAGCGCCCGTTTTGGCGTATCTTGCAAATGCGTCGAGCTCCTCGCTTTCAAAAAGCTTGTGCTCAAGAAAATGGGCAATGCCCTCGGGAACAACTGTCCACTCGTCGCTGTCGCTTCTCTTGAAGCGGTTGTCTATCGAGCCGTACTTTGTGCCGAAAAGAGCGTATGCCGTTGCAAAGCCCTCCCTCGGAAGCACAAAGATTTTGAGCCCCGACTTGTGGTCGATTTCATAATACTTTTCACCGAGGGATTTTGAAACTATTTCTTTCATTATTCCGCCTCCTCCGGTGATGATAATTTATAAACCGTGTCAAGCGACACAAGGGAAGCGCATTTTAAAATCTGCTCCTTTGTGACCGCGTTGTGAATCTTTATATCGTCCTCGGGCGACCTGATGCTGTCGTCGATAATCTGTGTCTGATACCAGAGGCTCATAGTCTCGGGGTCGTCCTTAACCGAGCCGAGGAAATCGCTGATTGCAATTTTTGAGGCGCTGAACTCCTCGTCAAAATCGCCGCTCTTTATCTTTTCGAGCTGGTTGAGAATTTCCTTTACAGCCTTGTCCATATTTTCCTCGTTGCAGCCACTTTGCACCATAACGGCGCTGTTTGTGCGGTTATATCTCGCCGAGCAGTAATAGCAGAGGCTGAGCTTTTCCCTGACGTTTACAAAGAGCTTTGAATAAGGTCCGCCGCCGAAAATATCGGCAAAGCAGCGCATGGCAACCGTGAGGTCGTCGTCATATTCCATATTTACCCTGAAGCCCAGAACGAGCTTGCCCTGCTTGACGTCCTGACGTTCCATTTCCTCTTTGACTGAATTTGCGAAAGGAACGAGAACGGGCTTTTTGAGGGGGGTATAGTTTCTGTCAATCTCTGCAAGGCGGGGCTTGATGAAATTGCAGAATTCCTCACCGTCAAGGCTTCCGACGGACGCAATCATAATCTTTGCCGTTGAAAGCACCCTGCGCCACGCCTCGTTGATATCCTCAACGCAGAGAGCGGCAACCTGCTCTTTTGTACCGAGCCTGCCGATGCCGTAGGGCTCGCCCGAAAACATTATCTCCTCCGCCCTGTTCATGGCGTATTTGCGCTTTTCGTTTTCCTCAGCCTCAATGCGCTGAATGATGATTCTCTTTTCAGCTTCAACGTCTGCTTCAAGAAACGAGCCGTTTTCCATACAGGGTGAAAAAGCCATATCGCAGAGAAGCTTTGCACATTCGAGCGAGATGCTCTCGCCGTCGAGGGAAAATCTGTCGTCAAGGCATTTTATGCCGAGCCTGAGCACCTGACTTGCTCCCTGCTTAATCGTCACTCCCGACGCAACCGCGCCGTAGAGATTTGCAAGCTTTCTGTTGAAGCTTGTGAGCGTGTTGTACTTTTCGCACTTCCTTGCAAGAAGGCTGACGAGAACTGCGTTTGCTGACACGGTTTCCTCTTTGAGGTCAAGTGCAAAGCACATTGAGATATTATTAGTTTTAAACTGTTTTGCGTCAATTCCGACAAATGAAACGCCGTCGGCAATTTCAATCTGATTAAAATCCATTTTACATCCCCCGCTTATTATTAACATATAATATAACATATTATTATCAAAAATTCTACATATATCAAAATTTTTATAAAAATATCTACATCATAAGGTATAAAAGCGCGAGAAGGATTTTGCTGTCGGTGTTTTCCTTTGAGAGGATTACCGTGAGGGCGAGTATGAGAAGAAGCGAGCTGTCGTCGCTTTTTTGGGGCTTTCCGGACGGCGGCGTTTCGCCTTTACTGCTCATTTCCCTGCTGAATTTATCGGCTTTTTCGTTCATTTCCATAACCCGTCTTTTCGCCTCGTTTATTTCATTTTCAAACTCCTTCATCAAAAAGCTCCTTTATGTACGGCAGAATTTCAATCAGGTTTAAAAGTCTTATGCTCTGCTCAGCCCTGCGCTGCCGTTCTTCGCTGAGATAGGGCTTGAGCGCGGCTATGAGCTGAGCGTCCTTTGAATTCGACATATTCATTTTTTCGGCGACGCTTTTCACTTTCATAAGCGTTTCGATGTCTATTCCGCTTTGGGGCGTCTTTGGCGCCGGCAGGGGCTTTTCCTCAGCCGCGCCGCCCGTTATGGACGAGGCAAGCGAGCGAAGCCTGTCTATATCCTCGCCCGAAAGCCCCGAGATTATATCGCTTAAATTTTCAATATCCATATTACTTATCCTTATTAAGTTTCTTCATAATTTCCTTTGCCTGCGGGGAGGCGAGCATCTTATCGGTTTTGCTTTTATCGCTTAAAATACTGCTGAGCTTCGCTTTTGTTTCGGCGCTCAGATTTTTGCTGAGAAAATCCTCGAGCCTTCCCTGCTTTGCCTCCTCAACAAGCTTATCTAAATTAATATTCTTTTCTCCCATTGAAAAAATCTCTCCTCTCTATTATAATTATATTAAATCCTATGAATTTCGGAAGTGATTTATGAATGAGAATTGTTGTGCTTTCGGACGCTCACAGGGCGACGAGGAAGCTTTTTGAAGCAGTTGAAATGCACCTCAACGACGCCGATTTATTCATTTTTCTCGGCGACGGCGAGGACGATTTTGACGAGATTCTTATGGCGTATCCCAAAATAAGATATGAGAGAGTGAGCGGCAACTGCGACTGGAACAGCAAGTACCCGACCTCAAAGATAATCGACTTTAACGGCAAGCGCGTTTTCTTTACCCACGGTCATCCCTACCACGTCAAGCACGGCTATGAGATGATAAAGCAGCACGCGAAAACCATCGGCGCGGACGTCTGCCTTTTCGGGCACACGCACACGCAGTTTTCCGAGTACGACGGAGATTTGTGCGTGATGAACCCCGGCGCAATCACTAACGGAAAGTACGGTATGGTCGACATTGTTCCGTCGGGAATAATGCTGATTGAATGCAGTTTAGAATAAAAAAATCCCGCAGGTTTCCCTGCGGGATTTCTTTTTGTTTTTATTCAAATGTGAACTTGCCGTCTTTGAAGTCGACCGTGCAGTGTTCGCCGAGCTTATCTTCGAGAATGAGCTCCGAGAGCTTATCCTCAATCTCGGTCTGGATTGCACGGCGCAGCGGTCGCGCTCCGTAGACCTTGTCAAATCCCGCTTCGGCAAGCTGCGAGATTGCCTCGTCGGTGAATTCAACCTCGGTGCCGAGCTCTTTGAGCTGCTTTGCAAGAGTGCTGAGCATTCTGCGCGCAATCTCCTCGATGTCCTTTTTCTCAAGCTGATTGAACACGATAATCTCGTCAACCCTGTTGAGGAATTCGGGCTTGAAGGTGTGGCGCAAATCTTCCATAACGAGCTCTTCGATGCTCTTGTTTTCGTCCTTCTCGCCGCCGAAGCCGAGAGCCGTCTGAGGCGAGGTAATCTTTGACGCGCCGACGTTTGAGGTCATAATGATGACCGCGTTTTTAAAGGACACCTTTCTGCCCTGCGAGTCGGTGAGAATACCGTCCTCGAGTATTTGCAGAAGAATGTTGAAAACGTCGGGATGAGCCTTTTCAATCTCGTCGAAGAGCACTACCGAATAGGGCTTTCTTCTGATTTTCTCGGTGAGCTGTCCGCCCTCGTCAAAGCCGACGTAGCCGGGGGGCGAGCCCACAAGCTTTGACACGGTATGCTTTTCCATATACTCGGACATATCGAGCCTGATGATTGCCTCTTCATCGCCGAACATAGCCTCGGCAAGAGTCTTGCAAAGCTCGGTTTTGCCGACGCCAGTGGGACCTAAGAAGATGAACGAGCCTATCGGTCTTTTCGGGTTTTTCAGTCCTGCTCTGCCGCGGCGGATTGCCTTTGCGACAGCGGATACAGCCTTATCCTGACCGACGATTCTCTCGTGAAGAATATCCTCCATATTGAGAAGCCGCTCGGATTCCTCCTTGGTAAGAGTGGTTACGGGGATACCCGTCCACGAGGAAACGACCGACGCGATATCCTCGACGGTGATTTCCTTAACCTCGTGGGATGAGAGATTTCGCCACTTCTCCCTCTCCTCGTCGAGAAGGGTTTTGAGCTTGTTCTGCTTATCGCGCAGAACAGCTGCCTGCTCGTAGTTCTGATTTCTTACCGCGGATGACTTTTCCTCTTCGATTGACTTGAGCTCCTTTTCCATTTCCTTGAGATTGTCGGGAACGGTCTGAGCCTTGAGTCTCACCCTTGAGGCTGCCTCGTCAACGAGGTCGATAGCCTTGTCGGGAAGGAATCTGTCCGCGATATATCTTGATGAAATTTTAACCGCGCTTTCGATTGCGTCGTCGGGAATTTTAACCTTGTGGTGCGCCTCGTATTTATCGCGAAGGCCCTTGAGAATTTCGATTGCCTCGTCCTCAGTAGGCTCGCCTATCATTACGGGCTGGAAACGCCTTTCGAGAGCTGCGTCCTTTTCTATATTCTTGCGGTACTCGTCGATTGTTGTGGCGCCGATTACCTGAAGCTCACCGCGTGCAAGCGAAGGCTTGAGGATGTTGGCCGCGTCGGTTGCGCCCTCTGCCGCGCCCGCACCCATAATCGTGTGTACCTCGTCTATGAAGAGGATAGTGTTCTTGTCGGCAATAACCTCGTCCATCGCCTTCTTGATTCTCTCCTCAAAGTCGCCCCTGTACTTTGTTCCGGCAACCATTGAGGTGAGGTCGAGCGCTACAATCTTTTTGCCCGAAAGAAGCTCGGGAACCTCTTCCCTGACAATCTTTAATGCAAGTCCCTCTGCGATTGCGGTTTTGCCGACGCCCGGCTCACCGATTAAGCAGGGGTTGTTTTTCGTCCTTCTTGAAAGAATCTGAATAACTCTTTCTATCTCGTTTTCCCTGCCGATTACGGGGTCGATTTTGCCCTCTCTTGCAAGAGCGGTCAAATCCTTGCCGAATTCGTCAAGCGTCGGGGTTTTCGATTTGGAATTTTTACCCTTTCTGCCGTTTGACTGCGGCTGAGCGCCGCTCTGGCTGAGCTCGCTTACAAGCTCTTCAAAGAGCTGTCTTTCGTCGACTCCGTTTTCGTTGAGAAGCCTTACCGCGTAGGAATCCTCCTCCTGCAAAAGAGCGAGAAGAATATGCTCCGTGTCGACAAACGAGTGGCGCATACCCCTTGCAACCTGAAAGGCTATGTCAAGCACTCTTTTGCTGCGGGGGCTGAACGCGTCGGGCGAAAGCTTTACGGGAGTGCCTACGCCGACGTTTTCCCTGATAAAGCTCTCGACCGTTTCCTCGTCGATACCCTTTGAGGAAAGGGCTGACGCCGCCACGCAGTCGCCGACCTTTGTAAGGCCTAAAAGTATATGCTCACTACCCACATAGTTGTGGCCGAGGGACTCCGCGGATTTAATCGCGTAGTTGAGCGCCTCGTTTGCATTCTGTGTAAAGTAGTTGAATCTGTACATAGTAATACCTCCTTACGGAGTGTTGCTATGCGTTAATTATCAAATTGCAAACTCCGTTTAAGTTTTCTATTGCAGCCTCTTCGCTTATGCCGAGGCTGATGTTGTTTGTAAGTTCAAAGATGTCGCCGTCCTCGTCAAAGAGAGGCTTAATCGTGAAGCCGAGCTTTGAGAGGGTGCGGGAAAGCGACGGCATTGCGCCGCTCTCTTTGAGTTTCGGAAGGCTGAGCACAAGGGACGCGCTCATACCCGTGCCGAGATTCATCGGGCTTGCCGTAAGAAATCCGAGCCTTTTATCGAATGCGATTTTAAGGCTGTCGATGAAGATATTGTCGATGATATCGAGCTTTGAATAGAGCTCGCCGAGGGACTGCCCCTCGCCCGACACCGTCACCTTGATGTGTTCCTTTGAGCAGAGAAGGATATTAGTCAGCTTATCCTTTGAAACGAGGATTGCGCTGTATCCCCTCTCCCTCGCCTCCTCGGGCGAAAGTATGCCCGCCTGAACGAAGGAAAGCTTGTCGTACTCGCTCATTGAAAGAAGCTCGTACATATCAAACTCGCCTGCAAGCTTTGAGTTCTGGATTGAGGCGAAAATCTTTTTGCAAAGCGCCCTTCTTCCGTCGTCCGAAAGCCTGTGAGGGAACGGTGTTTTATCAATATTTCTTACTAACGTTATCTTTGATGCGAGGACTGAGCTTCCCCTGCTGCTTTCCGTATTACTCATTGTTTTCCTCCATTGACTTTATTTCATCTCTCAAAACCGCAGCGTCTTCAAAACGCTGTTCCTTTATTGCCGTTTCAAGCTCTTTTTTAAGAGAGTCAAGCTCGCTCGGCTTTTCCTCCTTCGCCTCGCTCTTTTTGTCTTCGCTTTCGGTGTAAGAGATAAACTTGCCGATGTGCTTGGTTCTGCCATGAAGCTTTTCGATTGAAGGTTCAAGCTTTTCGCCGAACTTGTCGTAACACTCGCTGCAGCCAACCTGACCGCTGTTTACGATGTCGTTGAACGATGAACCGCAGGTTGAGCATCTGTCAACTCCCGTGAGCGCGTTGAGAGGGCTTACGCCTGCGCCGAGGAAGCTGCCGAGAAAGCTGTCTGCAAAGAACTCGCCCATTGACGGCATCCTGAAATCCTCCATTACGCCGAGTTCGTTTGCACACTCTGAACAGAGGTGCATCTCCTCGGTCTGACCGTTAATACTTTTTTTGATATGAGTTGTTGCCTCATTCTGATTACAATGTTGACATTTCATAATTGTGTCCTCCTTAACTTGTTGCTATAACTAATAGCATCTGTTTGATCTGGTTTGCTCTGATTCTGTCTCTGACCTCAGCGGGCGCGCCTCTGAAATTGCTGTCCGACAGAACCGACAGCATAAGCTGCGCCGCCTTTTCGCCGATTAAATTCTGATAGTGAAGGTTGTAGATATGCGCCTTTGCGCTCTTTTCGTCAATCGAGCTGCCGATTGAATTGATGAGCGAATGAAGCGCATCCTCCCTCGTTGCCGCACGGGTTATCAGAATGTATCCGCCGCCGCCCCGTCGGGACTCGATTCTGTAGCCCTGCTCGGGGGTGAAGCGTGAGGTTATTACGTAATTTATCTGACTGGGCACGCAGCCGAGCTGCTGCGCCAGATCGTTTCGCTGAATCTGAACCGTGCTCGTGTCATCGTCGAACATATCGAGAATCATATCGGCTATAACATCGCTTAGTTTCATTTTTTAATCACTTCCTTTAGTATGGTCAAAGAAAAGATGATATAAACCTGCGTATGCGGTTTGACTTTGTTTGACCTTTCATCGTTATATTACCACAAAGGTCAAAGAAAGTCAAGAACTTTTTTGACTTTTTTTGACTTTTCTTTTTCGGGCAGAAAAAACGGACGATTCGTAAATCGCCCCTAAATAAAAAAGAGAGGCGGTTGCCTCTCTTTTTTTGTTTATGCGTTTGTGCAGACGCCGTGGGCGTCGAAGGTGTAGGACTTGCCGTCTATCTTTCTAGTTACGCTCTTGAGCATCTTGCCGTGTGCGTCAAGATAGTACCAGTTGCCTGCGTCTTTGAGCCAGCCAGTCTGCATTACGCCCGACTTGTTCATATAGTACCAGTCGCGCGCTGCCAGCCTGTCTGCATAATACCTAAGTAGCTCAGTCTGCAGTCCATATAGTACCACTTGCCGTCGACTTTAGTCCAGCCCGTTGCCATTGCGCCGCTTGACTTCAGGTAATACCAGTTACCGCCATCCTTGAGCCAGCCCGTCTGCATCTTACCGTCCTCGTCGAAATAGTACCAGTTATCGTCAATATGGCGCCAGCCGGTCTGTCTTGCGCAGATGTTGAAATAGTACCAGTCGCCGTCTATCTTCTTCCAGCCCTGAGCCGCTACGCCGTTCTCGTCGAAGTAGTAAACTCTCGTGCTGTTCTTGTAAGGTACTTCCTGCCAGCCCGTCTGCACTGCGCCGTCGTCGCCGAGGTAATACCACTCGCCTTCGATTTCCTGCCAGTCGGTGAGAATCTCGTCGCCCGAG
>CAJOHE010000019.1 GCA_905234495.1 uncultured Eubacterium sp. | reverse complement strand
TGCACCTTTGTTTCGTTTTCTACGTCAAGCGAAGCGGTAGCCTCGTCAAGTAATACAATAGGTGCATTTTTCAAAAGCGCACGCGCAATAGATATACGCTGACGTTCGCCGCCCGAAAGCTTTGCACCGTTTTCACCGATTGGCGTAGCATAACCTTTTGGAAGTCTTGAAACGAATTCGTCGCAGTTTGCAGCCTTTGCCGCTGCTAAAACTTCCTCATCGGTTGCACCGCGCTTGCCAAGGCGTATGTTTTCCATAACGGTATCATCAAACAACACAACATCCTGAAATACCATGGAATAATCACTCAGAAGCAGTTCTGGATCAACGGTTGAAATGTCAATACCGCCGACGGTGATTTTGCCCTGCGAGGCGTCCCAGAGTCTTGCCGCAAGTCTTGCGCAGGTGCTCTTTCCGGAGCCTGACGGACCTACGAGTGCAGTAACCTCGCCTTCATTTGCCGTAAAAGACACATTCTTCAAAACAGGTTTACCGTCGTATGAAAAGCTTACATTTTCAAAAACGATATCGTGACCTTCTGGTTCAAAGGTATCCGAACCGTCTGCAATGGGCGTTTCATAGATTTCATTTAATCGGTTGGCAGACACCTGAGACACAAACATTTCTGCAATCAACGCAAGACTCTGGTCAAACGGCGCATAAACTCTTGTGATAACGAGTAAAAACATAAACAAAAGCATAAAATCAATTTTACCCGACAGAATAAGAGAAACGCCGGTAAGAATAGTTGTTGCCACGCCGAGACGCATAATAACAGAAGCAGCATTAACGAACAAGCCGACTACAAGCTCGCTTTTGATATTCATTTTCTCATGAGCGTCTATTTTTTTATTTAAGCCTTCAAGAAAACGTGTTTCCTGATTCGTTGCACGTATTTCACGAATGTTTTCAATAGATTCCTGTATTCCGTCAGAAACGGATACGGCAGATGCTTTAAGCTTTTCTGAATTGTTTTTTGAAATCTTACGGCTGCCGAATAGAAGTGCAAATGCAACCGGTACCCCCCACAGGCAAGCAATAGCAAGTCGCCAGTCATAAACAATCAAACCCACGGCAACAATAGCCGTAGAAAGAAATGCTCCGTAAAGATAACCAAGACAATGAGACCACACATGCTCAAGGCGGTTTACGTCTCCCATAATGGTTTCGGTAAGGTCTGCGAGATCGCGTTTTCCGAAATAGCCGAGAGGTAAACGGCGCAGGCGCTCTGCAAGAGCAAGGCGTGTATCCTTAACCTCGTTATATACAAGTCCGTAGGTTGATTTGTACTGTTCAAGATGCGTAATAAGCGAAAGCACAAGAAATAAAACAACCATTCCGATAAACAGCCAAACGTTCGGAAGCGTTTTTCCGCTTTGAAAAGTGCTCATAAAACCGTTCATCATATAGTACAGTATACCGATACCGCCCATCATCACGAGATTGACAATCACTGTCCAGAAGGTTGCTTGCTTGGTGTTTTTCAAGCCCTTATCCGTAAGGGCGTATCTGCGTTTGAATTTGTCTGAAAACATTTACACTTCCTCCTTTTCCGCCGTGATTCTCCACATAGCCGCTTTATTGTAGTCGACCCACATTTTTGCATATCTGCCGCCTGCTGCGACGAGCTCGTTGTGCGTTCCTTCTTCAATAAGCTTACCTTCATCAAGAACAAAAATCCTGTCTGCACCGACAACTGTGGACAATCTGTGCGCAATCATGATAACGGTGCGGTCCTTCGTCAATGTTCTGAGCGCTTTTTGTATTAGCGCTTCATTTTCGGGATCCGCAAAAGCAGTCGCCTCATCAAGAACGATAATAGGAGCATTTTTTAGTATTGCACGAGCAAGAGCAACTCTCTGCTGTTCGCCGCCTGAAAGATATGTTCCGCCAGCACCTATAACAGTATCTATTCCGTCAGGCAAATTTCCAACGATATCGTCGCACTGAGCGTCGTGAAGGGCTTTGAGCACTTCGTCACGTGAAGCCTCGGGACGCGCTGCACGAACGTTCTCAAAAATTGTCGTTTTGAACAGCCGGTCATTTTGAAAAACAAATGCCACTCTGTCCATCAGTACTTGCGGTGCTATATCCCTAACGTCAACGCCACCCACTTCAACGGCGCCGGAGGAAACGTCCCAAAAGCGCGGTATCAGACTTGCCGCTGTCGTCTTTCCTCCGCCTGATGGCCCTACAAGCGCTACCGTTTCCTTGTCTTTAACAGAGAATGAAATGTTTTCAAGAGCAGGCGTTTCGGAACCGTTATAAGTAAACGTCACGTTTTTGAAGGTTACGTCGTTGCTCTGCGGCACTTTCGGATTATCTGCAATTTTCAAAGTCGGTGCATTCATAACCTTATCAATTCTTTCGAGCGCCGTTTGTGCAAGCATCATACCGCTGGCTGCAAACATAATACGGGCAAGTGCTGTAGAAATTATTGCTGAAAAAACAGCGTAAAAGGCAAAATTAGTAATAAATTTTGCAAAGCTTCCGCTCGCGATAGCGGAGGGGGCAATAAACAGTGCAACGGGAACAAGAAAAACAAATGCGCCCTCGGTAAAGGTCAGATTAACCGACTGCGGCATACGGCAAACGCCGTCCGTGTATTTTTCGGCTTTTTCGCTGTAATCCTCAATCGCCGATTTGAAGGCTTTAAAGGAATATACAGTTTGCTGAAAGACCTTTACTACGGGAATACCCCGCACATATTCCGTGCCTGCTTTACTCATTACATCCTGCGCTGCCTGATATTCCATCATCAGTTTTGCATTTTTTCCGCCCATCATCGTAAACATAGCAAGTATTGAAACTACCGCCGCGAGCAGACAGGCACATCCCATACGCCAATCAAAAACGAACATCAGCACAAGCATCGCAATAAACATTGCCACAGTTCCCACTATATCTGCAAGGTTATGCGCGAGCAGGGTTTCCGTTTCGGCTGCACCGCCGTCAAGGCGGTTGCGAAGCAGTCCCGATGCATTGTTATCAAAAAAACCGAGCGGCGTTTCCATAAGATGTGCTACGCCTTGTTTTCTGATGTTTGATGCTGTACGAAAAGCTGCAAGATGCGTACACATCAGAGCAATGAAATAAAACAGTATTCCTGCAACCGCAAAAGCAAATGCAAGCCAGCCGTAAACGGAAAGGTGCAATTAAATCTCTTACAACAAGCCAAATGCAAATATATGGTGCCATACCGAGTATCATAGCAACTGCTGAAAAAAACAGTCCGAGAAAGGTAAGTCCCTTGTGATTTCCTGCATAACTGAGAAGATGCGAAACATCATTTTGTTTTTTAGGTTTATTTTCTTTCATAATCGACCTCCGTATTTTTAGCCGGTTAGCAACTGCTAACTCCATTATATTATAGCTCATTTTTCTTTAATGTCAATAGATTTTCATTGACAAGTTAGCAAATGCTAATTATAATATTTTTGGTGATGATTTATGAAGTATAAAGGAATATATTGGACTGCATTCAGCCCCATGATAAAGAAAAGCATTTCAAAAAGGTATTCGCCCACCCTTGCTGAAATGGCAATAAAAAACGGCAAGGAGGAGTACAAGGGTTTGCTCTCACGTGCGGACGAACTCGGAGCGGGTAATCCGATGGCGATGAATGCGTATTTTGCGTATGTATTTGCCGCTGCGTGGCTGGGTGCAGAAAAGAAAATCACACCCGACGGTATGAGTGAAGTGATGACAGATGTGCTGACCTCACCGCTTATGAAAACCTTTTTCGGTATGACGGATATCAATTCCGCAAAGGGTGAAAAGAAATGGTACCGCGATATGAAAAAATACGAGGCGTGGTACGAGAAGAATAAAAACGATTATCCCGTAAACTGGGTGGTACATTTTGACGAGAGCCTGCACAAGGACGGCAGTTACTATAAATTCACACGCTGCCCGATTTGCGAATTCTGCAAAAGAGAGGGCATTGAAGAATTAATGCCTGCCCTCTGCGCAACGGATGAGGTAATGTTCAGATTGCAACACGGTGTTCTTCACAGAGAGCACACACTTGCAAGAAACGAGGGCGAATGCGACTATTGGATTGTCGGCGATAAAAACACAAATCCAAGATAAAATATACTATGAGATTTTACGAATACGGAGATGAAAACAGCCCAACCGTAGTGTATATTCACGGAATGGGCTGCGACGTGCTGAAATCCTTTAAAGTGCCGATCGAGGTTATGCAAAGTGATTACAGGATAATCGCCGTATCACTTGACGGCTACGACGGTGAAGCTTCAACCTTCAGCACAATTAATAATCAGGCAAAAAAGATATCTGAATTTTTGAACAAGAACTATAACGGCAAGGTTTATGCCGTTATCGGTATGTCTATGGGCGGATTTATTGCCCTTGATTTACTGTGCAGATATTGTATTAAGACAGAAAAGCTCATTCTTGACAGCGGCTACACAGATAACCTGCCGTTTGCTAAAACAATTGCAGGGACGGTTTCATGGGGCTTTGATTGCCTGATACATGATAAGCACCGCAGGCTTGTTAAAGACGGAATGAAAATGATTATGGGCTACTGCTTTGACAAAAAGGAGTTGCACGATAATCCAAGCAGGCAGACGATATATAACAGTGAATATTCCTGTATGACATATAAGCGCCCCGATAATATCAGAAAGCTACAAGCCTGCGAAGTTACATATCTTTACGGCGAAAAGGAAAAACAGATGATTAAGGGTATGCGCACTCTGAAAACATATCTTCCAAACCTTCAAGAAATATCGTGGCGTAATGTCGGGCACGGAGAAGTTATGGCTGAAAAGCCTGAACAGTATGCACAAAAGCTGAAAAGTCTATTATAAAAAACGGTAAGCAGAAGAATCTGCTTGCCGTTTTTATTGTACCGAATTGTTTATAAAATGCACACCGCCTATTTTAACGTCATTTCTTTTTCCACCACGGTATACATCTGTTCACTTTTTTACAGTATGCGGCGTATTCTTCCCCAAACATATCGTAAAGCCATTTTTCCTCTGTGTGCTTCATCAAAACGGTCATATAAGCCCAGTAACAAAACGGCAAAAGCAGCAACCATAAATTATTTGCAATAAGCAGCGCGCCGATATTGACAAAGGTAACCGCAGTATAAATCGGATTACGGCAGCAGGCGTAGATTCCGTGCGTTACAAGTGTGTTTGTTTTTATTCCGTTATCAATTTTGGCAAGAATAACGGCGGATATCCATATGGCAATTCCGCCTAAAATAAATGCAATTCCAAAAATAACAAACGGGATTTTCAGCCCCGAGACAGCGCCCGTTTTAAACACTTTTTTTGACAGCACAATAAACAAAATGCTGACGGCGGAAATGCCGAAACCGTATAGCGGACCCACGCCGTAAACAGGCAGTTGGTTTTTTCTGTTATTCTCTGTTTTCATTTTGTCTTTCCTTTCTTCTGCTTTTTCTTGCTTCAAGTTTTTCGGCAATCACTGTCAGCCAATAGCTGCAAAGCACAACGTACGAACCGACGAAGATTAACATTCCAGCATCCTCAAAGCGAAAATTTCATATTAACCTTGTTGGTTTATCTGCTCAATCCAGTTGCAAATTGTATCAAGGGCTAATTTTCCATTGCCTACATTGCAGTGATTTTGTGCATTTTCCTTATCAGTAAACAGACGGAAGGTAAGACTTTTAACATTAGCGAGCATATCAATTTCTTTTCCGATTAAATGGTAATTGATAAAATGGTCGTCGTTCGCGCCGAGAATCAGCATATCCTGCGTAACCTTCTTGGCAATCGGTTCAATATCATACTGCTTTAATCGGTTGGCATAATCATAAGCATCCTTTGCCTCGTAAGCATACATTCCGTGTTTCAAGCCCCAATCGGTAATAGGCTCTTTCTTTGCTTTTTTGTTGAAAATGAAGTTGATGACAGGTCTTGCCTTAGCACCCATCAGAAAATAGAACATTTTTTGAAGCGCAGGCTTTTGAATGCCCACAATAACATCAAGAAAGCAAGGAAAAACCGACCAAGCAACAACCTTTGTGATACGCTTATCAAATGCCGCGGCTCTCGGCGCAAGGTATCCGCCGAGCGAAATCCCGACAATGGTTATGTCGTCAAGGTCAAAATAATCAAGTATGGCTTTGACAGGCTTTTCCCATTCGGGAGTAAAATGCATACCCTGAAGCCGCATTACGCCGCCTTGACCGGGACCTTCAAAAAGATACACCTCAAAGCCCTTTTCTCTTAAATACAGAAGAGAAAACAAAAATTCTTCAAAATAGCTGTCATTACCACCGTGGACTAATATTGTCCCTTTACACTCTCCGTCAGGTATTACGTGCATAACGGGCAGCGTCACATTTTCAAAGGGAACGGAATGCCTTTTGATAATTGGGTTTTCGCCCTCAAAGTAATCGGCGTAGTATTCATAGAATAAATCCGTTGCTTTTTGATAGTATTTCTTTTTATCGGGGTCTCCGTCATACATAAAGAATTCGCTCATTCGGTAATAGGCAATGGCATTTTCCGTTCTGTTTTCCGCCATAGCAGTATCGCCGAGTGCAATAAGCTCACGCTTCCAATCCGCGCTTGTGTGAATTTTATGCGCTATTTTTCTTATGTCCTCTAAATCGCCGCCGTCCCAGTTAATAACACGGTTAAGCTGGTAATCAAAATTACGTTCACTGTTTAGTTGATAAACTCCGCTTTTCAGAGTTATCGGCTGATAAATATCGTATTTTTTCATTTTTGCCCTTTCTGTTGCTCTGTTCCAAAACCTTTATCTACACTATCATTATTTAATACTTATCCGGTTTTTTTCTTCTTTACTTTCTTGCTGTTATATTCAGCCACGGTTTACCCTCGGGCTTTCTTTTGTTATTAACAAAAATCTTTAATTGTGACATACTAACTCCTTTAATTTTGGTTAGTTATTGCTAACCGCATTATAGCACCACTGCGTTACTATTTCAATAGATAAAACAAAATCGGCGGATTAACCCGCCGATTTAACAGTTAATTGCACAATGTTTCTTTCACCGCTCAGATAGAGGCGAGAATAAACCTCTCTGCATTTTTTGAATTTGGCAAACATTTTGATCGCTTCACACTCGTTGCAATAAACCTTCCAACAGCCTGTGCATTTACAGTTTGCACCTGCATTTTCAATAAAGCCCTTCACGTCGCCAAGAGGATAATCAAGGAAAATTCCGATTTCGTGAGGAAATTCACTTAAGGAGAGAAGCCGACCTTTCAGCGTATTAATGGCTTCATCTGTATCAATACTGTTGTATCCGTAATCCGCAAGGAATTCAGCAACGCCTTCCTTTGCGAGATCGGCTGCTAAACGACTTTTTCTGCAAACGTAAATCAGTGCAGTATTATTCTGTTTTTTCAGTACGATGAGTTCAACGCCCTTACTCTTAAAAATTTCGTTCCAAAACTCAATGGAATTATTGAGACTCTTTTCGCTATCGTAAGAGCATGAAAACATATTTGCCGTTTTCAGTGAGGCAAGCGTGGGAGCGCAGTGTTGCACCAAATATTTATCAATTGACATTATGGATATTCCTTGATTTAAAATTATGCTAATGATTTTCCGAGTCCCTGACAGTTTTTAACAGCTTCATCATCGGGAGCCTCATTTGCAATAAGGCCGTCAGCAACCAGCGAAATACCTGCCGATTCACAATCAGCCTGCCAGGTTCTCATCCATTCGCCATCGCCCCAGCCGTAAGAGCCAAAAAGTGCAACCTTTTTGCCTGAAAGTGAGCCCTTTACGTCGTCAAACATCGGCTGAAATTCGCTGTCCTCTAATTCTTCAACACCCATTGAAGGACAGCCAAAGGCAATACTGTCAAACTCAGCAACCATATTGCTATTAAATTCTGAAGCACCAAACAGCTGTACTTCAGCACCTGCCTCAGATGCACCGCTTGCAACAGCATTTGCCATTGCCTCTGTATTACCTGTGCCGCTCCAATAAACTACTGCTACTTTCATAATGTTTACCTTAAGTTAGCATTTGCTAACTTCCTTTCTAAAAATTTAATCGGTTTCCCGATTTTGCTTACAATATTTCAATATATGTTAGTGCGGCTAACCAAAGATAAGATTAGGAATAGGAATAGGAAAAAAGGAATAGAATCCAATTAGCATATGCTAACTCTTTTGGCAAACAAGCGGTTAGCCGCCGCTAACCATAGACACAATAGCACATTTTTTACCTTTTGTCAATAAAGAATACTATTTTTATTTGCGAAAATTTGGAGAGGATAAAAATCCTCTCCTTTTCTTATGTATATGCATCTATTGTTAATCTTATGCCTAATTTGAAACCGACCTTAAAGCAGTCAAGTTCAATAAGATTAGCAAGTTCTTCGCTCACTGTTAACAGTTTATCTAACAACTCAATTTGCTCTTTTGTCAGCGTTTCTTTCAAGCGCTCTTGATTCTGATTGACTAATCTAAGTGCATCTTTATAATTAGCATTATTTTCGATACGACTATATTCAGTCGGCGTAATATTACCGTACCAAAGCTCTTCGAGAATATCCATAACACTACCTCGCATAAATCACTTCGTTATAGACAATCTCTCTTGCTTGGTTAGCAATATTAGTCATCTTCTGCACCCACAGCATTTGATTATCAGCTTTCAACTGCTCTGTAACGCCCTGATCCTTTGCAAGTTGCTTTACAAGGGTATCGTACATCTCCTTTGCTCTGACATCAACATCGTGTAAATGCGTGTTCAATTTGCACTGTACCTTGAGTGAGGTGCAAAACGCAGGGCGACACTCTTTGATATAATCATAATACCTCATCCCCCAAGTACCAATTTCATAGCTTTTTTCGGTTGAGATAAGGTTTGGCAGATACACCCCATTCACAAGAGTATAATCAAGCCCGTTCTTTTCATCAGTAATATACTTTTTCATAAGCCATACCTCCTAATTATTTATTGCAACATTATTATAATTAGAAAAACAAAATCTGTCGAATGTGTGGATTGAAAAAGAGCCAAGAAATAAATCTCGACTCTTTTATTATGCTACTCCTGCACTTTCACATCTATCCTCAAGATTGCGTGGCTTCGTCGGTGCATTTTTTATATTAATCTCCAAGTGCTGTCTGCTGTTCAACCTGCGTCTTTTTGTGGTAGCAGGCGAATGCGTTTTCAACAAGCTCGCTGTCGGGCTTCGGTGTGAAGAGTGAAACTACCGGAACTATTACAAGTCCTGCAAGCATTGCAACCGAGCCGCAGTTGATGGGCGACTGAAGGATTGCGGGGAAGTGAGCGCGGAACGCCATATTGAGAATCATTATGCCCGCGCCGAAGATGAAGCTTACCCAGCAGGCTGCCTTCGTGGTCTTCTTCCAGTAGAGCGAGTACATAAACGGTGCAAGGAATGCGCCCGCAAGTGCGCCCCACGAAATACCCATGAGCTGAGCGATAAAGTTTGTCTGAGTGTTGTACTGGAACAGAGCGATTACCGCCGAGATTGCGATGAAGAACACAACGAGAACTCTCATAATGAGAACCTGCTGCTTTTCCTTCATATTCTTTGCGATTGCGCCCTTGATGAAGTCAATCGTAAGCGTTGACGACGATGCGAGAACGAGGGATGAAAGCGTTGACATCGAAGCCGAGAGCACGAGGATTACAACGAGCGCAATGAGCACGGGTGAAAGTCCTGAAAGCATTGTCGGAATGATTGAGTCAAAGCCGCCCTGAATTGAGCCGTCCTCGAGGATTGTGAGCTTGTCTGAGAAGAGTCTGCCGAAGCCGCCGAGGAAGTAGCAGCCACCTGCAACGACGATTGCGAAGAACGTTGAAATGATTGTGCCCTTCTTGATGTCCTTCTCACTCTTGATTGCGTAGAATTTCTGCACCATCTGAGGAAGTCCCCATGTGCCGAGCGAGGTGAGGATTACAACAAAGAGAAGGTTGAGCGGGTCGGGTCCGAAGAAGGAATTGAACACGCCGGGGGTGGTTGAAACCTTTTCGTCGGCAATCTGAGCAAGTCCGTCAAGAGAGCCGAGGAAGCCGCCGTTTACCTTGAGCACTGCCGCGATTACAACAACGATGCCCACAAGCATAATAAGTCCCTGAATGAAATCGTTGATTGCGGTTGCCATATATCCGCCCGCGATAACGTAAACCGCCGTGAGGATACTCATAATTACGATACATACCGAATAGTCGATGTTAAACGCCATACCGAAAAGTCGGCTGAGTCCGTTATAAAGCGACGCGGTGTACGGGATGAGGAACACGAAGGTGATTGCCGAGGCTGCGATTTTGAGCGCGGGGCTTTTGAACCTTTCGCCGAAGAACTGCGGCATAGTCGCCGAGTTGAGATGCTGGGTCATAATTCTCGTTCTTCTGCCGAGGATTACCCACGCGAGAAGCGAGCCCACAACGGCGTTTCCGATACCTATCCACGTTGACGCGATACCGAATTTCCAGCCAAACTGACCTGCGTAACCTACAAAGATTACCGCCGAGAAATAAGACGTTCCGTATGCGAAAGCCGTGAGCCACGGTCCTACGCTTCTGCCGCCGAGAACGAAGCCGTTAACGTCGGTTGCCTTTTTCCTTGAGTAGAAGCCTACCCCTATCATAACGCCGAAAAACAGCGCCAGCATAATGATTTTGATTGCTAATTCCATAGTTAGTCCTCCTTTAGCGCTTTACACTGTAACGCTTTTATGTGTTAAAGTATATCATTATATTCCCCCGTTGTCAACCCCGAATTTAAAAAAATTATAACTAATTTATTTGACTGAATATAACGTGTTGTGATATAATTGTTTTATTAAGCATAAAAAGGTATATCATATGAAAAAGGCACTGATTATAGGGGCGGGTCCCGCAGGTCTGACCGCGGGCTACGAGCTCCTTGACAAATCAAGTGAATATGAGGTTGTGATTCTCGAGGAAAGCGAGCGCTTCGGCGGAATTTCCCGCACCGTGAATTACAAGGGCAACCGTATGGATATGGGCGGTCACCGCTTTTTCTCGAAGGCTCCCGAGGTCAACGAATGGTGGCAGAAGATGATGCCCGCGCAGGGAGCGATGCCTTATGACGACGTGGTTCTCGGCAGGACGTCTACCACGTTTGAGGGCGGCCCCGACCCCGAGAAAACCGACAGGGTTATGCTTCACAGAAACAGGCTTTCGCGCATTTTCTTCAAGCGTAAATTCTTCGACTATCCCATTTCTCTCAAATTTGAAACGATTAAGAATATGGGAATCGTAACGACGGCTCAGGTCGGCTTCAGCTATCTTGCAACCCTCGTTCACAAGCGCGAGGAAAACTCGCTTGAGGATTTCTACATCAACCGTTTCGGCAAAAAGCTCTACTCGATGTTTTTTGAAAACTACACCGAAAATCTCTGGGGCAGACACCCGAGCGAGATTTCGCCCGAATGGGGCGCGCAGAGAGTAAAAGGTCTCTCAATCAGAGCGGTGCTCAGGGACGTTTTAGGCAAGGTTTTCAAAAGCAAGAACCGTAAGGTTGAAACGTCGCTGATAGAAGAGTTTGCATATCCGAAGCTCGGTCCCGGTCAGCTCTGGGAACTCACCGCTGCCGAGATTGAAAAGCGCGGCGGAACGATTATCAAGGGCGCTATGGTCACGAAGATAATCAGGGACGGCAACAGGGTTACGGGCGTTTCTTATGAGAAGGACGGAGAGGAAGTAACTCTTGATGGCGACCTCGTCATTTCCTCGATGCCCGTCAAGGATTTGGTTGCCGGTATGAACGGTGTGCCCGAGGAATACGCAAAAATTGCCGCAGGGCTTCCCTACCGCGACTATATGACGGTCGGCGTGCTTGTCAAAAGGCTGCTGCTTGAAAACAAGACGAACATCAGGACAATCGGCGACATCGTTCCCGACAACTGGGTTTACGTTCACGACAAGAGCGTCAAGATGGGCAGGTTCCAGATTTACAACAACTGGTCGCCCTATATGGTCAAGGATATTGAAAACACGGTCTGGATTGGTCTTGAGTATTTCTGCAACGATGGCGACGAGATGTGGTCGATGACCGACGACGCCTTTGCCGGGATGGGTATCGGCGAGATGGTCAAGATGGGGCTCATCGCTTCCGAGGACGACGTTCTCGACTACCACACCGAGAGAGTGAAGAAGGCTTATCCCGCTTACTTCGACACCTACGAGCATATGGACGAGCTGAGGGATTACCTCAACACGATTGACAATCTCTACTGCGTCGGTAGGAACGGACAGCACCGCTACAACAACATTGACCACAGTATGTGCACGTCGTTTGAGGCGGTTAAAAACATTCTCACGGGCGAGAAAAACAAGGATAATATATGGAACGTGAACACCGAAAAGGAATATCACGAAGAGAGTAAATAAACAAAAACGGAGAAGTCAGATGACTTCTCCGTTTTTTTATGCCATATTATCCGTTTACAACGCTGTAAAGCCTGTCGGGATAGTCCGACATAATGCAGTCCGCGCCGATTGACGAGAGATATTCCAAATCCTTCTCGCTGTTAATCGTCCAGTACTGCACGGCTATATTGTGGGCGTGAGCGTAGTTGATAATCTTCGCCGTGCCGAGGTTTACCGAAAGCCTTATCGGCATATTGTAAGGAATCTGCAGGGCGATGTACTTAGGACTGAAATCCTTGCTATCCGTCATCGCGGCGGTGTAGAATTCAAGCACCTCTTTAATCGTTGCGCTGCGCTTGAGCTCGGGATGAGCCTCGTCAACGTAGAGCGAAACCTCCTCGTGGAAGGTGCCGAAAATCACCTTGTCAAAAAGTCCGCGCGAGCCGAGGATATCGCAGAGAATGTCAACCCCCTGCTTGCCGAGGTCGCCCTTGTTTTTAATCTCGATTATGTAATCAAAGTTGCCGTTTGCCTCGAGATAGTCGAGAATATCGTCAATCCTGACTATTCTGAGATCGTCGGGAACGTCGTCGCCGCTGAGGTTCGCATAGGGCATATTGCCGTCGGGGTCGGTAAACTTTGCGCCGATGTTGAGCTGCCTGAGTTCATCATAGGTGTAGTCCTCGGGGCGTGCGCCCTTTGTGCCGAAAACCTCTTCGCTGTCGGTGGTGCGGTCGAGGGTGTCGTCGTGAAGAAGAACGAGCACGCCGTCCTTTGTGATATGCAGGTCAAACTCGAAAACGTCAACGTTGAAATTCTCGTTTTCAATGCAGTTTCTGAAGGCGACCATTGACTCCTCGGGCGCGATTCCGCCGCCCGAACGGTGCGCGCTGATAAACGGCTTGCCCGAAGTGCTAATGTATCTGTTTTCGCTTTCATACTGCACAATCTTATCGGGATTTGAGTGCCAGCTGACCGAAACGACCTCGCCTACAGCTATCAGAAGAACAATCGCAAGAATTATGCACAGGGCTTTTTTGCCCCTGCCCGTTTTCTTTTTTTCCTTTACTGTTTCCGACATATTATTACCACTTGTTGTGAACGTGTTCAGCAAATACAAGCTTATCCTTAATCTCTATTTTTGTGCCGTCGTCAAGGATTGCCGTGCCCGACATTTTACCGAATACCTGATGGGGTACCATACAGATAACCTTGAGGTCAAACGGTGCCTGACGGTCGATAATCGGCTTGAATTCCATTTCAAACCTGCCGTCGCTTGATGTGAACGTCCACGGCTTTGTGTAGGCATACTTGCCGTTTTCCTTCGGAATGTTGAAGGTTACGTCCTCAAGCTTATGGGACTTGCCGTTGTAGAAAAGCATATTCTCGCTTGCGGCGGAAGTGTTGCCGAAGCCGTAGCCGATATTGAAACCGAAGCGGCTTCCGTCGTCGAGCACCATCTGTCCAGAGCCCCAGTACCATGTGTTGTCGTACGTCCATACGCCTCTGCCCCAGTCAAGCGTGCCGAGCGCGCCGTTTTCGGCGTTGAACTCGTATCTCTTGCCGTCAAATTCGCAGAAGCCGTTTGCTCGCATACAGTTGATTTTCTGGTTGTAATAGAAATGCTTATCCTTGTCAAACGGGGTAGCGATAACCATACTTTCCTCGGGGAAATCGGTCAGCTCAACCTCAAAGGTGAGGCGCTTTTTCGAGTTGCAGAAATTGTCGTAATATCCCGAAAGAACTCGCTTTTCACCGTCGTTTTTAAAGCTCATATCGGTCGTGCCGACCTTGGCTCTAACGTCGCCCTTAACGCTTGTTGAGGGCATACCGAGCTTGCCGAGCGGGAACACGCCTATCTCGGAATCGTTCATCTGGAACGGCTTTTCGCCGAAGCCGAGAAGCGTTACCGAAAGGCAGCTGACATAACCCGCGTCGCTTATTGTGAGGCAGAGGCCGTAATCCTGTGTGCCTATGTAGTAATAGTCCCATTCCTTGATTCGCATCTTGCCCGCCTTGATGTCGTTTCTGTCGTATTCCCAAAAGAGCTTTTTGGCAAAGCCGGGATTTGCAATATTACCTTCTGCGTTTAAAAGCTTTTCCTTTGCAGTGATTTCGTTTTGCATAATTCTTCCCCCGTTTTATCTGATTTTCTTTTTCATTGTGAGAATATTGCAGCCGTTTTCATAGACGTAGGAAACGTCGTCGGTATTCTTTTTGACAAGGAATATTCCGAGCCCGCCTATCTGCCTTTCCTCTGCGGAAAGCGAGGTGTCGGGGTCTTCCCTTTCAAGCGGATTGTAGGGCACACCGCTGTCCTTGAGAACAACCGTAACCTCGTCGCCCTCGTTTGAAACGGTGATTTCAGCCTTGCCCGTTTCGTCGCCGTAGGCGTAGTTTGCAACGTTTACGTACGCCTCTTCGATAGCGAGGTCGTACTGCATCTGAGCCTTCATCGGGCATTCAAGCCCTTCAAGATATGCGTCGACAAAGCCGATTACCTCATCGAGATTGTCAACGGTTGCGTCAATGCTGAGCGTCTTTCCGTTTGCCTTCGAGGTGTTTTCAAGGCAGAGCATTGTAAGGTCGTCAAACTGCGGTGCGTCGCCCACAAACTCGTTTACGCTTTCCTTTATTCCTTCAAGAATATCCTTGGGCGATTCTGTTCTGTGCTCATTGAGCGCCTTCAGCATTCTGTCCATGGTGTACATATTGTTGTCCTTGTCGGTTGCCTCGGGAACGCCGTCGGTGTAGATGAAGAGCTTGTCGTTTTTGCCGAGCTCGATTTCAAAGTCCTTATATACCACGCCCGGCATAGCGCCGACAACGAGGCCGTGCTTTGTCTTTACAAACTCAAATTCGCCGTTATTGCGGTAGACAACCGCGTCGTCGTGGCCTGCGTTTGAAGCGATAATCTTTCCCGTCCGGGAATCGTAGATTCCGAGCCAGAGGGTTACGAACATATCCGCCTCGTTGTGCTCGCAGATGCTGTTGTTTACGCGCGTGAGAATCTCGCCCGGCGTTCCGCCAATCTGGGTGGCGTCGGTTATGAGAATGTTTGTTACCATCATAAAGAGCGCCGCGGGAATTCCCTTGCCCGACACGTCGCCGATTACAAACGCAAGGCGGTTGTCGTCAATAAGGAAGAAATTATAGAAGTCGCCGCCGACCTCTTTTGCGGGAGTCATTGAAGCGTGGATGTCGAAGTCCGCCCTTTCGGGGAACGCGGGGAAAATATTCGGAATTGAGTTTTCCTGAATGGTTCTTGCAACCGTGAGCTCGGACTGCATACGTCCCGTTTCAATAACGAGATTTCTCTGCTTTTCGGTATAGGTGATGATTGATACCATCAGCGCAAAGCCCACCGCGTTTATCAGAACGAACGGAATTGCAATCTGCTTTACGATGTCAAGCGCGGTTTCAAACGGCTTTACCATAACGAGAACAACGCAGAGATGGAAGATTTCCAGACTCATTCCGAGAATAAACGCAACGTAAGGCTTTTTGAGAATGCTGTGCCATTTGTATGAGAAAAAGCCCGAAATCAAGCCGATACAGCAGGTTGCAACCACACAGGCGTTTGCGGTTATACCGCCGAGAGTGAGCCTGTGAACGCCGGCAATAAGTCCTGCGAGAAGGCCACCCACCGGTCCGCTTACAAAGCCTGCAAGCATGGGACCGATATCCCTTACGGAAACAACCGCTCCGTTGAGATTGAAGCCCGAGATATTGCCGTAAACGCCGAAAAGACCGCCGAGAAGGCCGACGATAACGGTGTACTTCCATTTCTTACTGTTTTTTTCGTCGGTTTTTATAATTCTTTTCAGAATGTCGCTGCTGCCGATAAATGCCGAAACAAGCAGTATAACGGCAAGAGTGCCTATTAATTTTGAAAAAATATCAGCCATAAAATCAAATCCTGTTCTGTATTAGATTACGTTTCGTCTCGGAAATAAATAATGTCCGTTTCGGGTACGGTTTTTATGAGATAGTCCTTGCAGAAATCAATAAGCGCCTTGTATTCCGCGTTATCCACGCCGTAGCGCTTGATTGTTCTTCTGAAAATTCTTGTGAAGCAGATGATTTCAGCCATTCTTTCAACCTCTTCGGGGGTTGTGGCGCTGCCCTCGAAATAGTATTTCAGGGTTGACGCCCAGAAGGTCTTACACTGCTCGGTTGTGATGCCGAGGAAGTTTGAACAGTTTTCCTTGTCAACGCAGCTGAAGCCGATGTATGCGGCATAGATTGCGGCAAATTCATAAACGGGATGTCCCATTGAAAGGGTGTCCATATCAATCAGAAGGTTCTCGTTTCCCTGACGCATAATGTTTTTGATGTGGTAGTCGCCGTGAAGCATATTGTTCGTTTCGGAAATCGCCCTGAAAAGCTCAACAAGCTTTTCGCCGATTTCGGCAGGAAGGTAGTTTGCAGAATACTCTGCCCAGCCGATTGCCTCTTCCCTCTTGCTCGGAAGCTCGCCGTCCTTGAGCATTGTCGCGTGCATCGTTTTAAGGATGTCAACGCTCTGCTTTGCAAGGGTGTCAACGTCCTCGCCGTCGTTTATAAGGCGGGCAAAAGAGGTCGCGTTGAGAAGCTCAAACACAGAGCCGTAGAGCTCGCCGACCTTTACGACGTCGTAGGGAATCGCCGTGGGAATACCCATAACGAAAGCCTTTCTTGCAAGCTCTCTTTCGTTGTGGATTTCATCGAGTGAATCGGGGTTTTTGTAAACCTTGACAATCGTGTCGGGGTCGGTGCGGTAAACGATACCGTTTGCGCCCTCGCCGATAACCTCGCAGCCGTCGATTGAAAGCGTTCTGTACGCCTTTGAGATATCCATCATTTCGGTGAAGCCCGTCATATCGAAAATCTCGTAAACCTCGCTGTTGCAGTTTACAATCTTAGTTGTGGGGTTTGCCTTTTTAAGCCTGAGAATAACTCTGAGTCCCGCGCTTGAAATGTATTCAAGCTCGCCTGCGTCGAGAGTGAGCTCGCCGTCAAAGCCGCCGATTTCAGCGTTGATTTTAACCTCGGTGTCCGCTGCGTTTGCCGAGTCGATTCTGCCCTTTAAGTAAATAGTCTTTTCCATAAATCTGCTCCTTATTCGTAATCTTTGAAAACTCTGTCGAAGAGTTCTTTGTATTCCTTGTATGCCGCAAAGCCGCAAAGCTCGCTCGTGTATTCAAGCACCTTGCTGTGATACCAGCGCTGCTTTCTCGGGTCCTTTTCGTTGAATCGGTCGAAGACCTTTATTCCGATAACGTCGTAATCCCTTGAAAGCGCTCTCATATTTGAAAGCTTGTCGCCGAGCCACAGCATCTTCGTTTCAACGCCCGAAGTCCTGAGCACGGCAAGGCTTTCCTCCTTGCGGATTTTCCACGACTCAGCCGCGTCCATCTCGGGGCGCTTATCCTCGGTTTCGTGAGCCACAAGCTCTGCAACCCTCTCGCCAAACTCCCTGAGTATGTCCTCTGCGGTTGTGTCGGTGTCCTCAACCGTGTCGTGAAGCACCGCCGCCGCAAGTATCTCAAGGTCGTTTGTCATTGTACCGACGATTGCCGCGTCCTCAAGAGGATGAAGAAGGTAGACGCTGCCGTCCTTTCGCTTCTGCCCCTCGTGGGCTTTCATCGCAAACTCAATCGCCCTGTAAAAAATGTTTGCCATATTCCACCTCGTATATTAATACTAAATTATATTATAACATCTTATTGTCCTTTTGTCACCATAAAAAAGCAGCTGAATTAATATTTTCAGCTGCTTTTGTTTTGTCTTACATTGATGTGTGGAAGGTTCTTGCGATTACCTCTTCCTGTTTTTCTCTTGTGAGCTTGTTGAAGTTTACGGCGTAGCCGCTGACGCGGATTGTGAGCGACGGATAGAGCGTCGGGTCGTTCATGGCGTCAATCAGCTTTTCGCGGTT
Source organism: uncultured Eubacterium sp. (assembly GCA_905234495.1). Classification (GTDB taxonomy): domain Bacteria; phylum Bacillota; class Clostridia; order Oscillospirales; family Acutalibacteraceae; genus Eubacterium_R. The sequence continues at coordinate 21,673 of CAJOHE010000019.1, read as the reverse complement.
GAGAACGTTTACGTTGAGGTGGTGAGCGTCCTGCGAGAAATAGCCGTCAATCATCGTTGTGAGATGCTCAATCTGCTGCTTCTTATCCGCGCCGAGAGTGTCGGGGGTGATTGAGAAGGTGTTTGAAATGCCGTCCTGACAGCAGGCGTAATCAAGCTTTGCAACTGAGTTGAGAGAGGCAAGCGCGCCCTCGCAGTCCCTGCCGTGCATCGGGTTTGCGCCCGGTGCAAAGGGCTCGCCGGCTTTTCTGCCGTCGGGGGTTGAGCCCGTCTTTTTGCCGTACATAACGTTTGACGTAATCGTAAGGATTGAAAGCGTGTGCTTTGCGCCCCTGTATGCGGGGGTTTTGCAGAGCTCCTTGTAGAAGAACTCAACGAGCTCCTTGCCGATGAAGTCAACGCGGTCGTCGTCGTTTCCGTATTTCGGGAAATCGCCCTCAACCTTGAAGTCAACTATGATTCCCCTGTCGTCCTTAATCGGAGTAACCTTCGCGTATTTGATTGCCGAGAGAGAATCCGTTGCAACCGACATACCCGAGATACCGAACGCCATAAGTCTTTCAACGTTGGTGTCGTGAAGGGACATCATAAGTCTTTCATACGCATATTTATCGTGCATATAGTGAATTATATTAAGTGTGTTTACATAAAGCCTTGCCATCCACGCAAGATACTTTTTATATGCGATAACAACCTCGTCGTAGTCGAGAACCTCTTCGTCGAAAATCTCGCCCTTCGGGGCAACCTGAATCGCCTCGCGCTCGTCCCTGCCGCCGTTCAAAGCCATAAGAAGAACCTTTGCAAGATTGCATCTTGCGCCGAAATACTGCATCTGCTTGCCCGTCTTCATAGCCGAAACACAGCAGGCAATCGAATAGTCGTCGCCGAACATTCTTCTCATAACGTCGTCGTTTTCATACTGGATTGAATCGGTGTCGATTGAAACCTGAGCGCAGAAATCCTTGAAGCCCTGCGGAAGCTTTTCCGACCAGAGCACCGTGATGTTGGGCTCTGCGGAAGGTCCGAGGTTGTAGAGCGTCTGAAGCACTCTGAACGAGGTTTTTGAGCACATCGGCTTGCCTTCCTTTGACACGCCCGAAAGCGAGAGGGTTACCCATACGGGGTCGCCCGCAAATACCTCGTTGTACTCGGGTGTACGCAGGTGGCGCACAAGGCGAAGCTTGATTACAAGGTCGTCGATGAGTTCCTGCGCGCCCTTTTCGTCGAGCACGCCCTCGTCGATATCGCGCTGAATGTAGCAGTCGAGGAACTCGGCGATTCTGCCGATTGAATTAGCCGCGCCGTTCTGCTCTTTGATTGCGCCGAGGTAGCCGAAATAGAGCCACTGAACAGCCTCTTTCGCGGTGGTAGCGGGGTTTGAGATGTCATAGCCGTAGTCGTTTGCCATAACCTTGAGCGCGTACATAAAGTCAAGCTGCTTTGAAACGTCCTCAATGAGGTGAATGTTTTCCTCGTTGAGAGCCTCGCTCTCGCCGAGGCGCTGCTTGTCAAGCTTCTTCTGCTCAATCAGATAGTCCATACCGTAGAGTGCGATACGCCTGTAATCGCCGATGATTCTGCCCCTTGCGTACGCGTCGGGAAGACCTGTGAGAATACCCGCGTGGCGAGCCTTTTTCATCGTGTCGGTGTACGCCTTGAACACAGCCGTGTTATGGGTTGTGCGGTATTTGAACTCGTCGTTGATTTTGTCCGAAAGCTCATAGCCGTACGCTTCGCACGCCTGAATGGTGTTTCTGATTCCGGCAAACGGGGAAACGCCCCTCTTGAGAGGCTCGTCCGTCTGCAGTCCGACGATGATATCCCTTTCCCTGTCAACGTAACCGGGTCTGCCCCTGTGGGAAAATACGGTGATAACCTCGGAAGTGTCAACGTCAAGAACGCCGCCGTTCTCATTTTCCCTGATGAGAAGCTGTTCAACCTTGCCGTTTACAATCTTAGTTCTCTCGGTTGCGCCCTCAAGAAACGAAGCGTCGCCGTCGTATTCCCTGTAGTTGAGCTTGATGAAGTTGCTGACGTTGATTTCGTCGCACCAAACTCCCTTGTTAAAATTTCTCCAAGCGTCCATAACTTTCTCCAAAATCGCGTTGTGTTTATGATTAACCCGCTCTGCCGTCAAGGTGACCGAACGGGATAGAGGTACATTCTTAATTATATCTTATCCCGAGTCAAATTTAAACAAAAATTTTTGATTTTTCGCAAAATTGTATACTTTGACAAATTTCGATATATTGTGCCCGTTTTTTTGGATATTATGCCAAACACACAACATATAGTTGCAGCATATATTGTATTTGAGGTGATTTTAATGTGCGGTATCGCAGGAATAATAAGCGCCGGAATTGACCTTCGGGAAAGGAAAAACGTCCTTGAAAAAATGAGCGAAACGCTCAGGATGAGGGGCCCCGACGGCGACGGCAAATACATCACGGGAGAGGCGGCTCTCATACACAGAAATCGACGTTGAAAACGGCGCGCAGCCGATGTATTTCGGCAGATACGTCATAGTCTACAACGGCGAGCTCTACAACACCGACGAGGTGAGGCGCGACCTTGAGGCGCACGGCTACTCGTTTGAAACGCATTGCGACACGGAAGTCGTGCTCAAGGCATACGACAGATGGGGCGCGGAAAGCCCGAAGAGGCTCAACGGCATTTTCGCCTACGCGGTATATGACACGCGGGAAAAGGAGCTCTTCCTCTGCCGCGACAGAATAGGCGTGAAGCCGCTTTACTATTCGCAGGTGAACGGAATTTTTGCGTTTGCAAGCAGGATTGCGACGCTTCTCGAAATACCCGAAATAAAGCCCGTCGTGGATGAAAACGGGCTGAATGAAATCTTTATGCTCGGCCCCGCAAAGAGCGTCGGAAGCGGCATTTTCAGGGATATAAAAGAGCTTCCGCCCGCCTGCATAATGACCTATAAAAACGGTAGGTCATACGTCAGCGAGTACTGGAAGCTGAGCGCTGAGGAAAACCGCGAGAGCGTTTTTGATGCGCTTGAACACACCCGCGCCCTCGTTGAGGACTCAATCAAAAGGCAGCTCGTATCCGACGTTCCGCTTGCGACGTTTCTGAGCGGAGGGCTTGATTCGTCCATAATCTCAAAGCTTGCGTCCGACGTTTACAGGGAGAGGGGCGAGGTGCTTCACACCTACTCGGTCGACTACACGGACAACGACAAATACTTTGAAAAGAGCCTCTTTCAGCCGAATCCCGACTCGGACTACATCTCGCTTGTGTCGGGCGCGATAGGCTCGAAGCATCACAACATCGTGCTCGACAACGGCGACGTCGCGGACGCGCTTGCCGACGCGGCGGTTGCGAGGGGCGTTCCCGCCTTTGCTGATATCGACTCTTCCCTGCTCCTTTTCTGCCGCGAGGTCAAAAAGGACTTCACGGTCTGCCTTTCGGGCGAATGTGCCGACGAAATCTTCGGCGGCTACCCGTGGTATCACAGAAAGGAAATACTTTTTGAAGAGTGCTTCCCGTGGTCAAGAAGCACGCAGGTGAGACGGAAAATACTCAGGCAGGGCTTTCTTGAAAACGGCGAGGACTACCTTGCAAACGCCTATGAGAGCACGGTGAAAAAGACCGCGTATCTCGACGGCGAAGCCCCTCTTGAGAGGCGTATGAGAGAGATGTTTGTGCTAAATCTCAACTGGTTTATGCAGACCCTTCTCTACCGCAAGGACGTGATGAGTATGGAATCCTCGCTCGAGGTCAGGGTGCCGTTTTGCGACTTTCGCTTAGTCGAATACGCCTACAATATGCCGTGGAGCATAAAAGCCCTTGACGGAAGGGAAAAGGGCATTCTCAGGAAGGCGTTTGAAAACGACCTGCCGCGTGAAATTATTTGGCGCAAAAAGAGCCCCTACCCCAAAACTCACAACCCCGTTTATTTTGAAAAGGTCAGCGCCCTCGCCCTCTCGGCGCTCGACGACAAAGACTGCCCTCTTTCCGATTTTATAAACAGGTCGGCGGTTGAAGAGCTTATCGGCAATCCGTCCTCGCTCACCGAGCCCTACTACGGCCAGCTTATGCGCGCGCCCCAGCTTCTTGCCTACATTTGGCAGATATACGTCTGGATAAAAAAATATGATGTTGAGTTTGAAATATAATTATGTTATAATGTTTAAAATTATTCTTACTAAGGAATGACTATGACAAATCAGGAATACATTGAAGCTATTGAAAAAAGAACCTCGCGTCGTTCGTTTCGCACAAAGCTTCCCGACGAGGAAACGAGGGACGTCCTTCGCGAGCTCGTTGAGATTTTAAACAAAAAGTGCGACGCGCTTGAGATGATATTTGTCGACGACTGCTCAAACGTTTCGAGAACCCTCTCGGGCAAATTCTGCGGAATCGCCCTTTGCGGCGACGACGGTGAGCAGACGAGAATACAGTGCGGCTACTGGGGCGAGAGCATAGTGCTGCAATGCGTTCACCACGGACTCGGCACCTGCTGGATTACCGGCACATACGACGAAAACAAGCTTCTCTCGCTCATCAACATTCCGAAAAAGACAAGGCTCTACGGCTTTATTGCGATAGGCTACGTCAAGGATAAGCTGAGCCTCAAGGAAAAGACGCTCTACAATATGGCGCACAAGCAGAATAAGCCCTATCAGAAGATGTTTGAAACCTGCGACGCGAAGCTTCCCGAGGAATACGCCTACGCTATGAAGCTCGTTGAGATGGCGCCGAGCGACGCAAACAGGCGCGCAATCCATTTCAGATACGAGGAAGGCGTGCTCTCAGCCTACGTTGACGAGCCCTATTCCGACAAGAGCATAGAATTCGGCATCGCGCAGCTTCACTTCAACCTCGGCGTAAAGTCAAAGGGAATCACGGGAAAGTGGAACGTGAGGGGCGAATTCATACCCGACGGGGAAAAGCTCATCAAATTTCCGAAAACCGAAAACGACGGAGAACAGGAGTAATTATGTACTGTCACAACTGCGGAAAAGAAATAGATAACGGCGTGAAAAAATGCCCGCACTGCGGAAGCGAGGTTTTCAACGCCTATGTAGAAGACAAAAAGGAAAACAGGAAGGAAGAGAAGAAGGAAGATAAGAAGGACGAAAAGAGATTTGAAAAGCTCAAGAAAAAGCCTTCGCTCGTTCCCCTCAAGGTCACAAGCATTGTGATGTATTCAATCCTCTCGCTTTTCTACATAGCAAGCACGCTCAACAATTTTATATCCGACAGGCCCATCGGCTTTAAAACGGTGTCGGATTTCATATTCTCGGTAATGTTTACGGCGATGCTCGTAATCTCAATCAGGGGAAGAATCGACAAGAGGCTTTCCCTCATCGCTATGATGACCTACTGCGTGTTTGAAATGGTGTATAACTGCCTCGGAATATACGAGGAAACGGCGTATCTGCTTGAAGTCGGAAACCTCAAGGACAACTGGTACATACTCACCGCGATTATCCTCAGGGTGCTGACGGTGGCGGCGATGGCAGTCGTTCTCGCCTTCTCGTTCGTCTTCCACCTCAAGAGGAAATTCTCGGCGGTGCCGACCTGTATTTCCTGCGGAATACTGATAATAATCGAGGTTCTGGCACTTCTTTTCAACATAGTGATTATGTCGATGAAGCTCGTGCCGTTTGACCTGTTTTCAATTCTTTCCCTCTTCGCGCTTTACACGTATATGGGAATCACAATCGCGCAGGCGTTCCTCTTTCACTCTCAGGACAAATACAGAATACTTTACGAAAACAGAGCATATTAATACAAAAAGAAAAGGCGTTCCTTTCGGAATGCCTTTCTTATATATTTATTTATATATGCAGTATTGCTGTTGCGAATGAGAAGTAAACGAGAAGCGATATCGCGTCGACAATCGTTGTGATGAACGGCGACGACATAACCGCGGGGTCAAACTTCAGCTTCTTTGCAAAAATCGGAAGCGTACAGCCGATGATTTTCGCGAAGACGATTTCAACCACGAGCGTGAGGCTGATTACCACGTTTACCCACAGAGTGATGTCGGTGTTGCCGAGAAGCGTTCTGTCAATCACCCAGATTTTCACAAAGTTGATTGCCGAAAGCGTCAGTCCGCAGATAAGTCCGACGCGGATTTCCTTCCATATTACGCGGAAGATATCCTTGAGGTCAATCTCGTTAAGCGAGAGCGCACGGATTATCGTAACGCTTGCCTGACCGCCGGAGTTTCCGCCCGTGTCCATAAGCATCGGGATGAAGCTTGTGAGAACAATCAGGGCATTTAGCTTATCCTCAAATTTTGTGATAATCATTCCCGTGAAGGTGGCGCTTACCATAAGAAGCATAAGCCACGGTATTCTCGCCTTCCATGTGTCGAAAACGCCGACCTTGAGGTAGGGCTTTTCGGTGTTGGGAAGAATAGCGTTCATCTTATGGATATCCTCGGTTGCCTCTTCCTGGATAACGTCGATGGCGTCGTCGACGGTGATGATGCCGACAAGTCTGCTTTCAAGGTCAACAACGGGAAGCGCGAGGAAGTTGTACTTATCAAAGAGCCTTACGGCGATTTCTCTGTCGTCGTGGGTGTAGACGTAGATTATGTTCGTTTCCATAAACTCTTCAATCAGGTCGTCGGGCTCGTGAAGAAGAAGCTCCTTAACAGTGGTAACGCCGATGAGCTTTCGCTGCTCGTCGGTTACGTAACAGGTGTAAATCGTTTCCTTGTCAACGCCGGTTCGGCGGATTCTCTTGAATGCGTCCTCAACGGTGTTGTTCTTTTTGAGGTCCACAAACTCGGGCGTCATAATCGAGCCCGCGCTGTCCTCGGGATATTTCAGAAGTGTGTTTATTGACGCCCTCGTCTGGGGGTCGGTATTCTTTAAAATACGCTTTACGATTGTGGCGGGCATTTCCTCGATGATATCAACGGTATCGTCAAGGTAGAGCTCGTCGATAACCTCACGAAGCTCGTTATCCGAGAAGGCTCTGATGATTGCTTCCTGCGTGTCGCCGTCAAGCTCAACGAAGGTGTCCGCCGCTTCCTCTTTGGGAAGAAGTCTGAAAAGGAGAACCTGTTTTTCCTCGGGAACCGAGTCAAATATAATCGCGATATCAGCGGGGTTGAGTTCCGCAAGAATCTCTTTGATTTCGGAATATTTCTTTTCCGAAAAGAGGTCGGAGATTTTTTCAACAATCTCGTCCATTGACATTTCATCAAGTTCCATAGGTTATCTCCTTTCCGAATTTATTTGCAGTCCGTTTATTCAGCCGTGCTGTAAAACGGCTTTTCCTGCGGGTCGTAGGGGCTTACGGCGAAACGCCTTATCGCCTTGTAGAGCGCAAAGAGCACGATGAGTCCGCCGAGAGCGGAACCCGCGATAACGTAAAACGAGGTGTTTTCATAAAAGCGGGTGCCCGTGACGAAGGTGGTGTAGCCTTCCTGCTGCATCTCTTCCTTGACCTCGTCGAGCGTTTTGTCGACTCTTTTAATCTTTATCTTATACGTTCTCACCGAACCGTCGCTTGCGGTACAGTTGAGCGTAATCGGTATTGTCTTGTCATCATTCAGCGTAAGATTAAGCTGCGGACACGAGGCGTTGATGTCCTCGGTCACGGGTGTGACGGTAAGGGTTGTAAGGTCCTTCGGGATATAGAGCCTGTAGGAATCGCTGTCGTGGGTGATGCTTTCCTCAAGCTCGGCATAGGGTGAATAGATATCCGAGAGGTAGTTGTTTGAATTAATCTCGTATTCCGCAGGGTTTGAGTAGAGGAACACATAGTTTACGCCGCTTCCGGTCGAGCTGCTGAGTTCCGCCTTTATTCCCGTCTGATGTCCCGCCTCGTCGGTGATATAGGTCACGAAAAGCTCGCCGGGGTTTTCCTTGTCGGCGGCTTCAAAGCTTTCGAGAGTGGGCGAAACGGTGTTGTCCTCAAGAGTAATCGTGTATTCAAGCACGTCGCCCTTGAACCCGGTGTCAATCGTCGCATTCTTGAAGCTGATTGATTTAAGCTCGGGAACGCCTGCGTCATTATCGGCTGCGCCCGCGCCAAGCGGTACGGCAAAAAGCGATACAAGCATCGCCAAGCCGATAAATAACGAAAGATATTTTTTCATCACATTAACCCCCTTTTTCGGTTTTACCCGATATGAGTGAAAAAATGTACTAAACCATTATATAATTGATATCACTTTTATCAAGCACGGTTTTAACCCTGTCGGGGCGCTTGGCGGTGATACGGTAAACCTTGTTTTTATCGGTGCTGAAAGGATAGATTTCAGACTCGATTGATTCATAGTCCGCGGAATTAATCTCGACGTCAATCGCCTCTACAAGCTTGACCTCGTCGCCGAAATCGTTGTAAAGCCTCTGCGAAAGATTTTCAAAGCCGTCGCTGTAACCGTCGCCGAGTTCCTCGGGAAGATTGCAGTTTGAGAGGGCGAAGACCGTCACGCCGAGTCCCCTCGCCTCTTCGACAATGCTCTTGATATAATTGTACGTTCCCTCGGAATCGGGATTGAGATAAAGAAAACCGTCCTCATCCTGATAGAGGCTGCCGTTTACGGTTATGGCGTTTGCCTCGTCCGCCCTCGCGGCGATATTGTCCCTGTAGACGGATATCCTGCCCACGGGAAGCGAGTCGTTTTGCACGATAATATCAACCGAGCCCTTGAGGTCGGAAGCGGGCGACGAGATTGCGCCGTATGCCTCAATCGTTGCAAGCGCGCTCTGGTAGCCTATCGTGCCGTCGTCCCTTTTAAGGTCAAACGCAATCGAGGCGTAGCCCGCGCCCGCGGTTTCCTGAAGGACTGAGTTAAGCATCGTTCCGCCGTCAAACGAAAGCGGATGAACGTCCTTTGCTCTGATGCTGATGTCAACGAGAGCGACGCCGTTGTTGACGGGCTCTTCCCTTTCCTCGGGCATCGAGTTTCTCATAATATGAACGTCCATTATGATATAGCCGAGGCTGACAATCGCAAAGCAGAGGACAACTATAATCGCGTTTCTGAGAACTTTTCTGCCGTCGATACGGCGCGTTCTTTTCCTGCCCTTCGGGTTCAGAAGCTCGTTGGTTTCGCCGTCGGTATACTTGTCGGCAAACGAGATTTTTCTGCCCTGCGGCTCTTCAGTCCACTTATCGTTTCGCTTTTTATTGTTATAGAAGCGTTTTCTTTTCATTTTCTATTCCTTTAGCTGTGAGATAACGCCGGCGGGGTCGTCGCTCCTGAATATGGCAGAGCCCGCAACGAACACGTTTGCGCCCGCCGCCTTTGCAAGCTTTACGGTTTCGCAGGTCACGCCGCCGTCGACCTCGATGTCGATATCGGGGCATCTTTTCCTGAGCTCCTCAATCTTGGGAAGCACCTCGGTCTTGAAGGACTGACCGCCGAAGCCCGGTTCAACCGTCATCACAAGCACCATTGAAAGCCTGTCAAGATAAGGATATACCGCGCTTATCGGGGTGTTCGGCTTCACCGCAAGAGAAGCCCTGCAGCCCCTTGAAATAATTCTGTCAATCGTTTCGCCGATGTCGGAATCGCACTCAGTGTGAAAGCTGATAATGTCTGCGCCCGCGTCGGCAAAATCGTCGATATAGTCATAGGGGTTTGTAATCATAAGGTGAAGGTCAAACGGAACGGAACACACCTTTTTCATGGCGGAAATCACGGGCGCGCCGATTGTGATGTTCGGCACGAAGTGACCGTCCATAACGTCAAGATGGATTAAGTCCGCTGAGTTTTCTTCGCATTTTTTCAGCTCTGCCTCAAGGTTTGCATAGTCCGAAGCGAGCATTGAGGGTGACACCTTATAGTTCATTTTATACCCCGCTTAAAGTCGTTTTTTCAATTCGTATCTATATATTATAATATAAAATAACCGACTTGTCAAAAAATAGTATTGTATTTATAATATTAATGTGCTAAAATACACAAAGCTACACAAATCATTGAGGAGGCTTTCATATGATTTCTGCTAATAATGTTTCGGTTCAGTTTGGCGGCAGAACGCTTTTTGAGAGGGTAAACGTAACCTTTTCGGCGGGCAACTGCTACGGCATAATCGGCGCAAACGGCGCGGGCAAATCGACCTTCCTCAAGGTGCTTTCGGGCGACCTTGATTCTCAGAAGGGCGAGGTTTTCATCACGCCGGGCGAAAGACTTTCGGTTTTGAAGCAGGACCATTTTGCATATGATGAATACGAGGTAATAAGGACTGTTCTTATGGGCAATCCCCGCCTCATTGAGATAATGGAAGAAAAGGACGCCCTCTATATGAAGGAAGACTTTTCCGACGAGGACGGCATCCGCGCAGGCGAGCTTGAGGCTGAGTTTGCGGATATGGACGGCTGGAACGCAGAGAGCGACGCGGCTTATATGCTCAACAAGCTCGGCGTGCCCGACGAATATCACTATCAGCTTATGTCGGAGCTTCCGTCCGACCTCAAGGTTAAGGTGCTTCTTGCGCAGGCTCTTTTCGGCAATCCCGATATTCTTCTTCTCGACGAGCCCACAAACCACCTCGACCTCTCGGCTATCCGCTGGCTTGAAAACTTCCTTCTTGAGTTTGAGAACACGGTTATCGTTGTATCGCATGACCGTCATTTCCTCAACAAGGTCTGCACCCATATCTGCGACGTTGACTTCGGCAAAATCACGCTCTACACGGGTAACTACGACTTCTGGTACGAGTACACCCAGATGCGTCAGCGCCAGGCAAGGGACCAGAACAAGAAGAACGAGCAGAAGATTAAAGAGCTTCAGGATTTCATCAACCGTTTCTCGGCAAACGCCGCGAAGTCGAAGCAGGCTACAAGCCGTAAAAAGCAGCTTGACGCGCTTGAAATGATTGAGATGCCCGTATCGTCCCGCCGCTTCCCCTACGTTGACTTCAAGCCCGACAGGGAGTGCGGAAACGACCTTCTTCGCGTTGACCATCTCTCAAAGACAATCGGCGACAGAAAGGTGCTCGACGACATCAGCTTCGTTATTCACCCACGTGAAAAGGTTGCGTTCGTCGGCTCGGACGTTGTTGCAAAGACTACTCTTTTCAAAATCATTATGGGCGAAATGGAACCCGACGAAGGCTCGTACAAATGGGGCGTAACGACCACGCAGAGCTATTTCCCTAGCGACAACAGCAAGTACTTCGACGGTGTTGAGCTCACGCTTGTCGACTGGCTCAGGCAGTACACGAGCTACACGCTCGAGGCTGACATCAGGGGCTGGCTCGGCAGAATGCTCTTCTCGGGCGACGAGGCTTTAAAGATGGCAAACGTCCTTTCGGGCGGTGAGAGAGTCAGATGTATGCTCTGCAAAATGATGCTTTCGGGCGCTAACGTTCTTATTCTCGACGAGCCCACAAACCACCTTGACCTCGAGTCAATCACGGCTCTCAACAACGGACTTATCCGCTATCCCGAAACGATACTCTTCACCTCGCACGACCATCAGTTTGTCCAGACGATTGCAAACAGAATCATCGAGATTTCGGGCAACAGGATGCTCGACCGTATGGGAACCTACGACGAGTTCCTCGAGGACTTCAACGAGGAAGAGCTCAAGAAATATTAAGGAGAAATATATGGATAATAATTTTGAAATGAACGAAATTCAGCAGGAAAGATTTGAAGAGGCTCAGGCTGATAACAAAAAAGACGCTCAGCCGAAAAACCCGACAAAGAGGATTCAGATAAGCGTTCTTGTTTTCGTGGTACTGATTTTTGCGGTTACGACAGCGCTCTTCGTATTCCAGCTCAGCTCCGCAGGCGTAATCGGCTCGAAGGACGCGGTTGAGGTTGCCGAAACTCAGGGAAACCTCGGCAACTATAACGTTGAGTGCGTAAAGAACACGCTTCTTCAGAAGCTCGACGGAAGCTATGAGCTCACCGTACAGATTAACTTTACAAACTACGCAAGCGAAGGAATGTCGTTTGACGAGGCCGTTTACGTTGTGGCATATCAGGACAACAAGGAAGTTCCGCTCATCTACGACATCGAATTTCAGGACGAGGACGCAGCTGCCGACCTTCCCGAAAACGAGTCGTCCCTCAAAGTCAGAAACGGCAGAGAGGCAAGCGTTGTGCTCACCTACGCTCTTGAGGCGCCCGATGAAAACGTAAACATCGAAATGGAAAGCAATTCAAACACATACACCTACACGGTAAATCTTGAAGGATAATGAAAAGGACGGGTACATTTTTGTACCCGTCTTTTAATCTTCTATAACGCCTGCGTCGCGCATTTTTGCGATTAAGCTCTCAACGTCCGCGAGGGCTTTTTCTTTTTTTACGCCGTATTTTTCCGCAAGGAAATCAGCAATCTCTTCCCCGCTCTCTCCCTTTGCAACGCCGTCCCAGATGTCGCTCGAGGTTTCGTTGAGCTCGATGAACATACTGTTTCCGTTGACCTTTTCGGTTGAAACAACAAGGTATTTGCCGCCTATTTTTCTTTTGAGAAAGCCTTTTTTAATCTTCATTTCCCTCACCTTTCGAAACGTATTTTTCGCCCGTCATAGCCTCGAAGGAACACCTTACGGCTTCCTCGCTGATGTCGCACTCAAGGACGTAAACGTCGATGTTTTTGAGCATATTGTCAAGAAGCTCGAGCGAGTTCATTACCGCCTCGGTTTCGGGCGGGATATAAATCTGTTTGACAATATCCGAAAGGCAGTCCCCCGCCTTTACCTTCGTGATTCTGTTCTCGGTTCCGCGCTTGATTATGCACATAGCCTTAACGTCCGTCTGAGAGTGGTTCTGAAAGCCTTCCTTGCCCGCATAGGGCGTTGCAAACGCCGTCACTCTGTCGCCGTCGACGGTGATAATCGGCTTGTCGCCGTTGACTATTTCCATACCCTCAACGTACTTTTTCCAGAGCATAATATGGGTTGTTTTGCCCGTTCCGCTCGGTGCCGTGAACAGGTAGCCGTTATTATTATACGAAATCACAACGCCGTGAAAGACGAAGCTTTTGTAAAACGGAAGCTGCTTTGCAATCTCTCTGTAGGCGCAGATGCACTCGGCGTATCCCCTTGAGGGATTATAGGGCGATGCCTCGATTTCCTCGTCGATATCGCTGCTCTTAACCTTAACGGAAAAATCGGGATTTCCGTCGGTGATATAATCCCTGCAAAACCTCCGGGTATAGTCGTATTCGCAGTTGATTTCGATATTCATTTTTGCAAATTCAACCGTAAACTTTTGCATAATCATTTCCTTGCAGATTTAATACATTTTATATTATAACAAAAAAGAGGCGCGATTGCACCTCTTTTTTTATTTTTTTATTATCCGATAGGAACGATGGGAGTCGTGCGCGGCTCGCCCGAATCATCATCGGTCTCGTCGTCGCCCTGGGAACCCTCGCTTCCGTCACCGCTTCCGCCGTCACTTCCGCCGTTTCCGCTTCCGTCCTCATTTCCACCGGAACCTGTGTCGGAACCGCCGTTGTCGCCGCCGCCGTTGCTGCCGCCCCCGTTACCGCTTCCGGAATCGCCGTTTAAATCGTCTGCGTCAAAGGAAACAATATCCTCGGGTGATGAACCCTCGCCCGACGTTGTTACGGGATTGCCGTTTTCATCGGTAACAACAGATGCATCGGCATTACCCGATGCATCCGTGTTATTGTTTTTGGAACAGCTGCAAAACAGCGTGAGCGCAAGAGCGCAGACACAGATTGCAACCAATACCTTTTTCATCTTTTAGAAATTGATAGGTACGCCGCCGTTTCCGCCGCCTGTATTCCAGTTGCCGTTACCTTCGCTTGCGCCACCTGCAGTTTCCTGAGATGCGGTAAGGATGTCCTCTGAAGGTGTAATTACAACCTTAAATTCGGGATCTGAATATCTTGTCATTATAACACCCTCCTTAATTAACCGTGATAGCCGAAGTAGCCTTCTGCTGCACAACCGAATACGTAAACAGCTCTTGCGAGGTCGTTGTATTCAGGTGATACGTTTGCTGCAAGGATGCTTCTTGCTGCTGTGAATGCACTGATTGTGATAGTGCCGTCATCAGTAGTAACTGTGAAGTTTTGACCGAGGTCTGCTGCTGCAATACCTCTTACAGCGATGTAGTATCTGCCTTCGTTTGTGCCGTATTCAGCAGTGATTTCGGATTCGCCTGCAGTTGTTACGCCTAAAACCTCAACGGGCTCAGTCGTGTAGATGTTTACACCAAGGTCTGATGTAACTACCATTGAGATACCTGCAAGCTTGCTCATTGTTGTTGAGCCGCCTGTTGAAGGAATTTCCTCAAGGTCTGTTACGTCGTTGATGCTGTATTCTTCCTCAATCGGGTTGGAAAGATTGTAGCTGAAGTAATTCTGTGCTGCAAAGCCGTAGTCAAGAAGAGCCTCATAAAGCATTACAAGACGTACATTGTCTGCACTGTTTGAAAGAGCTTCAATCTGACCAACGATAACTTCTGAAGGAACAACGTGCATTCTCTTTACAACGTTATATTCGTTGTCTCTGATTGTAACGTCAATAGCTTCTGAAAGCTGTGCAGGAGCCTGAGTTACTGAGAACATATAAGCGCCCGCGTAAGGATCGTCACCGTGTGTAGGCTCGTAAACGTTGAGTGAACCGAGAGTAACTACATCAGTGTAGAAATCATCGGTCTCGCTTACGTTGCTTGCATGGTTGTAGTTGATTTCTGCAGTATATTCTTCGGGATAATCAGCGTCGAAATAGAGGTTTGTTGTGATACCGCTGTCGATGGTGAAGTTTGCACCGTTTACATATGCGGGATCTACATAAGCAAGCTGGTCTGTTTCAACTGCGATAACCTCAGGTGTCTCGTCAACGATAACTACCTTGCCCTCTTCGTCGAGAGTAGCCTTGTAGATAACAAGCTCGATAGTGATGTTAGCGCCTGCTGCTGCAGGATCGTTACACTTAACAGCACACTTGAACGGGCTAACCTCCGAGCAGATAAACTCATAGTTTACGGGCTCGTCGTTGAGCATTTCAAGAAGCTTATAATCTGTTTCTGCAGTTACAGTCGTATCAGGTGTGAGGCTGATCCAGCCGTAGTTGCCGTAGTTACCTGCGAGGGTAACTGAACCAGCGGGAAGGTCAGTGTCAGAGCTGATAACGAAATCTGCTGCATAGTATCTGTAGTCGCTTGACTGAACGCTTGTTGCATCGTCTTCAGCCGTGAACTGATAACCGTAGTCATAAGTTACGTCAACGGCCTGGCTGCCGCCTGCAGGAATTGTAGGCTGGTCAGTAAGCTGAGCGTCAGAAAGAGCCTCAACTGTTGCAACAGGAAGAGGATCCAATTCTTCTACTACATAGCCGCCCTTTTCAGCGTCGTAAACAGTCTTGTAGCCTTCCTCAGCGAGGTCAGAAACGTCGCTTGAGAATACTGCTGTTGAATCAGCAGGGATAACCTCATCGATAGGAGTCTGGCCTGCTACGCCTGCCTGGCTCTCTACTGCTACATTGTTGGCAGATCTAATAGTACCGCCGTAGATGTGAGCTTCAAGATGGTCGCCGTATGTTGTTGAATTATCCTTGTGGTCAAGGATGATTGCGGAACCGTCGCTTACAGCACTGCTGTTGTTGGATACGAAATCCTTGTATTCGCCGTCGCCTTCTACAGTACCGCCGTATACGTTGATTGTGCCTGCCTTAGCATAGATACCTGTTGCGCCCTTTACGGTTGCGCCTTCGTATACGTTGAGAACGCCGTCCTGAGGCTGATAGATAGCGGTGTTGTTGCCGCCGTTAATTGTTCCGTAAATGTTTACGGTTGTGCCGTCAGATGTACTGTTACCTGCGATTGAACCGTTAACTGTTACGCCTGTGCCAATAGTAACCTGAGCGTTAGCCCTTGCAACAGAGATATCGTTTGAAGCATTGAATTCAGACGGATTCTCGGATGTGTTGATGATAGCTAAGTCACAATTATTTGCTGAAGTGTGGAAATAAATCGAAGAGAAAGAATTTCCGCTTGCAACAGTTGTTGTGAGGTCGTGACCGTTGAGGTCAAGTGTAGCTGTACCCGAAGCAGTTGCAGAACCAACGCAGATTCTTGAAGCAGTTACGTCATCAAGAAGCTGATATGTGCTGCCGTTAGTAAGGCTTGTAAGTCCCTTTGAGTAAGTAACTACGCCTGTGCTTGATGTAACCTTAACCTTGTAGGTAGTACCGATTTGGTCTGCGGGAAGAGCGCCTGTGCCGTTTACAACGTAGGTCTCGCCAACTTCAAGTGTGAAGTTTGTGATTTTAGCAACTTCGCCGCCGTCCTTTTCAACTAATACAGTATCGCCGCCAACTTCAGCCTCTTCTGTCTCATAGAGACGAAGCTCAACAGTGATGTTTGTTCCCTTTGCGCTCTGATCGTTCATCTTTATTGCGCAAGTAAATTCATGAACAATCTTTGCAATGTCTTCATAAGTGAAAATATCTCCGGGATTGAGATAACCCTGTGAAGTAAGGATTGTCTGAAGAAGACGAATCTCTGTGTTAGCAGTAAGAGTTTCAGTCGGAGTAACTGTTACCCAGTTTGAGCTGTTGCCGTCCCACTGACCGCCGATTGTGATAGCGCCGGGAGCAACGTCCTGGTCAGCCTTGATAACATAGTCAGCAGCATAGTACTTATACTTGCTGTTGAAGCTGTCGATAGTTGTTGCGTCGTGCTTAGCAGTGAATCTGTAACCGAAGTCAAAAGAGATAGGGCCGTTAGCTGTCGGCATATCTACAAGGTCTTCAGCGTTGATGAACTGCTTTGTTGCTGACGGTTTTGCGTCAGCAGCAAAAGCGGAGAAAGGCATCATTGATACAGCCATAAGAATAGCAAGAGCGATCGCTAAATATTTCTTAGTTATTCTCATAATAATCATTTCCTTTCAAAATTTTATAGTTATTGATTAATATAACTAATACGAGTGTTTATTGAATCTGGCCGCAGCTGACCGCATAATGTTTGAATTATCTGCAGAGTCTTCATACCCATATTAAATTACACATTAATTATATATTATAAGAAAATGATTTTCAAGCAAAAGATTTACAAAAAGTTCACAAAATTATGAGCGCATATTTGTTATAAGTACACAAGAAAATAAACAGTTTTGTAACCTTTGTCTATTTGGCGCGAAAAAAGAGCGGGTTGAAACCCGCTCTCATTTTACCGTTTTGTTATCTTCTGTAGTGAAGGAAATCGCTTACGAAGGGATAGATTATCGCCGTTGCCGCCGTGACAAGCGCATATTTCAGCAGCGTTATCTCAACGTTGAAAATCAGCGACGCCTGCATAATCGAGGTGATTTCCGTAATTCTTCCCGCAAAGGGCGCCGGAAGGTGGCGGTTGACCGCGTTAAGCCCTGCCTGATACTGCTCAAGAAGTGACTGCGTGAATTCCTCGGGCGGGTACTTTCTGAAAATAATCGGAAGCGTGATATAGTTGAAGGTGAAAAACGATACGGCTGAGGCAACGATTCCGCCGACCGCGCCGCCGCCCACCGCGTTTACAAACCTTGCGGTGTTGATTCTCATCCTTACCTGCTGCCTTGTGAGCCCCCTCTTTTTCTTGGGCTTCATAAACACGTTCTTTCTGTAGAGCACGCTTGCAATCACGACGAAAATCGTGTCGCAAATCACGTTGGCAAGCGCGGTTCCGAGAGCGTCGCGCTGAATGAGAATATAGGCAATATTCTTTACAAGCACGATGATTACACCGGTAAGAGGTCCGTACGTAATCGCTGCGAAAAGCTCGGGAAGCGCGGAAAAATCAATGCTTCCGGGGGTTCCCTTAACGTGGATTGTGAGAAGCTGAAGCGAGATTGCCGCAAGCGCAAACACGATTGAGAAGATGATTCGTCTCAACATAGCTCTCTTCATCATATCCTCGTCGGTGCCGACGCTTGAGCCTGAGCTTTTCACAATGTTATGCTTCTTCTCAGCCTCTTCCTCGGGAGTGAGCTCCCCTGTCTGCTCCTCGCCCTCGGGCGCTTCTTCACCCTCGGGGATTTCTTCCGCCAAAAGCTCTGCAACGGTTTTGGCCTCTTCGGCTTCGGGGATTTCTTCCTCTTCGGTTTCGGCGATAAGCTCGCCGTTTGCCTGAGCCGCCTTCTGAGCCTCGCGCGCGCTATAGACCGCATAGCGTTCCCTGCCGCTCATTTTGGACATATCAATGTTTTCGAGGTCTTCGTCGGTGATTCCCTCGAGCATTTCGTTGAGCTTTCGGTCGCGTTCAAGGTACGCCTCGTAGCGTTCCTTGGCGCTCATCGGCTTTTTCTTTTCGTCTTTTTTAGCCATAACGCCCCTCCTTAATCAGATTTCATTATGGTTTTTATGTATCTCTTTGCGTGTGAAAAATTAAAGCGGAACAGCTTTTTGAATATCCTGTAAATTTGGCAGGCGAAGGTTGAGTAGCCCCTTTCCCTGCACTCGGGAAATTCAAGATAAATGTATTCCTTTCTCGGGAAAATGAACGCCCTGAGCTTTTTGAGCTTGACAAAACGCTCGCCCTTTCCCCTGTCCTTTCTTATCTCGTTTCTCGTCTGGATTGAGGCGGCGCCGTGGTTGCCGCTGTTGATGATATCGTTTATCGCGGCGCTGACGTCAAGCTCTGTCGGCTCGTTTTCAAACCAGAGCGCCTCGACTGCGAAAAGCGTATCGTAGGATTCTCTGAAGCCGTTTTCGTCGATTACCCGGTCAATCAGCTCGCCGTCAACTTTTCCGGCGTATGCCTTTTTGAGAAAATAGAGGTCGAGAATTCTTCTTATTCCGCAGCCCGCAACCTCAAAATGCTTGATGATGTGAAGCAGGGAATAAAGATAAAAATACGTGTCGCTGAGGACGTATTTGAGCCCGTCCTCTTCGCTCGGCTCGGCGTGGTCAAAGGGCTTGTTTATCGCCCTGTAATACCTTTCCTCGCGGTTATACATATATCTTGTGAAAAACTCGGAATGAAACTCTATTTCCATCTTATTGCCGTTGAAGGCGTCGAGCTCAAATTCCTGCGGTCTGTCAACGTTGTAGCCCCTGTCGGTCATAAGCTCCTTGACCTTTTCAACGTTTTCGGGGTCGATGATAAAGTCGATGTCCGACATCATACGAAGCTCGCTTGCGGGGTAGAGAGTTTTTGTAACCGTTCCCTGCGCCTCGAGGGTGCGTATACCGTTTTTGTGAAGCATATCAAGCACCTCTCCGTACTCAAGCTCCTGCTTCATATCCCTTTCAACCGAGAAATAGTAAAAGATTTTCCAGTCGTTATAAACGTCGTCCCCGGGTTTTGTTTCAAGCTTTTCAATACTGAGAAACGCGATGTTTGCAACCTCGTGTTCCCTGCCGAGCTCAAAGACGTTTCTGAAGGAAATGCCCTCGGGCTTTTCCTGTGGCTGAACGTCGAAAACCGCGCAGTATATAAGGTGTATCAGATATTCATAGTCGTACTTAAATTCAAACATTTTTATCCACCGATAAGAAAAATATCTTAACTTAGATGATACCACATAAGCTCATTTATTACAAGCAAAATGAAAAAATACTAATATAAAAGATAATAGACACTAGAAACTATTGACACCGCCGCCGTGCATATGCTAATATAATCGTTACCAAATTATTAATAATTTTAGCATTATTAATAAGAACGGGAAAGGTTTTGGTTTATCCGAATTAATATAAGGGGCAGAAATATTATTGCAATATGGGTCAGCTGTTCTGTTTAATTCATAATGATAAAACAAAAACGAAAACAAACAAAAATCAGAAAGGATTTGATTACTTATGAGAAATACTAAGAAATTTTTAGCGATCGCTCTTGCTATTCTCATGGCTATCTCAATGATGCCTTTCACTGTATTCGGCGCAACAATCGGCGTAGCAAACGGCGCTGAGCTCAAGGCTGCTATCGCAGCTGCTAATGACGGCGATGTTATCGAGTTCACTGCAGACAACACAACTTATCCTGCAACATCAGGCGCGCTTGTTATTCCCGTAGACGGCAAGGATATCACAATCGACCTTAAGGGTCACACACAGTATTTCCGCGTAAGCGGTGAAACTACTGTTACATATGCTACCGACCTCTTCGTACTTAAGAACGGCGCAAAGCTTACTGTTAAGGACAGCGCTGGCGGCGGTGCATTATATGCAACATACGGCGGCAACTCTGCAGCTTATATGTTCAATGTAACAGATTCATCCGAACTTGTAATTAACGGCGGAACATTTGTAATGGACCAGGCTAACTACGGCGGTGTAATCGTTTATCAGAACGACGCAACAGCAAGCACCACTATCAATGACGGCGAGTTCACAGCAAATACCGGCGCAAAGGCTCGTAGAGATTACCTCATCAACAACACTCGCGGTGAGGTTGAAATCAACGGCGGTGAGTTCACAACAGCAAGAACATTTGACTATGTTATTTCAGAAGGCAACACAACCGATACCAAGCTGACAATCAATGACGGTGATTTCAACGGTACGATGTCACTTGACGTATCAAAGGCTGACACTAACCTCAACGGTGGTACTTACCTTGACAACGCAGGTGAGCCGAACACAGCTGTATCTGCATATCTTCCTGCAGATAAGATTATTGACAGCACAACAGGTGAGATTAAGACCGTTGACCCGAGCACAGTAGCAAGAACTAACTCTGCAGAATTCACATCACTTAAAGATGCTCTTGATTCTGTAGCAGCAGGTGCTACTGAAACAATCACTCTTCTTGATGATTGCACACTTTCGGCAACATATGAAATTGCCGACAATCAGAAGATTACTATTGATTTGAACGGTAACGACATTACTACTACTGCTCGTGCATTCAACATCCGCCACGGTCAGCTTACACTTAAAGGTACCGGTAATCTTAATGCAAACTTTACAGGTGCTAATGCTGCAGTAGCAGTTTACGGTGCAGCTACAGACAGTGGTTCAAACTACAGCACATTCACACAGAATAGCACTGTTACAATTAACGCTGCTAACGGCTACGGCGCTATGATTGGTGCTACAAGCGGTGCTGCATACGGTGCAAAGCTTCAGCTTAACGGCACGATTAATTCAAAGTATGGCGTTTACATCAACGGTAACGTTGCTGAGCCTGCTGTAAAGACTAATGCAGCTGCTATCAACATCACTGGTACAGTTACTGCAAGCAACGAAAATGCTGTTGTTTATGCAGCTGGTTATGCTAAGTGGAACATCTACTCAAATGCTAACCTTACTGGTGGTTCAGGCGTTTACATTAAGTCCGGTACAATGAACATTTACGGTAACGCTGCTATTACTGCAACTGGCGCAAAAACCGCTTATGCATTCAACACCAACGGTGCAAACGGAACCGGCGACGCAGTCATCATCGATTCTTGCGGTTATCCGGGTAACGTTCCGACCGTTTCAATTAAGGCAGGTACAATAACATCTGCAAACGGTGCAGCTGTAGCAAGCTACACAAAGCAGGACGACCCGCTTTATCCGACTGCTGAATTCCCGAGAGTTGACAATGTTATCCCCGGAACATCAACAGCTGTATTCTCATCAGACGTAACAGCTCTTGCAGAGGACGGTTACAAGACTGTTTACGATGAGACAAAGGGCGGCTGGGTTGTAGCAGAAGATGAAATCGGAGATAAGGGCGTTAACTTCACTCTTGACGACGGTGTTACAACTAACATCTATCTTGACTATCCTGAAGATTATACTGTAGAGTTTGAGTATAACCTCAACAGTGACGTAAGC
>CAJOHE010000018.1 GCA_905234495.1 uncultured Eubacterium sp. | reverse complement strand
GCTGGCAGGCCAATAAACAGCGCACTTGTGCGCCGCCAGTATTGTTTAGGGCTATGCCCGAAAATGAAATACCACCCGCTATGCGGGTGGATATTTATTCGGAATTCGGAAAGCGGAATTCGGAATTGTCGGTCACTCGCTACGCTCGGACGATAAGACAGCTTGCAACGCAAAATTAGCTGAATATCGTATCAATCTGTTTATCGCAGTTTTTGGGCGAGTAGTGCCACTCGTTCATATGGGTGCCGGTGAAGCGGTATGTAAGCGGCGCGGGCGTTTCCTCTCTGCCGAAAGCCTCGACTATCACGAGCTTTATCTTCATTTTTTCGGGCACAACCGACTTGACGAAAACCGCGACCTGCTGGCCGACAAAGAGGTTATCCCTCAGCTCCGCAAGCCCCGCGAGATTCGGCGCGAGTTCAACGAAAACGCCGTATTCCTCAACCGAGCGGATTACCCCCGTCACGGTGTCTCCCGCAGCGAAAAGGCTCGCGTTTTCCTCCCACGTTCCGAGTAGCTCCCTGAGCGAAAACGTCAGCTTTCCGCCGTCCTTTTTTCGCAGGACGGTTCTGATTTTCTGCCCCTCTTCAAGCCTCTCATTCGGGTGGTTTATCCGCGAGACCGAGAGCATATCGATGGGGATGAGCGCATTGATTCCTGCGCCTATATCTATGAATGCGCCGAAGCGCTCAAGCCTTGTCACGGCGGCGTCCGCAACGTCGCCGACGGTGAGCAAATCAAGATAATTATTAATACATTCTTCCTGAACCGCCTTGCGTGAAAGCAGGGCGGTTTTCGTTTTGTTTGAGTTTTCCTGAAAGCCGAGAATACGGAAGCAGACGTATTTGTTTACGCGGGAAATCAGCGCGATATCCTTCGTCGTTCCCTCGCTTATTCCGACCGCGCCCTCGCACCTCGGAATCACCGCGCCGAAGGCGCCGAGGTCGACGTGCAGATTGTGTTCCCTGTCGCAGAGAATCACCTTCGCCTCAATAATCTCGCCCCGTTTCGCCGCGGCTTCGGCGTCCTCGACGGCGTCAAATTTCCTTCTCAGAAGCTTGCATTTCCCTTCGGGATAGTAGGTCATTTTATCAACTCTTTTCATTTTTTGCGACTGTATTTAATTTTATGTGAAAAACTCGTGAATAATTACATATGATTATCGTTGAAATATTTTCACTATGGTGATATAATACTAAAGATTATAAATATTTTTGTACGGTGAAGTTATGGATATCAAACTCGGCGACACGGTCGTAATGAAAAAGCAGCACCCCTGCGGCTCAAAGGAATTTGAGGTCACAAGGCTCGGGGTTGACTACAAACTGAAATGCCTTAAATGCGGCAGGGAAGTTATGATTCCGAGAATCAAGGCGCAAAAAAATATAAAGGCGGTAAAAAAGGCTGATGAGTAGCAACGCTTCAATAGGATTTCTCGATTCGGGAATAGGCGGCGTAACCGTTATGAAAGAGGCGCAGAAGCTTCTTCCAAACGAAAACTACGTCTATTTCAGCGATTCGGTAAACAATCCCTACGGCGACAAAACGGACAGCGAGATAATTGAACGCTGCTTTGAAATCACAAGGCTTCTTGTTGACACAAAGGGCTGCAAGGCGGTAATGCTCGCGTGCAATACCGCTTCGGCAAAGGCTGCCGCATCGCTGAGAAAAGCGTATCCCGACACACCGATTATCGCGATTGAGCCCGCGTACAAAATGGCTTACGACAATAATCCCGACGGCTTCACTCTCGTTATGGCGACGAGGGGAACCGTGAACAGCGAAAAGTTTCGCAGGCTTTTCTACACCTACTACAACCACCGCACGGCGCTTCTTTCCTGCGTCGGTCTTGCCGATTTGATTGAGCAGGACAGACAGGAAGAGCTCGCGCAGTATCTTGAAAAAACTCTCGGCAGATACAGGGGCAAGGCGCAGAACGTCGTCCTCGGCTGCACTCATTATCCGCTTGCAAAAAGGCAGATAAGAAAGGTGCTCGGCGACGTGAATTTCTTCGACGGTTCCTACGGCACGAGCAAGAGGCTTGCAAACGTTCTCGCGGAAAAAGACCTTCTCACCGAGAGGACGGAGCACGGCGAAATCGAGTTTATCGACTCGTCGCCGTCACTTGAGCAGAAGGCGCAGAAAAAAGAAAGATTTTTCAGTTTGTTAGAGGAAAGCTATGATTGATAAATTAATTGAGGTTGAAAAAAGATACGACGAGGTAAACGAGCTTGTCTGTCAGCCCGACATCGTTTCCGACCAGGAAAGGTACACGAAGCTTATGAGGGAACTCAAGCACCTCACCCCCGTAGTTGAAAAATTCAGGGAATACAAAAAAGCGGAAGAAACCTTTGAGGAATCGAAAATGATGCTCGACGAGGGCGGACTTGACAGCGATTTTGCCCAGATGGTTCGCGAGGAATTTGAGCAGAGCCGCGAGGATATGGAAAAAATCAGCGAAGAGCTCAAGGTGCTTCTTCTTCCGCGCGACCCCAACGACGACAAAAACGTTATCGTTGAAATCAGGGGCGGCGCAGGTGGCGAGGAAAGCGCGCTTTTCGCGGGCGTTCTTTACCGTATGTATTCGATGTACGCCGAGGCAAAGGGCTTCAAGACCGAGGTCATCAACGCAAACGAAACGGGGCTCGGCGGTTTTAAGGAAATCAGCTTTTCGGTTGACGGCGACGGCGCGTATTCCCGCTTTAAATTTGAGTCGGGCGTTCATCGCGTTCAGCGCGTTCCCGAGACCGAGAGTCAGGGCAGAATTCACACGTCGACAACCACGGTTGCTGTGCTTCCCGAAGCCGAGGACGTTGAGTTTGAGATAAACGAAAAGGATTTGCAGATTGACACCTTCCGTTCAAGCGGCGCGGGCGGTCAGCACATCAACAAGACCTCGTCCGCAATCAGAATCACCCACCTGCCCACGGGCACGGTTGTTGAATGTCAGGACGAGAGAAGTCAGCACAAAAACAGGGAAAAGGCGATGAAGGTGCTTCGCGCAAGGCTCTACGATGCCGAGAAGGCAAAGCACGACGCCGAGATTGCAGGCGAGAGAAAATCACAGGTCGGCACGGGCGACAGAAGCGAGAGAATCAGAACCTACAACTACCCCCAGGGCAGGGTTACCGACCACAGAATCGGGCTCACTCTCTACAAGCTCGAGCAGTTTTTAAACGGCGACCTTGACGAGATGATAGACGCGCTTATCACCGCTGACACGGCGGAAAAATTAAAGGCTGAAAACACCGAAGAATAAAATGAAAACGAAGATACTCACGGCGGGCGCAGAGGATATTGCGCTTGCAGGGCGCATAATAAAAGAGGGCGGACTTGTCGCGTTCCCGACCGAGACGGTCTACGGGCTCGGCGCAAACGCTCTCGATGAAAACGCGGTTAAGAAAATCTATGCGGCAAAGGGCAGACCGTGCGACAATCCGCTGATTGTTCACATCAGCAAAAAAGAGGATTTCGCACCCCTTGTAAAAGAGGTCACGCCAAGCGCAGAGAAGCTCATAGACGCGTTTTTCCCCGCACCGCTCACCATAATTCTTGAAAAAAGCGAAATAATAAACGATACCGTCAGCGGAGGCTTAAACACCGTGGCGGTGCGTATGCCCACAAACGAAATCGCGAGGGCAGTTATCGACGCTGCGGGCTGTCCCGTTGCGGCGCCGAGCGCAAACACCTCGGGGCTTCCTTCGCCGACGAAAGCAAAATACGTCATCGACGATATGAACGGGAAAATTGACGCGATTATCGACGGCGGCGACTGCGAATACGGCGTGGAATCAACGGTCATCACGCTTGCTTACGACGTTCCGACGATACTTCGTCCGGGCGCGGTTACAAAGGAAATGCTCGAGGCGGTAATCGGCTACGTTGAAGTTGCCAGAGCCGTGACCGAGGGCATGGCTGAAAGCGAGGAAGCGCAGTCCCCGGGAATGAAGTACAAGCACTATTCGCCGAGGGCGAAGCTCGTTATAGTAAACGGCACTAAAAAGCAGTACGAAGAGTTTGTAAATTCGCGGCAAAACGCCTTTGCCCTCTGCTTTGAAGAGGACGAGGTCAACTGCAAAAAGGTCTGCTACGGCAGGGAAACCGACGACCTGTCGCAGGCGCGCGAGCTCTTTGACGCGCTGCGCAAACTCGACGAGGCGGGCGCCGAAAAGGTGTACGCCAGAATGCCGCACAAAACGGGCGTGGGAATGGCGGTCTACAACCGCTTAATCCGCGCGGCGGCGTTTGAGATAATTGACCTCACAAAGCCCTTTACAATTGGGCTTACGGGGCAGACGGGAGCCGGAAAGGGCTACGTCTGCGAGAGGCTCAGAGAGCTCGGTTTCACCGTTCTTGACAGCGATTTATACGTCAAAAAGCTATACGAAAAGGGCGGCGAAATTCTTGAAAAACTAACGGCTCAGTTTGGCGAAAGCGTTGTGAAAAACGGTGCGGTTGACAGGCGCGAGCTTGCGCGCCTCGCCTTTGCCGACAGAGAGAGCGCCGACCGGCTCAACCGCATTGTTCACCCGCTTGTGATTGCGGCGTGCGAGGCAGACGCGAAGGGACTGACGGTCCTTGACGCGCCCCAGCTCTTTGAGGCGAAAGCCGATAAAAAATGCTATAAAATCATCTCGGTTCTCGCGCCCGAAAAGCTCAGGCTTGAACGCATTATGAAGCGCGACGGCATCAGCGAAGAGCAGGCGGGAGAGCGGATGAACGCCCAGCTTGACGAGGACTTTTTCAAAGCCCACAGCGACTTTGTAATAGTCAACGACGGCAGGGATATAAACGAACAAATTAATTCAATATTGGAGGCAATATTATGAGTAAAGATGAAACAAAAGAATTAAAGAAGCTTCTCTTCAATCCGAAGGATAACGGCGTGGACTTTATGTCCGAAGAAGAGCTGAAAATCTGCGATGATTTCTGCGAGGGCTACAAAAAGTTCCTCTATGAAAACAAGACGGAAAGAGAATTTGCTGCTTCCGCTCTCAAGCTTGCCGAGGAACACGGCTTTGCGCCGTTTGACAAATTCGGCAAGGCGCTCGAGGCAGGCGACAAGGTTTACTATGCAAACAGGGGCAAGTCGCTCATCCTCTGCGTAAAGGGCAAGAAGGGCGTGCAGGAAGGCGTGAGAATCAGCGCAGCGCACATCGATTCCCCGAGAATCGACCTCAAGCAGTGCCCCGTTTACGAGGACGGCGCGCTCGGCTTTTTCAAGACGCACTACTACGGCGGAATCAAGAAATATCAGTGGACAGCTATCCCGCTTTCGCTTCACGGCAGAATCGTTAAAAACGACGGCAGCTACGTTGACGTTCGCATCGGCGAGGACGCAGGTGACCCGAAATTCTGCATCACGGACATTCTTCCCCACCTCGGCAGAGAGCAGAGAGAGAGGAAGGCAAGCGATATTGTAAAGGGCGAGGAACTCAACGTTGTAATCGGTTCAAGACCGTTTAAGGACGACGAGGAAAGCGACAGAATCAAGCTCAATATCCTCAATATTCTCTATGAAAAGTACGGCATCGTTGAGCGCGATTTCCTCTCTGCAGAGCTCGAGCTCGTGCCCGCGTTCACGGTTGACGACCTCGGCTTCGACAGAAGTCTCATCGGCGGCTACGGCCACGACGACAGGGTTTGCTCATATCCCGCGCTTCAGGCAATCTTAGGCCTTGAAGAGGCGCCCGAATACACCGCAATCACCGTTCTCACCGACAAGGAAGAAACCGGCTCTGACGGCAACACGGGACTTAATTCAAGCTATCTCAAGTATTTCATCGAGGACCTCGCAAGGCTCGAGGGCTACGAGGGAAGGGACGTTCTCTCAAATTCCAAGTGTCTTTCGGCTGACGTTAACGCGGCGTTTGACCCGACGTGGCCCGGACCGTTTGAAAAGAACAACGCCTCGATTATCAACAACGGCGTGTGCGTGACCAAGTTCACGGGCGCAGGCGGCAAGGGCGGCACGAGCGACGCTTCGGCAGAGTATGCGGGCTTCGTAAGGCAGCTTCTTGAAGAGAACGGCGTTCTCTGGCAGACGGGCGAGCTCGGCAAGGTTGACGCAGGCGGCGGCGGAACGGTTGCAATGTATATCGCAAACCTCGACGTTGAGGTTATCGACGTAGGCGTGCCGGTGCTTTCGATGCACTCACCGTACGAAATCGTTTCAAAGATTGACACATATATGGCTTACAAAGCCTTCAAAGTTTTCTTTGAAAAATAAAACAAAAAGGAACCATCGTCTGATGGTTCCTTTTAATATTGTCTTTATTGTTTTGTAGTGGAATCCGCGGCTGTTGTGGTGGGTTTCGGTTTCTGGTATTTGCTGTCGGTGTAGTAGTTTTCAACGCCGTCAACCGTTCTCGTCAGCGTGTAAACCTCGCCGCTCTTCGTGATGTCAATTTTTAAATCCTTCGGCGTGATATCCTCTTTTGCAAACACCGTGCAGACGAGGTTTCCGTCGTACGCGCTCACGTCGAGCCTGATGTCGCAGCCCGAGTCGTTTACAAAGCGGAAGTCCTGCGAATTCCATTGAACAGTCGCGTCCGCGCCGAGCGGAACGTAGCTGATTTCAAGCGAGTGGCAGGCGCGCATCGTGATGTCGAGATTCGCCCTGAGCGCCGCCTGAAAGATTGTCGAGCTCACCTGACAGATTCCGCCGCCGAGGCCGTCCACAAACTCGTCGCCCTGTACGATTTTTGCCTCTTCGTAGCCCGCGAGAACCGTCCTCTTTCCGACTGTCTGATTAAACGAAAACGTCGCGCCGTCGGGGATACAGAGCTGGTCGAGCCTTGAAACGGCGTTCTGAATGTTCTGCGTTCTCGTCTCGTTTGAGGTGAGATAGTAGGTCGTGTATGAGGAAATCTCATAGGGATAATCGCCGTCGGGGTCCTTTTCAAGAGCGGGATATATGTGATTTGTGGCAACCTCGGCAAAGGTGGTTTCAAGGTCCTCGGTTGTCCTCATCGTTGTGGTAGTGGTTGTTGTGGTCGTCTTTGCCTTCGTGGTACCTTCCTCAGTCGCCGAGGTTTCGGCGACGTCCGTGCAGGACGTGAGGATTGCGCAGAGCAAAACGACAACCGCAATTACGGATAATATTTTTTTCAAACTTTTCACCTTTTATTTCTGATTCTTGTAAGGCTTTTTCTTTTCAACCCAGCCCTCTTTGATAACCTGTCGCGCTCTTGCGACGGAAAGGGCTTTTTCGGGGATATTGTCGGTAATGGTCGAGCCTGCGGCGATGTATGCGAGGTCGCCGACCTTTACGGGTGCGATGAGATTTGTGTTGCAGCCGATGAAGGCGCCGTCGCCTATCTGACAGCGTGATTTCGTCTTGCCGTCGTAATTGCAGGTAACGGTGCCGCAGCCGAAGTTTACGTTTTCGCCCACGTCGCTGTCGCCGATATAGGTGAGGTGAGCGCTCTTTGTGCCCTCGCCGACAACCGAGTTTTTAACCTCGACAAAGTTGCCGATGTGAACGCCCTTTTTGAGCACGCTCTGAGCCCTTACCTTTACGAAAGGACCGCAGTCAACGCCGTCCTCGATGGTGCTGTCGAGCACCTTGCAGTTGTCGAGAATAACGCCGTTGCCGATTGTCGAGCTGTCGATATAGGTGTTCGGTCCGATTTCGCAGCCCTCGCCGATAACCGTGTCGCCGATGATGATTGTGTTCGGAAGGATTACGGTCGAGTTGCCGATTTTAACATCCTTGCCAATCATAACGCCGTCGGTGCAGGGGATATCAACGCCCTCGAGCATAAGCTTCGTGTTGATGTTTCGCCTCATAATCGTGTTGAGGTCGTTGAGCTGCTTTCTGTCGTTTGCGCCGAGCACAACCTCGCTGTTTTCAACAACGTACGCGCCCGC
Organism: uncultured Eubacterium sp.; assembly: GCA_905234495.1. Taxonomy (GTDB): domain Bacteria; phylum Bacillota; class Clostridia; order Oscillospirales; family Acutalibacteraceae; genus Eubacterium_R. The sequence goes on along the minus strand of CAJOHE010000018.1, from coordinate 13,116 downwards.
GTTTTTGCCCGCAGAAATCAGTATTTCAAGGCTGTCGGTGAGATAGTATTCGTTCTGAACGTTTTCGTTTGTGATGTTTGCAAGAGCGTACTGAAGGTCGGCGCCGCCAAACCAGTAGCAGCCCGCGTTTGACTCTTTAATCTGCTTTTCCTCGGGCGTTGCGTCCTTGTCCTCAACTATGCGAAGAAGCGTTCCGTTTTCATCGCGCTTGATGTGGCCGATGCCCGTCGTGTCGTCAACGATTGCGCTGATGAGCGTGATTGCGTTGCCGTTTTCTCTGTGATAGTCGTATGCCTTGTTGATTGTCTCGGCGTCCATAAGGGGACCGTCGCCGTTTAAGATGAGAATCTCGTCGTCAAGGTGAGCGGCGATGAATTCGCCCGCCTGCATAACGGCATGTCCCGTTCCGAGCTGGGGTTCCTGCAAAGCGGTCTTGATTTCGTCTGGAAGATAGTCCTCAACCTCTTCGTGCTTGTAGCCCGTGATTACGCAGATGTCCTCAACGCCCGCCTCTTTTACGGCGTCGATAACGTAGCTAATCATAGGTTTAAACAAAACCTTACACATAACCTTCGGACAGTCCGCCTTCATTCTTGTACCCTTGCCGCCGGCAAGTATTATAGCGCATTTCATATATATTTCCTCCGTTAAATTTAACAGTAAATATTCTGTTTCAAGATACATTATGCAACAAAATATCAAAATTTTCAAGACAAATAAGCAATAAGATAAAAATTTACAAAAAATGTTTGTATTTTATACATATATATGTTATACTCTTATCGCAATTATGCAAAGGGCTTTTTCCGCCCTTCGTAAAACTATTTTTGTAAATTATTTTAGGAGGTATTCTAAATGGCAAAAAAGTATTGCTACCTGTTTTCTGAAGGTAATGCAAACATGAGAGAGCTTCTCGGCGGTAAGGGTGCAAACCTTGCAGAGATGACCAACATCGGTCTTCCCGTACCACAGGGTTTCACAATCACCACAGAGGCTTGTACTCAGTACTATGAGGACGGCAGACAGATTAACCCCTCAATCATGAAAGAGATTGAAGAGTACATCGTAAAGATGGAAGAAATCAACGGCAAAAAGTTCGGCGACAAGGAAAATCCGCTTCTCGTATCGGTTCGTTCCGGCGCACGTGCTTCAATGCCCGGTATGATGGACACAATCCTCAACCTCGGTCTTAACGAAGAGGTTGTAGAGGTTATGGCTGAGAAGTCAGGCAACCCCCGTTGGGCTTACGACTGCTACAGAAGATTCATCCAGATGTATTCAGACGTAGTTATGGAAGTCGGCAAGAAGTACTTTGAAGAGCTCATCGACGAGATGAAGGCTGACAGAGGCGTAACTCAGGACGTTGAGCTTACGGCTGATGACCTCAAAGAGCTTGCAGAGCAGTTCAAGGCTGAGTATAAGGAAAAAATCGGCGAAGATTTCCCGACAGATCCCAAAGAGCAGCTTATGGGCGCTGTTAAGGCTGTATTCCGTTCATGGGACAACCCCCGTGCAAACGTTTACCGCCGCGACAACGATATCCCTTATTCATGGGGTACTGCCGTTAACGTACAGGCAATGGCATTCGGTAACATGGGCGACGACTGCGGTACAGGCGTAGCTTTCACACGTGACCCTGCAACAGGCGCAAAGGGCCTCTTCGGTGAGTTCCTTACAAACGCACAGGGCGAAGACGTTGTAGCAGGCGTTCGTACACCCATGCACATCAGCGAGATGGAAGAGAAGTTCCCCGAGGCATTCGCTGAATTTACAAAGGTTTGTAAGATTCTTGAAGACCATTACAGAGATATGCAGGATATGGAGTTCACCGTTGAGCACGGTAAGCTTTATATGCTTCAGACAAGAAACGGTAAGAGAACGGCTCAGGCTGCTCTTCAGATTGCATGCGACCTCGTTGACGAGGGTATGAGAACTGAGGAAGAGGCAGTTGCCATGATTGACCCGCGTAACCTCGACACACTTCTTCACCCGCAGTTCGACGCTGCTGCTCTCAAGGCTGCAACACCGATCGGCAAGGGTCTCGGCGCATCACCCGGTGCTGCCTGCGGTAAGGTTGTATTCACAGCTGAAGACGCAGACGAGTGGAATGCAAGAGGCGAGAAGGTTGTTCTCGTTCGTCTTGAGACTTCACCCGAAGACATCACGGGTATGAAGGCTTCTCAGGGTATCCTCACAGTTCGCGGCGGTATGACATCCCACGCTGCAGTAGTTGCCCGCGGTATGGGTACTTGCTGCGTATCGGGCTGCTCGGAAATCGTTATGAACGAGGATGCAAAGGTGTTCACTCTCGGCGGTAAGGAATTCCACGAGGGCGACTACATCTCAATCGACGGTTCAACAGGTAATATCTACGACGGCATTATCGCTACTAAGGACGCTGAAATCGCAGGCACATTCGGCAGAATCATGGGCTGGGCTGACAAGTTCAGAACTCTTAAGGTTCGCACAAACGCAGACACACCTGCAGATGCTAAGAAGGCAAGAGAGCTCGGCGCAGAGGGTATCGGTCTCTGCCGTACAGAGCATATGTTCTTTGAAGAGGACAGAATTGCTGCATTCCGTGAGATGATTTGCTCGGATACAGTAGAAGAGAGAGAAGCTGCTCTTGATAAGATTCTTCCTTATCAGCAGGGCGACTTTGAGGCTCTCTATGAGGCTCTTGAGGGCTGTCCGGTTACAATCCGTTTCCTCGACCCGCCTCTTCACGAGTTCGTTCCCACAGAGGAAGAAGACATCAAGAAGCTTGCTGACGCACAGGGCAAGAGCGTTGAGGACATCAAGGCTCTCATCACTTCTCTTCACGAGTTCAACCCGATGATGGGTCACCGCGGACTTCGTCTTGCAGTAACATATCCCGAGATTGCAAAGATGCAGACAAAGGCTGTTATCCGCGCTGCAATCAACGTTCAGAAGGCTCATCCGGAATGGAATGTATGCCCTGAAATCATGATTCCTCTTTCAAGTGATTCCAAGGAATTAAAGTTTGTTAAGGATATCGTTGTTGCCGTTGCTGACGCTGAAATCGAGGCCGCAGGCTCAGATATGAAGTACGAAGTTGGTACAATGATTGAGATTCCGCGTGCAGCTATCACAGCTGACGAAATCGCAGAGCAGGCAGAGTTCTTCTGCTTCGGTACAAACGACCTTACCCAGATGACATTCGGCTTCAGCCGTGATGACGCAGGTAAGTTCCTTGACGCATACTATGACGCAAAGATTTTCGAAAACGATCCGTTTGCAAAGCTTGACCAGGACGGCGTTGGACAGCTTATGAAGATGGCAGTTGAGAAGGGTAAGGCTACCCGTCCCGACATTCACTGCGGTATCTGCGGCGAGCACGGCGGCGACCCCTCATCAGTAGAGTTCTGCCACAAGATCGGTCTCGATTATGTATCCTGCTCACCGTTCAGAGTTCCTATCGCAAGACTTGCTGCCGCTCAGGCTGCAATCGCTGAGAACGCTGCAAAGCAGGAAGCTAAGGAAATCACAAAGGAAGAAATCGAAGCCAGAATCAAGGCTGCAAGAGAGAATCTTGCTAAGCTTCAGGACGCTGCTGCAGTTGCAACAGACGACCTCAAGGAAGCTATTGCCAAGGGTTTGAAGAGCATCAAGGCAGGCTGGGAAGAGGCTAAGAAGACATATTCTGAGGACTAATAGAGACTTCCGATAAGGGCGCATAAGCGCGACGGTTATATCCGATGGCGCAACCGCCTTATCTGTAGGGAACGATGTCCACATCGTTCCGTCTTTACCCAACAATTTAAAAAGCCAAGGACACCGAGTCCTTGGCTTTTTGTCGCGTTTCCGCCTCTTCCCGAAAGCCGAATTTTGCACGCATCTGTAAAGCTGACACACTTTACACGCTGTCAAAAACGTTGTTTCGGCGGTGTGTATTTTATTTATAGCTATACGAAATGTGTATATTATCTAAATTATAATATATAATTTTGTTGACATATTGATAACATTGTTTTATAATAAAATGGTATAATTGTACGCATTGTAAATATTCGCCGGAACGGGTGAATGTTTTAAATGCTTTTTTACAGAATTTAAATTCTGTATATGTTATATATATTAAAATTTTAATTTGTGCTTGGGGGTTTCTGTTTTGGCAAAGATTAAAAAGAAGATTAAGAACAATCAAATCGTTATCAGCTGCAAGCTTGAGGGTATCGAGGCCGTTAATCAGGCCGAGCTTGCCTGCATCAACGCGCCTGTTACGTACGGCTTTGCGCCGGTAAGCGTATCGGGCAAAAAGCTTGTGTTCAGCATGCCCAACTATATGCCCGTTGCGGCGTGGCTTGCAAATCCTCTCGACAGAGCGGGATTTTACAGAATTGTTTTCAGAGTGCTTGATGTTATCTATGCCGTAAACAGCAACAACCTCAACATCAACAATCTCGATATCAGACCGGACAGTATCTATCTGGACAACTCAATGAGTCAGATTTTCTTTGTATACTATCCGATAGCAAACGGAGAGAGATTCAACAACAATATCATCTCTCTTTTCTACGAGCTTGTAAACTGCGCTATCCCCGCATTTCCCGAGGATGACTACAAGGCTGAGTTTTTCAACTACCTTGCAAAGCAGCCCGTTGTTTCCGTAACGGATATGCTCAAGTTCTCAAAGGCGGCGGCACCCGGCGTTTACGACAGGCTTGACAATCTCAATCTGAGGTTCGGCGGCGACGGCGTTGACCCCGACGAAACGGTTCTTTTTGACGAGGCGCCCGTTATCCTTTCAAAGAACAACCGGAACGCCTCTCTCACAGAGGAACTGGAAACCACAATATATCTCGACGACGAGGCACCCGCACCTGCACCTTCGTTTGAGCAGCCCGCATATGCAACCCCCGCGGCGCCTGCGGTTGACCCCGACGCGACAGTCCTTCTTGACGAAGACGAGATTCAGGTTCCGAACTATCAGCCCGTATATGCAGAGCCCGCAGCGCCTGCAGCACCCGCGGTTGACCCCGATGCGACAGTCCTTCTCGACGAAGACGAGATTCAGGTTCCGAATTATCAACCTGCATACGCAGAACCGACACCTGCACCGGTTGAGGAAGAGTACGACCCCGAAGCAACGGTAATGCTCGACGAGGATGAGGTACAGATTCCCGCGGCACCCGTTTACGAGGCACCGCAGCCGACATATGAAGAGCCTGCACCGGCACCTGTTGAGGAAGAGTACGACCCGGAAGCGACTGTAATGCTTGACGAGGATGAGGTACAGATTCCCGCGGCACCCGTTTACGAGGCACCGCAGCCTGCATACGAAGAGCCTGCACCGGCACCGGTAGAAGAAGAGTATGACCCCGAAGCAACGGTAATGCTCGACGAGGATGAGGTACAGATTCCTGCGGCACCCGTTTACGAAGTACCGCAGCCTGCATACGAAGAGCCTGCACCGGCACCTGTTGAGGAAGAGTATGACCCCGAAGCTACGGTAATCCTTGATGAGTCAGAGGTACAGATTCCCGAACCGGCACCGGTAGAAGATACATACGACCCCGAGGCTACGGTTATCCTTGAACCCGAGGTTCAGGAAGCACCCGCCGAAGAGGCATACGACCCTGAGGCTACAACGATTCTCGAACCCGAAATCCCCGAAGTTCCCGCAGAGGAACCCGACGTGGACGCAACGACAATTCTTCAGCCCGAGATTCCGGCAGAGGAGTCCGACGTGGACGCAACGACAATTCTTCAGCCCGAGATTCCGGCAGAGGAGCCCGAGGTTGACGCGACAACGATTCTCGAGCCCGAGATTCCCGAGAATCCCGCACCGCAGCCCCAGCCTTCGGACGAAACAGTTCCGCTTGACGTATACGCTGCCGAGGAAAAGGACGAGGAAGGTTCGGTTCTCTACGAAGCGCCTCAGACCGAAGAGCAGCAGAGACCCGAAAAGAGCGAATACAATTCGGGCGACACGGTTCTTCTTTCCGATATTCCTCAGCGCAGAGCGTTCCTCATTCTGCCCAAGAGAAACATCGAGGTAGAGGTTACGGGCAGCAAGTTTGTTGTCGGCGCTGACGACAGCTGCTGCGACCTTAAGATAGACAACACAAGCATCAGCCGTATGCACCTTACAATCAAAAACGACAGCGACGAGTTCTACGCAGTTGACAACGGCTCAACGAACGGAACGCTCTTCAACGGCATACCTATGAAGAAGGGCGAACCCGTAAAGCTTTCCGATCTTGACAGACTTGTTCTTGCAAACGAAATCGTTGACATTAAGATAGTTGAGGAGAAGTAAATGGATTATATTATTGGCGCCCAGACGGATGTGGGAATAAAGAAAAAAACGAATCAGGATTCTTACGGATTCAGACTTGCCGAAACAAGCAAGCACGGAAAAATTCTTTTCGCAGTGCTTTGCGACGGAATGGGCGGTCTTTCCTCAGGCGAAAAGGCGAGCGGCTCGGTTATCAACGATTTTATGAACTGGTTTGAAGATTCCTTTGCAAACTATCTCAAAACCGTTGACATCGATTTCGAGTTTCTCAAGAGCGAATGGGAAAACCTCATTTTAAGGTGTAACCAGAAAATCGCTGCGTGGGGCAGGGAAAGAGGAATTTCACTCGGCACAACGCTTGTTGTAACTCTTTGTATGGACGGCAAGCTCTACGTTGCAAACGTCGGCGATTCGAGAGTTTACAAGTTCAGCGACAGAGCCTACAGAATGACTCACGACCATTCCCTCGTTGCTCAGGAAATTGCAAACGGCAATCTTTCACCCGAGCAGGAAGAGACCGACCCGAGAAGAAACGTTCTTCTTCAGTGCATAGGCGCTTCAAAGTCAATCGTTCCCGAAATCGTGGAATATGACCTTGAGCCCGACACGCTCTATATGCTCTGCTGTGACGGCTTCAGACACGAGATAAGAGAGGACGAAATGTTCAGCCATCTCTCACCCGCGCTCATCAACGATGAGGAAAAGCTCGTCACAACTCTCAGAGACATCATTGAGCTTCTCAAGATAAGAAAAGAAAACGACAACATAACCGCAGTTGCCTTCAAGACAACGGCTTAACGAAGAGGAGAGACAAAGTGGCAGCAATAGGACAAATTATTGACGGCAAATATGAAATAGTCGCCGAGTTAGGCAGGGGCGGTATGTCCGTTGTTTATCTTGCAATGGACAGAAGGCTTAACAAGCAGTGGGCGATTAAAGAGGCAAAGCAGAAGCCGGGCAAGGACAGTAATATCTACACCCTTACCCCGATTGCCGAAGCAAACCTTCTCAAGTCGCTCGACCATCCCGGCATTGTAAGAATAGTTGACATCATCGAGCAGGACGGCTACATCTACATCGTTGAGGACTACCTTGAAGGTAAGTCCCTCAATGAAGAGGTTAAGAAAGGTCCGTCGTCACCCGAGGACGTTGTTAAATGGGGTTCGCAGCTCTGCGATATTCTTGATTACCTTCATTCAAGAACCCCGTCAATCATCTACCGCGATATGAAGCCCGCAAACGTTCAGCTTCTTCCGAGCAGGAAGACAATCAAGCTTATGGACTTCGGTATTGCGAAAACCTACAAGCCCCAGAATTACAGCGATACCACAAATCTCGGTACAAGGGGCTACGCGGCACCCGAGCAGTTTGACAAGAATCAGCAGTCCGACCCGAGAACGGACGTGTTCTCGCTCGGCGTAACTCTCAGGGCGCTTCTTATGGGTAAAACCCCTCATCAGATGGAATTCTATGAGGACATAAGAAAATACAATCCTGCGGTTACGGACGGTCTTGTTAAGGTTATCAACAAGGCGACAAACCAGGACAGGAACAAGAGATACCAGAACGCGGCTGAATTCAAGGAAGCCCTCATCCACTATCACGACAGGGACGCGGCGGTTATCGCGCTTCGCAAAAAGAAGCTCGCCCGTTTCAGAGCGATTATGATTGCGGGCATCGCGTGCTTCCTCATCGGTATTGCGTTAATCCCCGTAGCCTACGCTATCAGAAGCACCGACTACAACGAGTACTTCGCAAAGGGCGACTACGAGCAGTGTATCAAAATAAACAGCAGCAGATATGAGGCTTACGAAAAGTATATTTACGAGCTTGCGGGACAGCAGAACAAGCAGAGCTTTATGCTTGATTTCCGCGGCGACGACGTAAACTACCTCAACATCTCAAACACCGAGGCAAAGAAAAAGGTTGCAACCGAGATTATTTTCAACTACGACGTTGTAAATAAGGACGACGCTTACAACTACAAGAGCGGCAGGGATTATGCAACCGACCTTGCAACAAACTTCGGCAAGAACGAGGATGTTGCCGAGGCTATCAAGTACGACTGCAATATGCAGGAAGTTCTCGACGGCTGCAACGGCGATATTTACAAAATCATCGGCTGCGTAAAGCTTTACTACTACAAGGCAGGCGACAAGATTTCGGAGAGCGGCGACAAGGCGGGCGCAACCGCAGACTTCGAGCCAATCAAAAACAATCTTGCAATCATAAAGGACTATCTGCTTCAGGGCGAAGTGAGAGCAAAACTCGACGGCCTTGATTCAATAGTTACCGAGTCTTCACTCGGTTCGGACAGCAACTACAAGAGCTTTTATGAGTATATGGTGAAATCGCAGGTTTACTTCATCTCATCTCATAAGGACGCTTACAGAAAGCTTGTTGACCCGAACACAATCATTGACGAGTGTATCGATAAGAACAGCGCTTACTATATGAACGAGAGCGCTCAGATTATCAAAGACATCAGCAACGACGAAAGCTAAGGGAAGGGGATAAAAAAATGACGAATTTTCAGATTTTAATTTTAATAGCTATCCTGCTCATAGTTGCAGGCGTAGTTCTTCTCGTGGCTACGGTGATGATGTTCTACAAACAGAATATGGCTTCTGTTTACGACGCGCTTTATAACAGAGGCTACACCCAGAAGATGGATGCGAGAAAAGCCAAGAAAAAGGCAAAGAACGGAGAGCTTGCAAATCCTGCAGTCGGCGGCGCAAAGGACGCGTGGACGAAAAAGGATATGGACGACATCAATTCCGGCGGCAAGAAAAAGACGGGCGAGCTGCCCACACCTTCCGCCCCGACGCCGTCCCGGCCCGAGCCCGCACCGGCGCCTGCGCCCCAACCTGAGCCCGAGCGAGTAAACAGCGGCGAAACGACGCTTCTCGACAATGCGCCGAGCAGTATGGCAAACAGCGGCGAGACAACTCTTCTCGGCGAGGACGATTATCCCACAGAGGAAACGGGCGAGACAACTCTTCTCGACGAAGGCGGCGAGGACGATTTCGTAATCATCAGAGCAGAGCAGTTCACGGACAGCGACGAGATTATCTGACGGGTGAGAATATGACCGCATCAAAACAGTTTATACTGCTGATTGTATCCTGCGTTTGCGCTTTGACAGCGTCAATGGCGTTTTTTGTAAACTTTGCGCTTTCAACGCTCAGCGATTCGGTAGCAATCAGCGTAATCTCATCGCTTGAGTTCTGGGTTTTCTCGGCGGCGGAAGTAATCATTCTTTTAAAGCTGAGAAAAGAGGTTATCGCAAACCCGAACCCCGGCAAAGAAAAAAATAGCAGGCTATGGTTTGCAGCTTTGATAGCTTTTATCATATTATTTATTTTATTTATATTAATTACAATTATAAGTAAAGGCATGGAATCAACATTTGGTATGCTTGTGCTGAGCTTAGGCATATTTGCATTTCAGATGATATTTATAACGAAAAGCAAAGTTTTCAACATAATTGTTGGAAAAAGAAAGGATTGTGAACAATGAAAAGATTGAAGAGAGGGGTTGCGGTATTCTTATCAATTTTGATGATACTTACTGCATACCCGGTAATGACAATCAACGCTACGACGATTGGCATTACCGAATCAGGCAATTACACCCCCGATGGCGGAACCGAAATTGTTAACGCCGTAAAAGTTACTTATAACGCAGAAGATACTTCTGCATATGTAGACGGTAACACAATTTATTACGCCCAGGAAGAAAATGAAAATGTTACCGGTACGGTTGAAATTGATTCAACCTATTTTACCGCTAACGGCGGAAGCAATAAATTTAATATCTCCATTATTTACCCCGGTGCGGAGTATAGTCTTGTTAATAATACCGGTTGTGGCTCTTGGGGGACCGGCGAGAACGCGAACAAGTTCAATTTCAGCATTCAAAACGGTTATAGTAATTATAAAATCAGAGTTTATAATTCAACAATGATGTCCACTTCTGCCCGTATGTTTGAAAGTCAAAAGACTGTTGTTATTGATAAGCCGGCTACAATTACTCCTACCACCAATATAGAAGACGGAACGACTTATTATAATACCGATCGTACACTCAAGTTATCCTTCAGCGATGATATAGATGTTGTAGTAGATAAATATGTAGATCTAACATGTCCTTCGAGTGTTGATTCTGCAACTGAACATAATATGGAACTGGCTCTTTATAACGGAAATGAGGTAACATTTTCCGATGAGGGCACATATAGAATTACCGCAAGGGCAAGGGATCGTTTTGGAGATTACATCTATTTGGCTTCTAATCTTGACTACACCGCAGAATTCACTATTGATAAGACCGGTCCCGAGATTTCGGTTAAGGCAAAGACCACTATCGGTCAGAGAGTTCTCAATACAATTACCTTCGGTCTTTATACTGCAGACGTAACTGCAACCGCGACGGTTACCGACGCCCTTTCAGGCGTTAAAACCGCTCAGTATAAGCTTGTTCCCGAGGGAACTGACGCAAGCACGGTTACATACAGCGACCTTCCTGCGGGCGGAATATTCTCAATTCCCGCAGAGTTCAAGGGCTTCGTATATTTCAACGTAGAGGATAACGCGGGCAACGTAAAGGAATATAAGAGCAACGTTGACAACGGTATTCTTACGGCGGATAACAACGACGGCGACGACACAAACGACTTTACAGTCGGCGGCGTAATTGTTGACACAAGCGTACCCGGTGCAACCGGCGCTCTCAACTCGCCGGTAAACACAGTTGACGACGTATTGTATTATAACGTCAGCAGCGGCACGGTTACATATACCGTTACGGCCACCGAGCCAAACTTCATCATCGAGAGCAATAAGTCCGATTCCGTTATCGAAATCAACAAGAACGGCTCTCTCATTTCCTCAAGTTCCGACTATGAGTGGACTGCAACAGGAAATGACAACGAGTACACAACTGACGTTGACACCATAATCACAGGCGATAACGACGGCAGATATCAGATTAAAGCAATCGTAAAGGACCTTCTTACCGATACTCTGGCAAACGACGAATCCCTTGACACGGAAGAAGCTCTTCACGTAAAAATTCTTGAGTCAAAGGAATTCGTTATTGATACGAAGGCACCCGAAGTTGAGGTTACTTATAACGATGTTCCTTCGGACGATGCGCTTTATTACAACAACACCGACCAGGCGGTAAAGGTCGTTGTTAAAGACGCTAACTTTGACCCGACGAATGTTGTTGTAGTAATTGCCGCAAAGAACGCTGAAGGCAGTTCGAAATCGGGCATTGATACCGCTTCGCTTGAGACTGCTCTTGGGACAGAGGCAAACTGGACGGAAACCTCAACGGGCGTTTGGGAAAACACCGCGCTCACTCTCAGCGATGACGCTCATTACGAAATTGAGTTAACGGTATTCGACTATGCGAAGAATGACTATACGTTCTCGGACGGCATATGCGTAGATAAGACCGCTCCCGTAACGGCTGTTTCCTACAACGGCACCGATTCGGCAAGCAAGGATTACTATAACAATGCGGACCAGGATATTACAGTTACCGTTACAGAGGAAAACTTTAACATAGACGGCGTTACCGCAACAGTTGTTGCAAAGGACGTTAACGGCAATCCTCTTGCTGACGTTGACACCGACGCTATAGAAGCTGCAATCGAGGACCCGACCGCGTGGTCAGTATCATCGTACGGCGTTTGGGAAAATGTTGCGGCTACTCTTGCGGAGGATGCAAATTACGACATCACAATCGACGTAACCGACCTTGCAGACAACGACGCAACCCAGTTCACGGATTCAATCTGTGTAGACAAGACTGCTCCCGAAATCACGGTTTCGGTTGCAACCTCAATCGGCAAGAGAGTTCTTCAGGCTATTACCTTCGGCCTTTACACGGCTGACGCAACAGCTACCGTAACGGCAACAGATAAGATTTCACCGATTACCGAAATCACGTTTGAAGGCGTTCTTCAGTCAGGCGCAAGCAGCGTAAACACCGCTGTGGCACTTGACAGCGCAACAGACGCTAACGGTAAGCTCGGCACAAGAAGCGGCTACAACACAAGTGCAGCTTTCACAATCCCTGCACAGTTCAGAGGCTTCGTTGTTGCCACAGCTACCGACAGCGCAACAAACCAGAACACCTTATACAGTGATCCCGACAATACAAACGCAGAAACAATCAAGGCGGGCAGCAACAACGTTAACGGAATCCTTGTTGACGATATCGCTCCCACAGTAAGCGTTTCATTCAGCGATCCTTACACAATCATTAATAACAACGACTATTCAACAGAAATACCTGTTGCAGGCTACGACTACAACAACTATGCAACCGGCGACGTTCTCTTCTACGGCGCAGGCTCAACAGTAACCTTCACGGCAACTGTTACAGACGCCAACTTTGACACCAAGACGGCTGCAACCGGCGACGTTGAATCCGACAGTACGCTCAAGGTATTCGACAGAGCAGGCACCGACGTAACAGATATCGCAACAGTTTCAGGCTGGACTGCAACCGGCAACCCCGACGAATATCAGGCAACAGTTACAATCTCTGCAGACGGTAATGACGGTCAGTATTACGTTGAGCTCGTTGCAAAGGACGCTCTTGCAAAGGCAAGCGCAGACGGCCACACAACAACATTTGAATCACAGTACTTTATCATCGACACCTATGCACCGGTAGTAACAGACTTTGATTTCCAGACAAGCGGGGCATATTACGTAAAGGATACGGAAGACGGCTCGCTTGACGACCAGCCCGAGGCAACAAAGACTGACGTAATGCAGTACGACTACTACTTCCAGGAGGCAACCACCGTTACGGTTAACGCAACGGATAAGAAGGGC
>CAJOHE010000017.1 GCA_905234495.1 uncultured Eubacterium sp. | reverse complement strand
GCCTTCAAGCGTTACGGTGGGACTGATGGGCGCCTTCTTGATTGTGAAGTATACGTCTACCGAATCCTTGTAGTTACCCATACCCGATATTGTAACCTTTGCGCCGTTTGTTGTGGCGTTTATGTTGTTACTGTAGGAAACTGTGTAATCCGTATTCCTGAGCAGAGTTTTGTCTCCGTCCTTAACGGTTACTGCGGGTTTCTGCGCGCTGCTGTTGTACTCAACGTCCGCTATGCTTTCAACCGAAATGCCATCGCTTGTGAGCGACTTTGCAGTGATTGTGAGAGTACCCGCATTTGCGGTGATTACATAGTTATCCGATACGTCAACATCGCCGTGCATAACCTTGTAGCCCGCGGCAATCGGGTTATTGCCTGTTGCGGTATCCGCTACGTTTGTAACGCTTCCCGTTGCGGTTGCCACGAGAATATCGCCGTTGAACAAACCGTTTACCGCTGCCGTAACTGCCTCGTCCTTATGAGCCGCGCCGTCGTATGCCCATGTATGGCTTGCCGCAGTAATCGTAAGCGGCGACTCCGCCCACTTCATCGTGAGACTGCCGGGCACCTTACTTACAGTGTAGTTATCCTTATTTCCCGTAGTGAACTGATAATCTGTTACCGTGTTTGCGACGGGACCCTGAGTCGGGAAGGTTATGCTGCCTTCCACTACTGCGCTGATTGCATCACTGCCTACAAGACCGTCAACGTCATAAAGTGAACAGCTATGCTCCGTGCCGTCATAGGTGAACTCACGACTTCCCGCGGTGATTGTTACTGCCTTAGGCTGTATTGTTAGCTTTCCTGCAACGTAGGTAATAGCATAGTTATTCGTATTATCACCTATAGCCGCAGCGGAGGCAACTATTTTGCCTGCGTATTCACCGGCGTTTGTTTCCTGACCGTTCAGCTTAATGCTTGTGAGCGCATCGCCTGTCAGAAGTCCGCTTACCGTAACCTTACTGTCAAAATTACTTGTATAGGTTGCGTTGTTTTCGCCCTGTGCGCTGCCGTTGTAGGTACAGGTCTGTTCCTTAACAGTAACTGTAACGGGTTTAGGCTTGATTTCAAACATCTTTTCTATGCTACCGCTGTAATTGCCACTACCGTTAACAACTACCTTATAGCTGCCGGGGTTCTTCATTTCGGTTGCGGTAGTGCCGTCTGAGTTTTCATACGAAACGGTGTAGTCCGTGTCCTTTTCGAGTGTTGTGCCGCCGTCATTAACGGTAACACTCGGGAATAAATCTGTTCCGTTATATACGCTCGAATTTGAGCTTAACGTTACCATATATTCGTAAATCGGCATAAAGATATTAAAGTCTTTTAATAATTTTTTATCCCCGTATTTACGAAAGGCAAGCACTGTTCTGTAGTTGCCGACTTCAACACACTCATTGCAGTCATACCATAATTTATCATCCGGTTTCTGATATTTATAGCTTTCATTGGACCAACCGGGTTCGTAGATAGTAAAGTATCTGCGAAGCGTTTTGTCGCCGAGCGTATATACAACTTTGTAATAACCGGGGGCAGTCGGCGGGTTAATGGGCTCCCCGCTGTCGTCTTGACAGTCGTAGTACTCAACGTTGCCATCAAGAAATTCTTCGGGTACTCCTCTCTCGAAATTGTACATTATAACCGAAACAAGTTCCGGCTTATACTCTCTGCCGTCATATTCATACGGGCCGTCATTTTTCCATTCCGTATAAATAACGATTTTTGCGGGCCAGTCACTGTATGCCCGGCTTGAATCATATTCAAAGCCCTTAAGGTGAGGATAGAACCAGTAATAAGCTTCATCATCAGTCTTGTCGTCCGACACAAGCCATACAGAATCGCTAAGCCCCTTCATATTTGAGAAAGCGGTCGCGCCCGTCATCTGGGCGGTGGTTAGACCTTTTACGGTATCCGTATCTTCCATCCCGACTACGGCAGTTATGTCGGAGCAAAATGCGGTGTCATAGTAACAGTTTGTTATTTCAGCATCCGGAATATCTCCCGCAACTCCGCCAACAGTCTCACCGGTTACGGCACCTGCACTGTAACAATTATTTATTTGCGTAAGAGAGCCGGAACTCTGACCGCTAGTGCCTACTATTCCGCCTGCAATCTTAGCATCTACGGCACCCGTATTATAACAGTTATTTATGTAAGAATTACCTCTTCCATTATAAATATGTCCTGCTATTCCTCCTGCCGATCCGCCGATTTCGGAAGTATCGTCTGAACTGATTTTTCCCGTGTTATAACAGTTTTCAACTGTCATTCTCGGGCAGGCATTGTTTGTAAAACAACCGACAATTCCGCCGACGCTGTGACTCTTAGCAAATACTTCGCCGGTATTATAACAGTATTTAACTGAATTATCTGCGTTAAATTTCGCGCCAAAAACTCCGACAATACCGCCGACAAAGATACTTGCACCGCTAATATCGCCGGTGTTATAGCAATAGCGAATCACCGTGCTGCTTGTTGGACTGTCAGTTGCTTGGCCGATTATGCCGCCGACGCTGTTATCTGCACCGCTAATATTGCCGGTATTATAGCAGCCTTCAATTTTGGCGCCGGCAGTATATCCGACTATACCGCCTACGTAAGCATTGCCGTGCACTTCACCCGTATTGTAGCAGTCTTTCACTGTGCCATCGCTTTCTCCTGCAATTGCTCCGACGTAAAGTCCTCCATACAAAGCTCCGCCTTTCATACCGACGTTTTTAATCGTTGAATCCTCTCCGGCAACGCCGAAAAGACCGACATAGTTTTTATTATTATCTTTTGGCGTACTTAAGCCAATGATAGCATTATCTTTTCCGTCAAAGGTACCGTTGAATGGTTTTTCCTTATTTCCAATCGGAGTCCAGTCGGTAACCGAAGAGCAGACAATATCTTTTTCAAGAGTAACGGTTTCGCCCGAATAATCGTAACCGCCGTTAACGGTTTGAGCAAATTCTTTTAAATCGTCAACGCTGCTGATTGAGGTAATCGGTTTCTTTTCGCCGCAAACGGTACAGTATCCGTCGTCGCCCCAGTCGTGACCTGCTATACGGCAGGCAGCGGAATCGGAGGTGGAAATGGTAGCGTTCAAATCGAGCTTAAACGCCGGGCGAATGCCTAAGTTAGTGTCGTTTACATTAGTGCTGAAGGAAGTGGCGCATAAATAATTGACATAGCAGGCTATATCTGCATGCTGGCCGCGGGAGCGGAGCCACCAATCAGAATTGCCATTTGAATATACAAGTATACCCTGACTCTTTGCGTAGTCCGTACCATGTGCTTTTCTTGCGTCATCACTTACGCTTGCGTCCGTACTGAAACCGTAGGCGTCGTTTTTGGCGTCGCTGTAGGAAAGCACCCAGAGATTATCCGTTGTAGGGTTGCCGCCGCTTACGTTGATATAAGGGCTGTCATCATTACTGTGGGTAACGGAAACAATTTTCGCCTGTTCATCCTCCGAGAAAGCAGCTGCATAGAAGTCATCATTCAGCCAGGTTCTCAGCGAGCAGTTTTCCCATGTTGTATCTTCTTTATAATTGTTATACGCCTGTGAATCGAGGAGTGTTTTGCTCATCACATAAACGCCGTCGCTCTCCTTTGCCAATACCTGCCACACAATCGGCTCCCACTTGAAATAGTAGGTATTTCCCGTTGTATAGCCGTTATTGCTCTGATTTGAAGAAGACCCACCGGTATAATATGGTCTGTACTGATTAATCGTTACCTTTCGGTAAACCTCGCCGTTATACGCAATGTCCGCATAGCTCATATCCACCGGATTATAGGCGTGGGTTTCGGCGTCTGAATTCGCCATATAACCGTAACCGGTCATCGTGCAGTCAATCGCGCCAAGCGCCGTTATCGTTGCGTCGTCCGTTACCTTCGTCTGCGGATACATACCCATTTGGAATTTATCGCCCGTTTTGAGGTCTGCAGCAGAACCGGTGACAGTTTTATCGGAATAAGATATTTTAATAGCTTGAATGCGCGCCTGACTACTGGAAAAAATATCAGGAACGCTGAATTTTATCTCATCTGCGATACCCGTCCATACGCCTTTTCCCGCACCATAGTTATATTCGCCTTTATCCACATCAAGCATTTGTTGCACGTCAGTGCCGACAAGTGTAAACACAATATTGGTTATTACGTATCCGGACGCAGCCGAGACGGTAAAAGTGTTGTTGGGATAGAGTCTCAACGTACCGTCGTTACTGCTATATTTGGGTGATGAATTGCCAATAGCCGTTTCAACACTGGCGGAAATGTTACTGTCAAAATTAATTGACTCACTTAGTAAAACTTGATTATTTTCATATCCCTGCTCCGAAGCAACCCAATTAATTATTGTTTCAGGTGCTTTAGCAGCAAGCGCGTTAAACGGCATTGCCGAAAATGCGGAAAATACCATTAAGACTGACAAAATGATTGATAAGGTTTTTTTCATTTATGTCCTCTCCTTTCACAATTGTATAAAATATACCGAGAATATTGTATCATATATTATTAGTAAAGTAAAATAAAATTCTGTAAAATTTAAATACTGAACAAAAAAATGCAGCCAACAAAAAGACTGCATTTTAGTATCCGTATAATTTACAAACTATTGTCTGTTAATTGCCGTTTTTGAATATTCTTTTGATGTGCTTTTCAAGTGTTTTTGTGTAAAGAAAAAGCATTCTTACAAGTATTCTGTCGTAAAGAAAAAAGATTAAATTCATTGCAAGAACGAAAATGAGAATGAATATCCTGCCCTCCCCCTCCTCGAGAAACGGTATGCCGAAGACCAAGGTTCCGCTTGAAACGATGAAGAAAGTATTTTACCGCGCACGCGGCTGGAAGGACGGCGTTCCGAAATGGCACCGTCTCAAAACGCTCGGCATTAAAATAGATAAAGAAGTTTACGACAAAGCGGTCGCAAAGGCGTTTGGCAAGGAGGCGTAATTATGGCAAAAGTAAATGTAAAACTCTTCGGCGTTTACAGGGTTGACACTCATATCGCCCACACCGAGATTACCGCCGAAAAGCTCTCGGACCTTCTTGAAGAGCTCAACAAAATGGCGACCGGTGAAAACAAGCGCAGTATCGCTTTTACGGACGCCACGGTGTTTATAAACGGCGAACACTGCAAGAAGAAAAGGCAGAAGTTAAACGACGGGGACGAGGTATGGTTTCTTTCCCCCGCATCGGGAGGTTAAGTTATGGCATTCAGAATTGACGATAATAAATGCGTGGGCTGCGGCGGATGCGCGTTCACCTGCCTGTTTGACGCAATCAGCGCGGCAAACGACATCTCAACGCTCTATGCTATCGACGCGGAAAAATGCGTTGAATGTTCCCAGTGCTTCCACGTTTGCCCTAACGACGCGATAATCGCACCCGAGGGCTTTAAACCAATTAAAAAGGTTACGATTGATAAGGAAATCTGCAAGGGCTGCTCGCTCTGTGCAAAGGCCTGCAAAGCCGACGCCCCCGAGGGAACAATCAAAGAGCCTTTCACAATCAATCAGGAAAAATGTTTCAAATGCGGCGTCTGCGCTGCCAAATGCAGACTCGGCGCAATCAAAGTTGAATACTGAGTTAAAAAGATGGCGGACGTCCGTCATCTTTTTGTTTTAAGTATTTGGTTAAATTCTTGATTTTTGGATTGTAATATGCTAATATAAAACGATAATATTTATTAATAATTATATTTAAAATTTCGGTTTTAAAGGAGTGGCAGTTATGAAAAAATACGCAATCGCTACTGTTACCAGTATGGGACTGAGGATTACCCCGCAGGACCGTATGGCGGTACAGAACAGCAATATGTTTTATTTGCAGGCGACGTCTGCTGAAAGCAACGTTTTAAACGTTGCTTCAAGCCTCGGCAGGGAATGCCTCGTTCTGACAAAATTTGTCGAGGGCTCGCCTATGGCGGACTTCATTAAGCGCCAGCTTCGCGCGCGCAATATCCGCTTTGAGGGAAAGGACGTGCCGCAGGGCGGTCCGTGGGGCTACAGACATCAGTTCAACATAGCTGATTCGGGCTTCGGTCTCAGGGCGCCTAGAGTATGGAACGACCGCGCAGGCGAGGTCGGCAGAACCCTTAACGCAGACGATTTCGACCTCGACCGCATCTTCGGCGACGAGGGCGTGAGCATTCTTCATCTCTCGGGTCTTATCGCCGCTATGAGCGAGGAAACGACTAAGTGCTGTTTAGAGGTTGCGAGAGCTGCCAAGAAATACGGTACGCTTGTAAGCTTTGACCTCAACTACCGCGCAACCTTCTGGAAGGGACGCGAGGACGAGCTCAGCAAGGCGTTCCACGAAATCGCTTCCGTAGCCGATATTCTTGTAGGCAACGAGGAAGATTTCCAGCTCTGCCTTGGCTTCCAGGGTCCCGAGGCGGGCGGCAAGGAACTTGCTTCAAAGATTGAGCGCTTTCAGGCTATGATTGACCAGGTAAGAGAAAAGTATCCGCAGGCGAGAGCCTATGCGACAACTCTTCGTCAGGTTGTATCGGCAAACGAGCACCTCTGGGGCGCAATCCTCTGGGCTGACGGCAACTGGTACATTGAAGAGCCCCGTCCGATTCAGGTTATGGACCGTATCGGCGGCGGCGACGGCTTCTCGGGCGGTCTGCTTTACGGCGTTCTCAACGACTGGACGCCCGACAAATGGCTGCAGTTCGGATGGGCAAGCGGCGTGCTTGCTGCAAGCAGTCTCAACGACTACGCAGAACCTGCCGATGAAAAGCAGGTATGGGATATCTACAAGGGCAACGCCCGCGTACAAAGATAAGGAGATAATGATATGAAAAAAGCTGACATAGGATTAATCGGTCTCGCCGTTATGGGCGAAAACCTTGTAATGAATATGGAGTCAAAGGGCTTCACGGTTGCTGTTTACAACCGCACAACGTCAAAGGTTGACAATTTTGTAAACGGCAGAGCAAGCGGCAAAAACATCATCGGCTGCCATTCTCTTGAAGAGCTTGTTGACAGCCTTGAAAAGCCGCGCAAAGTGTTTATGATGATTAAGGCGGGTCCGTCGGTTGACGCTATGATTGACCGGCTTCTTCCGATGCTTGAGGACGGCGACATCATTATCGACGGCGGAAACTCACATTTTCCCGACACTATCCGCAGAACCGAATACGTTGAATCAAAGGGCAAGCTCTACATCGGCACCGGCGTTTCCGGCGGCGAAGAGGGCGCGCTCAACGGCCCGAGTATGATGCCGGGCGGCTCACCCGAGGCGTGGCCTTACGTTAAGCCGATTCTTCAGGGTATCTGCGCAAAGGTTGAAAACGGCGAGCCCTGCTGCGACTGGGTTGGCGAAAACGGCGCAGGCCACTTTGTAAAGATGGTTCACAACGGCATCGAGTACGGCGATATGCAGCTTATCTGCGAGGCGTACCAGCTTATGCGCGACCTTCTCGGTATGAGCTATGAGGAAATGCACGAGACCTTTAAGCAGTGGAACGAAACCGAGCTCGACAGCTATCTCATCGAAATCACCCGCGACATTCTTGCATACAAGGACGAGGACGGCTCGCCCCTTGCAGAGAAAATTCTCGACACGGCAGGACAGAAGGGTACCGGCAAATGGACGGGCATCGCGGCTCTTGACGAGGGCGTTCCGCTCACGCTTATCGGCGAGGCAGTATTCGCAAGATGTCTTTCGGCGATGAAGGACGAGCGAGTAAACGCAGCAAAGGTATTCGACAGAAAGATTCCCGCATTTGAGGGCGACAAGGCTGAGATGGTTGAAGCAATCCGTCAGGCTCTCTTTGCGTCAAAGATTATTTCCTACGCTCAGGGCTACACCCTTATGCGTACAGCGGCTGAGCACTACGGCTGGAACCTCAACTACGGCGGCATCGCTCTTATGTGGCGCGGCGGCTGTATCATCCGTTCCGTATTCCTCGGCAAAATCAAGGAAGCTTACGACGCCGACCCCGAGCTCAAAAACCTCATTCTCAATCCTTACTTCAAGGAAACGATAGAGAAGCTCGTTCCCGCATGGCGCAAGGTTGCTGCGGCGGCGGTTCAGTACGGCGTTCCCGCACCTGCCATGACCTCGGCTCTCAGTTATTTTGACGGCTATACAACCGACCATCTTCCCGCAAATCTTCTTCAGGCTCAGCGCGACTATTTCGGCGCTCACACCTATGAGAGAACGGACGCGCCGAGGGGCGAGTTCTTCCACACAAACTGGACGGGACACGGCGGCGACACCGCAGCTACCACCTACAATGCATAAAATCAGACTGATTGCTCTCGACCTTGACGGCACGCTTCTCAGTTCCGACAAGAAGCTTTCCGAAAAAAACGCCGCGGCGCTTGAAAAAGCGGCGCAGCAGGGGATTGAGATTGTCCCCGCAACGGGGCGTTTCTACCGCGGTATGCCACAGGTTATCAGAGAGCTTCCGTACGTAAATTATGTCATCTCTGTAAACGGCGCTCAGGTGTACGACGTCGCAAACGATAAGACGCTCTGCGGCTCTGAAATGCCGTGGGAACGCGCCGTTGACGTTATGAAACGCCTCGACGAGCTTGACGTGATTTACGACTGCTATCAGGACGGCTGGGGCCGGATGACTCAGGAGTTTTACGACAGAGCGGAAGAGTATGCCGCAAACGTCCACAGTCTTGATATGATACTCAATCTTCGCACCCCCGTGCCCGAGCTCAAGGCGTATCTTGAAGAGCGCGGTTCGGGCGTGCAGAAAATTCAGATTTTCTTCAGGGATATGGAACTTCGCGAAAAGACGCTTGAAGCGCTTCCGAAGGAATTCCCCGACCTTGTTGTGACGACTTCCATAGTCAACAATATCGAACTCAACAGCCGCGAGGCAACAAAGGGCGCTGCGCTCAAAAAGCTTGCAGAGCACCTCGGTATTCCCGACGCTCAGACAATGGCTTTCGGCGACGACCTCAACGATATCACAATGCTTCAGGATGCCGGAATCGGCGTCGCTATGGAAAACGCCTGCGACGCGGTAAAGCAGGCGGCAGACTACGTTGCCCCCGACTGTGACGACGACGGCGTCGCGCAGGCGATAAATCATTTTTTGGAGAATTAGTTATGAACGATATTTATCTGATTGCCAAAACGGATAACGGACTGACGCAGGAAGAGATAAAAACCGCGCTTCTTGAATCCCTCGAGGGGCGCTCACTTAAAAAGGTTCTTATTCTTCCGCCCGATTTCACCCGTTTTCATTCAAACGCGGGCTACATCACAAACGTGTATTACCACACGCTTGACGATGCGGGCGTTCAGGTTGATATTCTTCCGGCACTCGGAACCCACGTCAGGATGACCGAGGAACAGTGGAAAGCCATGTTCGGCGACGTTCCCTATGACAGAATGATTGTCCACAACTGGCGCACCGACGTGGTTAAGCTCGGCGAAATTCCCGCCGATTTCATCTCTGACATCACCGAAGGACTCTGGACGGAACCCGTTTCGGCAGAGGTCAACCGCCTTGTTATGGACGAAAGCTACGACCTCATTATTTCACCCGGACAGGTTGTTCCGCACGAGGTTATCGGTATGGCAAATCACGCCAAAAACCTCTTTGTCGGGGTGGGCGGAAGCGAGATGATAAACAGTTCACATATGGTCGGCGCGGTCTACGGAATGGAACGTATGATGGGCAAGGACCACACGCCCGTTCGCAGAATGTTTGACTACGGTATGGAGCATTTCCTCAAGGACAGACCGATAATGTTCGTCCTGACTGTAACGACCGCACCCGGCGGAAACATCCATACCCACGGCGTTTTCATCGGCGAGGGCAGGGAATGTCTGACCCACGCCGTAAAGCTTGCTCAGGAAAAGAATATCGACTTTGTTGAGCACGGCCTTAAAAAATGCGTGGTCTATCTTGACCCGGGCGAATTCAAGAGCACATGGCTCGGCAACAAGGCTGTCTACCGCACGAGAATGGCTATGGCTGACGGCGGCGAGCTCATTATTCTTGCCCCCGGCGTTGAGCGTTTCGGCGAGGACGATAAGGTTGACGAGCTCATCCGCAAGTACGGCTACAGGGGACGTCTGCACACTCTTGAAGAGTTCAGAAAGCCCGAAAACGCCGACCTTCGCGAGAATATGGGCGCGGCGGCGCATTTGATTCACGGCTCGTCCGACGGCAGATTTTCAATTACCTACGCCGTCAAGGACATCACGCAGGACGAGATTTCTTCGGTCGGCTTCAATGCGGCTGACTACGATGAAACGGCGAAAAAGTACAACCCCGACAAACTGAAATACGGCTACAACACTGTTGACGGCGAGGAAATATATTTCATTCCAAACCCCGCCCTCGGTCTCTGGATTAACCGCGAAAAGTTTGAGGGATAGATAAAAGCAAAAAGGAAACGACTAAGCAGTCGTTTCCTTTTCTTTTTGTCTTTATTTATGCGTTTCAAGAAGTTCGGAAAGCGCGAGGAATACGGGCTTCGGAAGAATTGCAGTCTTGAGCGCTTTTTCAAAGTCCTCAACCGTCCGCGCCTTTTCAAACGGCTTGAACGACGCGTGCTTGACTTTTGTCGTAGCCTGCCAGCGCGAGAGAAGGCAGATTGCGTCCTCGCGCACGTCGGGCGGCTGAATTCCTGTTACGCCCTCAGCGGTCAGAACCGTGTCGATGCCGACGTCTGCGCCCTTTGCTTCAAGCACAAGAGCCTCGCCGTCTTTTTCAAGGTCAATAACTTTAACGGTGAAATTCCTCTTTACGGGGATAACTGAAAGGTCGCCCTCGGCGGCGCATACCGTAAAGGTCAGTTTGCCGTCGTTATACGAAATATCAAACTTCGTTTTTGCGGTGTGTTCTTCGCAGTCCGTCTTGCCGTTGTCCTCAACGAGTGTGAAGCTTCCGTTGCCCGAAACCGCCCATATTTCAAGGCTTTCGGGGTTGTCGGTTCGGTTGCCGGTGTCTGCGGAAAGGGGGATAATCGCTCCGTCTCTTGCGAGAACGGGTATCGTTTCAAGCTCGCGGAACATTGTGATTTTCCTGCCGCCGCGGTAGCTTCTCTTTGTAAATATATCCGTGTATCTTCCCTCGGGAAGCCATACCTCAACGCTGCCGAGATTGAGTTCGGGATGCTGGGGTGAAGTAATCGGGCAGACCGTAAGCTCGCTTCCGAATATATACTGATTTGAAACGCCGTAAGCTTCCGCCTCATCGGGATGGGAATAGTACATCGGCTCGCACAGAGCGATGCCCTCAGCGTGGGTGCGCCTGTCCATAGTGTAGATGTACGGAATCATACGGTGCCTGAGCCTCAGCCACTCGCAGGCGCAGCGGTAGACCTCGCCACGGTATTTCCACGGCTCCTTGCCGAGAAGCTCAATCGCGGTCGAGTGAAGGCGCATAATCGGGGAGAATACGCCAAACTGCACCCAGCGCATATATAAATCGTCGTCGCGGTAGCCGTGGTGGTGACCGCCTATATCATGACTCCACCAACTGTACGCGGCATTGTTTGCGGTCGCTGTAAAGTACGGCTGAAAGTCGAGCACGCGCCAGCTCGTTTCGGTGTCGCCCGAAAAGCCGAGGGGATAGCGGTGCGCGCCGATACCCGCATAGCGCGAGAGAATCATCGGCATTCTGCCGTCCTCTGCGTTGTCAAGAAAATGGTAGTGATTGAGCGCGTTTAGCGGGTCGAGTCCCTTTACGTCGCTTCTTTTGCCCTGTTGCCAGTCAATCCACCAGAAGTCAACGCCGTCCTTTTCGTAGGGCTTGTGAAGAATGTCAAAATATGCGTTCCAAAAATCGTCGCTGCCGCAGCGGAATTTAACCGTCTTCTTCGTTTTGGGGTCGATTCCGACAGCCTCAGCCATTTCCTTATACATATCCTCGTAGAAATGAACGCCGTCGGCAGGGTGAAGATTCAGCGTGACGTGAAGGTTGTCCTCTTTGAGCTTTTTCAGAAATTCCCTGTAGTCGGGGAAAAGCTCGGTGTTCCAGGAATATCCCGTCCAGCCGCGGTAGTCAGAGCCAAATTTTTCCCTGAGCCCGTGAACCCAGTGCCAGTCCATATCAACGGTCGCAACCGTAAGCGGGATGTTTTCCTTTTTAAATCTCGCCATAAGGTCAAGGTATTCCTTCTGAGTGTAGGCGTGGTAACGGCTCCACCATACGCCGAGCGCAAAGCGCGGAACAATCGGAACGGGGGAACTGATTTTATAAAACGCCCTTATTGTTTCGCGGTAGTCCCTGCCGTAGGCAAAGGCGTAGTAGTCGGTCGAACCGTGCTCGCGCGGAACAAAACGTCCGTCGCCGTCAATAAGCATCGACGAGCTGTCGTCAAAAAGATACGCGCCGTCCTCGGTGATAAGTCCGTCGTCAAGCCTTACCTTGCCCACGGTTTCATCGAGCGTTCGGGTTGTGCCGCCGAGGTTTTTCTGCTTTGAAAACACGGCGGTTTTCTTAGTGTCTTTGAAATACACGCTGTAGGGCTTGCCGCTTCGGATGTTGAAAATAACCTCTTCGGTTTCAACGTCAACGCCCTTTTTAACCGGCGTTACGGTGAGCTTTCCCGCCTCGGCTTTACGAAACCATACGGCAAAGCTTGCAAGGTCGGTGGTGTTCCACTCTCTTTCAACGCGGATGAGGCGCGGTGAGAGATAGGTTATCCTGAGCCCGTAGGCGGTAAATATCTGATTTTCGTTTGCCTTTGCATCTGTCTTTGCTATAAGCGACGGCTTTAACATAACGGACACCTGCACTTTCTTTTTGTTATTTTGCACTCGCAAGAGCCTCTTCGTAGAGCTTTTCAATCTCGTCAAGATGCCTGTAATTCTCAGCCTGAGTCAAAAGCTTTTTCGCGTCAAGATAGGGCTTTGCAGCGCGGTAGAATATCGAATTTTCCTCGGTTGCCTTTTTGATATTTCGGGCGATGACAGCCCTTTCTCTCTGAAGGACTTTGACCTCGGCTTTAAGCCTCGGAATATCGTCCCTGCGTTTTTCGTCCTTAGCGGCTTTGAGTGCCCTGAGCGCTTCGTTTACCGCAACGTCGTTTTCATATTCGGCTTTGAAAAGCTCGTCGAAAACCTTTGAATCAAATTCCTTGATTCCGTTGGGGAAATACTTTTTAACCGCTTTTTTCGAAGCCTTGAAATTTGATATCTGAATAAATGTGTTTCGCCTCAGCTCTCTTTCGCGCTGAGTATTTTTCGGCATTTTACGCGCCGTCTTTTTGTCGGGAATTTCAATTTCCTGAAAACCGTTGAGCCCCGCCGAAACAATCCTTTTTGCGTATTCAATATCGGCTTTGCCCTGCTCGGTTTCATACTTTGTAAGCTCTTCGGTTACGCGGTTTGCAATCTCAATTTTAGTATTTTCTTCAAGAAGCTTTCTGTTGTTTTTTCTTGCCTCTCTGCCCCTTGTGCTTTGAATTCTGTTCGGCTCTTTTCCCGAATATTCCCGAGCCTCTTTGATGATTTCATAAGCCTCTGTCAGAGTGTGCTCTTCAAGCACGCCGTTGCCGTAATCCTCAAAGAGCGCGCGAATCCTCAGCACGCTGACCATACCCTTCTGGTCGGTCTCGGAAAGGTCGTAGAAGAAAAACGGGATAACGTTCATAACCGCGCCGACAACCGAAGCCATTACAAGAACGGAGCTAATCTGCACAAAGTAGTCCGAGTTATAAAGCACGTCGTAGACGTTGCTTCCGTCATAGCCGAGGGAAAGCGCAACGCTTTTATTGAGTCCCGCTCTCTCGTAAATCGCGGGCAGAACCGAGCTTGTGGCAAGCGTTATCACGTTTCCGATAAGACCGACTGCCGCAAACATTCCGTCGATTCTCTCGCCAGTAACGTACTGCTGATAGTCCCTTATATCCGCCTGAACGCTCGGATTGAGAAGATTGCTCAGCGCGGTGATAAACGAGTTTATAAAAATGCACACGAGGAAAATCCATATGATTGCGGGGTTTCCAGTCATCCTCACAACGGGGAACATAAAGAGAATGAACACCACGTTTAAAACGTTTGTGACAATGAGTATTTTCTTTTTGCCGAACTTCCTTATAAAGAAGGGTGCGACGATATTCGGCCAGAACGAGGCGTTGCCCGCAATAGCCGTAACGATTGAAAACTGCGCGGGCGTGCAGGCGTGCTGATAGTTATACATCCAGCCTATTATGTTGTTAAACGAGCCCTCAAGAAATCCGAGCCAGCCCGCAAGCGAGATAATCCAGAAATACTTGTTTCTCGCTATGGCGCGGAAAGCGTCGGAAAACTTCATCTGAATAACGTGGGTTTTCGCCTGAACGATTTTTTCGCTCGTGTTGACGTAGCCGAGCATTGCGATGAAGAAACCGATAATTATCATCGGCGGGAAAAGCACTCTGTAAATCTTTATGTCGTAGAGAGTGTTTTCGCCCGTTATCATTCTTGCCACAAGCGGAAGGAAAATGTTTGCGATTGAAGGCGAAAAGTTTTCAACTATCGACTTGATTGAAAGCACGTCGCTTCGCTCAATGCTGTTTGGCGAAAGAACGTTAATCAGGCTGTCGTAGGCGTCGTTGTAGAAGTTTGAGAAAAACTGAAAACCGATGTTGTAAAGAAGCACCGCCGCGCATTTCCAGAAAAGGCTCATATTCTCATACGGCGTAAGAATAAATAGTATTCCTATAACCGAGGTGGGAATGCCCATGCTGATTATGTACGGGCGGTATTTGCCCTTCATCGAGCGCGTGTTGTCAATCATCTTTGCTCTCAGCGCCGTAAGCGGGAAGCCCGAGAGCACGCTGATGATATAGATGACGTACATAGCGGAAGGATTGATTCCTATTGTGTTTCCGATAAGAACGTTTCCAATGCTGATTACCATCTGGTTTACGCAGTACACGATGCACTTCTGACCGATTCCGCCGACCGAGAAGGATATGATTTCCTTAAAACTCATATACCTTCCCTTTGGCGGCTGCTTCCAGAAAGCTTTCAAATCCTTTATTCGTTTTGTGATATTCTTTGTTTTCATTTTGTCCGTCCTGTTTGTGTGTAATCCTGAGTTCATTATAGCAACAATATAAACGCATTACAATAATCATTTGATATTCTCATATATGTATTGTATAATAATAGAAAACACGGGGGAAAACGGCTATGAAACAGAGGCGAAATGCGTTTGATAAACTAAATACACTGTTTTTCGGTAAGGACTTGCGCATTACCGAGGGCGACGCTTACACACGGGAGAGGGAATACGACTACTCTTCGTATTGCCCTGTCGAAAAGTATATCTCACCTCAGGAAATACCGACAGACAAGGCATATTTCATCACCGATTTCGGCGCCGTTCCCGACGATAAAACAATCGACAACGCCCCCGCAATCAACGCCTGTATTGACGCCTGCGCAAAAAACGGCGGCGGTTTCGCGGTAATCAGCGGCGGCGTGTTCTCGTCAAAGACGGTAATCCTCAAAAGCAACGTCACCCTCTTTGTTCAAAGCGAGCTTGCGGCGTTTGAGAGCGGCGAGGGCTTCCAGAAAATGGCGCTTATATATGCCGACGGCTGCGAGAATATCGGACTCACGGGCGGCGGCGTTATCAACGGCAACGGCCATCTTTTCGGCAGAAAACCCCTTCTTGACAAAAACGTCACCGAGCCCGACGAATATATCGACGTCATCAATATGCGAAGGGTTTACAGGGCTCAGCTTCGCTTCCCGCACCCCTCAAAATACGGCAGGCTCGTCTGCCTTGAAAACTGTGAAAACATCACGGTGAATAACATCGTTTTAAAGGACAGCGCCCACTGGACGCTACGCCTCACAAAGTGCAATAATGCAGACATTCAGAACCTTGTGATTAACAACAACCGCCACGTCTGCAACACCGACGGCATCGACCTTATGCAGACGGGAAACGTTGAGATTAAGCACTGCTTCCTTTCCTGCGCGGACGACGGCATCGTGCTTAAAAACGCGGTCTGGGAAGGCTGCGACGGCGCTATGGAAAACGTCCGCGTGTCGGACTGCGAAATCATTAGCTGCACAAACGCATTCAAAATCGGAACAGAAACGACCTACCCGATTAAAAATATCCTCGTTGAAAACTGCCGCTTTCTTATGACCGACCTCTATCCCGGAAGCGTTTCGGGCGTCAGCATTGAAAGCGTCGACGGTTCCGAGGTCAGCGGCGTTACCGTGAAAAATATTGAAATGTCGCGCTGTACCTGCCCGATTTTCATCCGCCTCGGCAACCGCAACAGAGCCGCCGAGGTCAACGCTCAGAGTGCCTCAGCCGTTGAATTCGGCAAAAAGGCGAAGGGCAGGGGGATTGACAAAAGCACCTTTGATATGAAGGGCGAGCTCTCTGACGTCACGGTTGAAAACGTGAACGCGACCGGCGTTGAGCTTCCCGTGATTATCGCGGGTTTCAGACAGAGGGGCAGGACGAAAAGGGTTAAAAACGTCACCCTGAAAAACGTAAATCTCGAATACCGAAACGCAAAAGAAGTAGTCGATAAAAGGCTATTCATTCCCGAATACGCGGCGGAATATCCCGAGTGCTGGCGTTTCAGAAATCTTCCCGCATACGCAATCTGGGCGAGGCACGCGGAAAATATCCGCGTTGAGAATTTCAGCTGCAAGCCCGCGCCCGATACGTGGAAAGAGGAATTCATTTTTGACGATGTAAAGGGGATAAGCCGTGGTTAAAACATATTTGATTTTCTGTGACGGACTGAAAGAAAGCTTCGAGCGCATTTATAACGAAATGCCTGAATCACGCAGAAAAAAGATTGACTCGTTCAGATTCGAGCCCGACAGACTTCTCTCGCTCGGCGCGGGGCATCTTATAAAAAAGTACGTCGGAAACGAGGATGAAATGACCGTCGGCAAAAACGGAAAGCTTTGCGCCGACGGCGTGCATTTCAACGTATCCCACTCGGGGAACGCAGCGATTTTAAGCGTTTGTGAAAGCGAGGTCGGCTGCGATATTGAAATGATTAAAGATAACAATTCAATGCGTATCGCCGACCGCTTTTTCTTTGACGACGAGTACAGGCTTCTTGAAAACGAGACCGACGAGAAAAAACGCCGCGAGCTCTTTTTCAGACTGTGGACGCTCAAGGAAAGCTTTATGAAGGCGACGGGCGAGGGCTTCACCCTTGCGCTTGACAGCTTTTCCGTAAATCCTACGGGAGGCAGCATAACCGTGAAGCAGAGCTACAGCGACAGGGAATATTGTTTCAAAGAGTATAAGATAAAGAATTACCGCCTTGCGGTCTGTACCGAAGGCGACAATGATTTTGCAGACGAGATAGAAATTGAAAAGGTGCCTACCGAACGGTAAGCACCTTCTTTTTTTACGAAATATCCTCTGCATTTTGCAGTATTTCAATTATCTTTTTAACGCCCTCTCTGTCCTTCGGGGTAAGTCTGTAGCACGACTGAACGGAAATGTATTTTCCCGAGCTGAGCCTCACCGAAAGGTCGTAGCTCGCCGCGTCAAGCACAACCATTCTTGACTTGCCCTTAAGATGCACAAGATTGAGGTTGTACTCATTGATAACCTCGCCCACGTCTGTCATAACCTGACGGTCGGCGGTGATTTCTTTGTGGTTTTCTTCCTTACCGTAGTATTCGCGGGTGTCAATCACGATTTTAACGTTGCCGCTCTCTTCGTCAAGGTCGGCGGTGATTTCGCACATTCCGCCGTCCATACCGCCGCCGTAGAGATAGTAAACGTGCTCAACACATACGCCGTTTTCCTTGTCGGGACTGTCGACGGGTTTAAATATTCTGCTGCTTTTCAAAAGTGCAAAACCTCCTCCCAAAACAATCGCAACGGCAAGCACCGCCGCAATTATTATCGAAATCCATTTACGCATATCGTTCACCTTAATAGAAGTCGGGAAGCTCGTCAAGGGTAATAACGTAACTGCTGTTGTATACAGTGTTCAGATTCGTCGTGGGATTGTCCGAGGTGAGATAGGTCGTGTGCCACGTCAGGAAATACACCCACGGCACTTTTTCAAGCTGCTCAACTGTCGGAATAAGTCCCGTCTCGTGAAGCGCAAGGGGCTTCGCGCCGTTTACAAAACGGTTTACGCCGTTATAAAGCCTTACCTCAGCGCCGAGAACGTTGCCGCCCAAATCAAGATATTTATAGCTGTCAGCACCCGTGATGTCGCAGTACTGACTGCCCGGATACCAGTCGGCAAGATTTGCGCCGTACTCGGTTCCGTTGTGGGAATAGCCGAGCACCCAGATGAGATTGTTGAGACCGAGGTCGTAGGTGTAGTAGTTATACATCATAATCCAGAGGCGCTTGAAGCAGTCGCTTCCGCCCTTGCCCCACCAGAACCACGCGCCGTCAAACTCGTGGAACGGTCGCCACAAAACGGGGATACCCTCGTTCTGAAGCTGCAACAGGGCGTTGCCCGCCTTTCTCATACCCTGAAGAAATGCGGCGTGTTCCGTCGTGCCTTCGGTCAGCACCGCTTCCCACTGCGCTGCGGTGAATTCGTCCGCCTTGCAGGCGTCGTAGCTCTGGTCAAACGCGCTTGAGCAGTGCCAGCAGATTGAAACGATTCCGCCTCTCGCCGCCCAGCTTCTCGCTCTTGAAACGCAACCGTTGAAGTCGTCGCCCATAAAGTCAAGACCGCGGATAGCGGGGTATTTGCCCGTCTCGTTATAGATGTAATTCATCTCGTATTCCGAGCCGCCGACCCATGTGGATTCCTGCTGACCCGAAAGAATTTTGCTTCCGTAAATCGAGGCGATATATGCGTAAAGCGCCTTCGTGCTTTCGGTCGCGTTGGGGTTTGAAAGAGTCATATCGTAATCGGTTTTCGCGCCGCTTGCCATTTCCTTCATCACCCCGTAATCCTTTGCGTTGACATAGCCGTCCCTGCAAATGTCAAACCTGCCGTCGTAGTTGCTCTGTGAATAAGCCTGCGCGCCGTCGTCGGTGCTGAGGGCGTAGTCAAAATCATTCAGCAGGTCGTGAACGTCAATCTCAATATCGGCTTCGCCCGTGTCGGTCTGGCAGAAACAGAGGCTGTCGCCGAGCCTGTACTGATAGATGTAGTCGTGATTTCCGAGCGCGTCAACACAGTCGTAGCCGAACGTTCTGTCACAGTTTGTGCACTGTCCGTTTGCGTTGTAGTGATGACTGTCGGCACAGTAGTATTTCCAGTTGCCCGAACTGTACGAGAAAACGAATTCGGAAATACCGTTGCCGTGAATTCCGTAGAAAACGAGGTCCTTGTCGCCGTCAAAAGCAAGGCTGTCAATGTCGACCTCGCTTGAATAATCAAAATTGTAATATTTGTAGCCCGTGTTGCTGAACGCGAAATTGCCGATTACCTCAACGCTTTCGGGAACGTTCATAACCCCCGAAAGGTTTTCGCAGCCCTGAAAAGCGTTCTCACAGATGAGGCTGACGTTTCCGAGCTCAAGCCCCCCGACAAAGTAGCGCCACAACGTCCACGGTGAGGATTCCATTTCGCCGCTTCCGCTGACTGTCAGCGTTCTGTCGTCAAGGTCAAAGCTGTACTGCACGCCGTCGCCGCAGCTGCCCGACGGGCTTACGTATGGATATCCGTTTGACGAGCACCACGAGCCTATCGAGCTGTTTCCGACAAAGGTAACGCCGCTCGGGAAGTATGAGCCAATCGAGCTTATCGAGCTGCCCGTCCATATAACGGACTTGAGATTTGAGCAGTTTCTGAAGCAGCTTGCCGCAAACGAGTTTATTCCGCTTCCTGCCCAGACGTTTTCAAGCGCGCTGCAGCCGTAGAAAAACGAGTTCGGCAGCTGATGCGCCGTGCCCGCCGAGCAGTCGCCCGGCAGAACAGCCCATTTGAGCTTTGAGCAGTTCTGGAAGGTGTTTCTGTAAAGCTCGGTGCAGCTTTCGGGAATCGTTATGCCCGTGAGTGAGCTGCAGCCCGAAAAGCAGTACGCCCCGAGTTTGACAAGTGAATCGGGCAGAGTGACTTCCTCAAGCTTCGTGCACGAGGAAAACCAGTAGTCGCCGATTGCCTTAACGCCGTCCTCAACGATAACCTTTTTAATTTTGCTTCGGTTGAGGTTCCACGGCTGACTTGACGAGGTGTAATTCGCCCCGTAGCCGTTGTGGGTTTCCGCTGCGTTTGTGTTGAGGTTTACGGTGAAAACGCCGTCGTCGTCAAGATACCACCTGACGCCCTCGGATATTCCGTTTGTCGCGCCGAATGCGTTGATGAGCACGCCGCCGAAAACGCTGCATAAAAGCGCAACGCAGAGCGTGATGCTTATCACCGCGATTATCCTTTTCTTCTTTTTAGTCATTCCTACCCCTACCTTTGTCAAAGTCGAGTATTCTCTGTTTGTAATCATTTGCCTCGTCATAGACCGCGTGTCCGTATTCTTTCGGATACATATAAATCCCGCATCCGAGGATTGAGGCTATTTCAGCGGAAGCTTCACCCGTCAGAACTCTGTCGTTTTCCGCGCCGAGAACGAGAACGGGGCAGCTTATGCTTCTGATTTCATCCCTCAGGTCAAAGCCTGTGCACGCCCTTGCAAGCCTTGCGAATCTTTCAAGCTCAGCATCGCTTGCGTCAGCGTTGAATTTCACAATCATATCGCCGAACTTTTCGGCAAATTCCTTTGAATAAAGCCTGTCAACGAAGTCGCGGCAGAGCTCAACCGCCCTGCCTTTTTCGGCAAGGTCAACCCAGTTTTCAACAACCTTTTCTGCCTGCGGGAAAATTCTCGCCGCCGTTGAGCCGAGAACGAGAGTGTCTGCAAGGTCTGGGTGTTGCGCCGCAATAATCTGCGCAATCATTCCGCCCTGCGACGTGCCGAAAACGCACGCGCCCCCAAGCCCGAGCGCCTTCATAACCTCGGCAATATCATCCGCCATATCGAAAACCGTGAAGCCCTCGGGGATGAAGTCCCTTCTGTCGAGGACGTAAACCGTGTAATCCTCGCAGAAAACGGAATATGCCTTTTCGATAACAGGCGCCGAAAGCACTATGCTCTTTATACCGAGACCGGGTATGATGACAAAGGGCTTCTTGCCCCCGCCGAACCTGACGTAGTCCATCCCGAACTTCCCGTTTTCATATCTCAGAACGTCCGCCATATAGCTTTTCCTTTTAGTTTAATCTAACTATATAATAACTATTTTCGCATTTTTTGTAAATACTTACTTGAATATTTGTCGCGTATATGGAATAATTAGATTAAAGTTGTTTAAAGGATAGGGCTTAAAATGACGGATAAAAGGATACTTCTTGCGGGCATCGACCTTGACGGAACCCTTCTTCATAACGATAAGACGGTCAGCGAAAAATCGCTTGAAGCGCTCAGAAACGCGGCGAAAAGGGGAGTGCATATTGTTCCCGTCACGGGCAGACCTCTTTCGGGCGTTCCCGCGTTTATAAAAGAGCTTGACGAGGTGGAATACATTGTCACCTCAAACGGCGCGTATATCACGAATGTAAAGACGAATGAAACCGTTTATTCAAAAACTCTTTCAAACGAAAAGGCGCTTGAATACATAGAAAAAGCGGAAACGGCGGGGCTTTACTGCGAGGCGTTCTGCGAGGGCTACGGCTATGTTGACGAAAAGACTATGGAGCGCCATATAAGGGAGCTTTCGGGCACGCCGATTTACGAATACATTATCTCTACGCGCGACGTGGTCAAAAGCGTTTTCGACTACGTTAAAAACAGGGACTGCGGCGTTGACGAGCTTTTCTGTATTGCACAAAGTCCTGCGCAGAGAGAGGCGTTTCGCCGTCAGGTTGAGGGCGACTGCGCCGTACAGTACTGCGAGCTTGAGGATATTTTCATCGAGCTTACTGATTCCGAGGTCGACAAGGGCGCCGCGCTTGGCAGGCTTTGTGCGCTTCTCGGCGTTCCCGCCGAAAACACGGTAGCGTTCGGCGACGGCGAAAACGACCTCTCGTTTTTAAAGGCGGCGGGAGTCAGCGTTGCGATGGGAAACGCCAAGCAGATTCTCAAAGAATGTGCAACCCTCGTAACCGATACAAACGAAAACGACGGCGTTGCAAAAATACTTGAAAAAATAATTTAAGGGCGAACACGGTTCGTCCTTTTCTTTTAATTGACATTCACATAATTTTTACATATAATTAATTTGTACAACTATATCCAAAACTCAGATTCAAGGGGGACGTATTATGAAAAAAACATTATCAATCATCTTATCAATCCTTATGGTGTTGTCGGTTTTGCCGATAATGCCAATCTCTGCGTTTGCCCTAACGGCCCTATATGACGGTCAAACAGGTGAATGCGGTTCGCGTGTCCTGTGGAAATATAATCTAATTAACGGCGTAGGCACTCTTACCATTTCAGGCAAAGGTGAAATGAATGATTATTCTGCAGGCTCACCCGGAGCACAAAATACAAATGTTTCACCTTTTTACCAATCTTATATTGAGAATGTTGTTATTGAAGACGGCGTTGAGAGCATCGGAGACTATGTGTTTCATTGGTGCAGTAAGCTTAAGAGCGTAACAATACCCTCAAGCGTAAAAAGTATTGGATCTTATGCATTTTATAGTTGTCCAATGCTTGAAAGCGTTATTATACCCGACAGTGTAGAAACCATTAAGAGTAATGCTTTTAAGGACTGCTCATCATTAAAAAGCGTTACTCTGTCAAATAACATTAAAACCGTTTCCTGGGCTGCATTTGTTAATTGCGAGAGTCTGGAAAGCATTGTAATTCCCGACGGTGTAAAAAGCATAGATGATCTTGCTTTTGAAGGTTGCGATAAGCTTAAAACAGTTGTGATTCCGGAGAGCGTGACCTCGGTTGGAATAAGAGCGTTTAGAGCCTGTCCTCTTACGAACGTTTTTTACCTTTCAACTCCTGAAAAAGCAGCCGCTATTACTATTGATGACTCTTATAGCGCAAACGACGCGCTAAAAAACGCAACGTGGTATTATAACGGCGGCCAGTGCGGCGATAACGTATACTACGGCTTTTCCGAGGACGGCGAAACGCTGGCTCTTTTCGGCACGGGCGCAACGTGGGATTATACTTTTGATATGTCGCAATCACCGATATGCACATCTCCGTTTTACGATAATTCCAACCTCGAAAAAATAATCGTAGAAGACGGCATTACGGAAATCGGAGACTATCTTTTTATGAATTGTTTTAACACAATTTCGGTTTCCGTTCCAAGCACAGTGACAAGGCTCGGCAAAAACTCGATGCAAGGTCTCAAGTTTGTTAGTTTTGACATTCCCGAGGGCGTAACATCAATCGCTGAGTATGCGTTTTGTAACTGTCAGCAGCTGGAGAGCGTTACTATTCCCGAAGGCGTTACTTCTATTGCAGATAATACCTTTAAATACTGTTATAATATCAGCAGCATAACCGTTCCTCAAAACGTAACATACGTAGGAGCAGGCGCATTTTCCGGTATGGTAGCATTAACCGATTTGTTTGCTCCGTCCGGAGTTGACCTTTCAGGTGCGAGTGTTCCTGCAGAAACCAGCATCTGGCGTTATGAGGTCCTCGCAGACCAGACGGGCGCGCCTGCCGGCAAAACCCTTGTTAAAATCGTATCGCGCGACCAAGGGACAGCAACAACCGTTCCCTGCAATATGAACGACGACAGATACGTTGTATCTTCCGTAGAGGTTGACGGCGTTGAAATAGCTCATAGCTATGAAAACTATGTTTGCACCGACTGCGGCAATACGAATTATATAACCGAAATCAGCAGCGTTGACGATTTAAAAGAATTTGCCCAAACCGTTAACGGCGGTTACGATTATTCGGGCGAAACCGTTACTCTTGAAAAAGATATTGTCTGCTCTTCGGTTACCGACTGGACGCCGATAGGACTTTACGGCGTGCCTTTTAGCGGCGTTTTTGACGGCAAGGGCCACACCATCACGGGGCTTAATAATACTGACAATCCAACCGAGTACGCCGGCCTTTTCGGTTTTGTCAGCTCAGTAACGGTTGACGGTGAGATAATTAAACCGGTTATCAAAAACGTCGGTCTGGTTGGCGGAAAAATTACCGGAACCTTTCGTACAGGCTCTATAGTAGGAGATATCAATTACGGTATTATTCAAAACTGCTACAACACCGGAGATGTTGCCTGCACAGGTGGCTCATGCGGAGGGTTGGTAGGATTTTGCGGAACAAGTACATTGTTGACAAACTGCTATAACACCGGAAACGTAATAGCCAATGGGGACTGCGGCGGTTTAACCGGATATAATTACGGCGAGATAAGTAACTGCTATAACACCGGAAACGTTACATGTAATAACGAGGATTACTCCGTAGGTGGAATCACCGGTGGTAATGGCGGCACCATAGAAAACAGCTATAATACCGGAAACGTTACCGGCATACAAACTGTAGGCGGTATAGCAGGATATTCATCGGACAATTTAATAAATGAGGCATTAATTCGCAACTGTTATAATACCGGCACAGTAACCGTAAACAGTGGTGATATAGCATACGCAGGCGGAATAGCAGGATATGCATCCGCAACAGGGTATAACTCATCTATAGAGTCCTGCTATAACACGGGAGATATTATCTTTAACGGAAAAACAATATATGCAGGCGGTGTGGTAGGTTATAATACCAGCGCTTCTCATTCTGACAAAGTCTCCGGTATTACAAACTGTTATAACGTGGGAAATATTAATGTTGATTTCAGCCGTTCGGCTATTGTCGGCGGAGTGGTGGGTTATAATCAGGCAAACGAGGACAGACCCTCGGGATCTGAAGTGTCCCGTTGTTACAGCGCAGGAAATATCATCAACAAAACTGCTAAGAGCATGTATGCCGGAGGAGTTATAGGTGAAAATGAATACGCTCAGGTATCAAACTGCTATTATGACAAAACTGTATGCAGTGACGTAACTGCGCTTTATAATACGAATGACACGGAAAATGTAAAAGGCCTCACCACCGCGCAGATGACGGCGGGTACTTATACCGACGGTGCAGTAACTAATATGCCCGGGCTTACGTCAAGCGTATGGCTTGTAAAAGAAGGCAGCGATTTTTACAGCTACTATCCCCACCTCAAGGGCTTTGTTTATGACAGTACCGAGGATGTTTCCGACTGGCCAGCAGGCGGATTAAATACAAGTGATTCTCTTTATTATATCTCGAATTATCAGGAGCTTAAGCTCTTTGCACAGATTGTAAACGGCGGCAACTATACCGCAAACGCCGTACTTACGGATGACATCGTTTGCAAAAACAACGAAAACGACGAGAGTTATGCAACCGACTGGACTCCGATAGGAACTGATAACACCAAGTCTTTCAGAGGCGTTTTTGACGGCGACGGCCATACAATTACGGGACTTAATAATACCGACAATCCAAACGACTACGGCGGTCTTTTCGGCTTTGTCAAAGGCGTTTATGAGGACGATGAAATTATCGGCGGTATTGTTAAAAACGTTGGTATGGTTGACGGAATATTGATTGCCACTCAATATGCCGGCTCAATAATAGGATGGAGCGATCACGGCACAGTAATTAACTGCTATAACACCGGAAGCGTTAACAGTGAGGAGAATGCCGGCGGTGTGATAGGATATAGCGAACACGGCACAGCAATTAACTGCTATAACACCGGAAGTGTTAACGGTAAGGACAATACCGGCGGTGTGATAGGATTTAACAATCGCGGAACAATAAATAACTGCCATAACACCGGAGGTGTTAACGGTGAGGAACATGTCGGAGGCTTGGTAGGCTACAACAGTGGCGGCGCAATCAAAAGCTGCTATAACACCGGAGATGTTACAAGTACCTATTCGTATGGTAACGCTGCCGGAATAGCGGGTTGGCAGGAAGGTACTCTTGAATACTGCTATAATACGGGACACATTACAAGTCCGTTTTATGCCGGCGGAATAGCGGCATATGTAGAGTCCAGCGTTACCGGTGCATCTACCGACGCAATAATACGGTGTTGTTATAATGCCGGAGATATTACCGTAAACGGCGCCGATTATGGCAATTATACACTTCCGGAAGCCGGCGGAATAGCGGCATATGTTTACTGCCTCAATTATAATGCTTATATACAAAATTGTTATAATACCGGTGATATTTTCGCATCAGGACATAGTGTTTACATCGGCGGTGTTGTTGGAGTGCTTTATCAATACATTGACGAAACAACCGAAGTTTCAAACTGTTATAACGCCGGAAAAATTATCGGTAACGGCGATAATCTTTTTTTAGGCGGCGTTGCAGCGACTATTCGCAACGGCACATTAACAAACTGCTATTATGACAAAAACATATGCTTTGACTTAACTGCGGTTTACAATACGAATGACACGGAAAACGTAAAAGGCCTCACCACCGCACAGATGACGGGCAAAGCCGCAAATGAAGAAAGTAATATGAAGGCGCTGCTTGACGCGAAGGATGACATGGGCGAAAAAATCTGGCTTGACCCGAAACGGGACGGTATGGATGACAACGGCAATTCAATCTGGTACTATCCTCACCTCAAGGGCTTTGACTTTGCCGACGGCGGACTTCAGGCAGTCGGCGGAGTAGTTGGATATGACACCGGCGGCACAGTCGGCAATATATACAACACGGGAGCTGTTAATAACAGCACACAGCTGACAGCCGAAGAAATCAGCGCAGACAAGTGGCCCGCAAAGGTTGAGGTTAAATCGTGGTGGGAAGGCGAGACCGAATATACATATGACGGCAGCGAGCAAAAACCGACTGTAGTAAAAGTAATAGTCGGTGACGACAGTGTCCCCGAAGACGCAAGAAATATTGTATACAGGCAATATGATGACGGCTCGTGGAGGGACGTTGAAGGCATTGACTCGACCGAAGCGGGTTCGTATATGCTTGTTTATACCGTATACGGTAACACCGTAACAAAATTCTTCACAATCCTTGACAGCAGCGATTATACCGTAAGCTATAAAGTGAACAACGGCAGCAGCTGGAATTCGGCGTTAGAAGTTATAAATGCGGGCTCTTACAGGGCAGTTTTAAACTTCACGGATTCGGGACACGAAGCTATTACAAAGGGATTCATAATTAATCCGAAGGATATTACGGTTACTGTTAACGGTAATTCTTCCGAACTTACATATAGCGGAAGCGAACAGACCTTTAACGGTACCTTCACAGCGACGTCAAGCGACACCGGTTTCGATGCAGCTAAATTCTCTTACTCGGGTTCAACCTCGGTAAGCGGAACTACCGTCGGCGATTATACGCTGGCACCTGTAACGTCAAATGCCTCTTACGCTGACGATAATTTTAACGTAACCTTTGTTGCGGGCGACAGTATTAAGCTGACGATTAAGAAAAGACCGATTACGGTTACGATTAACGGTAATTCTTCTGAGGTTACATATAGCGGCAGCGAGCAGACCTTTAACGGCACATTTACTGCGACGTCAACAGATAGTCTGTTTAACGCCGCTAAGTTCTCATACTCAGGCACAACCTCTGTAAGCGGAACTACCGTCGGCGATTATACGCTGACGCCTGTAACGTCAAATGCCGCTTACAATGATAATAACTTTAGCGCAAACTTTGTAGCGGGAAGCGACATAAAGCTGACGATTAATCCTAAGGCAGTAACAATCACTGCGGGAAGTCACGAGTTTACATATAACGGAACGGCACAGAGCTGGAATGATTATTTCGTAGACGGCCTTTGCGGAAACGACGCAATCTCTGCAACTGTTTCGGGCAGCATAACCTTCCCGACACAGAACACTGTTGCAAACACGGTAACAAATTATCAGTTTACTACGGGAAACAAGGATAACTACACTGTAAGTAAGGTGCCCGGCAGTCTCACAATGAAGTGGGCAGAAGCTCCGCTTACGATTACTGCGGCAAGCCATACATGGGCATACGACGGCGCGGCTCATAAGGACGAGGCAGTTACGGCAGCGGTAGGCGGTCTCTTCAACGGCGATATTCTCGTGGCAACCGCAACGGGAAGCGTTACAAACGTAGCGGATACCGCAACGAGCAACAACCCGATTGCATCGGGCTATAAGGTTATGCACGGCGAAATGGACGTGTCGGATAACTACGTAATCACCCCGCAGGCGGGTACTCTTACAATCACCGCAAGACCGATTACAAGCAACGATATTTCGGTTGAAAGCATAGCTGACGTTGAATACAACGGCAACGCGCAGGAACCCGCAGTAACCGTTAAGGACGGAGACAAAACTCTGCTCAGGAATACTGATTACACGGTATCCTACAGTAACAACACAAACGCCACAACAAACGGCGCTAAGGTTACAATATCGGGTATGGGTAACTACAAGGATTCGGTAGACGTATACTTCACAATCAAGAAGGCGCCCATCAGTCCCACCGTAACGCTTGAAGGC
>CAJOHE010000016.1:43996-72779 GCA_905234495.1 uncultured Eubacterium sp. | reverse complement strand
TGGCAGGCCAATAAACAGCGCACTTGTGCGCCGCCAGTATTGTTTAGGGCTATGCCCGAAAATGAAATACCACCCGCTATGCGGGTGGATATTTATTTTTTCAAAAACCCCGATAAACACTATGTTTTCACCCTTTTACATATGCACATATGAAGGGGAAATCATAAGATTGACAAACGGTTTTCATAGGTTTATTATAATCTAAAAATAAAGTGTTAATCCTTAAAAAGGAAGTGGAAAAATGAAAAAGCTTTTGTCAGTAATTCTTTGTGCCGTAATGCTTGTGACTGTGCTTTCGGCTTGCTCCGGTACGGGCGAAAAAGCCGACGACGGCAAGCTCGACATCGTCTGCACAATCTTCCCGGAATACGACTGGGTTATGCAGATACTCGGCGATAAGGCGGCGGACGCAAACGTAACCCTTCTTCTCGACAACGGCGCCGACCTT
Source organism: uncultured Eubacterium sp. (assembly GCA_905234495.1). Classification (GTDB taxonomy): domain Bacteria; phylum Bacillota; class Clostridia; order Oscillospirales; family Acutalibacteraceae; genus Eubacterium_R. The sequence goes on along the minus strand of CAJOHE010000016.1, from coordinate 72,331 downwards.
CACAACTATCAGCCTACAGCCGACGACATTATCAGGATTTCCAACTGCGATATGTTCATCTACGTCGGCGGCGAGAGCGACAAATGGGCTGACGACGTCCTTGCGGGCGCAACGAATCCCGATATGGTTGTGATAAGCCTTATCGACGTTCTCGGCAACAATGCAAAGGTTGAGAGAACGGTTGAGGGTATGCAGACCGAGGAAGAGGAAGAGGAGGAAGAATACGACGAGCACGTATGGCTTTCCCTTATAAACGCGCGCCTTTTCTGCACGAGAATTGCCGAGAGGCTTGCGGCTATCGACGAGGAAAATTCGCAGACCTATATCGATAACGGCGGCGCATACGTTGATAAGCTCAACGAGCTTCACAACACCTATCAGCAGAGAATTATGGAAACCGGCAATGTGATGCCCACACTTCTTTTTGCCGACCGCTTCCCGTTCAGATATATGACCGACGACTACGGAATTCAGTATTTCGCGGCGTTTTCGGGCTGTTCCGCCGAGAGCGAGGCAAGCTTTGAAACGATTAAATTCCTCGCAAATAAAGTTGATGAGCTCAGCTTGAAATACGTTATGATTATAGACGGCTCAACCGAGGATATCGCAAAGACCGTAATCGACAGTACAAACGATAAAAACCAGCAGATTTTAGTTTTGAATTCGATGCAGACCTCAACCACAGCCGACTATCAAAACGGCTCGACCTACTATTCAATTATGGAAGAAAATCTTGAGGTAATAATCACTGCAATATCATAGTTTCGGAGTGAAATATGGCGCTACTCAGATGTGAAAACTTAACGCTCGGCTACGACGGCAAGCCCGTTGTGAGCGGCCTCAGCTTTGAGGTAAACAAGGGCGATTACCTCTGTATAGTCGGCGAAAACGGCTCGGGTAAATCAACCCTTATGAAAACAATTTTAAACCTTCAGCCGCCCCTTTCGGGCGAGATTGAATTCGGCGACGGGCTGAAGAAAAACGAGATAGGCTACCTGCCTCAGCAGACGGTTGTGCAGAGGGATTTTCCCGCGTCGGTGTGGGAAATTGTCCTCTCGGGCTGTCTTTCTTCCCACGGCAAAAACCCGTTTTACACGAAGGAAGACAAGGAGAGAGCCCTTGAAAATATCGAGAGAATGGGAATTGCCGATTTGCGAAAAAAGAGCTACCGAGAGCTTTCGGGCGGTCAGCAGCAGCGCGTGCTTCTTGCAAGGGCGCTGTGCGCAACGCGCACCCTTCTTCTTCTCGACGAGCCCGTTTCGGGGCTTGACCCCAAGGTTACGGCTCAGATGTACGACCTAATCGCTGAGCTCAATTCACAGGGCATTACAATCATTATGATTTCCCACGATATTCACGCCGCGGTGGACAACGCAACCCACGTTCTTCACATCGGTCACGATATCTTTTTCGGAACGAAGGACGAGTACACCGCCTCGGGCGAACTCGGCCTTTTCAGGGGAGGTGAGAGCGATGCCTGAAATCTTTGATACGCTCAGGGAATATATGACCTACCCCTTCGTGAGGTACGCTCTTATAGCGGGCGTGCTCATCGCGCTTTGTTCCTCGCTTCTCGGCGTAACCCTCGTTTTAAAGAGGTTTTCGTTCATCGGCGACGGACTTTCCCACGTTGCCTTCGGCGCTATGGCGATTGCCGCAACGATGCAGGCGATGGTATCCTCAAAGCTTTCCTTCCTCGAACCCTTTGCGGCGTTTGTCGGCAAAAACAATATGGTGCTTATTCTGCCGATAACCGTTCTTGCCGCGATACTGCTTCTTGCAGGCGGGCAGAAGAGAAAAATCAAAGGCGACGCTGCGATTGCGATGATTTCGGTCGGCGCGCTCGCCTTCGGTTACATTATGATGAACATTTTCTCAACCTCGTCAAACGTTTCGGGCGACGTGTGTTCAACCCTTTTCGGCTCAACGTCAATCCTGACTCTGTCGCAGCTTGACGTTTGGCTCTGCGTGATTCTCTCAATCGTTGTAATCACGGTGTTCATCGTGTTCTACAACAAGATTTTCGCGGTCACGTTCGACGAAAATTTCGCCCGTGCAACGGGTACAAACGCCTCGGCGTACAATCTCTTAATCGCAGTGATAATCGCGGTTATCATAGTGCTTGCGATGAACCTCGTGGGCTCGCTTCTCATCTCGGCTCTCGTAATTTTCCCCGCGCTTTCGGCGATGAGGGTGTTCAAGAATTTCAGAGCGGTTATAATCTGCTCAGCCGTGTTCTCGGTAGTCGTTACCGCGTTTGGCATAATCTTTTCAATCCTTGCGGGAACCCCCGTCGGTTCCACAATCGTGGCGTTTGACGTTGCGGGCTTCTTCGTATTCTGGCTCATCGGAGCGTTAGGGGGCAGGAGAAACTGATTAAAACCCTTTCGGCGCTCGCGCTTGCCGTGCTTCTCTGCGTGAGCTTTGCAGCCTGCGGCGGCGAAAAAACAAGCGACGAAACCACGGAAAAAACCACCTCGGCAGATGTTCAGAGTACAACCGTGCTACCGACGGTGCTCAACACAAACGAGTACGTTTTATATCAGAATATTTTCTATAACGACGCGACGCCCTACGTCGGCAAAGAGGTCACAAAGGTGGGCACCTTTGCGACGATTCAGGACGAGTACAACGGCAAAATCCGCTACTACGTCTGGGGCTACAACGACGAGACAAAGTGCTGCGACTGGCAGTGGGAACTCAATATTGCGGACGCCTCAGATCTTCCGTCAAACGGCTCTCTTGTTGAGGCAACGGGCACCCTTGTCGGCAGCGAAAATGCCCTTGACGGCTACTGGCTCGACGGCGTTTCGGTTACGGTGAAAACCGCCTATACGCCCGACGGCGACTATGATATTGATATGTCAACAATGGGCTGTACTCTTGAAAGAGTGCAGATGATTAATATGCAAAATAAAACCGAAGCCTTCAACGGCAAAACCGTTAAGGGCTACGGCAGAATGGCTTCGGCTGCAAGCGTTCAGGACCCCTACTACGACGGCTCGTGGCAGATGGATTTTGACAGGTGGGACAATCCGCCCGCAATCGGTACAATGACGGTTTTCACAGGTAAATGGTCAGGTGGAAAATTGACCGAAACAACGCTTGAATACAATAGCGAGGCATCTTCGATTTACTGATATGAAAAAGATAATTAGTATATTTTTAGCCGTGCTTTTAACGGCAGCGCTTGTATCCTGCTCGGCAGGGAATACGGACACCGCGGAAACGACCGCACCGCAGTCCGCCCTCGACCTCGATTTGTCAAGGCTTTCGAGCACCATGGTCTATTCCGAGGTCTACAATATGGTCACCTCGCCCGACAGCTACAAGGGAGAAAAAATCAGGATTAAGGGCACTTTCGTTGTCGGCACGGACTACGACGGTTCCGATTACTACGCCTGCGTGATTCAGGACGCAACCGCCTGCTGCCAGCAGGGAATGATGTTCAAGGTTAAGGATACCTACACCTATCCCGACGATTTTCCCGCGGTTGACGGCGAGATACTTGTCACCGGTGTTTTCGACTACTTCGTCGATGAAAACAACTTCCAGGTAATCTGCCTCAACGACTGCGATATAGAAACGGTTAATGCGTAATAAAAAAGGATGACGTCAGTCATCCTTTTTTTCATCTTCTTTTTCGGTTTTCTTGAGCGCCGAGAGCTCTGCGCCGCTTCGTTCCTTTATCTCGTTTGCAACCGCCTCAAGCGATTTTTTCGAGGTGTAGCCGAGGTCGATTGTCAGCTCCTTGCCCTCTTTCAGCGTGAACACCATAATCGAGCTTCTGTCAAAGAAATCCTTTTTAAGACTTGCCGAGGTGTCCTTTGAAATCGCGATTTTCTCAATGTCCGAATACTCGAAAATATTGTTCTCGTCAAGCATTGTAAACTCAAACTCGTCGTCGTAAAACTTAACGCCGTTTGAAAGCACCTCTTTCGTGACGAGTATCGCGATAATCAGCGCAACCGCGTCAAGCGCCGCAAAGAGAATTACGGGAGTCGAGGGGTAGTTGATGAGCCTTTTTATCGCGTATATCGCGTAAAACAGAACGCCCGCGTCGAGCACTGCGATTACCGCAAGAGTGATGGGTGAGATTATTCTTATAAATTTTTCCTTCATACAAATTTCCTCTCTCTGAAATCCTTAATGAGTTCCACGTCCTCAGCCTCAAAGGTCTTTCCGCTGAGGTATGAAAGCGCGCTTTCGCCTTCAAAAGCGAAGGTCAGCTTGTAGCTGTAAAGCGCCTGACGGTACCTGCCCTTTTCCTTCCCGTACTTGCCGTCGCCGAAGAGGGGATGCCCTATGTGCGCCATATGCGCCCTTATCTGATGCGTCCTTCCCGTGAGAAGCTCAACCTCAACGAGCGAGGCGTCGCCGATGGTATCAAGCACCGTGTACTTCGTGACGATTTCCTTGTATCCCTCAAGCGGCTCGTCGCTCACGGTGACGGTGTTCGTGCTCTCGTTTTTGCTGAGGTATGCGGTAATAGTCGCGCTTTCGGGCTCGGGTTTACCGTGCACCGCGCAGAGGTAGAATTTCTTTATTTCCCTGCTCTTGATTTTTGCGTTTATCTCTTTGAGCGCAAGGGAATTTTTGCACGCGATGACGATGCCGCCCGTGTTGCGGTCTATCCTGTTTGCAAGGGAAGGGGTGAACGCCGAATTGTCGGGTTCCCACTCGCCCTTTTCATAGAGATAGCGCTTGACCCTTGCCACGATGTTGTCGATGTAATCCCTGCCGTCGGGGTGGCAGAGAACGCCGACCTTCTTGTTTATCAGCAGGATGTTTTCGTCCTCATATATTATGTCAAGGTCGGTTGAGGCTTTGAGAAAATCATAGTGCTTTTCCTTTTCCTCAAGCACGTCGTCTTTGAGGTAGAGCTCAAGCAAATCACCCTCGCGGAGCACCTGTTCGGGGGTGCATCTCTTCTTGTTTACCTTGATATTCTTTTTTCGTATTTCCTTATACATAAGCGACTTCGGAAGCTTTTCAAAGGTCTTCTGAATAAATCTGTCAACCCTCGTTCCCGCGTCGCTCTGCGTTATAGTAAAGCTTTTCATTCCTCGTCTTTTTTCTGCTTTTTCTCTCTTTCAAGCTCTTCCTTTTCCTTGTAGAAAATGTTTGCCTTGAGGTAGACCTCGATAAAGCCCCTCATAACCTCGGCAAGCTCGCCCTTCTGGTAGGGGTTCATAAGAATGTGCTCGTCGTCGTCAATCGCAAGCGGACCCTTTTCATAGTCGTTGAAGGTCGGCATCAGCGAGTACATATCCTTTGTCTTTACTACCGAAAGCAGGGTGTAGTCGGCGGTTGCGTTTACAAAGCCCTTTTTCTTTGTAAACTTCTCAATCGTCGAAAGAGGGGACTCGTCGTTGTGCTTTTTTGTGTAGCAGTACGAGAGAACTTCCTCAACAAAGCTTTCAAGCTGGTCGTCGGTGTAGGGGGCGTTTAAAAGCACAACCTTGTCGATGTCGGCGATGCCGTATTTGTCGCTGTCGCCGCAGGGTATGCCTATCATATTTTCATTCTCGTCAACGTAGACGGAAATCGTGTAAAATTCTCTTTCCATAACTTACCTCGTAAAAATTAATAAAATAATTATACCCCATATAATTGAAAATTACAACAAGGTTTGTTATAATCTTTTTGGTGATTTTATGAAAAAGGTACTCATTACGGGGGGCGCCACAGGCATAGGAAAAGCCGCGGCGCTTCTTTTTAAGGAAAAAGGCTGGGACGTAATCATAACCGTAAACAGCACCGAGCCCGACTTTGACGGCGTTGGGACGATTAAGTGCGACCTTGAAAAGGTCGACGATATTAAAACGCTTTTTGATACGGTCGGCGATATCGATGCGCTTGTGAACAACGCGGGCGTGAGCCTCATCAAAATGATAAACGATACCGACGAGGCGGACTACGATAAAGTGAACAACGTCAACGCAAAGGCGGCGTATTTCTGCTCAAAATACGCGGCGCTTTCGATGCTGAAAAAACACAGTGGCGCGATTATTAACGTGTCCTCAATGTGGGGGCAGCTCGGCGCTTCGTGCGAGACGGCGTATTCAATGAGCAAGGCGGCGGTTATAGGGCTAACAAAGGCGCTTTCGCAGGAACTTGCACCGAGCGGAATTACCGTAAACTGCGTATGCCCCGGCATTATCTCCACGAGAATGAACGACTGCTTTGACAGACTTGAGCTCGAGGCGGAGGTTCCCCTCGGAAGGCTCGGCACGCCCGAAGAGGTCGCGTCCGCAATCCTCTTTTTTGCCGAAAATCCCTATGTCACGGGGCAGGTTTTAGGCGTTAACGGCGGCATGGTTTAATCACAATTTCACCTTCCTTTCATAGTATGATGTAGAAAAGGCGAAAGGGGGTCAGGATTGTGAATTTCAACAACAACTATAACTGGATTATTATCCTTATTGTCATCCTTTTGTTAGGCGGCGGTTTCGGCTGCGGATGTAACGATAACAACGACTGCGGCTGCTGCTGATTTTAAACTGACGGCTGTTTCACCGTGAAAGCGGTGGAACGGCTTTTTTTATTGACATTGCAATATATATATATTATAATAAATAAAAATAATGGTGTATTACACCTGTTTGCGGTGAAAAGATATGTATAAAGCGTTCAAGAGAATATGCGACGTGGTTTTGTCCTTAATCCTTCTCGTTTTGTTTTCCCCGCTTCTTTTGCTGACGGCGCTTGCAATCAAGCTCGATTCAAAAGGACCGGTGATATTCAGGCAGGAAAGAATAGGCAAGGACACGAAGCTCTTTAATATTTACAAGTTCCGCTCGATGTGCGTAGGCGCAGAGCAGACGGGAACGGGGCAGTATTCCTTTGCGGGCGACCCGAGGGTTACGAGAGTCGGAAAAATCATCCGCGCAACGAGTATCGACGAGCTGCCCCAGCTCATAAACATCCTCAGGGGCGATATGAGCTTCGTGGGTCCCCGTCCGCCGCTTACTTATCATCCGTGGGAGCTCAGCGAGTACACCCCTCAGCAGCTTCGTATGTTTGAGGTTCGCCCCGGCATCACGGGCTGGGCTCAGGTAAACGGACGGAAAGAGGTCGAGTGGCACGAGAGGATAAAGCTCAACGTCTGGTACGTTGACCATATGTCCCTTATGCTCGACATAAAGATAATTTTCAAAACCGTGTTCAAGGTGCTCAAAAATGAGGACAATCAGAATCACGGGGTTACGGTAGATTTAAACTACACCGAAGAAGAGGAAACGGCTGAAGTCTGATGTTGGAATACTTTTACATAACAAATAATCCCGACTACGCAGCGGCGGCTGAGAGAGCGGGCGTCGGCAGAGTTTTCGTCGATATGGAATACATCGGCAAGGCAGAGCGCCAGGGCGGGCTCGATACTGTTCAGAACCGCCACACCGTCGACGACGTGAAAAAGCTTCGAAGCGTTCTCACAAAGTCAGAGCTTCTTGTAAGGGTGAACCCGATTCACGAAGGCTCGAAGGACGAGATTGACGCGGTGATTGCCGCGGGTGCGGACGTGATTATGCTGCCGATGTGGACAAGCGTCGGCGAGGTTGAAAAGTTTTTTGAATATGTAAAGGGCAGGGTCAAGACAATCCTTCTTCTTGAAACGGACGGCGCGCGCCTCTGTCTTGACGGGGTGCTTGAGCTTGACGGCGTCGACGAGATTTACATAGGACTTAACGACCTTCATCTCAGTCAGGGCAAGACCTTTATGTTTGAGCTTCTGACCGACGGCACGGTTGACGAAATCACCGCAAAGCTCAGAGCGAAAAATATAAGATTCGGCATCGGCGGCGTCGGAAAGGTCAACTGCGAAAATCTTCTTTCGGCAGAAAACATACTTGCCGAGCACTACCGCCTCGGCTCGTCGATGGCAATTCTCGCAAGAGCCTTCTGCGACTGGACGGCGTATCCCGTTGACGAGTTTGAAAAGATAATGACCTCGGGAATTGCGGAAAACAGGGAATACGAAGCCTTCCTTCAGAATCAGGACGAAGACTTTTTCGCAAATTCCCACACCGAAACGGAAAAGATAATCAAAAAAATCATTGAAATAAAAAAGGCAAAGAAATGAAAATTCTCTATGTAGCGACCGTAAGAAGTCACGTAGGACAATTTCATATCCCGTTTATCGAGAGGCTCAATGAGCTTGGCTGCACGGTCGACGGCGCATACAGGGACAACAGCGAGCAGAAGCAGGGGCTCGACACCTCGGCGCTCAATAAGGAATACGACGTTCCTTTCTCGCGAAGCCCCTACAGCACCAGTAACATTAAGGCGTATAAGGTGCTCAAAAAGATTATAAACGAAAACGACTACGACGCAGTTCACTGCCACACGCCGATGGGCGGCGTTGTCGCAAGGCTTGCGGTGAAGAATTCCAAAAAGAAAAACATCAAGGTGATTTACACCGTTCACGGCTTCCATTTCTACAAGGGCTCGCCGAAGTTTAACTGGACGTTTTTCTATCCCGTTGAGAAATATCTCTCAAACTACACCGACTGCATCGTGACGATAAATAACGAGGACTACGAGCTTGCACGGACCGACGATTTCAAAGCCGCAAAGGTCTGCAAGGTTGACGGCGTCGGCGTTGACTTAACGCAGTTTGCGCCCGTCACCAAAGAGGAAAAGGCGGCGCTTCGCGAGGAATACGGCTTTTCACAAGACGATTTCATTATGATTTATCCCGCCGATTTCTGCGAGAGAAAAAATCAGATGATGCTTTTAAAAGCGCTTGAGATAATCCTTGAAAAGCATAAAAACGTAAAGCTTCTTATGCCCGGACTTCAGGACTATATCGCGGAATGTCAGCAGTATATTGACGAGCACAGCCTCGGCGAGTACGCAATTCCCATGGGCTACCGCCGCGATATCCCGAAGCTCATCGGACTTTCGGATATTTCTCTCTCGTCAAGCAGGCAGGAAGGTCTTCCGATAAACCTCATCGAGGCCATGGCTATGGGCAACCCGATTGTCACGAGCGACGTGAGGGGAAACAACGACCTCGTTCAGGACGGCGTCAACGGCTATCTCGTAAAGCTCAACGACAGCGAAACGATGGCTGAAAGAATCATTCAGCTCATCGAAAACCCCGAGCTCATTGATGAGTTTGGCAAGGCGGGGCTTGAGCTTGTGCAGAAGTACAGCGTTGAAAACGCCGTGAGGGAAATTGAAGAAATCTACAAAGAGCTTGAGCTTATATGAAATATTCAGTAATTATTCCCGCATATAACGCCGGAAAAACAATCGAAAAATGCGTGAAAAGCATCACCTCGCAGAGCTTTGAGGACTACGAGATAATTCTCATAAACGACGGCTCTGAGGATAACACCGCGGCAGTCTGCGAAAGCCTTGCAGCGGAAAACGATAAGATTGTTTTTGTGGATATGCCGCACGGCGGCGTTTCAAGGGCGAGAAACGCGGGGCTTGAAAAAGCGGCAGGGGATTACGTCCTTTTCGTCGACAGCGACGACTACGTTTCAAAAAACTATTTCGGCGCGATTGAGTCTTCGCTCGGTGATTTTGACTGGCTCATTTTTTCAAAATGCACTTTCACCGAAAACGCGACCCATCTCGTTGACATAAAGCCGTTTGAAACAAAAAGCAGGCGGAAGGTCTTGAAGCACACCGAAAAGCTTATCTGCAACAAGGTGATAAATTCCCCCTGCACAAAGGTTTACAGAAGAAGCGTCATCGAGGAAAACGGCATAAGATTTCCCGAGGACGCGTCAATGAGCGAGGACAAGGCATTTAATATAAACTACGCGCTTCACGCCGGAAGTCTCAAAATGATTAACGAGGCGCTCTATTTCTACAATATCTCAAACCCGGATTCGCTCACCCGTTCAAAGGATTCAAAGGCGGTCGGCGTTGACGGATATATCGAAAGCGCCGTTGAAAAGAGCGACGCGCCCAATAAAAAGGGGCTTAAAAGAAGTCTTGACTTCATCCGATACAGAACGGTCTATCACTACGCAAAGCTCTTTGCCCGCTCGGGTATGAATAAGGGCGAACGCAAGGCGAGAATAAAAACGCTCTGCGATAAGGTTAAAAAGGGTAAGTACGGCTATCCCAAAACCCCGTACTGCCTGATGATATGTATTCCCGTCAGGCTTAAGCTTGCGGGCGTGATTGATTTTGTCGGCACGAAAATTCTTTAAAAGGAAAATGCTATGAGAGTTTTACATATGATTCCCGATATAGGAATATCAAACGGAATAATGAGCGTAATACTCAACTATGCAAAGGCAATGCCCGACGACATAAAATTTGACGTTGTGTATTTTCACGAGAGTGAAAAAACCAAGCAGCAGGAAATCGAATCCCTAGGCGGCAAGGTGTATAAAATCAATCCGCCGTCACCCAAGGGCGCGCTCAGAAAGGATATGGACAGATTCTTTGAGGCGCACAAAGGCGAATGGGACGCGCTTCACATAAACGCGCCGCACTTTGCGGTGTTTATCGCACCCGCAGCGAGAAGAGCGGGAATAAAGAAAATCTGCGTTCACTGCCATTCAAGTCAGTTTTCGCTCAACCCGAAAAATGAAAAGAGAAACGAGCTTTTCACCAAGGCGGGAAAACGTTACGTCGATAAGCAGTTTGCCTGCGGACGTGACGCGGGGCGCTTCTGGTTCGGCGACGACAGAAATTTTACGGTGCTTAAAAATGCAATCGACTGCGAGCGCTATGCGTTTTCTCAGCTGGTCAGAGATAAGAAGAGGGAAGAGCTCAGCCTCGGCGATAAGTTCACCGTAATGCACATCGGCAGGACGGATATCACACAGAAGAATCATCCGTTCATACTGAAAGTTTTTGCCAAGGTGTGCGGGAATAATGAAAACAGCGCTCTTGTGCTCATTGGTGCCGACAGGACGGCGGAGCTTGACGCGCTTGCGGATGACCTCGGTATTGCCGATAAGATAACGTTTCTCGGAGTGAGAAACGACGTCAGCGAGCTTCTTCAGGCGGGGGATGCGTTTCTCTTTCCGTCGATACAGGAAGGGCTTCCGGTCTCGGTCATCGAGGCTCAGGCAGCAGGTCTGCCGACGGTGATTTCCGACGCCGTAACCGACGAGGTAGTTGCAACAGAGTTTGTAACGGTGCTGCCCCTCAGCGAAACGCCCGACCGCTGGGCGGACGCGCTTCTCAGCGCACAAAGCAAAGAAAGACAACAGACAACAGAAAAAATGCAGCAAGCCGGCTGGGACATTTTCAAATCCTCCCAAACCCTTGTTGAGTATTACACCGGAGAAAAAGAATGAAAAAAATCGCTTATGTTATTCCGTATTTCGGAAAGCTTCCAAAAGGCTTCAGGTTTTGGCTTTTAGGAGCAAAGAGTAACGATACAGTTGACTTTTTAATATTTACGGATGACAGAACGGATTATGATTTTCCAAATAATGTAAAGGTAACATATCTTACTTTTGAAGAAATGAAATCAAAAATTCAGTCTTTATTTGATTTTCATGTTTTTCTCGACAGACCTTACAAGCTTTGTGATTTCAGACCTGCTTTTGGTGATATTTTCAGCAAAGAACTGACAGACTATGATTTTTGGGGATATTGTGATCTGGATATCATTTTCGGCGATATCAGAAAATTTGTTTCCGAAGAAATGCTTGATAAATATGACAGGGTAGGTTGTCAGGGACATTCTACATTGTTAAGAAATACGCCTTTTGTAAACATGCTATATCAAACGGTTGTTTCGGATTACGATTACAAAACTGTTTTTTCTTCTGAAAAAACTTATGCATTTGATGAACTGGGGATGGACGCAATTTTCAATTCATTGAATATTGAGTACTACAAAAAAACAAACTTTGTTCATCTTACAAAGTTTGACTATAATTTTTTTATGGCACTTCTGCCAAGCGAGCTTGATTACAAAAACAAGTATCAGGTATTTACATGGAAAAACGGAAAGCTTATCCGACATCTTATTGTAGATGATGAGCTTTTGGAAGAAGAATATATGTATCTGCACTATTGGCTGAGACCTACAAGCTTTCGCATAAAAAAATATGATACAGGTGTTCAGTATCTTATTTATCCGGATGTTACCACGGATAAATATTACGAGATAAACAAAGAGACTGTAATAAAGAAAAGCCGGCAAAATAAGTTTGTTTTTTATTCTAAATACATTTGGCAATACAGAAAAAAGCTCAATTTAAGAAGGATAGTTTCAAATATTAACGGTGTTTTTTATAACAAGAGAAACAGAAAAGGATTAAGGTGATATAATGCCAAGGTTCAGTGTTATTATACCTGTTTACAATGTTCAGGATTATCTCGAACAGTGCGTTGACAGCGTTCTTAATCAGGATTATCGTGAACTGGAACTCGTTTTGGTTGACGATGGTTCAAAGGATAATAGTGGGAATCTCTGCGATAATTATGCTGAGAAAGACGGCAGGGTCGTTTCGGTTCACCAGGAAAACAGCGGCGCATCATCGGCGAGAAATAACGGCTTGGATAAAGCTTCAGGTCAATATACTATATTTCTTGATAGCGATGATTATTGGGCCGACCCGACTGCTCTTTCACAAATCAATGCAATAATTGAAGAAAAAGAGCCTGATATTGTTGTATTCGGTTGCACGGATTTCAATATGAATACGGGGGAAGAGTTTGTTTCAAGATCTAATTATGATTTGGATTTGATCAACGAAGGAAATAAGGAAAGCACATTACACTACTTCCTGTCAAATAAACTTCTTCCCGGGAATCCAAATGTTTTCTGTTTCAGAAAAGATATAGCTGACAACATAAGGTTCAAGCTCGGCGTGCAGGATGAGGATTACGATTTTGTATTGAGCGTGTTTTTGAACAGTGATTCTGTCTTTGCTATTAATAACCCTTTCTATATGTACAGAAAGGGAAGAGGAGATTCCGTAACAGGCGCGTCAAGTATCAAGATGATTTACGGAATTGAGTATACGCTAGACAAGTGGTTGCCGATTTGCGACACCATTGAAAGTGAAATCATTAAGAAAGATGTGCTGAACTATCTTTCGTTTATTTATTCTACAGGCTTTGTTATTTGCGGACGAATGGACAAAGCTAATCGCAAGGAAGCTCTTGAGATAATGGAAAAATACACCTTCGTTTTGAAATATGCATATTGGAGAAAACCCGTTATAACGAAGTATGCAATAAAAGTAATGGGGCTTAATACTTTTTCGATTTTGTCATCCAAGTATTTTAATAAAACTCATATCTTTTGATTTTTTTAATGTTAAATGCGTATGAAAGAAGTTTTAGTTGTAATACAATTAGTGAGGCGCGGTGGAGTTGAAATAGTAGCAATTAACTTTGCAAAACAACTTCAGAGCCTAAAAAAATATAATATCTCTTTTTTGCTTATTAATCCGAATGAGCATCAGGATGAGGAGCTTTATTCGCAACTCAAAGCCGACGGATTCAATATTTATGAGGTTGACAAAAGTGCAAAGGGCTACCTGGGCAAATTCAGGTTTTTAAACAGCTTTTTTAAATCTCATCACTTTGACGTAGTACACTCTCACGTTATTTTCTTCAGTGGCATAGTGCTTTCAGCTGCAAAACTAAACGGCGTAAAAACGAGAATAGCACATTCACATATAATTAAACGTAACGAAGCGGAAAACGTCCAGTACAAGCTTTATAAAACAATAATGCGGGCGTTAATCAATGCGTGTGCAAATTATAAGCTTGCCTGTTCAATAGACGCCGGTTTTTTTCTTTACGGGAAAAAGACATATGAAAAAAACGGCATATTTATTCCAAACGGTATAGATATTAAGAAATACGAGTTCAATCCAGAATACCGTAATGAAATCAGAAACGAATTCGGTATTGAAGAGAACGCTGTGTTTATAGGTCACATAGGAACGATATACCGTATAAAAAATCAGACGTTTTTGCTTGACATTTTTAACAATATTTTAAACGAATTACCTGATGCGAAGCTTATTATGGTCGGCGAGGAAAACGAAAAAGAGTCAGTTATAGAAAAGGCTGAAAGGCTGGGAATCTACGACAGAATAATAATTGCCGGACCGAGAGCAGATGTTTACAAAATGTATCAGGCGTTTGATATAATGGTTTTTCCTTCGCTACACGAAGCGTTGCCGGTATCGCTCATTGAGGCACAGGCATCAAAACTCCCCTGTCTTATTTCAGACACAATTACAAGAGAAGTAATATTCAACAGTAATATGGATTTCTTCTCTTTAGATGAAGATGCGGCATCGTGGGCAAACAAGGCTTTGAGTATGTTGCGCGAAAACAGGGAAAACATTTCGATTGAAAAATTAAGAAAAACGTATGATCTCAAAAATGTAGTGAATCTTTTAGTAGAGATTTACGGATAAAAGAGGTGAGTCAGCTATCTTTGGATTAACAGCTATTGAATGCTTTATTGCGATAATTGCAATATTTGCTATTTCATATTGGATTACTCCGAAAAAATATATATGGATACCTTTTGTTCTTACTCTTATTTTGATCTGTGCGTTGTCATTTCACATAAGGCCGCATCCAACAGATGATCTGACGAGATATTTCATGCATATAGACTGGATGAGAAATGAAGGGCGAGATATGCTGGATTATCTTATAGAGGAAGACCAGCATGACTGGAAAACATTCAGGGTAACGGCATATATATGCTATTTTGTTAGTAAGACTGATTCAAACTTCTGGCTCCCTGCAATAACTATCGGAATTGTTTACGGCGGAGCATTCCTTGTTTTGTACAGTGCTGCAAAGCATTTTGACGTTGGTAAGTTTACACTTTTTGTAGCCTCTATGATGTTCTTGGCAACCTACTGGTACTATGACCAGTATAGCGGAACAAGAAACGGTCTTGCATTCTCAATAGCGACAACAAGCGCATACTTCCACCTTCTTGAACGACGGTATATTCCCTTATGCTATTTTGGATACTTTCTTGCAGCGTTAACGCATTCCGGTGGAATAATGCCTGTTGGAATTGCTCTTTTGGCTGCGTTTACATTCAATACGAGCGGAAAGTTTATTAACGGTGCTTTAATTTTTGGCATGGCTGGTGGCGGGGTATTGCTACCGTATTTAGCAGAAGTCACGGATATTGAATTCTTTGATAAAGTTGGTCAGCGTGCTCTTGATCACAGCTCAAGGCGAGTAGACGACATTACGAGTTTAGGAACAAACTACATTGTAAATATATCGTTTATTGCTCTTTCTTTTGTAATTCTCTTTTATATATCGTACTATTTTGTGAATTCCGAGCACGCTCCGGAGTTGAAAAGATTTTATAAGTTTGCTTCACTTTGCCTGTTTTTTGCCACAGGAAGCGCAATTACATCCGGACTTATATTTATGCGATTTGTAAGATTTATTCTTCCTGTTATTGTTCCCGTTCTATTCATGGTGGGAATGACGATTCAAAGAGAACAGCTTGCCACAGAAGGCGATGTAAGGCTTTCATATTACTCTAATCCCTCGGCATCTTTCAGATACAGAATAAGTACGCTTATATGGATTGTTGTAATAGCATATACCGCTATTCATCTATGGTATCTTTGCGCGGGAAGTTCGATTTACGGCATGACTTTTGAATATTTGGAGTATTAAATGATCAGCATCATAGTCCCCATCTACAAAGTTGAAAAGTTCATAAACAAATGCGTTGACAGTATAATCGCCCAGACCTTCAAGGAGATTGAGATTATCCTCGTCGACGACGGATCGCCCGACAACTGCCCGCAGATTGTCGAAGAATATGCCGGCAAATATGAAAATGTGAAAGCAATTCACAAAGAGAACGGCGGTCTTATCGCCGCGCGTAAATCGGGCGTGGAAATCGCTACGGGAGAGTACGTCTGCTTCGTCGACGGCGACGACTGGCTCGAGCCAGATATGTATGCCAATATCGCCGACGCTATTGAAAAGCACAATCCCGACTGCGTCATAACTCAGTTCTATTATTCGTATGAGGAGCGCGACGAAGTCAGCGAGTACAAGCTCAGCCAAGAGCTTTACACTCGTGAGGATCTGGAAAAAGAAGTTTTTCCGACTATGCTTTTCAACGGCACGTTCTACAGTTTCGGCATATATCCATGCTGCTGGACGAAGGTGTTTAAGAAAGAAATCCTTGAAAAGCATATCTATGACGTTGATGACAGAATCAGAATGGGAGAGGATATAGCGTTCACATATCCGTGCCTTATTGACTGTCAGAGCGTTGCTTTCATCGATAAGCCGCTCTATCATTACAGGATAAATCCGGAATCAATGACAAAGGCTTATGACGATAAGCTACCTGATATTTACACTATCCCATACAACGCGCTGGTGAATAAGAGCAGGGAACTGAACGTGGATTTGAGCGCTCAGCTGCCGTATTATTTGCTCTATCTCGCAAATTTCGTTGTCAGAAACGAGGCGAGCAAAGCAAACCCGAAAACAAAAAAAGAGAGCAACGCAGTAATCAAAGCGCTGCTCGAGAATAACGATTTGCAGAGCGAGCTGAAAAGAATTGATATGGCGAAGCTTCCGACGCACACCAAGCTTCTGGTGTCAGCTCTGAAATCAAAAAGCGTAAAAGCAGTTAACGCCTATATGGCGATTTTAAGGAGAACAATGTAGTGGATAGTCCGTTAATCTCGGTAATCGTACCCGTATACAAAGTTGAAAAATATCTCGACAGATGTCTTGAAAGCATAGTAAATCAGACATACACAAATCTTGAGATTATACTTGTTGACGACGGCTCACCCGACAACTGTCCGCAGATGTGCGACGACTGGGCATCGAAAGACAGCCGGATAAAAGTCATTCACAAAGAAAACAATGGTGTTGCCGAGGCGAGAAATTGCGGGTTGGATTCTGCTAAAGGCGAACTTATAGGTTTCGTTGACAGCGATGACTGGACCGAACCGAATTTGTTTGAAACTCTTTTGGATAATCTGATTTCACATAATGCCGACATTTCAGTATGCGGTTATCAGATTAATACGGAAGAAGACGTTGAAGCCGATACGCGTGAGGTTGAGCAGGCGGATGCCTTAAAGCTTATTGCGCAGGGCTATTACAAATACGGAGTTTTGTGGAATAAGCTTTACAGGAAAGATGTTACAGAAGGTGTGAAGATGCCACCCTTCGCCTGTTCAGAGGACCTTGTTTTTAATTATTTTGCTTTTAAGAATAATAGTAAAAAGATTGTTGAGTGCAATTCAAAACTTTACCATTATTTCCAAAACCAAGAAAGCACTGTTCATGGCAAATTTTCAAAAGGTGCATTTGATGCAGTTTATGCTAAAGAGATTATTCTTGAAAATGAAAAGAAAACAGAAATAGAAAAATATGCGATAAAAGGATTAATCAATTCCTGTTTCGTAGTTTTGAGCGGGTGCATACAAAACGATATGTTTACGGAAGAAAGTAATAGTCTAATTGAAATAATCAAAAAGCATAAAAAGGAAATATTCACTTCAGTCCTTTATTCAAATAGCCAAAAACTTAAAACGTTTCTTTTATGCATTTCAAAAAAGGCTTATATCCAAACAATAAAAAGGATTCATTAAAATGAATTGTCTTATCAGTGTAATTGTTCCTGTCTACAATGCGGGAAAGTATTTTAACAATTGCATAGAAAGCATCGTCAATCAGACGTATAAAAACCTTGAGATTATCATTGTCGATGACGGTTCGACTGATGGAACGCCTCAGGCCTGTGACGACTGGGCGGCAAAGGACGACCGCATCAAGGTTATCCATAAGGAAAATGGTGGCGCGGCTTCTGCAAGGAATACAGGTCTTGACAACGCTACCGGAGACTATATAGGCTTTGTCGATGCGGACGATTACCTCGATGCTGATATGTACGAAATAATGCTCAGCGAGATTATCGAATACGGTGCTGACGCAGCGCGTTGCGGTATAGAACGAGTGTCGGACGACGGCATAACCGAGGACTGGGGCACCGGCGATTACGATATAAGAGTTGTTGACAATAGACAGCTTCTCGCTGACATCGGCGAGGCAGAGGGCATCCTTCCGGTATCGCCTTGCAACAAGCTTTTCAAAAAGGAGTGCATTGGCGGAATCAGATTTGATACAAGCTTCCGATTCGCAGAGGATACGCTGTTCAATTTTATGATTGCGAAAAATATTCGCAATATGGTGTATCATGATGTGAACAGATATCACTACACATTCAATGCCGGCTCTATGACCAACAAGGGAATAAACGAAAACAACTTCGATGAGCAAAGGGTAATGGATATCATATTTACTCTTGCCGATGAGGAAACGCTTCCGCATTGTATCAAGGGCGATATTCTCAAATCACTCAGAACAATCCGCCAGATGATTGAGGCGTACAAGTATATGGAGCGTTTTCCGAAAATGAGGGAGAGAGTGATTTCTCACAGAAAAGAAGTGTTTTCAAAGGATATCTATTCAAAGAAAACGAGGCAGAGGGTTTTGCTTTTGTGGCTGAGCCCTGTAGCGTATAAATTTGCAATAAAGCATTTCAGAAAGGGATAGTATGGAACCGTTGATTTCGGTAATCGTACCGGTATACAAAGTTGAAAAATATCTCGACAGATGTGTGGAAAGCATAGTCAATCAGACCTACACAAATCTCGAGATTATACTTGTTGACGACGGCTCACCCGACAACTGCCCGCAGATGTGCGACGACTGGGCAAGTAAAGACAGCCGCATCAAAGTCATCCACAAAGAAAACGGCGGCTTATCATCAGCACGAAATGCAGGCCTTGATATAATGAACGGCGAATACGTTTGTTTTGCGGATAGCGATGATTATATTGATGCCGATTACTGCAGAATCCTCTTTGACACTCTAATTCAAAACAGTGCAGATATCAGTATCTGCGGAGTAGAAAAAGTATTTGAAAGTGGTAAGGATAGCGAATACAGCGTAATTAAAAACGAAAACCTTGACAGGGAAAAGTTTCTGGACAGAATGGAAGGATATGGCGGCTGGTGTTGGGTCGTTGCGTGGAACAAACTATATAAAAGCAGTATCTTTTCACAAATCAGGTATCCATTAAATAGGCTTTTTGAAGATGATTATATTATTGTTGATGTTCTGTATAGCGTTTCGCTTATTGCCTGCACCGAAAAAAACTTATACTACTATTATCAAAGAGATAACAGTATAACTAACAGAGGCTTTGATTTAAAATTCTATGATTCTGTTGATATGTATTTATCAAGGCTGGAGTTTTTTATAGAAAAAAAACAAAAACCAGAAAGAATGCGATTTTGTTTGAAGTATGCAGTGAACAACTCAATAATAATACTCAACTCGAATGTCTTATCCAAAGAAAATAAAGAGTTGTTTAGAAAATATCATGAGAGAATTGCTAATGCATGGAAAAGTATTAATAACAAAAGAGAATTCGGTTTGAAGTATTATTGCTATTTTTCGTTGTATACGGTGTGTCCAAAACTGTTATGTCTTGTAAAGAAAATGAGAAACGGTGAGTAATAATGGAAAAAATTGTTAGGTTTTTTGAATGCTTGGCGCCGATATCAATATGTAATCTTGAGTGTGAATACTGCTATTTAATCCAACAAAACAGGAGAAATATGAATGATCCTGAATGGGATTTCACCCCTGAACACGTCTCAAAAGCGCTTACTAAGAAACGCTTAGGTGGTATGTGTTATTTCAGTATTTGTGGAACAGGTGAAACGTTGCTGAGTAATGATGTTATCAAGTTAGCGTCTTTGTTGCTGGAAGAAGGACATATTGTAAATATCACTACAAACGGAACGCTTACAAAGCAAATCGAAAAACTACTTTCAGCTTCAAAATCAAATCTGGAAAACCTTCACCTTTCTTTTTCTTTTCACTATATTGAATTGAAGAAAAGGGGACTGTTGGATGTTTTCTTTGAAAACATTAAAAGAGTCAGAAATGCCGGTTGTTCATTTGTATTGCAGCTAAATATGTATGATGGGTATTATGATTACATAGATGAAATCAAACAAGTTTCGATTAAAAACGTCGGTGCGTTGCCGCAAATAGCTCTTACCAGAAAAGATAGCAAGACCAAAAATGACAGGAAAAGCTATGAAATCTATACAGCAGGCTCAATTGATAAGTATTTAGAAAAAGCGAGAGAGTTCGAATCACCGCTGTTTGAGTGTACATATAAAAATTTCAATGTAAAAAGAAAGGAATTCTGCTATGCGGGTTTATATAGCGGTGTTCTTGATTTGAAAAACGGAGAGCTCAGGCAGTGCTATATGACAAAACCACAGAACATTTTCTCGGATATTGAAAAGGAGATAATTTTTTCTCCCGTCGGTAAAAACTGCCCGAACGCCTACTGTATTAACTCTTCTCATTTTCTTTCGTTCGGATTAATCCCGCAGTTGCAGCTTCCAAGTTATTCGCAGCTGAGAAACAGAGAAGAAGCGGATTGGTACAGCGATAAGTTAAATAAATGCTTGTCAGTTAAATTGACCGATGGTAAAGCTATGTCATGGGTAGACAGAGCGATAATTGATATAAAAAATACGCCCCAAAAGTTCAGGCGAATTATCAGTAGCAGTATTGGTACAAATATTAAAAGTAAAGTCTATAATTTGTTGTATAAGAGGTGATAATTAATGAATAATTCTTCTCGAACAAAGAATGTTATGAGAAATGTTGCAGCTAATGTGCTGGTGCATTTTATTACTGTTGCCGTAACATTTGTTTCAAGAAGAATATTTATAGATTCATTAGGTGTAGAATACCTTGGGTTAAACGGTTTGTTTTCAAACGTTCTGTCCGTCTTGGCTCTTACTGAGTTGGGCGTAGGCTCGGCAATAACTTATAATTTGTACAAACCTATTGTTGAAGACGATAAGGTTCAGATAGCTAAGCTGATTAACTACTATAAGAAACTTTATCACCTTATAGGATGTATTATTCTTGTTGTCGGTGTTGCGCTTATTCCTTTTTTAAAGTATATTGTAAATTTTGATGATGTAAAGTTTGAAAACAGGGAGTTGTATCTGTACTACTTTTTAACTCTGATAAATACTGTTATTACGTATTTCTTTTCATACAGAACAATAATTGTCAGTACCGATCAAAA
Source organism: uncultured Eubacterium sp. (assembly GCA_905234495.1). Lineage (GTDB taxonomy): Bacteria > Bacillota > Clostridia > Oscillospirales > Acutalibacteraceae > Eubacterium_R. The sequence continues at coordinate 51,230 of CAJOHE010000016.1, read as the reverse complement.
AGGATATAAGCTCCAGGCTTTTAACATATCGTTTATGTTAATCCAGTTAGTCCTCCAGGCGGTAGAATTATTAACAGTTGGTAGTTATGTTTTATATATTTTAATTCAAATATTCTGCTCACTTTTGAAAAATATTATTGTTTCGTATTATTCAACAAAAAAGTATCCGTTTATTGTAGATAAATACTATCTGGAAAAACCTGAGAAAAAGAAAATCTTTGCTCAGGTTAAATATATGTTTTCATACCAGATAGGAAATGTGGTCTTGAATAATACAGATAATATTCTGATATCTGTCATTGTAAATACAACGACTGTTGGTTTGTATTCTAATTATTTGTCGGTTATTGGCGTTATCAATACAATGGCTTCAATGCCTTTTACTTCAATGCAATCCAGTATTGGAAACTTTTTGGTGAAAGCAGATAAAAAACAGAAGTATTCAATGTTTAAAATGATAACCCTTATGGCGTTTATTATTTATACTGTTGGCTGTGTTGGAATATATGAATTCACAACAGATGTGATTTATATCTGGTTAAAAAGAGAAAGTCTGATAATGTCAAACGAATTACTTATAGTTTGTATTTTTAATTTTTATCTTGCCGGGCTTTTGTATCCAATATGGTGTTACAGGAATACTATCGGTCTATTTAGACAGACAAAGAGTGTTATGCTTTTTACCTCGGTTATTAATCTTGGACTATCCATAGTTTTAGGAAAACTATGGGGTTTGATAGGAATACTATTGGCTACAGGTATTTCGAGAATAATGACAACTTTGTGGTATGAACCATATGTTTTGTTCAAAAACTATTTTGATAAAGGAAAAAAAGAACTGTTTGCTTATTATGGGAAGCAGATTTTGTGCATATTGGAGGCAACGGGGATTATCTTTGTTGTTGATAAACTAACCGGCTTTTTAAGCGTGGATAGTTTTGTGTTAAATCTGATCGTTAGATTAGTAATATCGCTTATTGTTCCGGCAGTTGTTATTCTATGTATACATGGAAGTTCTAATGAGTTTAAAGATTTGATTAAGTACGCAAAGAGCTATTTGATAAAACTTAAAAGGAGAGTAAGTTGAGCCTTTATAAAAAAGCAATTCACATAATACATTTATGTAAAACGTATTATGTGCACAAAAAAATCATAAAAAACAGAATAAAAAAAGAACGTAGTGGAAACAGGGCGTTTTTGTTTTGTACTCCCGAACATAACAATTTAGGGGATCATGCAATAGCAATAGCGCAACAAAAATACCTGTCAGATAACCTTACGGATTTCTCGGTTATCGAAATAACCGGAAATGATATAAAAAACGCTATAAGATATATAAAAAAAGTTGTAACATCAGACGATCTTCTAATTATTACCGGCGGCGGCCTTATGGGCGACGTCTGGATGGAAGAAGAAAACAACGTATTAGCAGTAATTGAAGGATTTCCGCAAAATCAGATAATAATACTTCCTGAAACAATTTTCTTCTCAGACGAAAATGAGGAAATGAATAGACTCATCTCTTCGGTAAAAAAATGTAAAGATATTTCTGTTTGTTGCAGGGAGAAGAATTCATATGGTTTTTCATTGAATCATTTGACGGAAAATACATATTGTGTACCCGATATGGCTTTTTATCTGGATGAATATGTGGATAAGACTCTTGTTGTCGAGCGTAAAAACAACATTGGTCTCTGCTTCAGAAGCGACGCCGAAAAGCTTAAAAAATGCGAGAGCATAGCGGATTTTATTTCTTCACAATACGGTTCAGATTATTGCATAGAGGAATTCTCAACAATTTATCAAAATCACATTTCTCCCGAAGAACGTAACAGCATAGTTATGGATTTTCTTAAGAATATCCAAAAATATAGATTGGTTGTAACCGACAGATTGCACGCAATGGTTTTTTGTTATATAACCAATACCCCATGTATAGCAATCGATAACAAAACACACAAGGTCAGTGGCGTGTTTGAATTAATTAAAGATTGCAATTATATTAAACTGTATAATAACGATATTGACGATTTACTGAAACAGTTATTAAGTATTGAAGAAATTAACAAGCCTGATATCAATAAACAATTTGAAGAATTAAACACAGTAATATCACAGATTGATTAGAAATAGTTTAGCTTTAATTATTAAGGAGTAATTATGAAAGGAATAATTTTAGCCGGGGGAGCCGGGACGAGGCTCTATCCGCTGACAATGGTGACGTCAAAACAGTTGTTGCCGATATATGACAAGCCGATGATTTATTATCCGCTGAGCACGCTGATGTTTGCGGGAATAAATGACATCCTCATAATTTCCACGCCCGAAAGCTTACCCGCGTTTGAGAAGCTTTTAGGCGATGGAAGCAGGTTTGGCATTAAGCTTACATACAAGGAACAGCCGTCGCCCGACGGTCTTGCTCAGGCATTTATAATCGGTGAGGATTTCATCGGTGACGAAAGTTGCGCGATGATTCTCGGCGACAATATTTTCTACGGCTCGGGCTTCAGTTCAATGCTGCAGAACGCTGTTGAAAACGTTGAGAAAAATCACAGAGCCACGGTTTTCGCTCACCATGTGGACGACCCCGAAAGGTTCGGAATAGTTGAGTTTGACAGGGAAAGGCACGTTCTCTCGCTTGAGGAAAAGCCCGACAAACCAAAGTCAAAATGGGCGGTTACGGGCTTGTATTTCTACGACAACCGCTGCGTTGAATTTGCAAAAAGTCTAACGCCGTCAAAGCGCGGCGAGCTTGAGATAACCGACCTCAACAGGTGCTATCTTGAAAAAGACGAGCTTGACGTAAGGCTTCTCGGCAGGGGCTTTTCGTGGCTTGACACGGGCACGATGGAAAGCCTTATCGACGCCGCTGATTTCGTTCGCACGATTCAGAAGCAGCAGGGAATCCGTATTTCCGCTCCCGAGGAAATTGCGTGGCGTATGGGCTGGATTGACGACGCAAAGCTTCTCGCAGCCGCCAAGAGATACGGCAAGTCCGACTACGGCAAATACCTCAAAAACATATTGAAGGTCGATTATATTTAGTATGCTCTACGGTATTTTAGGCGGCGTTCTGTGGGCGCTTGAGACGGTTACAATAGGCTGCGCGCTTGCGACGGCGCCGTTCATATCAAACGAAAAAGCGATATTTTTAGCGCCCTTCGTCAGCACGTTTCTTCACGATTTGTGCTCGTCTGTGTGGGCTTGCATTTTCAACGGCGTTCGCGGAAATCTTAAAAACGTGTGGCACGCCCTTGCAAAAACGAAAAGCGGACGCTACGTCGTTCTCGGCGCTGCCATCGGCGGTCCCGTCGGTATGACGGGCTACGTTATGGCGGTGCACTATATGGGCGCGTCGGTCGGCGCGGTTGCGAGTGCGATTTATCCCGCGGTCGGCGCAGTTCTCGCTTTCATTTTTCTCAAGGAAAAAATGCAGTGGTACAGATGGGTGCTTCTTTTAATCACTCTCGGCGGCGTCTACGGTCTGAGCTATTCGCCGAATATCGACACGACTCATTTCGCGCTCGGAATCACCGGCGCTCTGATGTGTTCCTTCGGCTGGGGCTGCGAGGCGGTTATACTTGCAAAAAGCCTCAAATCGCCTGAGGTGAAGGACGAGTACGCACTTCAGATAAGGCAGACCACGTCGGCGCTGATTTACGCTGCTGTGATACTTCCCGTAATAAAGGGCTGGGGCTTTACGGTTGAGCTTTTCACATCCCATTCGTTCAGACCCCTTGCGATAATCGCCCTTGCAGCTCTTTTTGCAACGGCTTCGTACCTCTTTTATTACAGGGCAATTTCAAAAATCGGTCCGTCAAAGGCTATGGCGCTCAACGTGTCATATTCCGCGTGGGCAATAGTTTTTACGGTGGTTATACTACACGACACGTCGGTGCTTTCACCGGTTACAATCGTTTGCAGTCTTATTGTTATTATTTGCGGAATTCTTTCTGCGGCTGATTACAAAAAGCTGTTTCAAAAGAAAAACGGAGAGAATTATGAGCAAGTTTAAGACATTTACCGAAGAGCACGAGGAACTCTGGAAGTTTGTGAAGTTCTGCTTTGCAGGCGTGTTTTCTTTTGGAATACAGTACATAGTCGACGTGTTTTTTCACTACGTCGTGTTCAGGGGACTGCAGGGGCAGACGGTTGATAACGACGTCCTGCGTTTTCTCGGTATCGACAGCCAGATGGACGCCGCATACGCCTATTTCATCGCGGCTGCGGTTGGCTACACAATCTCATTTATTTTAAACAGAAAAGTCACCTTCGGCTCAAATAACGGCGTGACCTCGTCGTTCATTATGTATATCATAATGGTTGTGGCGACGGTGTTTATCGCCGCGTGGATGAAGGGAATATTTACCGCCGTTGCGGCAAAAATGGGTTATGAAAACAAGATATCTGACTTCATAATTTTCGTTCTTGTAACGACGATTCCGTTTTTGTGGACGTATCCGCTGCAGCGATTTGTTATTATGAAAAAGACGGCTGAAGAGGTCGCAGAGGAAGAATAATGCACGCATATATGATTATCGCTCACAATCAGTTTGAGCTTCTTGAAAAGTTAATACGCGCGCTTGACGACGTGCGAAACGACATATATGTTCACATTGACGCCAAGGTAATGGACTTTGACTTTGAGCATTTCAAGGGTATAACGAAGCATTCCGGAGTGGTGTTTATCAATGACAGAGAAAGCATCGCATGGGGTGATTCAAGTATGGTAAAGGCTGAGATGAAGTTGCTTGAATCGGCGGTTAACAATGAGCATAAAGAAAAGCCGTATTCATATTATCATCTTATCTCGGGCGTCGATTTGCCGATTAAGTCAAACGATGAGATTCACGCCTTTTTTGATGATAATCAGGGCAAGGAATTCGTTCACTATACCGACAACGAGGTCGGCGAGAGCTCGGTCAACAGGCTGAGGTACTACCACTTTTTCAGAAAGAAAAGGAACACGTTTAATAAAATACTCGGTCAGCTTCTGCTTATTCCGCAAAAGGCAGCGGGCTTTAACCGCCTTGAAAAATTCGTGGATATAAAGGTGCAGAAGGGCGCTCAGTGGTTTAGCATAACTGATGACCTTGCAAAATACATCGTTGACAATCTTGTGAAATACGAGATGGTTTTCAGCCATTCCTACTGTGCCGACGAGGTCTTTATCCAGACGATTGTCGAGAGCACCGACTTCAAAGACAGGCTCTTTATGCCAAACTGCAACAACGACCATTTTGCCTGCGCAAGGCTCATCGACTGGGAAAGGGGCAACCCCTATGTCTGGCGCAAAGAGGACTATGACGAGATTAAGTCCTCGCCCTGTATGTTTGCCCGCAAATTTGATATGAACGTCGACAGCGAGATAATCGCGATGCTGACGGAATAATATTGGAAAGGGGATAGTTATGGAAAGCTTAAAAAAGGATTTCATATATCTCCTTTCCTGCTTTTTGAACGGGAAAAATCCCGAAAGCAGGGAATACGACTGGGCGGGAATCTATCATCTCGCCGATATTAACGACGTTGCGGCAATCGTTGCGTTTCTGATTAAATCTGTTGGAAAGGATTATCAGCCAGACAGCGATACCCACCAGTACTACAAAAAGAGCATGGCTCAGGCGATTGCCTCATACGAGGAAAAAACGCTCGCCTATAAATACGTCACCTCTGTTCTCAAAAAGAGGGGAATTGATTTCATCGCGCTCAAGGGCATCGTTGTGCGCGAGCTCTATCCCGTGAGGGAATTTCGCACGAGCGGCGACATTGACCTTACGGTTAAGAAAACTCAGCTCGAAACCGCCTATGACGCGTTTAAGAATGAAAACTCAAAAATTCTTGCATACAACGCGGGCGCGTTCGTTTTCAAAGCTGACGGCGTGACGGTCGAAATCCACGACAGCGCCGACCTTCTCACCGATTATTTTGACGATATGTTCGCTTTTGCAAACGGCGAAACGCTCGATGAATACAGTCATCTTCTCTACGTTCTCTGCCACCTTGTAAAGCACCTTGCCTATAGGGGCGCGGGTGTGAGAATGCTTATGGATATCGACGTTATGATAAGGTCGATAGAAGAATTTGACTGCGCAAAGTTTTTTGAAATGTGCGAGAAAGCGGGTGTCCTCAAAAGCGCTAAGGTGCTTCTCTCCCTTTCAAAGCTCTGGTTTGGCACGGCGGTTGAGACCGGTTATGAAATCAGCGCCGACCTTGAGAGAAATCTTGAAACAGTTCTGATTGACGGCGGAAGCTTTGGCTACGAGATGAGCTTCGTTCCGCTTAAATATCTCAGAAAAGCCTCGTCGGGCGGGGGAGAGCTCAGCTCATCAGACAAGGTGAAAATCGCTCTTTCGATGGCTTTCCCGAACAGGGAATACCTGAAAAAATGCTACAGATACTATGAAAAGCACGGCGCGCTCTATCCCGTTGCCGTTGCAAACAGACTCGCCGACAGCGTGTTCAAAAAGCGTAAAAGCTCAAAGGGCGCGCTCACTCAGATATTCACCGATCCCGATTCCGCCGCAGCTCAGATTGAACTTGCAAAAGAGCTCGGAATAGGCGACGAATAGGGGCTCCGGCGGTTGACAACATATATTATTTATGATAATATAAATGTGCAAAAAATTTTATGAAAGAGGTATTTTGTTATGGTATGTAAAACATGCGGAAAAGAAATCCCGAACGGAGCAAACGTATGTCCTCTTTGCGGAACACCTGCACCTCAGGCAGCACCTCAGGCAGCAGCTCCCGCACCGCAGGCAGCTCCTCAGCCCCAGCAGGCTCCCCCTTATGCACCTCCGGTAGGCGCAGCTCCTATGGTAGCTCCTGCAGTGGCACCTGAAACCACAAAACCGCGTTCAGCTTACTGGGCTGCAATCCTTCATCTTGTTCTCGGACAGTTCGGATTCGGCTACAACTATCGCGGCATGCACGACAAGGCAAAGAAATGTCTGATTATGTTCATCGTAGGCGTTTTCACCTCATGGCTCGGCGTAGGCGCAATCCTTATCGCTGTTGTTGAGATTCTCAACCTTATCGAGGCTATCAAGCTCTTTATGGGTCTTTATCCCGTTGATGAGTACGGCAGAACTTTATATCAAGAGTTTTAAAAGAGAAAAACTAAAAGCTCGGCAAAGGGCATTGAACACAGGGATTTAATAGATTTTGAAATGCTCTTTTCCGTGATAACGGCTTCAAAAAAGGGATTAAGGCGTCAGCCTTAATCCCTTTT
>CAJOHE010000016.1:0-43953 GCA_905234495.1 uncultured Eubacterium sp. | reverse complement strand
TTGTGTAAGACAAGGCAAAAAGCGCAGGAATACTTTATGTCTTCCGAGCATTTTTAACGCAGTATTACGCAAAAAGATGTTTTTTGAGGCTGTCAAATCACTATGTTCAACGCCCTAAAGCCGAGCTTTTCTTTATATTTATGTAAGTATACCGTAGGGGCGATTCACGAATCGCCCTTTTTTATTCCGTTATCCTCTTAACTACCTCATCGCACTGCGCATAAATCTTTTCGGTGTCGATGCCGATGAAGTCGCCGTTCTCGTAGAGGATTCTTCCGTTTATCATCGTCAGCTTAACATTCTCTTTTGAACCGCTGTAAACGAGGTTCTTGGTGATGTCGTGAATCGGCTGCATATTCGGGCGTTTGAGGTCAATCATAATGATGTCCGCCTTCTTGCCCGCCTCAAGCACGTCGCAGCAATCAAGCCCCATACACCTTGCCGAGCCTACAGTCGCCGCCTCGAGAATTTTGTTCGGATTGCACGCGGAAGCGTCCTTCGTTTTAATCTTCTGCAAAGCGCTGGTCAGGTGCATTTCGCGGAACATATCAAGCGCGTTGTTTGAGCTCGGTCCGTCGGTGCCGATTGCGAGGTTCACGCCCTTGTCAAGCATATCCTGAACGGGTGCAACGCCCGATGCAAGCTTGCAGTTTGAGCCGCTGTTGATAACAGCCCACACGCCGTGTTTTTTGTATATTTCAAGGTCGTCGTCATTCACCCAGACGCTGTGAAACGCGCCGCCGCCGTAGTTGAAAAGACCGAGCTTTTCAAAGAGCCTTGTCGGCGTTTTCTCGTATGAATTGATGCAGTTTGCGGTTTCCTGCATCGTCTCGCTTGAGTGCATAAACACGGGCGCCTCATACTTTTCGGCAAGCTTTGCGATGCTCTTCATCAGTCCCTTTGACGTGGTGTACTCGGCGTGGAAGCCGAGCTTGTAGGAAATAAGCTCATCGTAGGAATTATATTTGTTGTAGTATTCCTCAAGTAGCTCTGCCGACTCTTTGAAATCGTTCACCGCGCCGCACATAACCGTCCTGAAACCGAAGTCAACGCTCGCCTTTGCCATACTCTCGGGGAAGTAGTACATATCAAAGCAGGCGGAAATACCGCTCGTCAGATATTCGAGAAACGCAAGCTGCGAAAGCTTGTAAACGTCGTCGCCCGTGAGAAGCGCCTCGAGCGGGAAAATCTTGTTGTATAGCCAGTCCTGAAGGGGAAGGTCGTCGCAGTATGTGCGCGCAAAGGTCATCGCCGAATGGGTGTGCGCGTTTTTAAACGATGGCATAATGAGATTGCCCTGCGCGTCAATCTCGCGCTCAAAGGTAAAATCCTTTGCGTCGTTTCTCGCAGCGCCGACGTAGCAGATGTCAGCCCCGTCAACCCAGACCTCGCCTTCGGTGACGTTCATATCCTTCATTGTGAGAATTCTTGCGTTGTAAAATCTAATCATTTCAAAACCTCCTTCAGACTTTTCTCATACGGCGCCCGTGCAATTCCCTTGTCGGTGATAATCGCGGTAATCAGCGAATTGTCCGTCACGTCAAACGCGGGATTGTAGCACTTTGTTTCTCTGAGCGCCGTCGGCTTTTCAAAATAAAGCTCTTTTATTTCTTCGCCGTCCCTCTCTTCAATCACTATGTCGTCGCCCGTTTTGCAGCTGAAATCAACCGTCGAGTACGGACCGAGAACGTAGAACGGAACGCCGTAGTATTTTGCAAGAACGGCAAGGGATGACGTGCCGATTTTATTTGCGGTGTCGCCGTTTGCGGCAACCCTGTCGCAGCCGACGAGGACTGCGTTTATCTTGCCCTGCTTCATAACGAGCCCCGCCATACTGTCGCATATCAGCGTGACGTCAACGCCCGCCTTTTCAAGCTCGTACGAGGTCAGCCTCGCACCCTGAAGAAGGGGTCTCGTCTCGTCGGAATAAACCGTGAAATTATAGCCCTTTTCCTTGCCGAGAAGTATCGGACCGAGCCCCGTGCCGTATCTGCTTGTTGCAAGCTCGCCCGCGTTGCAGTGGGTGAGAATACCGTCGCCGTCGCTCAGTAGCGAGAGCCCGTATTCGCTTATTCTGCGGCACATTTCAATGTCCTCGTTATGAATTGCAACAGCCTCGTCAATGAGGCTTTTTCCGCTTTCATAAGCCTCAACTATTCTGTTCGTCGCCCACATCAGATTAACCGCGGTCGGTCGCGCCGAGTTGAGGTAATCGCGCAGGGGGTATATGTCCTTGTCCTTCGAGAAAAGAGCCATCGCGTATCCCGCAAAAATTCCTATCGCGGGCGCGCCCCTTACGGCAAGGCGCTTTATCGCGTCAAAGGCTTCCTCGGCGCTTTTTATCTCTATGAGCTTTTCCTCATTCGGCAAAAGCGTCTGGTCGAGGATAAAAAGTCCGCCGTCCCTGTATTCAATATTCTGCATACTAAAATTTTCCTATCGAATTAATTATCAGTCGGGATAATACCGGCGTAATCTTTTCGCCCGCCTCGTGAACCTCTTCGGCGGTTATCGGCGTCTTGCTGATGCCGCAGGCAAGGTTTGAGATAAGACTTATACCGCAGACCTCATAGCCGCAGTGCTTTGCGGCTTCCGCTTCAATAACGCTGCTCATACCTACGGCGTCCGCACCGAGGGAAGCGAGCGCTCTGATTTCCGCAGGCGTCTCAAACGCGGGGCCCGTGAGCTGAACGTAAACGCCGTTCTGAAGCTTCACGCCTATATCATCTGCACAGTCCGAGATTATTTTGCGAAGCCTCTTGGAATACACCTCGCTCATATCGGGAAAGCGTGTGCCGAGCTTGTCGTCGTTTTTACCGACGAGAGGGGAAGGAACGAAAAGTGAAATGTGGTCGTCAATCATCATAAGGTCGCCGGGCCTGAAGCCTATGTTTATACCGCCCGCGGCGTTTGTGATAACCAGATATTTCGCACCGAGAAGGCGGATGAGCCTGATGTGATTTACCGCTTCCTGCGGCGTGTAGCCCTCGTAGAGGTGAACGCGCCCCTGCATAATTGCAACGCGCCTTCCCGAAAGCGTACCGAAGATAAACTTTCCTTCGTGCTTGGGTGCAGTTGAAACGGGAAGGGACGGTATGTCGCCGTATTCTATTTCAATCCTGTCCTCAATACCGTCGCAGATGTCGCCGAGACCGCTGCCGAGAATTATCAGTATTTCGGGGGAAAAATCCGTGATGCTTCTTATATATTCAAACTGTTGCTCGAGCATTTCCTTCACCTCGTTTCTATTATAATATGTTTTGTGCCTTTAATCAACAAAAAGCTATTGCAATATTCTTTATTTTTTGCTATCATATATAAGTAATATTATATTTAAAGGGCGAATGCTCTTTTTGGGGGAATAGCATGAAAAAGATAATTTCAGTTATTGCATGTATAGCTATTATAATCGGCTGTGTATTTTCCGTTGCAGGCTGCGCCAAAAAAGACGCGGCAGCTGCTCAGATAGTTCTCATCACGGACGGCAGAACCGTTAAGGACGACGGATATAATCAGAGCGCATGGGAAGGCGTGACCGCCTACGGCGACGAGAACAATATGTCCTACAGTTACTATCAGCCGTCGCTTGACGAGGACGGAAACCTCTCGGTTGAAACGATTGCAAAGTATATCGAGCTTGCGGTTAATAACGGGGCTGAATACATCGTTCTTCCGGGCGAAAGCTTTGCGGTGTCGGCATATGAGACTGCGCAGCTCTACGGTGACGTAAACTTCATTCTGCTCGACGCATATCCCCATGCCGAGGGCGAGGATATTATGCACACCGTACCCAACGTTATGAGCGTTAAGTTCATCACCGACCAGGCGGGCTTCCTTGCAGGTTATCTTGCGGTAATCAGAGGAGAGAGAGAGCTCGGCTATTTCGGCGAGTACAACAGCAAGAACTCATCCGCATACGGCGCAGGCTTCGTTCAGGGCGCTCAGTTTGCGGCAGACGAGCTCGGCGTTCCCGTAACAATCGACTGGGCTGAGTACGATTCACCCTTCCTTGATTACGACTATTCCTTTACCGTAAGGGCCTGCTATGAAGAGGCGGGCGAAAACGACTGCAAGGTTGTTGTTGAAAACGGAACGGGCTCGGGCACATATGCCGAGGGCGCAAACGTTGCAATAGTTGCAGACCCCGCACCCGTGGGTCAGGAATTTGACCACTGGGACGTTGTAAGCAATACCGACGGCGTTAAGGACAAAAAGATAAACGTTTCCTCAAAGGATAAGCCCGAGATGAATCTCATCATCGAAAAGGCTGACTGCACAATCACCGCAGTATATAAGGATATTGATTATACATACTATCCCGTAAGAGTTCTCGACGTTGACGGCGTGACAGAGTATTCCGCTCAGAGCGTATCCGAAAACGGCGAGTGCTGGGTTGAGGCACCGCCCGCACCTATGGGAATGGTATTTGACCACTGGGAATCAACCGCTGCAGACGCAGTTGAAACCCCCGACGAAAAGGGCACAATGGTTAAGGGCGTAACTGCTGAAATCACGCTCACCCCCGTATATACAATCAGCGAGTATCCCACCTTCTATATCGACGTTGCAACAGGTGACGGCGGCGAAGGCGAATCCCTCGGAAACGGAGCTTACAGTACCGGCGAAGAGGTTAAAATCAGCGCGGCAGTTCCGCAGGACGGCTATAAGTTCTCACATTGGGAAACGGTTGACACCTACGGCTACAGCGCAAACGTTGCTATGGAAAACGAGTTCCACGCAAACACCACCTTCGAGATGGTTGACCGCTGCGCTTCAATCGTTGAGAATATGTATAACAAGGGCATCACAACGGTATTCACGGGCGGCAACAGTAACGTTGATTCAGCCTTCAATGCAAAGTGGAATTACGACTACGACCTCAATATTATCGCAGCAGGCGAGAAGACGAAGGACGCTTATTCCACAGTCGTTTCCGACTACGGCGAGGCTGTAAAGGATTGCCTCACGGAGTTCAAGGGCGGCTCAATCGTAAAGGCTGACTGCTCAACCGGCGCTTTCTGGGCAACCTTCGTTGCAGGCAACACCGAGGCGGGCGACAAGGCTACCGACGAGCAGAAGGAAGAGGCTGCAAAGGAAAAAGAAATTCAGGATAAATTCGATACGGTTTATGCAGCACTTGCGGACGGCTCAATCCTTCTCAACGAGGTTCAGGACGGACAGGTTGGCTTTGAGTTCTGTCAGGTATTCAACCAGAGCAAGGTTTCAAACTGCGTAACCCTCAACGGCCAGTTCAGGTCCGACATCGTAACAATTACAGATTAAGAAAAGCAAATAAATAAAAAGCGACGGTCATCGACCGTCGCTTTTCTTTTTGAATTAATATTCAATTTCGCCTTTGTAGACGAGATTGCAGTCGCCCGTGAGAAGCACTCTCTCATCGGTGTAATTTACGATGAGGTCGCCGCCTTTGAGTTTGACCGTAATGTTCTCGCCCTTGTTGCAGTAGCCGTTTTCAACCGCACAGATAACCGCTGCGCACGCGCCCGTGCCGCAAGCCATCGTCTCGCCGTTTCCGCGTTCCCACACGCGCATTTTGAGCGTGTTGCTGTTTACAACTCTGACGAATTCCGTGTTCACCCTCTCGGGGAAAATACGCGAAGTCTCAAACCTCGGGCCGATGTCCGCAACGTCAACCTTGTCGGTGTTGTCAACAAAGATTACGCAGTGCGGATTGCCTATGGCGCAGCAGCTTATGTTGTACTTAACGCCGTTTGTCTTAACCCTGCGGTTGATGACCTTGTCGCCCTCAACGTCAACGGGAATCAGGCTCGGTGTGAGCACCGCCTTGCCCATATCAACCGTGACGGAACTAACCTTGCCGTTTCGCGTAAAGAGTGAAAGCGACCTCACGCCTGACGCGGTTTCAATCGTCATCTCGGTTTTCTTCACGATGTCGTTATCGTAGAGGAATTTGCCGACGCTTCTGATTGAATTGCCCGCCATTTTTCCTTCCGAGCCGTCGATGTTGAATATTCTCATCTTTGCGTCCGCTATCTCGCTTTCCTCAATCAGAACGATACCGTCGCCGCCGATGCCCCTGTGCCTGTCGGTAAATTCAAGCGCAAAGCTTTCGGGGCAGGTGATGATGCCGCACTGGTTGTTGAAGAAAATGTAGTCGTCGCCCGTGCCCTGCATCTTGGAAAACTTGAGAATTCCCTTGCTTTCCCTCATATTGTTGATGTCAACAAGCTCGGTGTTTGACTCGTTGTAGCGCGAAGCGATGATGTCCGCAAGCGCGTTTGCCGTGTCAAGCGAAGTGATTGTCGCGATGCCGAGCTGATTTGCCCTGTTGTGAAGCCTGATATAGTCGGCAATCGACTGCTTGTCGCTTTTGCCGGTGTAGACGATGTAGTCGAGCTTGCCCGATTCAACAAGTTCCATAATCGAATTGTCCTCGCGAAGCTTGTTTACAACGGAAACCTCGATGCCGAGGCTCTCGATGGCCTTTGCGGTTTCCGGGGTTGCCCAGATGTGGGTTCCCATATCGTCGAGCTTCTTGGCAAGATTTACTATCTCAAACCTGTCCTGCTTCGTAACCGTGATGAACACGCCGTGCTGTTCGCGAAGGTGGAAATCGGTCTTGAAGCCTGCGGACGATAGTCCCTTGAAAAGCGCCTCGTTGAGGTTTTTGCCCACGCCGAGCACCTCGCCCGTCGATTTCATTTCGGGGCCCAGCTTTGAGTTTACGTCGTTGAGCTTTTCAAAGCTGAAAACGGGAACCTTGACCGCGTAGTAGGGCGGCGTTCTGTAAAGCCCCGTGCCGAAGCCGAGCTCGTCGAGGGTGGAACCGACCATAATCTTTGTGGCAAGCTCAACCATCGGAACTCCCGTAACCTTGCTGATGTAGGGGATTGTGCGCGACGCCCTCGGGTTTACCTCGATTACGTAGAGCTCGTTCTGATAGATGAGATACTGGATGTTCACAAGTCCCTTCGTGCCGAGCGAAAGCGCAAGCTTCTGCGAAATGTCGCACACCTTCTCAAGCATCATATCGTTGAGATTGTAAGGTGGATATACCGCGATTGAATCGCCCGAGTGAACGCCCGCGCGCTCGATATGTTCCATAATTCCGGGGATGAGAACCTTCTCGCCGTCGGAAATACAGTCAACCTCAAGCTCGCAGCCCATCATATACTTGTCGACGAGAACGGGGTTTTCAATGCCCTGCGAGAGTATGATTTCCATATACTGCTTCACGTCGTCGTCGGTGTAAGCAATCGTCATATTCTGACCGCCGATAACGTAGGACGGACGGAGAAGCACGGGATAACCGAGCCTTGAAGCCGCCGAAAGAGCGCCGTCAAGAGTCATAACGCTCTCGCCCTTGGGTCTGAATATGTTAAACTTTTCAAGCAGCGCGTCAAAGCGCTCTCTGTCCTCGGCAACGTCGATTGATTCGGCGCTCGTGCCGAGTATTTTTATGCCGCTTTCATCAAGAAATTTCGTAAGCTTGATAGCGGTCTGACCGCCGAACGCAACAACAACGCCGACGGGGTTTTCAGCCCTGATGATGTTCATTACGTCCTCTTCGCACAGTGGCTCAAAGTAGAGTCTGTCGCCCGTGTCAAAGTCGGTCGAAACGGTCTCGGGGTTGTTGTTTATAATGATAACCTCGTAGCCGAGTTCCTTGAGCGTCCATACGCAGTGAACGCAGGAATAGTCAAACTCAATGCCCTGACCGATACGGATGGGACCGGAGCCCAAAACGATGATTTTCTTTTTGCCGCTCGGCTCAAGCTCCCTTGCCTCGCAGTGCTCGTCGTACGTCGAATAGAAATACGGAGTCTCTGCCTTGAACTCTGCGCCGCAGGTGTCTACCATCTTGTAAACGCAGTCGCGGTGAGAGGGCAGGGAATAGCTCGAAATTCCCTCAAGCGCCTTGTCTGTGTAGCCAAGCTTCTTGCCCTTGAGGTAGTCTTCCTCGGTGAGCTTCTTGCCGAAAATCGCATTTTCATAGTCGGCAAGATTTTTGAGCTTTGAGAGGAACCACTCGTCAATCATTGTGATTCGGTGAATTTCCTTAACGCTGATGCCGAGCTTTAGCGCCTTGAAAACAGTAAAGAGTCTCAGGTCGTCCTGCTCGTAGAGCTTTTCAACTATATCCGTGTGGCGAAGCGCCTTGTTGTTTAAGGTGTCGAGCCCGATTTCAGCGCCGCGGACAGCCTTCATTATAGCCATCTCAAAGCTCGGCGCGATGCTCATAACCTCGCCCGTCGCCTTCATCTGGGTGCCGAGCTTTCTTGACGCGTTTACAAACTTGTCAAACGGCCATTTCGGAAGCTTGACAACAACGTAGTCGAGCGCGGGCTCAAAGCAGGCGCAGGTCTTTCCCGTGATGTCGTTGGTGATTTCGTCGAGCGTGTAGCCGAGCGCAATCTTTGTGGTAACCTTCGCAATCGGATAACCCGTCGCCTTGGATGCAAGAGCCGACGAGCGCGAAACCCTCGGGTTTACCTCAATAACCGAATACTCAAAGCTCTCGGGATTGAGCGCAAACTGACAGTTGCAGCCGCCCTCAATGCCGAGCTCCGTGATGATGTCAAGCGAAGCCGAACGAAGCATCTGAAGCTCCTTGTCCGCAAGCGTAACCGCGGGCGCGATAACTATACTGTCGCCTGTGTGGATGCCGACGGGGTCGAAGTTTTCCATTGAGCAGACCGCTATAACGTTGCCCACGCTGTCGCGCATAACCTCAAACTCAATCTCTTTCCAGCCCGCGATGTACTTTTCAACAAGCACCTGAGTGATGGGGGAAAGCATAAGTCCGTTTTTGGAAATAACGTCAAGTTCGCTTTTATCGTTTGCAACGCCGCCGCCCGCGCCGCCGAGTGTGAATGCAGGGCGGATGATAACGGGGTAGCCTATTTCCTCGGCAATCTTCTCAGCCTCGTCAACCGTCGTCGCGATGTCGCTCGGAACAACGGGCTGATTGAGCTTCACCATCGTGTCGCGGAACATCTGTCTGTCCTCAGCCTTGTCGATGGCTTCGGCGTTTGTGCCGAGAAGCTTTACGCCCATTTTATCAAGGTAGCCGTCCTTTGCAAGCTGCATACCTATGGTAAGACCTGTCTGTCCGCCGAGTCCGCAGAGGATTGAGTCAGGTCTTTCTTTTTCAATAATTCTTTTAATCGTTTCCTCGGTGAGGGGTTCAAGATAGATGTGGTCGGCAAGCGCCTTGTCGGTCATAATCGTCGCAGGGTTTGAGTTTACGAGAACAACCTCGATGCCCTCGTCCTTGAGCACGCGGCAAGCCTGAGCGCCCGCGTAGTCAAATTCCGCTGCCTGACCGATTACAATCGGTCCCGAACCTATTACGAGTACTTTTTTAATATCCTTGTTAAGAGGCATTATTCATTACCTCCCATCATATCAATAAACCTGTCGAAAATGAATTTCGTGTCAAGCGGTCCCGAGCACGCCTCGGGGTGAAACTGTACCGAAAACGCCTTTAAATCGGGATAGTCCACGCCTTCGCAGGTTCCGTCGTTTGCATTGACGTAGCTGATTTTTCCGCCGATTTTCTCAACGCTTTCATTCACTACCGCGTAGCCGTGATTCTGTGAGGATATGAAAGTCCTGCCCGTTTCTAAATTTTTAACAGGCTGGTTTACGCCTCTGTGGCCGTATTTGAGCTTCGTCGTCTCGCCGCCGAGGGAAAGCGCAAGAAGCTGATGACCGAGGCAGATTGCAAAAATCGGCGCCTTGCCCGTGAGCTTTGAAAGCTCTTCGATAGCCTCTGTGTTTTCGGTCGGGTCGCCGGGGCCGTTTGAAAGCATAATGCCGTCGGGCTCAAGCGAAAGAATATCTTCCGCGCCCGTGTCGTAGGGAACGACTGCAACGTTGCAGCCCCTCTTGTTGAGCTCTCTTATGATGTTTCCCTTCGTGCCGTAGTCGATGAGCACAACGTTGTATTTGTGCTCGTCTGCGGGGTACATCGACGGCTTCATCATGGAAACGCTTTTAACCGCGTCAGAAACGCGGTATTCCTTAATCTTTTCAAGGTCGGCATTTTCGGGGTTGTCCGTAATCATCGCGTTCATAACGCCGTGTTCGCGGATAATCTTTGTAAGCTCCCTCGTGTCAACGCCCCAAACGCCTACGATGTTGTTCTCTTTCAGAAACTCTTCAAGCGTTTTGCAGCATCTGAAATTCGAGGGCTCTTCGCAGTATTCGCGCACAACGTACGCGCTCACAAACGAGCCCCTGCTTTCCATATCCTCGTCGATGAAACCGTAGTTTCCGATGAGGGGGAAGGTCTGCATTACAATCTGACCGTAGTAGCTCGGGTCGGTGAGCGTTTCGATATAACCGCCCATACCCGTAGTAAATACGAGCTCGCCCGTTATATCGCCCTCTGCGCCGAAGCTTCTGCCCTCAAAAACCTGTCCGTTTTCAAGACATATGTAAACTTTCTTATCACTCATAAAATCACGTTCCAATGTAGGGGAGAACTCCCACGCCCTCCCGAATAAAATCGGGTGCGGGTGTCCCGCCCTCAATTATTAACTATTAGCTATTAAACTATTAACTGTTAACTGTTAACTAAAGCGCTTTGCTGCTGTTATCCCATAACCTTAACGAGAACTGCCTTCTGTGCGTGAAGTCTGTTTTCAGCCTCGTCAAAGATTTCGTTTGCGTGTTCCTCAAATACCTTTGCGGTAATCTCTTCTTCCCTGTGTGCGGGAAGGCAGTGAAGCACCATAGCGCCGTCGTTTGCAACAGCCATAACCTCGTCGTTAATCTGGAAGTTTCTGAAAACCTTTTCTCTCTCAGCCTTCTCGTCTTCCTGACCCATTGAAGCCCATACGTCGGTGTAGAGAACGTCCGCACCCTCAGCGCAGGCAAGAATATCGTCCGAGCACATAAAGTCGCCGTTTTCCTTTGCCCATTTCATAAGCTCAGCGTCGGGCTCATAACCCTTGGGACAGGCAACCGCGCAGCTCATACCCATAATGATTGCGCCCGCGATGAGGCTGTTTGCCATATTGTTTCCGTCGCCGACAAAGCAGAGCTTGAGTCCCTCAAAGCTGTTCTTGTACTCGCGGATTGTCATAAGGTCCGCAAGCACCTGACAGGGGTGGCAGTAGTCTGTAAGTCCGTTGATAATCGGGATTGAGCCGTATTCAGCAAGCGCCTCAACCTCGCTCTGCTCAAAGGTCCTAATCATAATTCCGTCAAGGTATCTTGAAAGAACGCGCGCCGTGTCCTCAACGGGCTCGCCCCTGCCTATCTGTAAGTCCCTGCTTGAAAGGAAGAGCGCCTGACCGCCGAGCTGATACATTCCCGTCTCAAAGCTTACCCTTGTTCTCGTTGAACTTTTCTGAAAAATCATACCAAGGGTTTTGCCCTTTAAAAGGTGGTGCTCAATGCCGTGCTTGTTTTCGTATTTAAGCTGGTCGGCAAGGTTTAAAATGTCGAGAATATCGTGCTGTGATAAATCCTGTAATTTGAGTAGATGCTTCATTTTTCAATTACCTCTTTCAGAATGTTAAGTCCTTCCTCAAGCTCTTCATAGCTGATGTTGAGAGCGGGGAGGAGCCTTACTTTATTTTTGTGCGCCGTAAGAACGAGAACTCCTTTTTCAAGGCACTCTTTTGCAATATCGCCCGCGTTTTTACCGGTGAGTATTCCGAGCATAAGTCCCTTGCCCGAAACGCTCTGAACGCCTTTGATGCCGCTTACAAAATTTCTTATGTATTCGCCCTTTTCGTTTACCGTATCAAGGAAAGCGCCGTCGATTCTCTCAACTATTGAAACGGCGCCCGCTGCGCAAATCGGATTTCCGCCGAAGGTCGAGCCGTGGCTTCCGGGCGTTACCGTGTCAGCCGTCTTTTCGCCGAAAAGCACCGCGCCTATCGGAAGTCCGCCGCCGAGACCCTTTGCGGTCGTTACGATGTCGGGCGTTATGTCAAAATGCTCGTAGCAGAAGTATTTACCCGTTCTGCCGTTTCCGGTCTGCACCTCGTCGACAATCATCAGAATGTCCTTTTCCTTCGCGATTTTTTCAATCGCCTTAACAAATTCAAAGTCAAGGTCGTTCACGCCGCCCTCGCCCTGAATACATTCAAACATTATCGCGCAGACGTCGTCCGTCACAAGTTCTTTGAGCGCGTCAACGTCGTTTGCGGGGCAGTATTTAAAGCCTTCCGTAAACGGGTGGAATACCGTGTGAAACTCGTCCTGTCCCGTTGCGGCAAGGGTTGTAATCGTTCTGCCGTGGAACGAGTCGCAGAGCGTGATTATCGTGCTTCTGCCCCCGCCGTACTTGTCAAACGAGTACTTCCTCGCAAATTTGATTGCGCCCTCGTTTGCCTCGGCGCCGCTGTTTGCAAAAAAGACCTTTTTCATTCCCGTCTTTTCGCAGAGAAGCTTTGCAAGTTTAGCGCAGGGCTCGGTGTAGTAGAGGTTGCTCATATGCTGAAGCCTTGAAAGCTGAGCCTCAACAGCCTCTTTCCACTCACCGTCCGCAATGCCGAAGCTCGTAACGCCGATGCCCGAGGTGAGGTCTATATACTTTTTGCCGTTTTCGTCAAAAACCGTTGAGCCGCTTCCTTTGACGAGCAGGGCGTCAAACCTGCCGTAGGAATGCGCAACGTATTCTTTATCAAGTGCCTTTATATCCATAGTTGTAATCCTTTAATTTGCTTTTATCTAAGCCTGAACATCGTTCCCATACCTTCATCGGTAAGCATTTCCATAAGGATAGAGTGGGGAACACGGCCGTCGATAATAAACGCCTTCTTTACGCCCTGCCTGAGCGCATAGGTCATTGAATCAATCTTCGGAATCATACCGCCGCTGATGATGCCCTCCGCAATAAGGGCGGGGGTGTCGGAAATATAAACCCTGTGAATGAGGGTTGACGGGTCGTCCTTGTCGCGAAGAAGACCTACGATATCCGTCATCGAAATGAGCGCCTCTGCGTCAAGCGCGCCCGCAACCTCGGCTGCAACGGTGTCAGCGTTGATGTTGTAGCAGTTGCCGTTTTCATCGTAGCCGATTGTCGAGATAACGGGAATCCAGCCGTTTTCAAGTATCTCGTTGACAGCGTCCATATTCGTCTCAACGATTTTGCCCACGTAGCCGTGCTCCTCGTCGAGCGGCTTGCATCTGAGCATATTGCCGTCCATACCCGAAAGACCGATTGCGTGGCCGCCGAGATTTCCTATCTGGCACACGAGGTCCTTGTTGAGCTTGCCCGCAAGCACCATCTGAACTACCTCAACGGTTTCCTTATCGGTAACCCTGAGCCCGTCTGCAAACTTGCTTTCGATGTTCATCTTCTCAAGGGCTTTGTTGATTTCGGGGCCGCCGCCGTGAACGAGCACAACCTTGATTCCGATTGTGGTGAGAAGCACGAGGTCGCGCATTACGGCTTCCTTGAGTTCCTGATTCACCATAGCGTTGCCGCCGTATTTCACAACAACAACCTTGTGGCGGTACATCTGTATATTCGGCAGAGCGTGAGCAAGTATTTCCGCCTTCATCTGATTGTCTATGTTCATAATGTTACCTCGCTGTTAAGTCCTGTAATCTCCGTTAATCTTAACGTAATCGTATGTGAGGTCGCAGCCCCACGCCGTAGCCTTGCAGTATCCGTCATAAAGCGATACGTTTACAATTATCTCATCGCTTTTAAGTATTTCAGCCGCCTCGTCTTCCGAAAAGTCAACGCCCGCGCCGTATTCGCAGACAAGGATTTTTCCGTATTCGCTTTCAAGCTCAACGTCGACCTTTTCAATGTCAATATCGGCGTCGGCATAACCTATCGCGCAGAGGATTCTGCCCCAGTTTGCGTCCTCGCCGAAAACTGCGCACTTGAAAAGATTTGAGCAGATAACGCTCTTTGCAACGGCTATTGCCGTGTCGGTATTCGGTGCGCCCTCACATCTGCATTCAATGAGCTTTGTCGCGCCCTCGCCGTCCTTGGCAAGCATCTTTGTAAGCTCCTTCATAACCTCATAGAGCGCGTCCTTAAACACCTTGTATTCGTCGCCGAAGTGTTCGATTTCCGCATTTTCGGCAAGACCGTTTGACATGAGAATAACCATATCGTTTGTCGAGGTGTCGCCGTCTATTGAAAGGCAGTTGTAGGTGACCTTAACCACATCGCTGAGAGCTCTCTGCAAAAGCTTTGCCGAAACTGCGCAGTCGGTGGTGATAAAATTGAGCGTCGTCGCCATATTCGGGTGAATCATACCCGAGCCCTTCGCCATACCGCCGATTCGGCAGGTCTTTCCGTCAAGCTCAAACTCAACCGCGTATTCCTTCTTAACCGTGTCGGTCGTCATAATCGCGGTCGCGGCTTCTCTGTTGCCGGTGTAGCTGAGTTCCTTCACAAGCGTGGGAACAGCCTTTTCAATCGGCTCAATCGGAAGCACCTGACCGATAACGCCAGTCGATGCAACGAGAACGTGTTCCTTTTCAATAAGAAGCTCGTCGGCAACAAGCTCGCACATTCTCTCAGCCTTCTCTACGCCGTCGGCGTTGCAGGTGTTGGCGTTCTTTGAGTTTGCGATAACAGCAATCGCCTTGCCGCCGCTCTCTTCAAGATTTGCCTTAGTCACAAGAAGGGGAGCGCCCTTGACCTTGTTCTGAGTGTAGACCGCCGCCGTGTTGCAAAGTCCGTCCGATACAAGAAGGCAGACGTCGTTTTTATGCTTTGTTTCGGGTGTGTCGTCCGCAGACTTCTTTATTCCGCAGTACGTGCCGCTTGCCCTGAAGCCCTTAGCGGCGCATATGCCCCCGTCAATTTTCTTATAATCCATATCAATCACCTATATTAAGTCCTGTTTTCTCGTCGATTCCCATCGCGATGTTGAGGCATTGTATCGCCGCTCCCGAAGCACCCTTGCCGAGATTGTCAAATCTCGAGGTGATGAGAATTCTTTCCTCGTTTCCGTTAATCTCAATTTCCATATCGTCGCGGTCTGCAAAGGTGTTTGAGGCAATCATACCCTGAGTGTAGCCAAGCTCTCTGACCTTAACAATGTCCGAGCCCGCATAGTGCTCGCAGAACATTTCGCGTATATCGGAAAGAGTGTATTTCTTGTTCATTTTATCGGTGTAAAGCGGAACCGTCACAACCATACCCTGCGGATAGTCGCAGACCATCGGCGCAAAAATCGGCTCTCTGAGAAGTCCGCTCACAGCCTTCATCTCTCTGAGATGCTTGTGTTCCTGAGTCAGAGCGTAAAGCCTCGGCGAGTCGAGTTCCTTATCCCTGTTTTCATCCTCATACTGTGCGATGCCCTTCTTGCCCGCGCCCGTGTAGCCGCTCACCGCAAAGCAGGTTACGTCGTAATCCCTGCCGATAAAGCCGTTTGCGACGAGGGGATGGACTATCGAGTTGAAGCCGCTTGCATAGCAGCCGGGAACCGCAATTCTCTTTGAGCTTTCAACGCCCTCGCGGTGTTTATTTGAAAGCTCGGGAAAACCGTACGCCCACGCGGGGTTTGTTCTGTGAGCCGTCGACGTGTCAAGAATCGTCACGTCGGGATTTTCAACGAGCGAAACCGCCTCGATTGAAGCCGCGTCGGGAAGGCAGAGAAAAGTGTAGTCGCTCTCGTTGATGAGGCGCGCTCTTTCCCTCGTGTCCTTCCTCTTTTCGGGGTCGATGAGAAGCAGCTCAATGTCGTCCCTTTTTTCAAATCTCGAATATATTTTAAGTCCGGTCGTGCCGTCCTTGCCGTCAATGAATATTTTTTTCATTTTTATACATAACCTCTGAAGCAGTACTATTGATAGTTTTAAATATTATATACACGCAATAGTTCAATGTCAACACAATTTGCGAAATTTGTTATAAATATACAAGAAACTGAATAAATATGCAAAATTAATTATTCATATTACAGCCTGTCGGGGCTATACCCGAGCGACAAAAATCGGACTGTAAATTTATTAGTGTTGCCCCGTTCGCGCTTCATACATAATATATATAAGGTGAAGAGTGCAGTTTATCAAAAAGGAGGGTTTTGTTGAACAGGGAAATCATTGTCGCCCTCGTGTCGATGATAGGCACAATCATCGGTTCCTTCGGTGGCATAATTACCTCTTCAAAGCTGACATCTTTTCGCCTTGAAAAGCTTGAACAGAAGGTTGACAAGCATAATTCATTTGCGGAAAGAATGCCCGTTGTTGAGGAAAAAATCAAGGTTTTAAACCATAGAATTGAAGATCTTGAAAGGGGAATTGCAAATGAGAGTAAGTAAAGAAACGCTTATAAGAACGGCTCTCCTCGCTCTTGCGCTTGTGAATATTATACTGAACCTTTTCGGTTATAAGACGCTTCCAATAGAAAACGAAACGGTTGAAACGCTCGTATCATCTATCTTTCTTATCGTAAGCTCGGTAGCCTCGTGGTGGTATAATAATTCATTTACCGAGGAAGCGATTGAAGCCGATAACTATCTGAATGAACTCAGGGGTGAGTGAATGTATTATTTCAATCAGAACGATTATTCAAACGTAAAGTATGACCGCCCGAACACCTCAAAGGTCGAGACAGTCGCCACAAGCGGCTGCGGCGTCTGCGCCTGCTGTATGGCGGTTGATAACCTTGCGGGGAAGGAGCTTTACACCGTCGCTCAGATGGCAAAGCTCAGCCTTTCCTGCGGCGCTCGCGACAACAGCGGAACGAACGTAACCGCGCTTTTAAAGGCAATCTGCAAGGACAACAAGGGCTTTTCGTTCACAACGACAAACGACGAAAACGCCCTCATCCGCCATCTCAAATCGGGCGGCGTTGCAATCTGCAATCAGGGCGACAGCTACAACGTTTTCTCAACCGCGGGCCACTTCGTCGTAGCCGACAAAATGGACGGGGGCAATATCGATATTCTCGACCCCCAGATGTACGACGGCAAGTACGATTCCTACAACCGACCGCAGAGAATTGTCAAAAAAACCAAGTACGGCTGCGTTGTGTCAAAGGCGGAGCTTGCGAAGGCAACGGCTGACAGAAGCCCCGCATACTATTTAGTATCATACAAAGGAGGAAGCGCCGTGAAACCCTACGGCAACGCTAAAATGAAAAGCGCCCAGACCACATACTGCGACAGTGATCTGAGCGAAAAAATCGGTTCCGTATCGAAAAACGAGCGCGTGCTCTATCTCGGCACGGGCGAGGGCAAGCCGATGATAGCCTATAAGACAAGCAAGGGCTACAAGGTCGGCTTTGTAAGAAAAGATTCGGTTATAAGGGACTAAAGAAAAAAGCAAGCGGAAACGCTTGCTTTTTTTTGGAGCTGATAGGCGGACTTGAACCGCCGACCTCATCCTTACCAAAAATATCCAAAAAACAAGAAAATTTTTCGGCGTGCAAAAAATGTAGTGTTTATCGGTGCTTTCGGATTTGTGAATGATTTGTCAAAGGGCAAAAAAATGCAAAAATTGGTACTTTTTGAAAAGATAGGGACCCTTTTTGGACCCCCTCAGACAAGGATGCGGTCATAAAATGAGGTCAATGTTTTTAGTTAATTCACGGTCGCTTTTTTGAATGTAAAACTCATTGGTTGTATCAAAATCTGTATGTCCTATTATGCGTTCTATAACATTTGGAGGTAGTTTAGCTTCATCCGCCAAACTTGCAAATGTTTTACGCCCGCTTTTTGGAGTCACATGATTGTCTTTTTCGTTTTCTAAAATACCCAGTTCAACAAGGGTAGGAATGAAATTCCGTTTCCTCCAATTATTCAAATCAATAGGGGAGCCCGCCCGTCCAGGCTCGTTCTGAATTAAAAACCTGTCATTTTTGTTGTAGAATTCTTCGACAAAAGGCAAAATCTTGTTGTGAATAGGCACGTGCCTGTTGGTGCCAGCATCGGTTTTAAAACCGCCTATAATAATTCTTTCATCTATGAATACATTTTCCTTTTTTACACTGAGGAGTTCTCCAGGTCTAAATCCTGTGTAACACATGATTAGAATAGTTTTCACATTGTCGTCATCGCAGTTTTTCCAAAGAACATTTAGTTCTTCGTCTGAAAACCTTCGTGATTTATCTTTTTTTGTTTTTTCGACTTAGGAATTCTTACAGACGTCATAGGGCTTGTGGCTATTATTGAATGTTTAATGGCATAGTTGAAAATACCATTACTAACGATTTTGATTTTATGAAAAACGCCTGGATGTCCGCTTTCGTTAGCATTTTTCAAAGCCTCATCAACGTCTAAACCTGTGAAGTCAACCACATATTTGTTTTTTATTTCGTCTGAAAAATATGAAAAAGCGTTTTTATAACAATCTATAGTGGCAGGCGTTACATATTCCTTTTTTTCCTCGATCCAACGAGAAAAATGTCTCGAACGGTTGCGAGTTTGTCAGGGTTTTCGATTTTATAATTTTCGATATCGATAGCACGTTGAGCTTCTTCTTCCGTTTTGAAATAGCCAAGCCATTTTCCGTTGAGCTTGGCACGATATTTCCCCTTATCTTTAACAAAAATAATACTGCCTTTTCCCTTCGACGCACGGTGCTTAACAGTCTTTTTTGGATTTACAAATTCTGATATTATTCTCTTTCCGCAGTAAGGACAAAACTCCCAAAAAGAACTGTCAATATTATTCTTGCAATTATAACACTGACCTAATCCGCTTTTCATTTTTATCATTCCTTAGTATATTTGTAATTAATATACTATATTATAATTAATATGTCAACATAAACAAGCGAGTTTACTCGCTTGTTGAAAGAAAAGACAACGAGCGTGCTCGTTGTCTCTTTAACGGGGCCGTCAAGGCCTCGTTAAAAAGGCATTTATGTTTAGTGTGTATTTTGAAAAAATGCAGACTAAACATAAATGCCCCCACTATCAAAAAAATATTTGTATAAAAATTTGACTTTATTTTTCAATATGATAAAATTAAATTAGAAGTCATTATTATAAAAATTTATATAGAAAAAAGTTATAAGAAAATTTTAGCAAATTGTTTTTTTGATGGTTTCGATTTGTTCGGATTTTCAGATATTCAAACCTAATTGAAAAGCCAAAAGGGTGCTTGCTCGTATGGTTCAGATTAGTTTTGAATTGACAGTTATTTAGTTTAAAAGTTATTAATTATTAATTAAAAATCACGCTCACTCGGAACGAGCAAGGCTCGATACAGCCTCCCTAACGGGAAGTGTATCACCCAACATTAACTGTCAAAAAAATCTGAAAATACACGAAGGCTAAAGCCTTCAACCAACAAAGGGGGCAATTCAAAAATGTCAAAAAAACAAAGTTTAAATTTCCAAATCAAAAACGAATTTAAAAGCCGTCATCTCTATGGCGTTTCAAAACACAACGCTTCAGAGGACGAAAAGCAAAAATACATATTTTCATCAAGAACACTTGACAACTATCAGGAAGTTGGTCGAGAATTTGCGAAATTTTGCAAACAAGAGCACCAAGGTGAAAGCCAGAATATAGAACAGTGTAAACCATACGCAGCGGAATACTTACAGTACAGAATAGAACGCGGATTAAGTCCGTACACTATCGCCCGCGACGCTGCTGCTCTTGGTAAGTTGTATAACTGCGACTATCGCGAATTTGGCGTAGAATTACCGAAAAGACAACGCGAACAAATCACAAGGTCTCGCGACCTTGAAAGAAATTTAAGAGGGTTCAGCGAAAAGAATAATCAAAAAGCGGTTGATATGGCGCGTTGCACGGGGCTAAGGCGTGAGGAGTTAAAGCACATTAAAGCCAAGGATTTCTACGAAAAGGACGGAAAATGGTTCGTGCACGTGCCAAAAACCTATGCAAAAGGTGGTCGAGAGCGTGATGTTGAACTTCAATATTCGAGAAATCCAAAAGTGGTTGAAAGAACTATTAATTTTGTAAAATCTGAACAGGAAAAAGGCAACACGGAAAATCTTGTTATCGTTCGAGACCGTATGCCCGTGCACTACTACAGGCACGAGTTCGCAAAGGCTATGTATGAAAACATAGCACGAGATCCCGAGGACATAGAACGCTCGGAATGTTGGTGCTGCACAAAATCAATGTATGGTACTGTCCTCGACCGCGAGGCTATGGCTGAGGTGTCACTGGCGCTCGGTCACAACCGCCTCGATGTGGTCGTTGGTTATCTGACGAGCGAAATTAATTGATAGAGACTCATTTTGGACCCTTGCCAATAAAGAAAAATCACAAAAAACAAAAAAGAAAATCCTCGAAAGCCTTTATTTATCGGACTTTTCGAGGATTTTTGATTGGAGCTGATAGGCGGACTTGAACCGCCGACCTCATCCTTACCAAGGATGCGCTCTACCGCCTGAGCCATATCAGCAATTATTAAGGTGAACGGATTACCGCTCACCTATGGCGACCCGGAACGGGCTCGAACCGTCGACCTCTAGCGTGACAGGCTAGCGTTCTAACCAACTGAACTACCGGGCCATTGCGAAATGTATTATATATTATCTAAAAAATTCTGTCAAGTTTATTTTGAATTTTAGCAAATAATTTTTTTATTCACTTGAATAGTCGGGGCTCATTGTGTATAATTAATATGTAATATCTTAATGAACGGAGGGCATGAATATGCGTCTAACAAACGGTGCTTCCGAAGGCACACAAAAGTATATGCTTGACGGTATCAGGTACATCTGTGAAAATTTCAAGGACAGAGGCCCCGGTACCCACAGCGAGAGAAAGGCCCAGAAGTTCCTCAAGAAGGAGCTTGAGCAGTGGGCTGACGAGGTTGAGATGGAGGACTTTTACGTTCATCCTGCGGCATTTATGGGCTGGATTCCGCCCGCCGGTATCATCTGCCTTATTTCAGTTGCATTTTACTGGATTACGTTCAAGAGCACAAACCACAGCGTGGCGCTTCCGATTATCGCCTGCCTGCTTACGTTCTTTGCAATGCTCTGCCTTATTATAGAATTTCTTATGTACCGCGAGCTTGTTGACCCGCTTTTCCCGAGAAAGATTTCGAGAAACGTTATGGCTCGCAGAAAGCCCACGGGCGAGGTTAAAAGAAGAATCGTTTTCGGCGGTCATACCGACGCTGCAAACGAGTGGACGTATTCGCTTCACGGCGGAATCAAATCACTTGCACCCGTTATGGGCGGCTCAATCGGCGGACTTATCGGTCTTTCGATTTTCAACGTAATCTGGGTGATTTACGCAATCGCAGCAGGGGATTACACAAGCAAAATCTGGACAGTTCTCGGCGTAATTCAGCTGATTCTCGTTCCTTTCTTTATCGCAATTCTCTTCTTCATCAACTGGAGAGTTATCGTTGACGGCGCAAACGACAACCTCACGGCGGACTACATCGCAATGGGTGTTCTCAAGGAAATGGCTGAAAACGACAAGAGATTTGAAAACACCGAGGTTTGCTGCTTCCTTGCAGGCTCGGAAGAGGCAGGTATCAGAGGCTCCGTTGAATATGCAAAGAAGCATCAGGCAGAGCTTCAGGAGGTTGAAACAATCATCATCGCGATGGATACAATGCGCGAGATTGAGCAGCTTCAGATTTATACTCAGGGCTGCACGGGCACTCAGAAAAACTCAAACGCAGTCGGCGAGCTTCTCTATGAGGCGGGCGACAACTGCGGCATTCAGATGAAGGAGACCGACGTTTATCCCGGCGCTGTTGACGCAGAGGGCTTCTCGCGTTACGGCATAGAGGCAGTCGGCTTCTGCGGTGTTAACCACGACCCGAAAACATATTATCACACCCGTCTTGACACACCTGATAATATGAGCCCCGAATGTATCAATCTTTCCCTTGACATCTGTCTTGAAGCGGCTGAGCTTTATGACCAAAAGGGCGGAATTGAGGCGTTCCGTGAAGAGGGCGCAAAGCGCTTTAAGAAGGGTTATAATAAATAAAAATACGGCTGTCCGCTCAGGGCAGCCTTTTTGCACGAAAAACGGTGAATTATGAGAGACCTGCACATACATATCGAGCGCGGTGACTACACCGCCGAATGGATTGAAAAGTTTATAAATAAGGCTGAGGCGATGCAGCTTGAGGAAATCTGTCTTCTCGAGCACAGCGTGCGTTTTAAGGATTTTCACCCCTGCTTCAAAGAGGCGAGGGAATACAGCCTATATCAGAAAAGGTGGGTTGAGGAAAAGGTTCCGCGCGCCCATAACCTCGATGAATACAGGCGCCTTGCCGCTATGATTAAGTCAAAGGACTATCCCGTAAAGGTGTCCTTCGGCATCGAGGTCTGTTGGTTTGAGCAGCACGCGGACGAGATTGCAAGGCTCACCGACGACGGTGTCTTCGACTACGTTCTCGGCTCGGTTCACTGGATTGATAACTGGACTTTCAATCAGCGCAAATATCAGTGGCTCGGCAGGGACGTCAACGAGATTTACCGCCGCTATTTTGAAATGGAAAACACGCTCGTCGAAAGCGGAATTTTCGATATTATAGCGCATCCAGACCTCATCACCTGCCACTCGCTTTACCCCGATTATGACCTTGCGGATACCTACCGCAACCTCTGCGAAAACGTAAAGAAAAACGGCGTTGCGCTTGAGATGAACACCTCAAAGGGACTCGGCGTGAACGGTGAATTTTTCAACATCGCAAAGGAGGTCGGCGTGACGTTTTCAACAGGCTCGGACGCTCACCGCCCCGAGGACGTCGGCAGGAAAATAAGAGAGGTTACCGACTTAGTACCAACCGAGCTGCTCTACCGTTAAAGCGGCGTTTTCGGGCGGCTCAAAAAGGGGAATATCCGGCGGATAAACCGTGAAAACGAAGAACAAAACAGCCATAATAATAAAGTATAAAATACCGGCAAGGTTCAGCGAAAAGGCTTTGAATCTGTCGGTTTTTATCATTTTGTAATCAGTGAAAAACGCGACGAACACACCCGCTGTAAAAGACGCAACGTCAAGCGGCGCGAAGTTCCTTCCGATAACGCCCGTGTAGGTGTAGAAAAACGCTACGATGAAGAACATTCCCGCGCACGCGCCGACGGCTTTTGAGAAGAATATTCCTTCTCTTTTCAGCAGGAAAAACTCAACAACGGCATATAAAAGATAGGGGAAAAATAGCAGCTTGAGATGTTCCCACGTGCTCTCGTTTACAGAGCAGAAAAGCCCTGCAATAAAGGTGTTTCCGCTAAGCTCGTACACAAAATGCAGAAACGCCCCTGCCAGCGTCACAAACACAATCCCTGCAAGCGTTATTCCAAACAGATTTTTCTTCATACCATCACCGTTAAAGTATATGAAGAAAAACAAAAAAATACACTACCCAAAAATGAACAGTGTATTCTTGGCGCAGAAGGAGAGACTCGCCCGTTGAGGCTAAAGCCTCTGCCGGCACGCACGCGCGCACCAAAACAGTCCACCGGACTGTATTTATTTTCTGCGAAAATTGCGCTGTTCGAGTCTCAATGTAAAATAAATGAGCAGCCCTGATGGACTGCTCATTTATTTGGCGCAGAAGGAGAGACTCGAACTCTCGCGCCGGTTACCCGACCTACGCCCTTAGCAGGGGCGCCTCGTCACCAACTTGAGTACTTCTGCAAGTTGACGGGTTTAACCTGTCAAGTTTGGCGCAGAGGGTGGGATTCGAACCCACGTGGGCGTGAACCCAAACGGTTTTCAAGACCGCCTCGTTATGACCACTTCGATACCTCTGCGTTTGTTGCTCAATAATATTAACACAACACTTTTGATATGTCAAGAATAATATTATTTGTCAAACAATTTCTTTTTAATCCTCTGCACGGCGTTGTCGACCGCTTTTTCGTCCTTGCCTATGCGCGCGGCGATTTCGGAATAGCTGAAACCCGCGATATAAAGCGAAAAGACCTTCTTCTCAAGAGGGGAAAGCTTCTCTTCAATCGCCCTGTGGACTTGCTGAAGCCTTTCCTTCTGCATATAGATTTCCTCGGCGCTGACCTCGCTGTTCATCATCGGAAGTTCCTCGTCGAGATACTCAACAACATTCTGCGGCGGAACGTCCTTCTGCCGCGTATTCTTTTTTATCGCGTCTTGAATAGCGTTGTCAATGCACTTATTTGCGTAGGTCTTGAAGCTCGCGCCCTTAGTGCTGTCGTAGCTTTCAACCGCATGAAAAAGCCCTATCATACCTTCCTGAACGAGGTCCTCGCTCTCAACGGGTGCGTTTGCGTATTTCGACGCAATCACCTCAACAAGGTTTCTCGAGCTTTTTATTATCTCTTCAAAGGATTTGCTGTCGCCCGACTGCGCCTTTGATATGGATTCATAATCTGATGAAATATCAATTTTCGGCATATCTTTCCTTTACACGTTAAAGCGGAAGAGAACAATGTCCCCGTCCTTCATCACATATTCCTTACCCTCAGAACGGACAAGCCCTTTGTCCTTTGCGGCAGCCATACTGCCGCAAGCCATAAGGTCGTCAAAAGCAACGACTTCCGCCCTGATAAATCCTCTTTCAAAATCGGTGTGAATCTTGCCCGCAGCCTGCGGCGCCTTAGTGCCCTTCTTAATCGTCCACGCCCTTACCTCGGGTTTGCCCGCGGTGAGGTAGGAAATCAGACCGAGAAGGGAATAGCTCTTTTTGATAAGCCTGTCAAGGCCGCTCTTTTCAAGCCCCATATCGGCAAGAAACATCTCTTTTTCCTCGTCGTCAAGCTCTGCGATTTCCGCTTCCATCTCGGCGCAAATCGGAAGTGTTTCCGAGCCCTCAGCCTTCGCAATTTCCTCAACGGCTTTGTAGTATTCGTTGTTCTCGATTCCGTTGATGAAGTCGTTTTCGCCCATATTGCAGGCGTAGATTACGGGCTTGATTGTGAGAAGCGAAACCTCTTTGAGGTATTCCATCTCGTCCTCGCTTATCTCTACGCTTCTCGCGGTTTTGCCCTGTTCCATTTCAGCCGCAAGCCTCTCGAGAAAAGCAACCTCGTTTGCAAGCGTCTTGTCGCCCTTCATCGCCTTCTTCCTCGAGTCGATTCTCCTTGTGAGAATATCGAGGTCGGAGAGAACGAGCTCAAGGTTTATCGTCTCAATATCCCTTGCGGGGTCAACGCTGCCGTCAACGTGTGTGATGTCGTCGTTTTCAAAGCAGCGCACAACGTGAATAATCGCGTCAACCTCTCTGATGTGCGAGAGGAATTTGTTGCCGAGGCCTTCGCCCTGAGACGCGCCCTTGACAAGTCCCGCGATGTCAACAAATTCAATCGTTGCGGGCGTAAACTTATCAGGCTCGTACATCTCTGCAAGCTTGTCGAGCCTCTCGTCGGGAACGCTTACCATACCCACGTTCGGCTCAATCGTGCAGAAGGGGTAGTTGGCGCTCTGCGCCCCCGCGTTTGTTATTGCGTTAAAAAGTGTGCTTTTGCCTACGTTAGGCAGTCCAACAATTCCAAGCTTCATAATATTACCTCAAAAGTTTATTCCAAAATATTATATACCAAAAGTCACCGCTTGACAAGAGTTATTAATTCTTATTTGGTATTGACTTTATTGTTAAAATATAATATTATATTTTCAATATCTTTTGACAGACATCTATTTGAAAGAGAGGGTTAATATGAAACTCAACGGTTCACAAATAGTTCTTGAAACTTTAAAGGAGCAGGGAGTAGATACAATCTTCGGCTATCCCGGCGGCACAATTCTCAATATTTTCGATGAGCTCTACAAGTATGGCGACACCTTTAACCATATCCTTACGGCTCACGAGCAGGGCGCTGCCCACGCTGCGGACGGCTATGCAAGAGCTACGGGCAAGGTAGGCGTTTGCTTTGCGACCTCGGGCCCCGGCGCAACCAACCTTGTAACGGGTATTGCAACGGCATATCTTGATTCCGTACCGATTGTTGCTGTTACCGCTAACGTTGCAAACAGTCTTATTGGTAGGGATACCTTCCAGGAGGTTGATATCTGCGGTATCACTATGCCTATAACTAAGCACAATTTCTTTGTTAAGCATATCGAGGATTTGGCACCCACAATCCGCCGTGCATTCAAGATTGCAATGAGTGGAAGAAAAGGTCCTGTTCTTATTGATATTCCTAAAGATGTAACCGCTGCTATGTGCGAATATACTCCCGAACCGGCACAGGTTCCCGACGAGCCTATTAAGCCTACTCAGGACTGTATCGACAGAGCGCTTGATATTCTTAAGAAATCCAAGAAACCCCTTATTTATGTCGGCGGCGGCGCTATCCTATCAGAGGTCGGTGACGATTTAATCAAGTTTGCAGAAAAGCTTGACGCTCCCGTTGCTTCAACTCTTATGGGTCTCGGCGCGTTTCCGAACGGTCACAGGCTCCACCTCGGTCTTATCGGTATGCACGGCAGATATGAGTGTAACAAGGCGGCGCACGACTGCGATGTTCTCATCACCTGCGGCGCAAGATTTTCCGACCGTGTAGCAGGTAACAGAGCACGCTTTGCACCCAATGCAGAGATTATTCATATTGATATTGACCCCGCGGAAATGGATAAGAACATCGTTTCGAATTTCCACCTCAAGGGCGATTTGAGCGAGGTTATTCCTATGCTTACCTCCCTTATCGACCAGTGCGACCACAGCGACTGGCTCAAGGAAATTGAGTATGCAAAGAGACCTTTCGTTCAGAATCAGATAGGTAACTACGTAAATCCGCAGACCCTTATCGAAGCTGTTGACAGAAAAACTCCCGACGACACTATCGTTGTAACGGACGTTGGTCAGCATCAGCTCTGGGCTGCACAGTTTTATAAGTTCACCCAGCCGAGAACCCTTCTCTCATCGGGCGGTCTCGGTACAATGGGCTATTCAATGGGCGCTTCAATCGGCGGTCAGGTAGGCAAGCCCGACAGAACCGTCGTTATGTTCGCGGGCGACGGCGGCTTCCATATGAATCTTGCGGAGCTTGCAACCGCGGCTTCCTATAACGTGCCCGTCAAGATGTTCATTATGAACAATATGGTGCTCGGTATGGTTCGTCAGTGGCAGAAGGTATTCTACGGCAACCGCTTTGCCGATACCGACCCCCACAGAAAGACGGATTTCGTCAAGGTTGCAGAGGCTTTCGGCGTTAAGGGAATGAGAATTTCCTCAAACGACGATATTGAAAAGGTTGTCGACGAGGCTCTCGCATACGACGGTCCCGTTCTCATCGACTGTAACATCAGCCCCGATTCAAACGTACTGCCGATGATTCCTCCGGGAGGCGCGGCAGACGATACGATTGACGAAATGTAAGGAGGGAAACACAATGAAAGAAAAATTAGTTTTATCCGTACTTGTTGACAACGTCAGCGGCGTACTTCAGCGTGTTGCGAGCCTTTTCTCAAGAAGGGGCTATAACATCTCGTCACTCACCGTTAGTGAAACGGAAAATCCGCTTTTCTCAAGAATGACAATCGAGCTCTTCACCGAGCCCGAGAATTTCCGTCAGATTAAGCGCCAGCTCATCAAGCTTGAAATCGTTAAAAAGGTTTCGCAGCTCAACGACGAAAGCGCGGTTTCATCCGAGCTTCTTCTCATCAAGGTTCAGGCAAAGGGCGTTGATAAAAAGAACGCGCTTCTCGCTTTCAACGTAAAGTACGGCGCGCGTGTTCTCGACGTTTCACTCGACACCGTAACCCTCGAGTTCACGGGAACGAGCGAGACAATCGACGAGTTTGTAAACTTCATCAAAGAGGACTACGGCATTGTTGAGCTTGCCCGTACGGGTATTACCTCGCTTGAAAGAGGCGCGGGCTCATTCACTGACGACGTATAAATATAACAGAGGTATCGAATTATGGGTATGACAATGACTCAGAAAATCCTTGCCGCTCATGCAGGACTTGACAGCGTTGTTGCAGGTCAGCTGATTGAGGCAAGGCTTGATATGGTGCTCGGAAACGACGTAACGTCGCCCGTCGCCATAAACGAAATGAATAAATTCGGCAAAACTTCCGTTTTTGACAAGACGAGAATCGCCCTTGTTATGGACCATTTCACGCCGAATAAGGACATCCAGTCCGCGGAAAACTGCAAGCAGGTGCGCACCTTCGCAAAAGAGCACGGCATCCTTCATTACTACGACGTAGGCAATATGGGAATCGAGCACGCGCTTCTTCCCGAAAAGGGTATCGTAACCTGCGGCGACTGCGTAATCGGCGCGGACTCACACACCTGTACCTACGGCGCAGTGGGCGCGTTTTCAACGGGCGTCGGCTCAACCGATATGGCGGCGGGTATGGCTACCGGCAAGGCGTGGTTCAAGGTTCCGTCAGCCATCAAGGTTGTAATCACGGGCAAGAAAGCGCCCTGCATCAGCGGTAAGGACGTAATCCTTCATCTCATCGGTATGATAGGCGTTGACGGCGCTCTCTATAAGTCGCTTGAATTTACGGGCGACGGCATTAAAGAGCTTTCGATGGACGACCGTCTCTGTATTGCAAATATGGCAATTGAGTGCGGCGCCAAGAACGGAATTTTCCCCGTTGACGACGTGACTCTCGACTATGTGACAGGCAGAAGCCTTCGCGAATACAAGGTGTATCAGGCGGACGACGACGCAGAGTACGACAGCGTTGTCGAGATTGACCTCGGCGCTCTCAAGCCGACGGTTGCCTGCCCCCATCTTCCCGAAAACACAAAGACCGTTGACGAGCTTCCCGAGATTAAAATCGACCAGGTTGTAATCGGTTCCTGCACAAACGGAAGAATGGAAGATATGCGAGCCGCATATGAAATTATCAAGGGCAGAAAAATTGCCGACGGCGTTCGCTGCATTGTGATTCCCGCAACGCAGTCAATCTATCTTCAGTGCGTGAAAGAGGGCATCGTTGAGGCATTTGTTGAGGCAGGCGCAATCGTTTCAACCCCGACCTGCGGCCCCTGTCTCGGCGGTCATATGGGTATTCTTGCAGCAGGCGAGAAGGCTGTATCCACCTCAAACCGTAACTTTGTAGGCAGAATGGGACACACCGAGTCCGAGATTTATCTTGCGTCACCCGCAGTTGCGGCAGCGTCTGCAATCAAGGGCTACATCGCAGACCCGAGGGAGGAAATGTAATGAAAGCAAAAGGCACGGTACATAAGTTCGGCGACAACGTCGATACCGACGTAATCATCCCTGCAAGATATCTCAACAAGAGCGAGGAAGCGTGGCTTGCTTCCCACTGTATGGAAGATATCGACGCGGATTTTGTAAATAAGGTAAAGCCCGGCGACATTATGGTTGCAGAGGCTAATTTCGGCTGCGGTTCGTCAAGAGAGCACGCGCCGATTGCCATCAAGGCATCGGGCATTTCCTGTGTTATCGCGTCAACCTTCGCGAGAATTTTCTACAGAAATGCAATCAATATCGGTCTTGCAATCCTCGAATGTGACGAGGCGGCAAGGGATATTAAGGACGGCGACGAGGTCGAGGTGGACTTTGACAGCGGCGTCATCAGAAACTGCACAACGGGCAGAGAGTATCAGGCTCAGCCGTTTCCCGAGTTCATTCAGAACATTATCAAAAACGGCGGCTTAATGAAATCTATCGAAAAGTAGGACAGGAAAATGGAATTAGTGCTCACTCCCCAGACGCTTCGTTACGCTTGGGGTTCAACAACGGAATACTGGTTTTCAAGAACCGATTACAAAATCTATAAGATGTCCGAGCTTCCGAGCGAGGACGACGCTGAGCTCATCAAACTCGGCTACGTGCCCTTCATCACAATCTGTAATGAAGAGGTAATCAGGGCTTACATCAAATCGCTGAACAACCCGAAGGTTTCGGCTAAGTTTGACAAGCTTTCAACCTATGACTGCGTTGAGGTGTTCTGGAAATATTTCAACGCCTATCCCGACATCTCGGGCGGCTTCGACGCTTTCGAGGCATCGTACGTCGTAGAAAAGGTCAGCGAATGGTGTAACTCATACGGTATTGAGTATAAAATCGAACAGGAATAATTAAAGGACGGTTTATCCGTCCTTCTTTGGTGATATAATGAAAAAAATGCTAATTATCAACGGCTCGCCCCGTGAAAGGGGCGTGTGCGCCGAGCTTATAAATCAGGTTAAGCCGAGGTTTGCGGGCTGCGAAATCAAGCAGTACGACACCTATAAGATGTCGCCCGCGCCCTGTACGGCTTGCTGCTGGTGCGAATATCACGACGGCTGTTCAAATCCCGACCTCGACCCGTTTTTCGAGGATTTTGAAGCGGCTGATTACGTCGTGTTTTTCTCGCCGGTTTACAACAACTTTTTCCCCGCGCCGCTCAAAGCGGTAATCGACCGCTTCCAGCGCTACTATTCCGCAAGGTTCAAGAGGGGCGCAAACCCGCCGATTGACAAGCCCAAGAGGGTGGGCGTGGTTATTGCAAGCGGCTCGAATTCGCGCCAGGCGGCGGACTATATGGTCTCAACCTTAAAGCAGGCGTTCACGGTTTTAAACGGCGAAATATGTGCGAGGTACTACATACCCGACACCGACTCGGGGCAGTACACCTTCAATCTCACCGAGCTTGACAAATTCATCACTTTCCTGAAAGGATAAGCGCACGGGCGAACTTTGTTCGTCCGCTTTTGTTTTATTATATAATTTATATATTATATATTGCATAATTTACGCATTTGTGATATAATTAAACGAATATATTATGGAGTAGTGCAAATGATTATTCTCGGCATTGACCCCGGCTACGCGATAGTCGGCTGGGGCGTACTTGAATACAAGGCAAATAAGTTCAGCGTTATCGGCTACGGCGCCATTACGACCGACGCTCACACGCCGTTTCCGCTCAGGCTTCAGACGATTTACAACGATATGTGTTATCTGTTTGAAAAGTATAAGCCCGAGGTTATGAGTATGGAAAAGTTGTTTTACAACAGCAACGCAAAAACGGTTATCGACGTTGCTCAGGCGAGGGGAGTAATCACCCTTTCGGCTCAGAACTACGGCGTTGATATCGCCGAATACACCCCGCTTCAGGTTAAGCAGTCCGTTGTCGGCTACGGCAGGGCTGAAAAGAAGCAGGTGCAGGAAATGACGAGGGTAATGCTCGGGCTCGAAAAAGTCCCGAAGCCCGACGACACAGCCGACGCGCTTGCCATGGCAATCTGCCACGGTCACAGCAGCGGCTCGCTTATGAGAGGAATAAAATAAATGTTATATAATATCAAAGGCACGCTAACCGTCACCGACGTAAACTACATAGTTGTTGAAAGCAACGGCATCGGCTTCAAATGCTATTCAACGCTCAACACGATTCAGAACATCGGCAGGACGGGAAGCGAGGTAAACGTTTACACATATCTTTCGGTCAGAGAGGACGCGATGGATTTATACGGCTTTGCAACTCTTGCCGAACTCGACGCGTTCAAGCTTCTCATCACGGTTTCGGGCGTAGGTCCCAAAGCCGCGGTTGCAATTCTTTCCGAGCTCTCGCCCGACCGCCTTGCAATCAGTATTGCATCGGGCGACGCCAAGGCGATAACGAGGGCGCAGGGCGTGGGCAAAAAGACCGCCGAAAGAGTCGTGCTTGAACTCAAGGACAAAATGGCGGGCATTGCAACGAGCGAGACCGTTTCCGTCGTAACCGACGCGGCTTCGGTCGGCGAAAGCTCAAACGCTTCCGAGGCTGTCGAGGCGCTCGTCGCTCTCGGCTATTCCCAGTCCGACGCGGCAGTCGTTGTCGGCGGAATGGATAAATCGCTCTCGGTTGACGAGATGATTAGGCAGGGCTTAAAGCAGCTTGCCGCAAAGCTTTAAGGAGGTAGCGTAATGGTTGAAATACAGAACGAATCCGACTTTGAAAACAGAATAGTCACCTCCGATTTCACACCCGAGGACAACGATATTGAAAATTCCCTCAGACCTAAGGTGCTTGACGATTACATCGGTCAGGAAAAGGTCAAGGAGAACCTTCGGGTATATATCGAAGCCGCAAGAGGCAGGGGAGAGGCGCTTGACCACGTCCTTCTCTACGGACCTCCGGGCCTCGGCAAAACCACTCTTGCAGGCATCATCGCAAACGAGATGGGCGTTAACATCCGCGTTACAAGCGGACCTGCAATTGAAAAGCAGGGCGACCTTGCGGCGCTCCTGACAAATCTTCAGGAAGGCGACGTGCTCTTTATAGATGAGATTCACAGGCTCAACCGTCAGGTTGAAGAGGTGCTCTATCCCGCGATGGAAGACGGCGCGCTCGACATCATAATCGGCAAGGGACCGTCGGCAAGGTCGATAAGGCTCGACCTTCCTCACTTTACCCTCATCGGCGCGACCACGAGGGCAGGTCAGCTCTCGGCACCGCTTCGCGACCGTTTCGGCGTTATATTCAGGCTTGAAATGTACACTCCCGAGCAGCTTGCGCAGATTGTCACAAGAAGCGCGGGAATACTTGAAATCCCGATTGATACCGAGGGCGCGGCTGAAATCGCGTCGCGTTCAAGGGGAACGCCCCGTATCGCAAACCGCCTTCTCAAAAGAAGCCGCGACTTTGCTCAGGTCAAGTACGACGGCGTAATCAGCAGAGAGGCTTCAATCGACGCGCTCGACCGTATGGAAATAGATTTCCTCGGTCTTGACAATATAGACAGAGTGCTTCTTCGCACTATGATTACAAACTACAACGGCGGCCCCGTAGGACTTGAAACGATTGCGGCGGCAATCGGCGAAGAGGCTGTAACGATTGAGGACGTCTACGAGCCATATCTTATGCAGATAGGCTTTCTTGCAAGAACGCCGCGAGGCAGAATGGCGACGGCGCTTGCGTATAAGCATCTCGGCATAGAGCAGAACGGCCAGCAGTCACTGATATAAATTCACATAACGTAAGGAGAAAAACTATGGGCAGATTATTCGGAACCGACGGCGTAAGAGGCGTTGCAAACGACAGCCTTACCCCCGAGCTTGCGCTTCAGATAGGCAGAGCGGCGGCAATGGTGCTTATCAAGGAAAGCAATTCAAAAAAGCCGACCGTACTTATAGGAAAGGATACGAGAGCTTCGGGCGATATGCTTGAGGCGGCGCTTACCTCGGGCTTCACCTCGGTGGGCTGCAACGTGCTCTCGGTGGGCGTTGTTCCCACACCGGCAGTTGCGTATCTCACGGTTGAATACGGCTGCGAGGCGGGCGTTATGATTTCCGCTTCCCACAACCCCTGCGAATACAACGGCATCAAGATTTTCCAGAAAACGGGCTACAAGCTTGACGACGCTATCGAAGAAGAGATTGAGGCAATCATTCTCGACAACGCCGAGGAAATTCCCGTTATGCTCGGCGGCGACGTAGGAAACAGACTTTTCTGCAAGACCGCAGTCAAGGATTACGTCGACCACGTTGTATCCACCGCGGGCGTTCGTTTCGACGGACTCAAAATCGCGCTCGACTGTGCAAACGGAAGCGCGGCGGTATGCGCAAAGGATATCTTCACTCAGCTCGGCGCGAAGTGCCTTATGCTTTCTGATACCCCCGACGGCGTAAACATCAACGACCAGTGCGGCTCAACCCATCCCGAAGAGCTTATGAGCTTTGTTAAGGACGCAGGTCTTGACCTTGGTCTTGCCTTCGACGGCGACGCCGACAGAATGTTGGCGGTTGACGAAAACGGCGAGCTCGTTGACGGCGACAAGGTTATCGCAATCTGCGCCGACAGAATGAAGAAGGAAGGCACGCTTAAAAAGGATACCGCGGTTGTAACCGTAATGAGCAATATGGGCTTCTTCAAGTTCTGCAAGGACAACGCAATCAAGTGCGCAAAGACCGCGGTCGGCGACAGATACGTTCTTGAAAGAATGTTGAAGGACGGCTACAACATCGGCGGCGAGCAGAGCGGCCACGTTATCTTCCTTGATTTCGCCACCACCGGCGACGGAGAGCTCTCGGGCGTTCAGCTTGTTGAAACAGTTGTTAAATCGGGCAAAAAGCTTTCCGAACTTGCAACGATTATGAGAGTTTATCCTCAGGTGCTCATCAACGTAAGAGTGAGCGACGAGGGCAAGAAAAAATACAACAACGACGAATATATCATCTCTGCGGTGCAGCAGGCTGAAATGGAACTCAGCGGCGAGGGCAGAGTGCTTGTCCGCGTGAGCGGAACCGAACCCCTCATCCGCGTAATGCTTGAGGGCAGCGACATCGACCAAATCACAAGACTCGGCAACGAAATCGCCGACGTAGTTAAGGAAAGACTTGCATAATGAGATATTCTAAAGACTGGGTTGATTACGAACTCATAGACTGTTCCTCGGGCGAAAAGCTCGAGCGATGGAAAAACGAAATATTAATCCGTCCCGACCCCCAGATTATCTGGCAGAGCGAGAGGGAAAACAAGTACTGGTTCCAGCCCGACGCACGCTACGTCCGTTCAAGAACGGGCGGCGGAAGGTGGCAGGAATATAAGCATATTCCGCCCGCATGGCAAATCAGATATAAGGATTTGACCTTCAACGTAAAGACAATGGGCTTCAAGCACACGGGCTTATTCCCCGAGCAGGCAGTAAACTGGGACTACACCAGACAGCTTATCAGGGAATCCGGCAGGGGTAAGGTCAAGGTTTTAAACCTCTTTGCCTACACGGGCGGCGCGACGATTGCCTGCCTCAAAGAGGGCGCTTCCGTCGTTCACGTTGACGCCTCAAAGGGTATGGTGCAGTGGGCAAAGGAAAACGCCGAGTCCTCGCGCGTGAAGGACGCGGACGTTCGCTGGATTGTCGACGACTGTATGAAATTTGTTCAAAGGGAAATCAGGCGCGACAACAAGTACGACATCATCATTCTCGACCCGCCGAGCTACGGCAGGGGTCCGAAGGGCGAAATCTGGCATCTTGAGGACAGCATCTACACCTTCATTCAGATGGTTTCCCGCCTTCTTTCGGATAAGCCGATTATGGTGCTTCTCAATTCCTACACAACGGGGCTTTCACCGTCCGTAATGAAATACATTATGGAAGAGGTAATCGTAAAGAAGCACGGCGGTAAGGTTGAGGCTGACGAGATAGGACTTCCCGTAAGTGAAAACGGCAGAATTCTTCCGTGCGGAAGCTCCGCAATCTGGACTAAGTAATGAAAAATATCATTGAATTCAAAGACGTCTGCTTTTCGTATTATCTCGACAATGAGGATAATCCCGACGAGCAGCAGGAAATAAAGGTGCTCGAGCATCTCAATCTCGAAATAGAGCAGGGGAGCTTCGTCGCAGTTCTCGGCCATAACGGCTCGGGAAAGTCGACGCTTGCAAAGCTCACCAACGGCATACTCTTTGCAAAGAGCGGCGAGGTCATCGTCGACGGGCAGAAGGCTGTTGAGGACGATTCCATTTTTGAAATACGCCGCAAGGTCGGTATGGTGTTTCAGAATCCCGACAACCAGATTGTGTCCTCAATCGTTGAGGAAGACGTTGCCTTCGGCGTTGAAAACCTCGGCATAGAGCCCGCCGAATGCAGAAGAAGAGTTGACGAGGCGCTCAGAACCGTCGGTATGTACGAACTGAGGGAAAAGGCGCCGAATAAGCTTTCGGGCGGTCAGAAACAGAGGGTTGCCGTCGCGG
Source organism: uncultured Eubacterium sp. (assembly GCA_905234495.1). Taxonomy (GTDB): domain Bacteria; phylum Bacillota; class Clostridia; order Oscillospirales; family Acutalibacteraceae; genus Eubacterium_R. The sequence continues at coordinate 8,510 of CAJOHE010000016.1, read as the reverse complement.
GAATTATCGCGATGAAGCCCATGTGCATCGTTCTTGACGAGCCGACCGCCATGCTTGACCCGAGCGGACGAAAAGAGGTAATCAACACCGTAAAGAAGCTCAACCGCGAGGAAGGCATCACGATAGTGCTGATTACCCACTATATGGACGAGGCCGTACAGGCTGACAGAGTTGTCGTTATAGACGACGGCAAAATTGAAATGGACGCAAGTCCCGCCGAGGTCTTTTCACAGGTTGAAAAGGTGAAATCTCTCGGGCTTGACGTACCTCAGGCGACCGAGCTTGCATATAAGCTTGGATTGGGCGGCGATAAGGCCGTACTCGATGCAGAGGAATTTGCGCAGCTTTTCTGCGAAAATCTGGAGGATAAATAATGGCGTATATTGTCTGTGACAATATTAAATATCTTTACAGTCAGGGCACGCCTTTTGAAACTGCCGCAATCGACGGCATTTCCCTTGAGATAAACGAGGGCGAGCTTGTCGGCATAATCGGGCATACGGGTTCGGGCAAATCGACGCTGATTCAGCATTTCAACGCCCTTCTCACCCCCGACGGCGGCAAGGTTTTTGTTGACGGAAAGGACGTCTGGGCAAAGGAAAACAAAAAGCAGATTCGTTCTGTCCGCTTTGCAGTGGGGCTCTGCTTCCAGTATCCCGAGTACCAGATTTTCGAGGAAAGCGTTTACAGCGAAATCGCCTACGGTCCGAGGCAGATGGGGCTTGATGAAAACGAGATTGACCGCCGTGTAAAGCAGAGTATGGAATTTGTCGGCGTGGACTTTTCTCTTTCCAAAAAATCCCCGTTCGAGCTTTCGGGCGGACAGAAGAGAAGGGTTGCAATCGCCTCAATTCTCGCTATGGAACCGAGGGTGCTCGTGCTCGACGAACCCTGCGCCGGGCTTGACCCGAAGGGCAGGGAAGTCATATTAAATCTCATCAAAGAGTACCAGAGCAAAATGGGCAACACGGTTATTCTCGTTTCCCACTCAATGGAAGACGTTGCCAAAATCTGCTCAAAGGTCTTTGTAATGAATAAGGGCAAAATCGCTTTCAGCGGCAGCGTCGACGAGGTCTATTCCCACGGCGCAGAGCTCAGGGCTATGGGGCTTAACGTTCCTCAGGTCACCGAGATTTTCCTCAGACTTCGCGAAAGGGGCGTGGATTGCAGCACGAGCGTCTACACCGTTGAGCAGGGCGTTGAGGAACTCAGAAGAATAATGGGGGAGGCGGCTGTATGATTAAAGACATCACAATCGGTCAGTATTTCCCCGGAAATTCACCCCTGCACCGCCTTGACGCAAGAATGAAAATTATTCTCACTCTTGCCCTTGCGGTTTCAATCTTTCTCTGCAAAAACTTTTTTGCGCTCGGCTTTTTCCTCATCGTAACGGCAGTGCTTGTCGCGATGTCGAAAATACCGTTCAAAACAATTCTCAAAAGCATAAAACCGCTTGCGATAATAATTCTTATCACGGCGTTTTTAAATATCTTCTACGGCAAGGGCGAGCCCCTCTTTTCAATCGGAAGATTCGCGATTACCAGAAGCGGAATTGAAACGGCTGTATTTATGGCGTTTCGCATAATCATTCTCGTAGTGGTGACCTCGCTTCTGACCTACACAACCTCGCCCACTCAGCTGACCGACGCGCTCGAAAGGCTGATGAAGCCGCTGAAGCTTCTTAAAATCGACACCCACGCAATATCAATGACAATGACTATTGCGCTGAGGTTTATCCCGACTCTCGTTGAGGAAATCGACAAGATTATGTCGGCACAGAAATCGAGGGGCGCCGATATGGATTCGGGAAATATCATAAACAAGGTCAAGGCGCTCATCCCCGTGCTCATTCCTCTCTTTGTGTCCTCGTTCAGAAGGGCAAACGAGCTTGCCTACGCTATGGAATGCCGCTGCTACCGCGGCGGCGAGGGCAGAACAAAGATGAAGGTGATGAAGCTTTCCGTCGGTGATTTTGCAGCGCTTGCGATTGTGGGGCTCATTATCGCTGCAATCGTTTTAATGAACATTTATCTGTCGGACGTAATATGAGAAATTTGCTTATAACAATTCAATACGACGGCACAGCCTATCACGGCTGGCAGGTGCAGAAAAACGCCGTCACCGTGCAGCAGGTCTTTCAGGACGCGGTTGAAAAGGTCTTTCTCTCGCGCCTTGACGTGAAGGGCTGCAGCAGGACTGACACGGGCGTTCACGCAAATATGTACTGCCTCACGCTTGAAACCGATATGAACATCAGCGACGAGGGGGTTATTATGGCGCTCAACACAAATCTGCCCGACGATATTGCGGTCATCGACTGCCGCGAGGTTGGCGCTGATTTTCACCCGCGCTATTCCTGCAAGGCAAAGGAATATGTTTATAAGCTTTATAACGGCAACAGACCAAACCCGTTTCTGTCAAAATACGCCTACTATTACAGGCATAATATCGACGCCGACTACCTCAACAGAGAGGCGCAGGCGTTTGTCGGAACCTTTGACTTTTCGGGCTTCTGCTCGGCAAAGAGCGACGTTGAGGATTCCGTTCGCACCGTGACCTCGTTCAAGGTGTGGCGCGAGGGGGATATGGTATATTTTTCCGTCGAGGCGGACGGCTTTCTCTACAATATGGTTCGCATAATGGTCGGCACGCTTCTCTTTATCTCAGAGGGTAAAATCAAAGAGGGCGAGCTTCCCGGTATCATCGCCTCGAAGGACAGGAAAAGAGCAGGAAAAACAGCACAGCCTCAGGGCTTGTATCTCAATAAAGTGGTTTATTAAAGGATAATTATGAGTTCAAATCAAAGAGAAATACAGCGCAGGGACAAACGCGCTCAGAAGGAAAGAAAAACAAAAAGAATAATCTGGATTATTCTCATAGTGATAATTGCTATACTCGTTGTGATGAAGGTCTTTGAGGTCAACGTAAACTCAGTCAAGGACCGCTTCACCGACGAGGAGGGAAAGTTCAGCATCAGCGAGGGCGTTGAAAACACCAACTTCCCGTACTATCTCGATTCAAGCGAAAACGTCACGGTCAGAAATATCAACAACAAGCTCGGCATTATGACGCCTACAACCTTCACGGTTCTCAACAGCGCCGACGCAAAGGTTGAGTATACCTTCGACCACGGCTATTCAAACCCCGTTCTCGTTTCGTCGGGAATCTACACGCTGATTTATGACCAGGGACAGAGCAATTACAGGCTCGACACCGTGAGCTCATCGGTCTATGCCGAGACAATGGAAAATTCCATTCTCTGCTGCGACATCACCAAAAACGGAACGGCGGCAATCGCGACAACCTCAACCTCAAAGCTCTGCGAGGTCAACGTCTACAACAAATCCCTTTCAAATATCTGTCACCTTGAGATTTCCGAGGGCTATATCATCGACATCGCTATAAACGACGGCGCGACAAGGCTTGCCTGCGCGGTAGTCAGCAGCGAGGGCGGAAACTTCATCAACAAGGTCTACGTTTACGACGTAAACAAAGAGGCGAATATCTCGGTTACCGAGCTTCCTCAGGGCTCGCTTGCCGACCTCAACTACACGAGCAAGAGCCTCTTCGCAGTGGGCGACACCTATCTCGGCGTCATCAAGGGCGACAAGAATTATCACGACGTCTACGAGCAGGGACAGATTGTCACCCAGCACTATACATACACACCCGCGGGCGAGCTTGTAATCGCTTTCGGCTCGTATAACAATTCAACCGAAAACACCATCGCGCTTGTTAAGCCGAGCGGTAAAGTAAAGAGCGAGCTTTCCTTTGACGGTATGATTAAGGATATTTCCGCATCGTCAAATATGGTCAGCGTGCTGACTGGTAACGAGATTAACGGAATCGTCCTCACAAGCGGCGAGGTCAAGGAAACCCATGAGACCGACGACAGCGCAAAGACTATCTGCCGCATAGGCTCAACGGTCTACGTTCAGAGGCAGTCCGTAATAGATAAAAGTGGTTCATATGACAGTTAATATCATCGACATAGTATTAATCGCGCTGTTTGTGATTATGATTATAGAGGGATACGTCAGAGGCTTTCTCGTTTCCCTTATCGGCATACTGAGGTTTTTCCTCGCGGTGCCCGTGTCCTACTTCGCAAGCACAAGGCTTGCCGCGCCCGTGTATGAAAATTGGGTGAGGGGATATATCATAAACAGAATTACAATCGGCATCGAAAACGCAGGCGGAATCGACGGCTTTGTTGAAAAAGCGGTCGACGGAAGCAACCCCGTCCTCTCAGCCGTGTCAAAGCGCTTCGGTGAGCTCAGCCTTGCCTCGCTTTCACCCGACAAGGCGGCGCAGCTGATAACCGACAATCTGATTCAGAACGCCGCGATGACCGTGCTTAAAATCGCGATATTCCTTGCAACTCTCGTTGCGTTTTATGTGATAACCGCGATTATCATCCGCATAGTCAAGGTCCGCTCAAAGAAGGACGAGGACAAACCCCTCAAAAAGGCTAACAGGGCGCTCGGCGCAGTTTTCGGCGCGTTAAAGGGCTTGGTGGTTATATTCGTTTTCTGCCTTTTCGCCTCGGTAATAATCTCGCTCAATTTTGCCGACAACAGTTCGTTTGTCAACGCGCTTGAAGAAAGCAGCGTTGTGCACTATGTAATATATGAAAACCCGATATCAAACTTTCCGGAGGTATGAGATATGAGTAAACTCAACGAAAATTTAAAGGATTTATTTGAAGGCTGGAACACTGTTCCGAACTGGCTCTGCTTTCTGAGAATCGGTCTTATTCCCGTCTTCACAGCGCTCTTCATCAAGGAGTACTACATAGCCGCGTTTATCACAATGATTGTCTGCGCGCTCACCGACCTTTTTGATGGCAAGATTGCAAGAAAGTTCAATCAGGTCTCAAATCTCGGAAAGATTCTCGACCCCGTTGCCGACAAGCTTTCGCAGATGGCGATTATCATAATCCTCATTGTGAAGTTCTGGCATATGGAAGGCATCACAAAATATCTCTTCTTCCTCTTTATCGCAAAAGAGCTTATTATGATTCTCGGCGGAATCGTCCTTCTCTCAAAGGGGATGCGTCCCGTTGCGGCAGAGATGTGGGGCAAGGTTGCCACAACCGTTTTCTACATCAGTATGATTCTTATCATCGCGCTCGGACCTAACGGCGCGCTCGTGGGCGTGGGCTCAATCAAGGAAATGCCGTCCGTGGTAGTGACCGTACTTGTAGTTCTTTCGATTATCACAGCCTTCGCGTCGCTTTTCGGTTACGTTCCGGGCTTCTTCAAGCAGCTTAAAGAGAACAAGGAAAAGGCTGAGGCAGGCGAAGAAAATGAGAAAACAGCGGAAGAGGCTGAATAAAACTCTTATAACTATGGAAGTGACTAAGGAGTAAACTATATGAAACAACAAATGTGTTCCCGCTGCGGCGAGAGACCTGCCGTTATCTTCATTCAGAAGATGGAAGGCGACGAGGTCAAGCCCGAGGGACTTTGCATAAAATGCGCAAGAGAGCTCAACATAGGCTCAATCAATCAGATGATTGAAAAAATGGGCATTTCCGACGAGGAGCTTGAAATGGCTTCCGAGCAGATGTCCGCCTTTATGGAAAATATGGAGGATTTCAATTTCGATTCACTCGGCGAGATGTTCAATCCCGAAAATATGGACGGCGCTCAGACCATGCCGTTTGCGGACCTTTTCGGCGGCTCTCTCAACCCGAGTGAAGAGGATATCAAGTCCGGCGGAAAGAATAACAGAAACAAGAGAAACAGGAAAAGGCCCAAGAAGTCGCAGGACGACGCAAGGCAGTATCTCAACACCTACTGCACAAATCTTACCGACCGCGCAAAGGCGGGCAAGATTGACAGCATCATCGGCAGGGAAAACGAAATCTCAAGGGCTATTCAGATTCTCTGCAGAAGAACAAAGAATAACCCCGCCCTTATCGGCGAGCCCGGCGTTGGTAAAACCGCAATCGCAGAAGGCCTTGCCATAAGGATTGCGAAGGGACAGGTGCCCGCGCGCCTTGCTGACAAGGAAATCTACCTGCTCGACCTCACGGCGCTCGTTGCGGGAACTCAGTTCCGCGGCCAGTTTGAGGGCAGAATCAAGGGCCTTGTTGACGAGGTGAAGCACGAGGGCAATATCATTCTCTTCATCGACGAGGTGCACAACCTTGTCGGCACGGGCGATTCCGAGGGAACGATGAACGCCGCAAATATCCTCAAGCCCGCTCTTTCAAGGGGCGAGATTCAGGTTATCGGCGCAACAACCTTCAACGAGTACCGCAAGTATATCGAAAAGGACGCCGCTCTTGAAAGGCGTTTCCAGCCGATCAAGATTGAAGAGCCGTCGATTGACGACAGCTACAAAATGCTTCTCGGCATCAAGGGTTACTATGAGGATTATCATAAGGTCTGCATTTCCGATACGCTTGTGTATAAGGCGGTAACGCTTTCCGAGCGCTACGTTACGGACAGATATCTTCCCGACAAGGCGATTGACCTTCTCGACGAAAGCTGCACCTGTGCAAACCTCAGAAACCCCGCTATCAGCAGGTATCAGATTGCGCTTGAAAAGAAGGAAAATCTTGAGCAGAATATAGAAAACCTTTCCGACCCCGCCGAAAACGAGGACATTGACTACGAGCTTATCTCAAAGCTCAAGACCGAGCTTCTTCAGGTTGAGGAAGAGCTTGACGAGGTCAAGGAAAAGGCTCAGGACAATCAGGTTCTCGAGGCTGATTTGGCAACCGTTATCTCGATGTGGACGGGTATCCCCGCCGCAAAGATTGAGCAAAATGACGTGAGAAAGCTCGCCTCGCTTGAGGATGAGCTCAGGGAACATATAATCGGTCAGGACGAGGCAATCGAAAAGGTTGCAAACGCAGTCAGAAGGGGAAGAATTCAGATTAGCCCCAAGAAAAGACCGCAGTCCTTCATCTTTGTAGGTCCCACGGGCGTTGGTAAAACCGAGCTTGTAAAGCGACTTGCCGACGCGCTTTTTGACAGCCCCGACAATCTTATCAGACTTGATATGAGCGAGTTTATGGAAAAGTTCTCGGTATCGAGAATCATCGGCTCGCCCCCGGGCTACGTAGGCTACGACGAGGCTGGACAGCTCACCGAAAAGGTAAGAAGAAAGCCCTATAGCGTAATCCTCTTTGACGAGATTGAAAAGGCGCACAAGGACGTGCTCAACATTCTTCTTCAGATTCTCGACGAGGGCAGGATTACCGACGCGCAGGGCAGGACCGTAAATTTTGAAAACACAGTTATCATTATGACCTCAAACGCAGGCTCGACCGACAGCGGCGCCCTCGGCTTCAACAAGACCTCGGGCGACATCAACAAAGAGGTCACGATGAAAGCGCTTGAGAGATTTCTGCGTCCCGAATTCCTCGGCAGGGTGGACGAGGTCGTTATTTTCAACGAGCTTTCCCACGCAAACTTCGAGAGCATCGCAAGACTTATGCTCGACGATCTCGTTGAGGGACTCAAGGACAAGGCGATTGAGCTCAAATACGAGGACAGCGTTCCCGTATTCCTTGCAAAACGCGCCTTCGGCTCAAAGAAAAACGCCCGCGGACTTGCCGATGAGGTAAGGCGCGAGGTCGAGGAAAAGATTGCAAATACCATCGTCTTCAATCAGGGCGAGGAAATAAAAACAATCACTCTTTCAGCCGCCGATGAGATAAATATAAAAATCAATTAATTTATAAAAAGTACTTGACACACCGACGGTCATTATGTATAATAATGCCGTCGCTATGCGGGTGTAGTTCAATGGTAGAATCCCAGCCTTCCAAGCTGGTCGTGTGGGTTCGATTCCCATCACCCGCTCCATTTTTTATATGCGCTGATAGCTCAGCTGGATAGAGCAACTGCCTTCTAAGCAGTAGGTCGGGGGTTCGAGTCCCTCTCAGCGCGCCAATATACGGTGGGATTAGTTCAGTTGGTTAGAGCGTCAGTTTGTGGCACTGGATGTCATCGGTTCGAATCCGATATCCCACCCCATTTAATATATCCACAGGCCAGGGCATTTTGCCCGCCTGTTTTTTGTCCCAAAAACATTGGGGTGTAGCCAAGTGGTAAGGCACCGGACTTTGACTCCGTTATGCGTGGGTTCGAATCCCGCCTCCCCAGCCACACCCTGTGTTGACAGGGTGAATACGACCCATTAGCTCAGGCGGTAGAGCACTTGACTTTTAATCAAGGTGTCCGGAGTTCGAGTCTCCGATGGGTCACCAAAAAGAAAAGAGCACCTTGGGGTCTCCTACATAAATAGGGAGTACCCCGAGGGCGTCCTTAAATTAAGATTAATGGCATAACTACGGTTATGCTGTTTTTCTTTTTTATGCGGTTCCTTGGATAAGCTCTGAACCGAACAGATTACCTTTTTGATAATTGCGCTCAAGGTCGTCTACGGTTGTTTTGATTACACCGACATCGTTGTAATAGATTTCAATGTTTTGATAACGCTTGCCGTCAACATAGTATGCTTGCGAAACGGTTATTTTTTCAATGAATTCATTT
>CAJOHE010000015.1 GCA_905234495.1 uncultured Eubacterium sp. | reverse complement strand
TCATTTCTTTTGCAAACAACGATATAGATGATATTAAATCGTTTGTAGAAAATGTAACTGAGCTGGTACAGGAATATGATGCGGACAAAGAGTTTGAGTCCTTGCAAAAAGAGCAAATAGATTTCCAAACCTGCCGTTTGATCGTGAGGTCAAACGGCGGGTTTGACGCCGTTGGAGCAGCTGAAATCATTGACGGATTTCAAGATTATTCTGTTTTGCAGTATCATTCAGAGTCGGAATGTGAAACGGCATATTATGACTTGCTTCAAGACAACAACATTTACGCTGTATCTCCTGACAGTATTGTAAAACAATCTCAAATCACTTCAGGTATTGTTAATTATCCGATAACGGATGAATTTCCCACAACAAAAAACGGCCATCTTTGTGACTGGGGTACCGAACAAACACAGAGTTCATTCGTTGTTGATTATATAAATGAACGTAATTTATCAAATAGAGATATTGTTATTGCGGTAGTTGATAGCGGCGTAGATTACAATCATGAATTTTTAAAAGACAGGATTGTGAGAACACATTATAACGCAACTTCTGACGGATATGAGAATGATGAGTTTGATACAAGTACTAACTCTGATGATTTAGGACACGGTACTATGGTTAGCAGTGTTATACTCGACAATTCACCTCAAAATGACGAAGGCAAATCCACTCTAACCCAAGTTGCTTCTACCATCTTAAAAATTGTAGAAGATAAAAAGAACGGCAGCGGTGCAGATGTTATTAATTTGAGTTTAAGCGGAGAGGATTCTGATTTTTTAGTTAAGTCCGCAATAGATTATGCTTATGATTTTAATATTCCCATCATTGTGTCTTCTGGAAACGAAAAAATGGATATTGTTGAATGTTGGTCAGCCCCCGCATTATATAGCCGCGCTATTACGGTAGGTGCCTCTGACAATAATGCTCATGTGGTATACTTTACAAACAGAGGAATTGATGTGGATTTGATTGCGCCCGGCTTTGACGTCAATGTTGCATATCCTGATAATAGATACTGGAAATGCTCCGGAACGTCATTTGCTTGTCCGGCAGTGTCTGGTGCAGTTGCTACAATACTTTCAATTCACCCTGACTGGTCTATAAAACGGATTGAAGACACTTTAAAAGCGAATGCCGTTTTGATACCTTATTACGATATAACCGATAATTTAGAAGTAACCTCTCTTAATAATTGGTTCAATGAAATTCCTAATCTCTATGGCGCAGGGCTAATACAACTGGGGTGGCTTGTAAGTGATGACATCCCTGATAAACCCACAATAGAGGGAATACCTGACATAATTGTAGATAATGCAATTTGCACTTTATCTTCAAATGATAATAGTGAGATATACTATACCCTTGACGGAACATTTCCCAATACAGAAAACGGCGAGCTTTTTACTGATCCATTTGTGATAAGCGAGGATGTGGTATTAAGAGCTGTTTGTTATAATCAAAACAGTATTGTTCCTTATGGACCATTTATTGAAGAATACTATTCTTGTTATACTCTTGGAACTGACGATATGTTTTCAATCAATGAGCAGGGTTGTATTACTTCATATACCGGAACAGTTGCCTCTCTTGTTTTGCCTAATACAATTAACGGCGTAGAAGTCAAATCATTTGTTCCGCAAGTGTTTAATAATAAGGGTTTGCAAGGAATCGTTCTTGCTGACGGTATTCAGAAAGTTCCCGACGATGCTTTTAAAAACACGGATATTCAATATATAAATACTGCTAAAGCTGCAAAAGTTGGTAATAGCGCCTTTGAGTCTTGTGAAAAAATCACCTCTTTGGACTTGCCTGAGGTGATTGAAGCCGGTGATTATGCTTTCTACGGATTATCGTCTTGGTTCACACAGTGTATTTTGAATGCACCTAAATTAGAAACAATCGGAAAAAACGGTTTTATATATACTTGGTTATATATCGCTTATTTACCGAAATTAAAAGAAGTTTCAAATTATAACATTCAATCATCAGATGCTACAAGAAACCGCGTGTGTTTTTTATATGCACCACAATTGGAAAGTGTTAAAGGAATAAGCCAATTAAGGAATCTATCATTAAGCACCGAATTCCTCAAATGGGCTTATGTGCCTAAACTAAAAATAATACTATTTCCGGTTTAAATTATCTCTACGCGGATAATATGTCTGTGATACCAAACAGAAAGTTTCCGTATATGAAAGAATATAATTTCTTTAATGATAATGATTTTGGGAGTTTTAATTATGAAAGTGCCTATCCTAAAATTATTCGTAATAACGCAGCGGAAACTATAGGCGAAGATGCTTTCGGAAAGTATTATGTCGAAAGGCTTGAGATGGGCAATCTCAAATCCGCTGAATCCCTTCCGCAGAATTCAGGTTGTATTCTTGCTCTATCTTCAACATTTGAATTCTGTAACGATGATACTCTCGGAAGAAATTATAAAGTTTATGGTTTTGACGGAAGCAAAGCTGAAGAATGGGCGGAAGCAAATGGACACACTTTTATTCCGTTATCTCAGGAAACTGCTATTTATAATGATATTGATTCTGAATACTATGGTTGGGGAGATATTTCCTTTGATGTGATAGGATACAATAAAACATATACTTGGTACGGCTGTAATGAATAGAACAAAATTGTGCGCTGAACATTATGGCTACTTTTCTCCGTTGCAATATGACGAGTATCCCTATTATTGTTGTGTTTGTACCATTAAAGACCAAGATAGAATTCTTGAAATTGAATCATCATTATGCAAAAATCTTGATATAAAGTCTGCCGACTATTCGGAATACTACAAAGCCGTTGACAAAGCTAATTCGTTGGACAGAAACGAATATGTTGACTTTTCGGCTGTTGATGAGGCATTAAGCAAAGATATCAGTGGCAAGAATATAACGGAACAGAACGAGGTGGATAAGCAGACAGACGCAATTTTGAAAGCAATTGAGACATTGAAAAAGAAAGACATTGTTTATGAAATTGTTCAAGGCGCAAACAGCACCTTTGATATCAGCAAAGATACTGAATTAGTCGTTGCTTCAAATGCTGATTTTGAAAAGTTTGTAACTGTGCTTGTTGATGGGAACGAACTTGATGAAAACAACTATACTACAAAAACAGGATCCACTGTTATCACGATAAAATTAGAATTCCTGAAAACTCTTGAACTAAAAGAACATTCGATAATAGTTCAGTCAACCGATGGTTACGCAGCTACAAAGTTTACTGTAATTAGAAGTGTTAGTGAATTGACCTCTAAACCAACAGAAACCACAGATGCTACAACGGAAAGCTCAACTCAACCATCTGCACCTACATGCGAATCAAATAAAAAGCAAGGAGATAAAACCACCGAAAAAAAGGACAAGAGCCTAATCTCTCCAAAAACTGGTAATGATTTATTCGTTGCACAGTTTTATATTGCATCAGCAACCTCTGTAGTGGTTCTATCTTTATTGCTGGTAAAGAAAAGAAAACGACATAATCCAAAAAGATAATAGATGCATTATAACTCAATGCTCCTTGCAACGCAGGGAGCATTTTTCTGTCCCGATATTTGTACAGTAGTGTTCTGCTATCTTTACAAAATATTTTCTTGAATGATATAATTATGATGAAAATAATTCCGATAACTTTAAGTGCAATCGGTGGTGATGATTATGAGAACCGGAATGAAGAAAAAGGATAAAGTGACGGAGATATATTTCAACGAAGCTGACAGCATTATAGTAAATATAATAGGCGTTGTATTTTACGAAAAGAATACAGAAGTACTAGTGCCATTACAAATAGTATATTTATACTACTGATATTCAAGCTCCAGTTAAACGCTGTCTAAGAATAACACACAGACCAAGACATACTTGTATTCCCGAAGAGACCACCCCAAAAATGACTTTTTCAAGAGCGCACAATAATACAAATTGTAATAGAAAACCGTTTCTCTTTATGAGGAGGTATATAGTCACGCTTTTGGCTGTTTTTTCATCAGTGTTTTCAAGGCTTTCGGGACTCGGCTTTGAGTTCTTAAGGAAGTTACACCTAACCCAGCATTTTAGGGGTTGAAAGCGTGACGGTACCGATTTCAGCGAACAGAAACAACGGAATCGAAGCACAATACATATACTAGAAACCGAACGGATGGTTCGCATATTTCCTAAGCGTAGACCAATACTTCTTTACCGAAAAACGCCTTATAAATCGCAGAACGATTTTTTCAATAAAATTTGCAATATATGTGTGCTTGTGGTAAAATGTACGCATAGTATTCGGAGGTGAGGACATGTGCTTAATTTGTGATAGAATCGAAATGATAAAAAACGGAACAAACCCGTATTTTGTAAAAGAACTTGAAACGGGATATGTGGTTATAGGCGACTTCCAACATTTTTATGGGTACACGCTTTTCCTTTGTAAAGAACATAAAACTGAACTCAGTCAACTTGAAAAACCATTTCGTGATAAATTCTTGTCGGAGATGGCAGATGTTGCAGCCGCAGCAGAAAGAGCTTTTCCCTGCGATAAAATGAATTATGAGCTACTCGGTATGGGAGACGGTCATCTTCATTGGCACTTGAATCCCCGAAGAGCAGGAGATTTAGAAGGGCACGGCTATAATGAAAAAGGTCCGATATGGTGGTATCCGCTTGATAAAATGTATGATAAATCAAACAGACCAAGCGACAGCGAATTGGAAGAAATGAAACAAAAACTTTTAGAGAAATTAGAAAAGTAATGGAAATGAACAAATTATTCATAAAGCCAGCAAATATAGAAGATTCAGAGAAAGAGTGGCTGTTTGTCGCCGCAATGCCCGAAAATGAAAACGGAATGACGAACAAATGGCATGGCGTTTCGCGTGAAAAATTCATATCCGAAGCGCTGCCGAGAATGATAAACAACTCAAAAGGAATTGATCTGCCCGAGGGCTTTGTTCCCGATACAACCTTATTCCTTTGGAACGGTGATGCAATTGTCGGGCAATTCAGATTGCGCCATTATCTACCAGAATCTATGATTCCCGGTCATATTGGTTATTTCATTGCAAAAGAACACAGGGGAAAAGGCTTTGCCACGGAAGGACTGCGTCTTACGATCAAATACGGTTCAACAATTATTCCGGAAGATGAGTTTTATATGCGTCTGAATAAAGACAATCCTGCTTCCCTGCGAGTTATGCTCAAAAACGGCGGCAAGATCTTCGGTGAAACGGAAGACAAGCTGATTGTAAAGATTCCGAAAAAAACTGCGACCTATCAAACAGAAGTTATTAATCATTATGACACCTTAATAGATGAAAACAATGACCCTGTAAATGACCCGCAGCCGTTGAAAGAATATATGGATAAATGGGACGGTCAGTTATTCATTGATAAAATGCAGCTTGATAACAATAAAACTGTTCTTGAAATTGGTGTGGGGACAGGACGAATTGCCATTCGTGTTGCACCATTATGTAAAGAGTTTACAGGTGTTGATATTTCACCCAAAACGATTTCCAGAGCAAAAGAGCATTTGAGCAAGAATAATAATGTCAATTTGATTTGCGGTGATTTTAACGAATACGATTTTGAAAGCAAATTTGATGTTATATATTCATCGTTGACATTTATGCATATTGAAGATAAGCAAAGCACTATAAACAAAATTTACAGTCTGCTGAATGTGGGTGGCAGGTTTGTCCTTTCAATAGACAAAAATCAAGATAAATATATTGATTTAGGAAAAAGAAGAGTTGCAGTATATCCTGATAATCCAAAAGACACAGAGAATTATTTAATGAATTCGGGATTTGAAGTTAATGAAATAATTGAAACAGAACTTGCATATATCTTTGTTGCAAAAAAGTAAGATAAAATAATCAATACATATAAAAATATTATGAGTGAATACAATTGTAAAATTGCTGATTTTAATGAAATAATCAAAAAGTGGGATTATGAAATCTCAATTCATCCGAATGACGAAAACTGGATAATTTGGAAAAACAAAAGCATAGCGGGTTATAATAACAATAACCAACTATGCTATATTGGCGTATTAGACGGTGAAATCATTACGGAAGCAACCGCTATGTTGAGTGCTGTCGAAGTGCAGAATTCAGACGGTTTAGTAAATGCTGACACAGTATATCTTTGCGCTTTCAGAACAAGGAAGGAATATCAGGGACAGGGTTATTTTTCTCGACTGTATCACTTTATGGAAAATGATTTGCGCCAAAAGGGATACAAAGCCCTCACTTTAGGTGTTGAACCTGATGATCAGAAAAATATAGAAATATATTTCAAATACGGTTTTACACATTTAATAAAGACAGCATATGAGATTTACCCTGACGGAGAAAGAATATTGGTTGCGTATTATTCAAAAAGTTTACAGGAGAAAGACATGCAACAAATCATTTACGATAAAGAAATAAGGTTGTGATTATATGAGTGAAATAGTTCAAAAAATGCAACAAGAAATTATTAAGAGAAGTAATGATTTTGAAGAGCAAACAAAAGGGACAAAAGACGAATATAATATTTATAGAGAACACATCCAATATGTTTATAAATATGTATGTTTACTTTCTGAAAACAAAAATGTTGATCATGAAGTCTTAGAATTAAGTGCTTTATTACATGATATAGCTATGACAGATATTTCATTAGACAGATCAAAACATAATGAATATGGCGCTGCTATAGCAGAACAATTATTAAGAGAAAATGGTTATCCGGAAGAAAAAGTTCAATTTGTAAAAAAGTGTATTTTAAATCATAGTAGTAAAAGAGTTGAATACAGAACTACTGATGAAGAACGAATCCTGGTTGACGCAGACGGATTATCTCATTTTGATTCAATATCTAATTTATACTCTTTAGCACATAATGTTATGGAACTAAATAATGAAGACACTATTAGATTTATACAAGACAAATTAACACGAGATTATAAAGAAATTAGTTATGATTTAAAAAATTTGATTGAAGAAAAATATAGTACAGTAATGAGTGCTAACAGTATTGATGAAATATTAAAACTACTATAAAACAAAAATAGTCTTCGGTTAACCCGAAGACTATTTTTGTGTCCCATAATTTGTACTGTGCTACTCTGCTATCTTTACAAATTATTTTCTCTAATGATATAATTTGTTTGAATAGGAGGTGTGATTATGGATTATACATTTAAGAAACCCGAATATGAGTACCCTCGAGGAGATTTCTTTATCCTTCCGCTCGACATATTTGACAGAGGGCTTTCTGGAAATGCGTTTGCCGTCTACGGTGCACTTGCATATTTCACTGACGATAAAGGTCAGTGTTTTCCTTCCCGTCTGACGCTTGCTAATCGTTGTGGAATGTCGCGCCCCGTTGTTGACAAAGCACTAAAGGAATTAGAAGACAAATTGATGATTGATATTGAGCCCCGATTCATCAACGGTAAACAGACTACAAACCTCTATACACTCTTTGACCTAACGGATAAAAGAGACGCAATGAGGCATCTTGTAAAATACGCATATAGCGAAAATGGAGAGCCGCTTGATTACTTTGAATACTACTGGCCCCAGGAATCTTGATGAATTATTGGAAACAGGATTAAGTGCGGCGTCACCGCACGACATACATCAGCGTGCAGAGCTCGCTGTTTTTCAAGGTGTTTCGGCATTTAAAAGGTATGTCACAAGTGGCGTCAGTTTTTTTGAGGAGTTTTTGAATGAATAAGGAAAGGCGTGTATATTATCAGGAGCCTGAACAGGCAAAGAGAATGAAAACGGCAATGCAGCTTGCGAACTGCACTTCGGAAAGCGATTTCGTTCGCACCGCCATTGATTTCTATATCGGTTACCTTTTGCAGAATGAAAGCCTGGATTATCTCTCGCCCGTTATCAATCGCAGTATTAAAAATGTCATTGGCGGCGTAGAGAAAAACATCAGCGATATGCTGTTCAAGCTCGCTGTTGAAACGGGAATGACAACGCAGATGTTTGCTGATGTCTATGATATTGCCGATGATTACTATGACAGTCTGCATAAGAGAATCGCTCGCATGGTTGCTGAAACAAACGGCACAATTAGTTTAGAGAAAGCGTATGAAAATCGCAATCCTATTGAATAACGGTTATGGCTAAGATTGTTGTCAGAACTCAATATTACAAAGGCAAAAAAGTTGCAGGTACAGGCAAACTGTTAAAGTATATGGCAACGCGAGAAGGCGTTGAAAAGTTAGATACCAACGCCGAGCATAAGCCTAGTACAAAGCAGCAGGACAGCTTAATTTACAGAGCCTTCCGTCACTATCATGATATCTGTATGTACCCCGAGTTTGATTCGTACGTAAAGAATATGACGAAAGCAAATGCATCTGAACTGCTCTCTGCTATCGTGGAAAGAAACGCAGATACCGTTGCTGATTTGAAAACGCTTACGCATTATGTTGCGGAGCGTCCCGGCGTTGAAAAACTCGGCTCGCACGGTTTGTTTTCCGATACGGATGACGATATTGATTTGGAAAAAGCAGCGGAGGAAGTTGCTGCCGTCAACGGAATTGTGTTTGCCGATGTCATCAGCCTCAGGCGTGAGGATGCCTCCCGACTTGGTTATGATAATGCAGACGCGTGGAAGAATTGTGTGCGCCGAAACATCAATGAAATTGCAGAAGCACATAAGATTCCCATCAGCGAACTGAAATGGTATGCGGCGTTTCATAACACGGCGCACCATCCGCATATACACCTTATGGTTTACTCAACCAAAGGCAACGGCTACATTACCGAGAAGGGTTACAACAAACTGAAAAGCGCTTTTGCTAATGACATCTTCCGTAATGAACAATACAAATTATTCAAACTGCAAACCGATATCCGTGAAGAACTGAAAGATAAGTTTGATGAAATGCTTTACGATATCGGCAGAGTTAACATTGACGATAATCTGCTTCAGCAATTCCTGAAATTAGCGGAACAGTTACAACAATGTTCGGGAAAAAAGCAATACGGTTATCTGCCGAAGGACATAAAGAAAAGCGTTGACAATATACTGAAATCGCTTGCAGAAATACCGGAAATCAGTAAGTTATATTCAGAATGGAACAGGCTGAACCGTGAGAAACTGTCGGTATACTATGACAGCAGTAAGAACCCTGACATACCGCTTGAAGACAATAACGAATTCAAGGTACTGAAAAACAAAATTATCAATTACGTTCTGCAAATGGATATGAGTCAGGGCGAGAATCAAACAGCGACAGATAATACGAACAAGGCAATCATAAATGACGTTGCCTATATGGTTGGCTTCTTCATTAACACCGCCTGCAGTAAAAGGCTTGATAATTTACACTCTCAGCTTGATGAAAAGGAAAGAGAAAAACTGCTGCGCAAGAAGCGCGCACTCGGACAGAAGGATGTCGTTACTCAGGACACCAAGAAAGAAAAAGACGAGAGCGAATCCGAGCGTGCAGCAGACAACGTTGCTGCTATCGTTGACCTCGGCGCAGCCGCTATAAATGCCGCATATGAATCTGCAAGAGCAAAGCGTGAGCAACAGGAACGGCTCCGTCAGGAAGCAGAGTTACAAAAGCAAAATTATGCTGACGAATATTACGATGATGAGGATGAAGACGAAGGTTTCACAATGACTATGTAAATTTTATATAACCCCATATCCAAAATCTTTACACAGAACTAAAAAAAGGGGTTTTTAGTAAAAGGAGTGATTTTTATGGAAGAAATAATTAAAGAGGAAACCGCTATCGAAAAGGAAGAAGAACTGGTATTCTTAACGCCGATGGATGTATCAAAAATAATCGGCTGTTCCGTACAGGCAGCGAGAGAACTATTTTACCGCGAGGACTTCCCGACTATCAAGGTCGGCAAAAACTTCAAGGTTATGAAATCCGCCTTCGTTGACTGGTGCAGGTCGAGACGGGTATAACGAAAGCCTCGGCAAACACCGAGGCTGTTAATTAATTCAACATACTGATTATTTCTTTAAATTCCGGCATCGCTTTGAATTCATCGGAAAGCGGATACTTTTCTTCAAGAAGCGTTTTGACGCTGCTGCTTGCAACAAAAGTGCTGCCGAGAGTATGTTTATCAAATTCTTTTCCTTCAAAAAAGAGAGAGTGCATAACCGTTATTCTGTCAAGACTGTCAAAACGCTTTGCCAGTTTTGCCTCTTTAGTAAAATACTCCAAACCTTTTTTAAGATCGCCTTTTTTAACATAAAGATAGCCAACATAACCGCAGGCATAAATAATATTTCGCCAAGCTGTGCCATAATTTCCGTCGTTATAAAACGAATTCAGCATATTGATTTCTGTTTCCCGTGCGGTAATCAACATATCGATATCGTTTGTTTCGTCCGTCACGCCAAATAGATGTGATAATCCTGCACACAGTAGACCTATTGCCTCTTCAACTGCTTCCATTGAATAATTCTTCTGCTCATCCGTACCGTGAGGGAACAGATAAGAGCGCAGGAATTCCTGACCGTCTCGCATATACGGCATTTCATCAATGATTTTTTCGCAATCGTCAAATGTAATACCGCTGTTTTCATATTCTGAGATTGTGCTGTAATAGGCGGCTAAATATCTCTTTGAGCAAATGCGGATACTGTCAATTTTGCAATTATTCTGAATGTTTGAGTAAATTGTTTTTATTTTGGGTAGTTGTTCTTTATAGTCCTCCCCGTTATGATTGAACGCTAAATCCCACATTCTACGCAATTGCAGACGAAAATCATTAGGATATTTTTCTGTTGCCTCTAACATTATTTCGTGCTTTCGTTTTAAGTCCGTCAGATTGTCATACTCTTCAATAATACGAAGTATTTCGTTTTCATTTCTTGATTTATCAACGCCGAGCAATGCAGAAAAGAATTCCGCAATTACGGGAAGAAAAGAAATATCGGGATAACTTTCGCCACGCTCCCATTTACTGATTGTCTGAAAAGAAACGCCAAGGAAATCTGCAAGAGTCTCCTGCGTTAAATCTCTTTCCTTACGAAAGCGTTTTACATTCTCGCTGAAATAAATATTCATAAAATCACCTCAAATAGTATTGGCGGTACCGTCTGATTAAATGATAGCGCAAAAACTGTTATAACTCAATAACTTAATCATTGAAAACATTTCTACCAACAGTAGAAAACGGTGAGCCGCCTGGCATTTGTTGACAGGTGTAGGGAAAGAAGAGTATATCGAAAGCCTCGGCGATGCCGAGGCTGTTTTATAGCCATTATCATTATTTACACTATATCCTTAATAAAGCAGAAATTACATTTTGCTCTTTCAGCCGTTAATCTGTCCTTTTCCTCATCGCCTATAAAGAGCAATTCATTTACATTAACGCCATAGTGTTTTGCAATATAATTCAAGCCGTAAGGGTTAGGCTTTCTGTAACTGCAGTTTTGAGAGGATACATATAAATCAATCTTTTCAATCAAAGGCAGAACGCATTTTTTAAAATAATCATCAGGCATACCGCTCGGAATATCCGTCAGGCAAGCGACGCTGTAGCCATCGCGTTTGTATTTTTCTATTAAATCAAATGAATAATCGTAGATTACAGTATTGAGCTTTATGCCTTCAAAAAATGCCTCAATAATATTATCAACAGGGATATTACAATTCCACGAGGCAACAGCCTTTTCAAATAGTTCTTCTGCAGGAATTTCGTTCTCGCGGTAATTAACGCGCGGATTATATTCGGTCAGTATTTGTGACGCTGTTTCAATTTGTTTTTCACTTATACCCAAACCGTATTTATTATTAACATTTTCAAAGCCGGTGTGATAATAGTCAACCCAAGACGGGGGCATACCGACAAACTCCATAAGCGTACCGCCCAAATCAAATACAACTACTTTATTCATCGTCTCACCACCATTCGCTGATATAAATGATAATACCATAATCGCTGAAAATATGCAATTTTATTAATGAAATAGGTTTGCAAAGTGGTTGGCAATGAGTTGACATTTAAACCAACTCTAACGAACTAATGGCAACCCAAGTCAGCCATTCAAAAAAACGCATATTGCGTATAACGCCTGTTTAAGCGCATTTAGAGCGATTTGCATAAAAATAAAGCAGGTTAGAAACCTGCTTTATTTGGTCGGAGTGACAGGACTTGAACCTGCGGCCCCTTGACCCCCAGTCAAGTGCGCTACCACCTGCGCTACACCCCGAAACACGCTTGTGATTATATCACAAAGCATTTGAAATGTCTACACTTTTTTTAAAATAATTATTATTTAGTCTTTGTCAGCTGTGCAAATATGTGGGCAAACTGCTCTTCCGGAACGGGTCCGGGGTACGCGCTGACCTGAATATTATCGTAGTTTTCATAGCTCATCGGGGCTATTGTGAAGGTGCGGGTATCCGTGCCGTCGGTGAGGCTGACGTTTATATCGCTGCGGTAATAACGCGTATTGCCGAGGGTTCCCGTCCAATCAATGCCGTCGACGGTGAAGCGGATATTGCCGTTTTCATCGACGGTAAAACCGGCGCTCTTGCAGGACGTGTTGGTGTTTTCGCTGTCCTCTGCGGTCATCTGCCACTCGCCGATGAAGCCCTCTTCCTGCCACCAGAGCTTGTCGCCGTAGTCGATTTCGGCGCCCGTTCCGTCGCTGCTGAGTGCGGCGGTTCCCGGAACGAGAGAAACCTCGTTGCCGTACTGCTCAACAATCCTCTCGCCGTAGGCGGGGTTATCCCTCGGGTCGTCGAGGTTATCCGAACGCACCTCTTCCCAACCGGGCTCTGCGCTCACGATGTCATTGAAGAAATTGAAAATTTCATAATACATTATGTCCTCGGTCGGGGGGATTGTTTCGGGGAATTTTGCATTCCACGCAACGTAGGTCACGTCCTCGCCGATGATTACGTAAAGCGACCTTATCGGCGTTGAAACGCTGCCGCGCGTAGGAAGCTCGGAATAGCCCTTTATGTCATAGCGGCTGAGAATTTCAAGAAGCTCGTCAATCTTTTCGCGCGGGATGCTGAGCTCGCCCTCTTTGCTCCTGCCGTTATAGTTCATGGGGCCGACGCGCTTTTTGAGCTCGAGCGTGCCGCCGTTTTCGTCTATATCCTCAATCCGGGCGTTGAGTTCAAACTCGTCGCCCGCCTTATGCTCGTAGTTAAAGCTTATGCAGGTTGCCGCCTTCACCCATTCGGGATTTGACTTGTCGACGGTTACATCTTCCCCGCCCTTCTTATCTCTCAGACAGCCGAACATAAAGACACCCCCTAATATAATCATACCAATAAGCAGTAAAACTTTCAGCTTTTTCATATTTCTCACCTTGCTTTTATTCTACTATATCCCGCCGCGCAAGGCAATACCTGTTGACAAAAGGGCAATAATAATTTAGTATTCATATGGGGGATGATTTGATGATACAGTTTCTCAGAGAAAATATTGCAACGGTTATTGTGCTTGCCGTCCTTGCGCTCGCCGTGGCTCTTGCAATAGGAAAGATGGTAAAGGACAGAAAAAACGGCATAGGTCCCTGCGGGCAGAGATGCGAGGACTGCGCAAGGGAATGCCCCCACGCAAAAAATGAAGAATAATAAAAGCGTTCACGAAAACCGTGAACGCTTTTTTGTTACATCATATCCGCCAGGGTGTCGGCAAATTCAGAGGGGTTATCAATGTCGAGCCCCGCGATGAGCCTTGCGCTTGAGTAGAGAAGCATCGTGTATTTTTTCAGTTCCTCGTCGCCCGCCTTTTCAAGCTTTTCGGCAATCGGATGTTGTGAATTTATTTCAAGCACGAGCTGAGCTTTCACGCCCTCGCTTCCGGGCATCTGGCTGAGCACCTTTGCCATTTCAAGGGTGACGTATCCCTCGGTTGAAAGTGACACGGGGTGCGAGCCGAGCTTGTTTGAAAGCTTGACCGCGCTGACCTCGTCGCCGAGGTATTCCTTCATCTTGTCAAGAAGCTCTTTGCTCTCTTCATTCTTGTTCTTAATCGCCTCTTTTTCGGCGTCGGTGCTGATGTCAAGGTCGTCCTTGCTGATATTTACAAAGTGCTTGCCGTCGTATTCCATAAGGATACTGATTGCAAATTCGTCGACCTCGTCTGTGAAATAGAGCACCTCGTAGCCCTTTTCCTTAACGGCTTCAAGCTGGGGAAGCATAGCGATTTTATCGCCGCTCTCGCCGCAGGCATAGTAGATGCTTTCCTGAGATTCAGCCATTCTTCCGACATACTCTTTCAGCGTGGTGTAGCCGTCGCCGTTTGAGCTTTCAAAGAGAAGCAAATCCTTGAGGGCGTCCTTTTCCATGCCATAGTTTGCATAGACGCCGTATTTGAGCTGAAGACCGAAGGTTTTGAAAAATGCCTCGTACTTCTCTCTGTCGTTTGAAAGCATTTTCTTGAGCTCGTTTTTAATCTTTTTGTCAATCGCCTTTGCGATAATCTTTAACTGATGGTCGTGCTGAAGCATCTCTCGGCTGATATTGAGGCTGAGGTCCGCGCTGTCAACAAGTCCCTTCACAAAGCTGAAATAATCGGGCAGAAGGTCGGGGCACTTATCCATAATCAGCACGCCGTTTGAATAGAGCTGAAGCCCTTTTTCATATTCCTTGGTGTAGAAGTCGTAGGGCGCGTTTTCGGGAATGAACATAAGCGCGTCAAAGGTTGCCTGTCCCTCGGTCTTTGAGTGAATCACAAGACGGGGGTCGGTGAAATCGAAGAACTTGCTCTTGTAAAATTCGTTGTAGTCCTCGGGCTTGATTTCGCTTTTCGACTTTCGCCAGATGGGAACCATTGAGTTGAGCGTTTCAACGTTTACCTCGTTGATGTACTCGCCCTCGTTGTCGGGGTCGGGCACGCTATGGCTCATTTCCATCTCAATGGGATAGCGGATATAGTCGCTGTACTTCTTTACAAGCTGAGCCACCTTGTTTTCGTCGAGATACTGCGAGTAGTCCTCGGTCTCGGTGTCTTCCTTGATGTAGAGGGTAATCTCGGTGCCGACGCCGTCCTTGTCGCATTCCTCAACCGTGTAGCCGTCTACGCCGGTTGAAACCCACCTGTTTGCCTTATCCTCGCCGAAAGCCTTTGATACGACCTCAATCCTGTCGCAAACCATAAAGGCAGAGTAGAAGCCGACGCCGAACTGACCGATAACGGAAATATCGTCCGCGTGCTCGCTGTCCTCGTTTTCATTTTTGAAATTGAGGGAATCGCTCTTTGCGATTGTGCCGAGATTTTTTTCAAGTTCCTCGGCGGTCATACCGATGCCGTTGTCGCTGATTTTTACAATTCTGTTTTCCCTGTCGATTTCAAGATTAATCTTAAAATCGTTTCTTGAAAGCTCAACGCTGTCGTCCGTCAGCGATTTGAAATAGAGCTTGTCTATAGCGTCGCTCGCATTTGAAATAAGCTCGCGCAGAAAGATTTCCTTGTGAGTATAGATAGAATTAATCATCAAATCAAGCAGCTTTTTGGACTCAGCCTTAAATTGCTTTTTTCTCATAATATCACCTTTTTCACTTAAATTAGCACTCTGTATATCCGAGTGCTAAATATATTATAATCCTATTTTTATAAATGTCAATACAAAAAATGTATTTAGCTCCCCTCTTTTTACATTTTTCTTGAAACGGTTAATCTATAATCGTTTTGTTAAAGGAAGTGTAAGAATGCCCGTCAAGGAAAAAATCAGAAATAAAAGGAACGCAAGCCCCGTTTTTGACGAAATGCTGAGGGGAAGCGTATGGCTTCTTCTCACGTTTTTCACGAGCTTTTCGTCGATAGTCGGCGGCGCGTGCCCGTTTGCCATATCACTCATCACAGTTTCAAACAAAAAAGCCCTGCCCTTTTCAATGGTCGGGGCGGGCATCGGCTATCTGATATTCTGCCAGGGAAGTCAGAGCGTGAGATATTTTACGGCGGTGCTGATTGCCTCGATTGCAACCCTCGCAGTTGATTTGCTGAGCAAGAAGAGATACGCCTATCTGCCGATGCTCGTTTCGTTTTTAAGCGTGCTTTCAACGGGCGCGGTTATGAACTACCGCGAGGGCGCGGGCGCGGCGGAATACGCGCTGACTCTCGGCGAGGCGGTTCTCGCTCTCGGCTGTTCGCTCTTTTTCTTCAGGTGCGTTCACGTCAATTACAGAAGGCTCAAGTACAAGGCGCTGCCGATTGCGGACATAGTCTGCCTGCTGATTAGCGCATCGGTTCTTCTTTCGGGCTTCAGCTTTATTCAGATTAAGGGCGTGAGCCTTGCGAGGATTGTTGCGGTGCTGCTCATAACTGTGACCGTGCGTTTCGGTGAACAGAAATGGGGGCTGATACTCTCGCTCTGCCTCGGCTTTGCGCTCGGAATAAGTCAGCGCGACAGCCTGTTTTTAATCGGCGCATACGCTTTTTCGGCGCTTGTGGCGTCGCTTTTCTCGGGGCTTTCGAGCCTCGGCGTTGCGGGCAGCTACTGCCTTTCGATGATATTCTTTACGGCGTGCGCGAGTATGGGAAGCTTTTCGGTGTGCTGCGCGGTTGAGAGCGCGGTCGCGGGGCTCATTCTCGTCGTTCTGCCCGAGGTGCTCACGGATAAAATCAGCGAGTTTTTCGAGAGCGGCGCGGACATAGCCCCCGACGGAAGCCTTCGGCAAAGCCTCATCGTGAGGCTTCGTTTTGCCGCCTCGGCGCTCTCGCAGGTGAGCGAAAGCGTCAGGGACGTGAGGGAAAGAATGAACACGCTTGATATGAAAAACCCGCTTGAGGGCGAGATGAGAATGGTTGCCGCCGACCAGTTTTTCTCGATTGCCGATATGCTCGACGACCTTGCCTTTGAGTTTAACGACGCGGAAATATTTGATTTCAAGGCGGCGGCAAGGATACGGCGTATGCTCGGCGAATACGAGATATATCCCGAAAACATCTCGGTAATCGTGGATAAATTCGACCGTATGAGAGTAGAGATTCTTGCGCCGTCAAAGACGAAGGGGCTTGAAAGCCCGCGGATAAAAAACGAGATTTGCAGGATTTGCTCGCGCGATTTTGAGCAGGGGCGGATTAACCTATCGGGCTCAAAGATGATGCTGAGCATTGTTGAAAAGGCAAATTTCAGCGTGAGCTTCGGCTTTGCGCAGTACAGCGCCGAAGGTACGCTATGCGGCGACACGGTCAAGGTTGTCAACGATTTGAAGGGGCATATGGTCTTTATCATAAGCGACGGTATGGGCACGGGCAGCCGCGCGGCGCTTGACGGCGCTATGGGCGCGGGGCTTCTCTCAAAGCTTCTCGGCGCGGGGTTCGGCTTTGATTCGTCGCTCAAGGTTGTAAACAGCGCGCTTCTTGTGAAGAGCGGCGAGGAAAGCCTTGCCACTCTCGACTGCGCAAGGATTGACCTTTTTACGGGAAAATGCGAATTTTACAAGGCGGGCGCGCCGGTTTCGTACATAGTGAAAAAGAGCTCGATTACAAGGTGCGAGCTCTCGTCAATGCCCGCGGGGATACTGCGCGGAATTGAATTTGCAAAGCGGACGACCGTCCTCAACGTCGGCGACGAGGTCATAATGATGAGCGACGGTATAACCGACACGGACTCGGACAAGCTTGAGGAATTTCTGAGCATTGACGAGGGGCTTCCGCCGAGCGAAAAGGCGCAGAGCATACTCGATTTTGCCATAGAGTGCTGCGGCGACGGCAGGCGCGACGATATGTCGGTCATCGTGGCAAGGCTAACAAACAGACAGAGGTGAGGTTATGGGAATACTTAAAAGAAAAAAGGCGCAGACTCAGTCAGTCGGTGCGGAAATTGAATATCCAAACGAATTTCGGCGGCAGCTCTGCATTCAGGGGCAGCTTGCCGAGGAAATGATAAACAAGCATATCAAAGGAAACAGAATTCAGCTTGATTCTCTTAGAATAAGAACAGAGAAAATCGAGCAGATTTACATAGTCGGAAACAGCGACTACTATCCCCTCGCCCTGCTCTTTTCTCACAATTTCGAGGCGATTTGCGACATTCACACCTCGGCGTATCTGCTCTCGGAATTCTGCTGCGACCGCCTTGTGATGGGTAGGAAAACGCTCGTCATTCTTCTTGCCGAAACGGGCGAGGAAGGCGAGGTTGCAAAAAGGGTTAAGGACGCAAAGGCGGCGTACGTTTTCATAAACGATTTGATTGAGGAAAAGGCGGCGCTGAGTATCCCCGTTGCCGAATACACGCTGAGATATATTATGCTCACTTTGATTGCGCTTTACATCGGAAGGAAAAATCAGTCGCTCACCGAGCTTTATTACAAGCTTGCGGTAACCGCGCTGAAAAATCTCAGAAAGAGCATAAACGACATTATGAAAAACGAGAGCTACATACTTTCCGTCGCCGACGGTATGCCCGCGAAGGGACTCGTTATCACGGGGAGGAACGTTGATTTTGCCACGGCGGTCTATGTTTCCAATCTTTTCACCTCGGCGCTCGGAAGCGACGTCAGGGCTCTGCCGTCGGGGGAACTCGGCAGAATAATAGGCAGGGACAACATTATTGCCCTTGCCTCAAACGACAGCTTCTGGGGGCTTCTGCCCGATGAAAGATACACGCTTAAAATCGCGCCCCTTTCCTGCACGGACAGCGCGGACAGCATCTGCTATCAAAGCCTGCTGCCGCTTCTCAATCCCCTGCTCTGCGCGATTATCGGGCAGATTATCGCGTACTCGATTATATACAATACATAAGGGCATCCGTTTGGATGCCCTTTTTGTTATTACTGTTCTGTTTGCTGAGGTGTTGCCTGTACTTCAGGCTGTGCCTCGGGTTGTATGGTCTGTACCGGCTGCGGCGTTTCGGTCCGAACCTGCTGCGCCGGCTGAGGCGCGTACTGCGGTGCAGGCTGCTGATACGGTGTGTACTGCGGGTACTGCTGATACTGAGGATACTGCTGGTACTGCTGATAAGCGGGTACCGGCTTCGGCTTTTTGGGAGCGTTTTTGATAATCCTTATGCAGAGTATAACAATCGCCGCTTCAAGGAAAACCACCGCAAGTCCCAGAAAATACGAGAAAACATTATGCGCCATAATCATATGGTATCTTGCAAGCTGCGCAAACTGAACAATCGTCGTAATGAAATATGCGATTATGTTGATGCCGATAAGAATCATCGACGCAATGGCGATTCCCTTTTTCCTGATAAGCGCCGTAAGTACCATCATTACGCAAAGCGCAAGCGCCCACGCAATTGCGAGTGAATTTTCAATGATGGTGCCCTCCCTTGCGCGAACCGTTGCATAGAAAACAACTTTTGCAATTGAGGATATCATCGAAACGAAAAACATTACTGCAGCCGCAAAAAGTGCGTTTCTCGCCGCATTTTTCCTAATGAGAAGGAAGGTGAGGAAGAGGATGTAAACCACAAAATCCGCCACGGCAAGCGCAAGACCGCTGAACGCATAGAACGCGGGATATCTCACTGCGGTTACCGTATAAAGAAGTATCTGGCCGAAGCAGAAAAGAAGCGACATTCCGCAGAGTATGAGCTCGGGAACAAAAAGCTTTTCCTTCGGCTTTTTTGCAGGCGCATAATACTGCTGTGCCTGCGGGTACTGGTAATTCTGTTCCATATTATTCTCCTTTTTTCATCTCAAGCTTGCCCTCGGGCGTGTCGCGGTAGTACTGGGTGTAGGGGCGGAATCTCTCCTGCTCCTCCCAGATACGCTTTGCAACGGGAGCCCAGTTTTCGGCATAACTGTCGCACTTTGCGCAGAGGTCCTCAACCGATTCGGGCATAAGAAGGTTTGTCGACTTTGCGCCCGTCTTTTCAACAATTTTGCGAAGCGCCTGCGGATTTTCAAGCATCGGGCAGGGGCGAAGCATATTGTCGTTGAACGGCTGTCCCTTGTAATACTCTCTGAAAAGCGGGGACATAAGACATTCCTTGATTGACTTTTCGCGGATGTTTGAGTCCGAATAGTGGATGAAAACGCAGGGCTCAACGTCGCCGCGTGAATTGACGTGGAAATAGTTTCTGCCGCCCGCGATACAGCCGCCGACAAATTCCGCGTCGTGCTGGAAGTCAACGGTGAAAATCGGTTTGCCTGTCCTGCTGTTTCTTTTTGCCCTGATTGCACGGTAAACGTGTTCCCTCTGCTCGGGCGTGAGAAGCAGGCTCGTGTCGGCGTCGCTTCCGACGGGCATATAGTGGAAATACCACGCAAACTTTGCGCCGTTTTCAATCATAAAGTCGTAGAACTCATCGGATGTAACGGCATCGTAGTTCTGGCTCGTGTAGCAAATTGACGTGCCGAAAAGACATTTGTGCTTGCGCAGAAGTTCCATAGCGCCGAGAATCTTTTTGTATGTTCCCTCGCCGCGCCTTGCGTCGTTCGTTTCCTCGCTTCCCTCGATTGAGAGCGCAACCGCGAAGTTGCCGCAGCTCTTGAGGCGTTCGCAGGTTTCGTCGTCAATGAGCGTACCGTTTGTGTAGGCAAGGAAGAGGCAGTCCCTGTTTTCATCGGCAAGGGTGAAAATATCGTCCTTGCGGATAAGGGGCTCGCCGCCCGTGAACATAAAGAAATGCGTTCCGAGCTCCTTGCTCTCGGTTACGATTTTTCTCATCTCGTCGAGAGTGAGGTTTTCCCTGTGACCGTATTCCGCCGCCCAGCAGCCCTTACATTTGAGGTTGCAGGCAGAGGTCGGGTCAAGAAGGACAACCCACGGAATGTTGATATGCTCCTCATCCCTCTTTTTTCTGAGGGTTGCAGTGCCCATCAGACCGAGGTCGATTGCAAAGGTGAGCGCTACGCTCTTGAACTGCTCGCGGTCGATGTCCTCAAGTCCGTCGAAAAGGTATTTGTGCCAGATATTCGTATCGTCGGCAACGATTTCGAGGGGCTTTGTAAAGGTCGTTTCGGGGAACTGGTCGCCCGCAAGACGCTTTGCAATATTGATGAGCTTTGGTATATTCTTTTTCGGATCTTTGTAGATGTAGTCCGCCATCCTGTTTCCGACGGCGTGAAGCACCTTGCTTTTAATGTTAGCCATTAAATACCTCATAGTCCACGAAGATTACATTTCCTCGGGGGCAGTAATCTTCATCATAGTTAAAATGTTTTTGATTGTATCCCTGACAGCGCGGCAAAGATAGAGCCTTGCGCACATCAGTCCCTCGTCCTCGTCGATAACGCGCTTTGCGTTGTAGAACTTGTGGAAAAGGGTTGCCAGTTCAATAACATAGTGTGTAATTTTTGCGGGGTCATAAGCATTTGCCGCACTGATGACCTCGTCGGTGAGAGCGGAAAGATGACGGATGAGTTCCTTCTCTTCGTCGCTGTCAAGCCTGTCAAGCTCGGCGTCGGTGGGATTTCTCAGTTCAATTCCCTGCGCCTCGGCTTTTTTGATTATGGAACAGATTCTCGCGTGAGCGTACTGAACGTAGTAAACGGGGTTTTCGCTCGACTGCTTTGCAGCAAGTTCCAAATCAAAGTCGAAGTGCGAATTAGGCTCGCGAAGATTGAAGAAAAATCTTGCGGCGTCAAGCGGCACCTCGTCGATGAGGGTGTTGAGCGTAATCGCCTTGCCCGAGCGCTTTGAAAGCTTGATAGTTTCGCCGTCGCGCACGAGCCTTACCATCTGCATAATAACGATGTCGAGCCTTGACGCATCAAGTCCGAGAGCGGTGAGCGCCGCCTTCATCCTCGCGATATAGCCGTGGTGGTCGGCACCGAGAATATCTATCGCCTTGTAATAATTTCTTGTCACAAGCTTATTGTAATGGTAGGCGATATCGGGAACAATATATGTCGGAAGTCCGTTTGCACGGATAAGAACTATATCCTTATCATTGCCAAATTCGCTCGCCTTAAACCATAATGCGCCGTCCTGCTCGTATGTCACGCCCTTAGCCTTGAGCTCTTCGATGACCTTGTCAACCGAGCCGTCGTTATGAAGGGTTGACTCTCTGAACCACTTGTCGTAGGTAATCCTGTACCTGCCGAGGTCCCTTTCAAGTCCTTCTATATTTTTCGGAAGAGCGTAGTCAACAAGCGCTTTTCTTCTATCGGCGCTCGGTGAATCAACGTATTTATCGCCGTATTCCTTAATAAAGTTTTCGGCGTGGTCGGTGATGTCCTGACCGTGATATGCGTCCTCGGGCATCTCGATACTGCCGTCAAAATGCTGAAGGTATCTTACCTCGAGGGACGTTGCAAACTTTTCAATCTGATTTCCCGCATCGTTGATATAAAACTCGCGGTCAACCCTGTAGCCCGCCCAGTCGAGAACCGAGGCAAGGCAGTCGCCTATTGCTCCGCCGCGCGCGTTTCCTATGTGCATGGGGCCCGTCGGGTTGGCGGAAACGAACTCAACAAGAACGCTCTTGCCCTGACCGTAGTCAGACTTGCCGTAATCCTCGCCGCTGCTTATAACGTCCTTCAGGATTTCCGTCCAGAAATGCTGTGAAAGGAAGAAATTGAGAAAGCCTGCGCCTGCAATTTCAACTCTTTCAAAGAAAGTGTCTGTCAAGTCCAAATACTTTACAATACTTTCGGCAATCGCTCTCGGTGCCTTGCGAAACGCTCTTGCGCCCGCCATAGCCGCGTTTGACGAGTAGTCGCCGTTCGCCTTATTTGCGGGGACTTCGATGATAAACTCGGGGATTTCGGCATCCGCAAGCTCACCCTCGGCAATAGCCGTATTGATTGCTTCTATTATCTTTTGCCTTAAAGCACTCTGTGCCTCTGAAACTATTTTTGACATTTTTTCACCTGATTTATGTTCTTCTGACTTTGGTGTAAAGCGAATTCCTTGACACCATTAAGCCGTTAATATCTATATCGTATCTGAATTCAAACTCGCCCTGCTCGCCGTCGAACTCGGCTGAAATCGAGTGTCCCGATATTCCCATAAGGATATCGCCGTATTCTGAGCCGTAGTGGCAGAGATTTCGGTTTGAACTCTCAATAATGAGGCGGGATTCGGCACCGCCCGTTCGCGTCATCTCAACGAGGGATTCGTCTTTCTTTATGACAACCGTGACGTCAATCGCGTCCGTCGGGGCTTCCTGCTCTTCCTTATAGCGAAGGATGTACTCGCCGTCGTTTTCCTCAAGAGTGCCGA
The DNA here is from genome assembly GCA_905234495.1 of uncultured Eubacterium sp. Classification (GTDB taxonomy): domain Bacteria; phylum Bacillota; class Clostridia; order Oscillospirales; family Acutalibacteraceae; genus Eubacterium_R. The sequence continues at coordinate 18,451 of CAJOHE010000015.1, read as the reverse complement.
CGGTTGTGAGCTCAATTTTGTCCTTTTCCCTGTCGACCTTCTGGGTGCCGATTATTTCAATCAAAACCTGCATAGTTAAATCTTTCCGCCGCGCTGAAGCGCAAATTCGATAAGGTTGTCAATCAGAGCCTTATATGAGATGCCCACAGCCTCAAAGAGCTTCGGGTACATACTGATATCTGTCTGTCCGGGGATTGTGTTAATCTCGTTGAGAAGGACCTTACCGTCGTCCTTTCTGACAAAGAAATCAACCCTTGCCATACCCTCGCAGCCGAGAGCCTTGAACGCTTTGAGCGCAAGCGCCTTGACCTCTTCCCTCTTCTCTTCGGGAATCTGAGCGGGGATGAAAAGTTCGGACTGGGGATTGTTGTATTTTGCGTCGAAATCGTAGAATTCCGCAGCTGCTACAATCTGGCCGACCTCGCCCGCAACGGGGATGTTGTTGCCCATAACTGCGCATTCAACCTCGTAGCCGTCGATGAATTCCTCAAGGACAGCCTTTTTATCCTCTTTAAACGCAACCTCAAGCGCATTTCTGAGTTCGTCCTGATTGTGCGCCTTTGAAATACCGACCGATGAGCCCGCGTTTGCAGGCTTAACGAAAATCGGGTAGCCGAGCTTTTCCTCAGCTGCGCTGAGCTCTGCCTCGGTGTTGGTTCTGTAATCGTATTCGCTTACCGCGCACCACTTTGCCTGAGGAATTGAGAAGGCGTCGGCAACTGCGTTTGCTACCGCCTTATCCATACATACGCCCGACGAGGTGGCGTCGCATCCGACAAACGGAATCTGAGCGAGCTGAAGAAGTCCCTGAACGGTTCCGTCCTCGCCGTTTTTGCCGTGAAGCACGGGGAAAACAACGTCAAGCTTTATGATGTCGCCCTTAGCGGTGACAATTCCCCTGACCGACGTATCGGGGGAAATGAACGCCGGCGTGAGGCTCGGGGATTTGAGCCAGTTGTCGTTCGGAAGAAGGGTTACGGCGTCGTTGTAGATGAGCCATTCACCGTTCTTTGTTATACCGAGAAGGACAACGTTGTATTTATTGTAGTCTATATTTTCAATTATACTCTTAGCGGAAATACAGCTGATATCGTGCTCCGATGATACTCCGCCAAAGATAACGGCAATCGTTTTTTTGTTCATATTCGCCACCTGATTCATATAGTTATTCACAATATTTTATCACATAAAGTATTAATAATCAACACTTAATAATATACAAATTAAATAATAATTAAATTAAAAAAATTAGTGACAAATATAATCTTTGGTGTTATAATAGATAAGATTTATTTTAATAACATACTGTTTTTATATAAGAGGTCTTATTATGACTGCTTTTCAGAGTTACAGAAAATACGTTTTGGAAAAGTCAATAATAGTATCCGTAGCATTTGCGGTAACCATATCGATTATTTTCGGGGCTCTTCTGCCCGTAATTGAAAAAAGTCTGCCAAACAGCGAGACTGACACGGTTGCCGTTCAGGAGGTCGGCGATGAGTAAAAGAAGAACGATGTACAGAATCAACAGATTTCTGTGCCTTTTATCAACCTTCCTTCTGTTTCTCTCAATTGTCGGCGCGTTTTCAGTCGGCATTGTGACGGTTACTATAGGCAATACGGATTTCAAGGTGTCCTATTTCACAAGCCCTGCAACAATCAACACGCTTGTAAAAGAGCTTGACGAAAACCTTACCGACTTCTGCGAGGAAGAGGATATTTCCAAAGAGGTGTTCCTCTCAACGACGGGCTACAGCTTCATCTCGTCAATCCAGAGAACGGTTATTATGGACACCACAACCACCGAGCCCACAAATTTTTCCTACACCTCAACGATTATCGGCGACTACACCAAGGCGCTCAATAATTACGACAAGGAAAACGGTATAGAGAGAAGCGACGAGGAAACGGAAAGAATCGTCAACGAGGCGGTTGATATTTTCAACAGAACCTGCTCTATTCAGAACAACGAGCATCTCAGCCGCTGGGCAAATGTTGTAAACTATAAGTTCCTGCCCGTTATTCTTGCGGCGTTCATTCTGCTCGCGCTCTTTCTCACCTCGTACCTCAACAGGCTCAACGGCGGCAGAAAGCTCAAGTACAACTACATCGCGATGAGCTTTACCTCGGCGGGGCTTGTTATGGTGTTCATCCCCCTCATTTCCATTGTTTACGGCATAATGAGAAGGGTCAACCTGACAAATATCGACGCATACAACGAGGCTATAAAGCAGTGCGTAAACTCAATGTTTGTAGTGTTCATCATCTTCGGCGCAATGCTTACGGGCATCGGCGCGGCGATGTTTGCGTGGACGTATAAATATTACCGTATGAAGCTTCTTGAGTCAGACACAGAGGCGGAAATTAAGAGAAATCTTGTAAAGTAAGAGGAAAAAATATGGAATTAAACGAAGTATTATCAATATTTGAAAAGAACCTCAGCTCTGTAAACGACGAGCTCGGTTTCAGATATGCCGGCAAGGACTACAGCAGCATCACCTTTGAGGGCGACAAGGGCTCGTACAGGCTCGTGTACGACAGCGAGGCTCAGGTTTTTGCTTTCGACTGCGCTTATGAAAAAGGCGAAAACGGCTACGAGTATTCGACTATTTCAAGGTCGCTCTATGACCTTGAGCACTATAACGAGAAGGACGCAAAGTCCCTTGCAAACGAGACCGCGTACGAGCTTGAAAGACTTTTTAAGGTTAAGAAAAAGGTTGACCTTGACAAGGTGAAAATGCCCAAGGCGGTTTCAAGAACCAAGGCAAAGAACGGCGTTATCAGCTATGACACCGATTCCCTTGCAAACCGTTTTGGCGTGCTCTATCCCGATATGAAGGATTTAATCAAGCAGAACATTGCCGACTACGGCGAGTTTTTACCCGAGACCTTCTTCACCGAGTACGGCACGAAAAAGGTTATGGATATTATTGCAAACGGAAGCAAGGAAGAGCAGAGAAAGCTCTTCAAGATGCTCAACGAAATATATGAGGACGGAACCAACGAGGTTCAGGATATCATCGGCGTAACCATCCTCGGCGAAATGAAAAACGACCCCAAGCTTATGGCGGTCGCGGACGAGTATATGAGCGACTATATGTCGGGACCTGTTCATGAGGTAAACAAGCTCACAAAGAAGAACAGCCCCCTCACAAAGAAGCTCAAGAACCCGCCTGCATACAAGCCGAAAAAGCAGAAGAAACCGATGATGAGCCAATTGTATCAGCAAAACAGATAATATGAATTTGGATTTAAAAGACAAGAAAATCAGAAAAGGTTATATCATACCTGCTGTAATTGCCGTAATATTCACGATTGCGGCATTACTGTTTTTTACGGTGGGAATAAAAAACGTTCCGTTTTCGGGAAATTACACGCAGCTTTCGGTTATCGACAGCAGCGAGATTATTGAGAGAACGGACATAACCCCCGCAGACACGGTGAGCAGGTCGGCGCTCGGTGCGATTGAGAAAAACACGCAGCTCGGAATTATCAGCTTCGGCAACACCCCGATGTCTGTAATCTACGCGCCCTATGAAAGCGTTGAGGTTGACTGCATCGCGCTTCAGCCGAAGCACAGTCTCATCGGCGAGACGGGCGTCTGCCTCTGCACAATTACTAAGAATAACTCAGCGCTTATTGCCGATATGGAAGAGGGCGACACGCTCAAAGCCACGACGGTTTACAGCGCTTCGGAATACACCCTCACCGCCGTTGCAACCGGCACCTTCCCCACACCCGAGGAAGCGGCTAAGTTTGCAAACGAGGTCGACGCAGACGTTGTTTTTGCCGCCGACGTATCAGAGGGCGTTACAATAGAAGAAAGCTACCGTGCTGTCGCTTTTGAAGTGAGCGGCGGCGCTAAGGTCGTCGCGTAAGGGGGTTTGGTTTATGGCAAAAGGAACTCTTACAACAAGAAAAACCAGACGGGCCCTAACCTTTATGCTTACGGTGACCTTCGTGCTCGGAATGCTGATGCTCTTCGGCACCTTTGTGGCAAGCAACACGCTCTGCCGCGCGGGATATATGTCAAGATTCATCTCATCGTCAGCCGTGACCTCAAAGCTCGACAAGACCTTTGACAACAGGATTAACGCGCTTTCAAAGGAAACCTCCCTTCCCTCGGATATATTCTACAAGGCAAGGGATGAGTTTGCCGCAAGCGACAACGTGACAGTCCGTTTTTACAAGGGCTACGACACCTCACTTTATTCTACGGAAAAGGTTGAGACGGTTGCGGGCTACTGCAGGGAATACCTCAACACGACGCAGACGAAATACACGAATCGCAGCGTTGACGAAATAGCGAAGAAGGCTGTGAACATCTACAACGAGACCTACGGACTTGAAAACACGCAGGAAGCGTATCAGTACGTTGAGACGATTAAGGCGGTCAGCAACAAGATTTATTCCTCGTCGCTGATTTTCATAGCGGGTTCCGCAATGCTCATATCGTTTTTCTACTCAAGCAAGGTTGAACGCCGCAAGGCGCTGATGTCGCAGTTTAACGCGGCAGCATACACCTTCGTGCTCGTTTCCGTGTTCTGTCTGATATTCGGGGTGGGCACCCACGTCAAGGCAAACCCGTCGGTCTACGCCACGGCGATTGCAAACGCGGTCAGGGCGGACTTTGTTCTGTTTCTGATTATCGGCCTTATTTTTACCGCACTCTCGGTTTTCTTCTCACCGAAGGTGTTTGACAAGGTGAAAAAATAATGCTCTATATTTATATAGTAATTAATTAAATAATTTATATATTATAATTATTCCCGACCGTTTTCGGCCGGGAATTGATTTTTTATGAGAGTTTTTTAAAAATATTTTCAAAAAAATTATCTTATGTATGTTGTGCCGCCCCCTACCCCTTCAGGGGCATTAGACAATATGTGGTGTATTGATTAAAAGTCGGTAAAAAATGATTACAAAAGGGTAAAAATTTGTGACCGATTTCTAAAGATATAACAAAAATCCGCTTGTCGCGATTTAGCGCGTTAAAGCCGACACCACAATATGTGGGCTGTCTTAGTACCTTTTGAACAAATCATTTTGATTTCCTTGTGCAAATTGTACAAAAATTAAATTTATTTTATGTTGACACTGCTACAGGTTGCGGCTATAATGCTTAGCGCTCGAGGAAATAATAACGGAAAAGGGGCTTAAAAACCCCCGGCAGACAAATTAAAATCTGTTTAGTGGAACCTCGGTTTCACTGATATTAGGAAATTAATTCAAAGCAAGCCTAATATTATTCCGAAGAACAAAAGGAGATTAACAATGATTAGTCAGACAAACGCCAAAGGTTTAAGGGGTATAAGCAAAGCAATACTTTTGGCAATCATTTCATTTGTTGTAACAATCGGTATCTTTTCTGCAACAGCATTCGCTGACCTTGCTACGCAGTACAACGTTGAAATCATCGTTGACGGCGTGAGCAGCATCGTTACAACAAACAGCTCACAGGCTACAGAAGTTATTTCACAGGCAAGTATCACTGTTGAAGACAGCGACAGAATCGACCTCAGCGGCTTTGAAGCAGGCGAAGGCGGCACAATCGTTATCGACAAGCAGCACGATGTAAACGTTGAATTTGACGGCGTTATCAACACCTACAGCGTATACGCAGACACAGTAGGCGACGCTTTTGAGGAAATCGGACTTACGGTCAACGAAAAGGATAAGGTTAATTATTCTCTTGAAGACCTTGTAATCGACGGTATGGTTATCTCAATCCAGTCGGCAAAGTCGGTTAGCCTCACGGTTGACGGCGCAACAACAAAGTATGCAATCTATCAGGGCACGGTTCAGGACCTTCTTGACCTTGCAAAGGTTGTTCTCGGCAAGGAAGACTACACCACGCCCGCACTCACTGACGAACTCAGCGAGAATATGGCTGTTTCCGTTCACAGAGTAACCTACGGCAGCGTTACCGAAAATGAGAGCGTTGCATACGGCACCACAAAGCAGGACGACGACACAATGTACAAGGGAACCTCAAAGGTTTACTCGGCAGGCGTTAACGGAGAAGACGAGGTTACCTACAAGGTTAAGTACGTTGACGGCAAAGAGGTTGAAAGAGAAGAGACCTCACGCAAGAACGTCAAGGCTGCTGTAAACGAAATTGTTTACGTTGGTACAAAGGAATACGAGGGCAAGGCTGACATCACGTCAAACGGCGTTGAAAGCTACAACGGTCTCGTTCTCGGCCAGGTTATCTCAGGCAGATACACACACTACTGCGCTTGCGCAACGTGTAACGGCAACTCAAGAGGTATCACTACAAGCGGACTTCAGATTCAGAACGGTATGGCAAATCCGTACTACGTTGCTTGTAACTGGCTTCCTCTCGGCTCTGTAATCAGCGTTGACGGCACACTCTACACAGTTGTTGACCGCGGCGGCTCAGGCCTTTCCTCGACAGGAAGAATTGATATCTTCACACCCGAAGGCCACGCAGAATGTTACAGACTCGGCACAGGCGGCTGCTCAATTGAAATCGTAAGATTCGGTTGGTAAAAAGAAAACAATAATCCCCTGAATACAATCCGTATTCAGGGGATTTTCTTATGCGTTATTATTGTGCAAGGGCTTTGCAGAGCTCTTCAAACTGAACCTGCTTATCGTATGAGGCAAAGGTGAATTCCTGATACTTGCCCTTGTCCTTTTTCCAGTAGAGGTAGAGCCACGGACCCGAGCCGCCGCTCTCTGTGCTTTCCGTCCTCTTTTCAACCTCGCCGCCGTCAACGCAGTTGAGAAAGCTCTGCCATTCCTCTTCGGTGAGTTCCTTCGTGCCGGTCACTGTGGCGTCGGCCTCGGTCAGCGGGAAGGTGTCGCCCTCGCGCTTTTCGTGGAAAAACATACGCTTTCCGTCTTCAACATAAAAGCGGTATCTCTGGTACGTCGGCGGATATGCCGATGAAGACTCGGTGTAGTAAAATTCCGTGATGTCCTCATATGAAATCTTTTTGCCGACCTTCATTTCGCTTCCCCCTTTCGGTATCAAAACCGCCGCAATAACCGCTGCGGCAACAAGTATAATCGCCAATGCGGCAATAACGCCCTTTTTTTTGCTCACTTTGTTACACCCTTTGCATTATTCTGAATAAAGTATAGCATTACCCCATCTGTCACGTCAAGTGACGCGGGATTATCTTTTTTTGTAGAGAAGAAGCTCGGGGTTCTTGCCCTCTGCCTCGTAGGTGCAAATCAGGATGAAATCCATATTCGCAAGCACACCGAAGCAGCGCTCGCCGCCGAATTCACACTCGAGCTGATTGCCGAGGTAGGTCGTGCCGTCGTCAAGGAATTTCGCGCTGACGCCGCTTGGCAGCGGATATTCGAGATTTACGAATTTTCCCACGAGGGCGTTGAGGCTTTCAAGCTTCGGCATACCCTCGATACCAAGCGCGTTAATCTCGTCGATGAGCTGAGCCTTGAACGCGTCAAACTCGCCGTTGTCGGAAAGCTCCTCGTACCTCTTCCAGTAATCGAGCTTCGGAAGCATTTCCTTCATATACGCCCTCGCCTGCTCTTCGGTGAAGCCCTGCTGCTCCATATGGGGCACGCAGACGTTTATGAGCTCGTCCATATCGCTGTAGGTGTAGGTTCCGTCGGCATAGCACCATTTGCAGTAGTCCTCGTTTAAAGTGCCGTCGCCGTTTCTGCCGATGATTTCGTCCTCAAGCGGCATACCGCAGCACTGGCAAATGAGCTTTTGCGGAGAACCGAGAAGAGTGTTGATTGAAACGTCGAAAAGGTTTGAGAGAAGCTTGAGCGTTTCGGTGTTCGGCACGGTGTCGCCGTTTTCCCAGCGCGATACCGCCTGACGGGTTACAAACACCTTTTCGGCAAGCTCGTCCTGCGACATTCCTTTCTTTGTTCTCAGTTCAAATATTACGTCTTTCGTTGTCATAATAATCCCTCCCGCCTACCATTTTAATACGGCCTTGCGGATAACACAAGCAACCCGCTGTTGCTATATACTCTTTTCCATTTTCACACAGTCAAAGGTGTCGCCGTGAATTATGCCGCCGTCGGTTTCGGCATAGCCGAGCTTTTTGTAAAAGCCGACTGCGACGTCGCGGCTTTCGACTGTAATTTTTGAAAAGCCGAGTTCCTTAATCCAGCTCTCGGCGTCGGCTATAACGCGCCTGCCAAGCCCTTTCCCGCGGTATTCGGGCAGGACTACTACCCTGCCGACCATAACGCTTTCCCTGTCAAGCTCATAGAGCCTGCAGGTTGCAACGGGAAAGTCGCCGTCGGTCAGGACTATGTACTTCGTGTCGGGCGTGTCGTGCTCGTCAAACTCACGGCGCAGGGTTATTCCGTGCTGCCTCGCCATGCCCTGAATTCTCACGTAATACGCGCCCGCCTGCTGATAGGTTTCGGTTGCTCTGACGGTTCTTATATCCATAGTTTTCTCCGTTTATTTATAGTATTTATCAACGCCGCCGTAGCCCGTAATGAGCTTGTTTCTGCGGGTTTTCTCAATAAAATTATTAAGCCTTTTTTCAAATTCTTCGGGGCGTTTTCTCGCCGCCTCGATGTAGGCTACGCGAATGCGCCTGTAAGGCTCGGAAAAGCTCTGATAGTTTTTCCATACGGTTTCGTCCTGCTTGAGCGCATCGGTTATATCCGGCGGAAAAACGAACGGTGCGCTTATCACGGGAAGAACGCTTTCGCGCACCTTCGGGTGAATCATTCCCTGCTTATCAAGCCATATCAGGCGCTCGATATTCGGCTGTGAATACGGGCTTCCCTTCCGCCTCGGCGTAAAGCGCTGAGCCCTGTGAAGCGGGTCTGTATGCTTTATCGTGCTGTCAATCCAGCCAAAGCAGAGCGCTTCCTCAACCGCGTCATTATACGAAAGGGCGGGCTCGCCCGACCCCTTCATTGGGAACACGAACCATATTTCCTTTTCCGTTTCAAAGTTTTCGGCAAGAAACTGCCGCCACTCGTTTCTGTCGCTTGTATAAAAAGTCTGCATTTTTTCACCTGAAATCATTTAATAATTTCATTATACATAACCGCCGTCACATATGCAACAAAAAACGAACATAGATGTTTTACTGCATTCTTTTTAGTTGACTAAGATATCTATATTCTTTAAAAGAAATCTCTGAAATGAAAAATAGATTCGACGTTTATAACACGTAATTAAAATCACTTGTTGTTTTAAGAGAAAGCCTCCGCTCATTTGTACTGTTTATATGATTATGCAGTTCATTTTGAGTGGCGGCTTGTCATTTATAGTATTGAAGAAATTATTAAAACCACGTTTTGCTCAAACAGGTTACAAATTTGTTACAAATGCAATATTTTGCCTGCTTTCTTTTGACTTTTTTATCAAGTGATTGTATATTATAATATAATATATAATATTAGGAGGCATATATGGCTAAGGATATTTTAGATAAAGTGAATGAAGCCGAGCAGGAATGCGCAAGGCTGATTTCAGATGCCAAAGCCGAAGCGAAGTCGATTGCCGAAAACGCAAGGGCAAAGGGCGACGAGCTTATCAAAACGCGCTCTGCCGAAGCTCAGGCGGAAGCGGACAAAAAGCTCGACGCGGTTAAAGCCGAGTGCGACGGCATTATAGGCAGGGCTGAAGAGTCCGCCGAAAGGACTAAAGCCGAGCTGGCGCAGACGGCGGATAAAAACCGCGCGGCAGTCTTTGACGGCGCGCTTGAACAGTTATTCTGATTAACACTACTATTGCAGTAAATGAGGTGATAGACTGTGGCAAAGCTTAAAATGAATAAGTTTACTATTGCGGCTTTGCGAAAGGACAGAAAATTCCTTATAGAACACCTGCAGGACAGCTCGGTTGCCGAGCTGATATGCTCGAAGGATGAAGCGCAAGAGGGCTTCAGAAAGATTGACCTGTCGTCGCGGCAGCAGGTATTTGAGCGGCATTTCAATTACGCTGAAAAGGCGCTGAAAATACTTGACAACGCCGTCCCCGAAAAGACGTCGCTTTTCGCATCGTTTTCGGGAAGGCGCGAGATTGACCCCGACGAGATAGGCGTTATCGCAGAGAATTCCGGCGAGACGGTCGACGTTATCAACGACATTCTCGACTACGACAAGGTCATTACCGATAACGCGGCGGAAAAGGTCAGAATCAACACCTCTCTTGCTCTGCTTGAGCCGTGGGAACCCCTCGACATTCCTATGGATATGAAAGAGACGGGATCAGCCGGAATTATCATCGGCTCGCTTCCGAAGCTTTACAGCGACAAGGAACTTGCCGAAGCGCTTGCGGCGGACAGTGACCTTGTGTTTGACTTCGACATAGTATCCGCTTCGAGGGATATTACCTGTATCGCGCTCTTTGTTCCTAAAGAACAGAGAAGCGAGGCGGAAACCCTGCTTCGTTCAATCGGTTTTTCCTATCCTTCCGTCAGCTGCGACGATGTTCCCGCGGCTGAGGTGCAGGCCCTGAAAGCCAAGATTGACGCGCTCGACAAAGAGAGCGACGAGGCGCTTGAAAAGATTAAGGGATACGCCGAGTACAGGGAAGACATCAAAAACGTCAGCGACTATTTTGCGATAAGAGCCGACAAGTACAGGGTTCTGAGCACCCTTGACCACAGCGACCACACGGTTATAATCACGGGATACATTCCCGAAGAGGACAGGGGCAAGCTCGAGGCGATATGCGCAAAGCTCGAATGCTGCGTGGTTGAATTTGAAGACGCGGGCGAAGACGCACCCGTAAAGCTCAAGAACAACGCGTTTGCAGAACCCGCGCAGGGCATCGTTACGATGTACGCTTCCCCGGGTAAGGACGATATAGACCCGACGCCCGTGCTTGCGTTTTTCTACTATTTCTTCTTCGGAATGATGTTCTCTGACGCGGGATACGGACTGCTTATGGTTCTTGTCTGCGCATTTCTGATTAAGAAATTCAAGCCCGAAAAGTCGATGAGAAACAATCTCAAGCTCTTTGAATACTGCGGCATTTCAACGTTTATATGGGGACTTGTTTACGGTTCCATATTCGGAAACGCACCCGCAGTTTTCTACAATCACTTTACGGGCAAGGACATCACGATGGCGGATATGCTTCCGTGGCCGATACTCGACCAGAAAAAGGACGCTATGGCGATACTGATAATGTCAATCGCGTTCGGTCTTGTTCACATTCTGGCAGGTATGGCGTGCAAGTTCTACGTTCTGTGGAAGCACGGCGACAAAAAGGGCGCGGTGTTCGACGTGGGCTCGTGGATGATTGTTCTTGTGGGAATCGCGGTCGGCGCTGCAGGCACGAAGCTCAGCGACGTTGTGAAGTACATCGGCTTCGGTATGGCGATTCTCGGCGTGGCGATGCTCATACTCACGCAGGGGCGCGATAAGAAGAATCCGATTATGCGGCTTTTCTCGGGCGTGGTTTCGCTCTACGACATAACGAGCTACATAAGCGACCTTCTCAGCTATTCGAGACTTCTTGCTCTCGGACTGACAACGGGCGTTATGGCAGAGGTGTTCAACCTTCTTTCGGAAATGCTCGGAAAGTCGATTATCGGCATCATCCCGATGCTTCTTGTGTTCATTTTGGGACACGTTATCAATATAGGTCTTAACGCACTCGGCTCATACGTTCACACAATGAGGCTTCAGTACGTTGAAATGTTCAGTAAATTTTATGAGGGCGGCGGAAAACAGTTTGAACCGTTCACTCTCAAAAGTAAGTATATAAGAATCAAGGAGGATAATAAAAAATGAGTGGATTAGTATTAGCGGTAGCAGCAGCAGTAGTTGCAACGGTACTCGCAGGCATAGGCTCTGCAAAAGGCGTAGGCGGTGCAGGACAGGCTTCAATGGGCGTTCTTTCCGAGGACTCTTCAAAATTCGGTAAGATGCTTGTATTGACGCTTCTTCCCGGCACACAGGGACTTTACGGCTTCATCGTAGGCTTCCTTATCATCATCAACTGCGGCGTGCTTGGCGGCGAAATTCCCGACACACAGCACGGCTTTGCATTTCTTGCAGCGGCTCTTGCAATCGGTATCGGCGGTCTTGTATCCGGTATTGAGCAGGGCAAAACGGCTGTATCGGGCGTTGCTATGACGGCAAAGGACGACAAGAACTTCTCAAAGGCAATGGTATCAATCACCCTTGTTGAGATTTATGCTCTTCTTTCCTTCATCGTTTCGCTTCTTGCAGTAATTTCAATTCCTAATCTTGAATTCTGAGCGAAAGGCTGATTATTAATGACAAATGATAACAAGCTTTTTGAAAGCATTATTAATTCGGGAAAAGAACAGGCGCAGCTCATCATAGACGAGGCTGAGGAAAAAGCCGCGGGGATTCTTGAAGAGGCTGAAAAGAAGGCTGACGCGGAAGCTGAGGCAGTCTCCGCAAACGCCGACGCCAAGGCTGAAAATATGAAAAACGCCGCTTTAAGCAGCGCTTCCCTCATCGAGAGAAACGCGGTGCTTGAGGCTAAGAGAGGCGAGATAAATAAGACTCTCGACCTTCTCATTGAGCACATCAATTCGCTTGAGGCGGATAAATATTTCGCTTTTATCTACAGGCTTGCCGAGGGTATCGACGGCGACCGCGGAACGGTTATTCTCAACAAAAGAGACCGCGAAAGACTTCCGAAGGACTTTGCCGAAAAGATGAAGGCGGCGGGCATTGACGCTGAGATTAGCGATACCACCGCGGACATCACGGGCGGCTTCATCCTCAAGTGCGGCGACATTGAGTCAAACTGTTCTTTAAACGCTGTTATCGAGGACAGAAAGAACGAGTTAGAGGATTACATCAACCGTTATCTGTTTGCTGAGGAAAACTGATATGGCTATTTCATACGAATATTCCATCGGCTCGGTAAGGGCAAAAGAAAAAGAACTGCTTTCAAAAGCCGATACGGACGCAATGCTTGCGCTGAGCGATACGGATTCCCTTGTTGCATATCTTCGTGACAAGGGCTATGCCGACGGGCAGAGCATTGACGAAATTATAAATAACAACAGAAACGAAACGGTAAAATACATTTCCGACATCGTTCCCGACCCTTCCGTATTTGACGTGTTCAGCTACGTAAACGACGCCCACAACATCAAGGCAATCATCAAGGGTATGCTTTCAAGCGTCGACTACACAAAGCTAATTGTTGAGCCGAATACGGTTGACCCCGAGGACATCGTCACGGCGGTTAAGGAAAACAAGTACGAGCTTCTGCCCGATTACTTTTCAGACGCGGCAAAAAAGGCGTACGAAATCCTTGCCCACACCGCTGACGCAAGACTGTCGGACGCGCACATCGACATCGCGTGTATGAGGGCTCAGCTTGAAAAGGCGAAGGAAACGAAGATTGAGTTTCTTATCGAATATATCAGGACAGACCTGTTTTACCGCAACGTGAAAACTGCAATACGAGCCTGCCTTACGGGCGCACAGAAGAATTTCTATGAGGACGCGCTTTTTGACGGACTCGAGGAATTCAACAAGCACAAGATTATCGGCGAGGCTCTCAAGGGTATCGACGCGCTTCTTGACTATCTTGCCCTCAAGGACAGATTCAGATGTGCCGAGGCGGTTGAGGCATACAAGGCCTCCCCCGCCCGCTTTGAGCGCTACTGCGACAATCTTCTCAACTCGCTTGCGATAGACAAGTGCAAACGCGCCGGAAACGGCGCTGAGGCGGCGCTCGGTTTCTATATCGCAAGGCAGACCGAATACAGAGTTATTCACATTATTGCAGTTGGCATAGAAACTGCGGCGGACGCGGAAACTACAAGGGAAAGGCTGCGTGAGCTTTATGGCTGAGAGAATAGCGATTATAGGCGACAGAGAGAGCATTAAAGGCTTTGCCGCCATCGGCTTTGACATCATTGAATGTAATGATTTGCAAAGGGCGGGCTCAATTCTCAGAACCGCCGCCGAAAACGAGCAGTACACAATCATCTTCCTGACGGAAGAGATGTATTCCGCCGCCGAAAAGGAATGTAAAAAATACGAGGAAAAACAGCTTCCCGCAATCGTACCCATTCCGGGTATCAGAGGCAACAACGGCTTAGGAAAGGAACGCCTTTCATATTTCGTTGAGCGCGCGGTAGGAAGCGATATTATATTTAAAAACTGAGGTGAGGCATATGAACCAAGGCACTATTACCAAGGTAGCAGGCCCTCTTGTTATTGCAGAGGGAATGCGTGATGCAAATATGTACGACGTTGTCCGCGTAAGCGATAAGAACCTTATAGGCGAAATTATCGAGATGCACGAGGACAGAGCGTCAATTCAGGTATATGAGGAGACGGCGGGACTCGGACCCGGCGAAAGGGTTGTAACCACGGGTCAGCCGCTTTCCGTTGAGCTCGGACCGGGACTCATCGGCTCAATCTACGACGGAATTCAGCGTCCTCTTGAGGAGATAATGAGGCTTTCGGGCACAAATCTCCAGAGGGGTATCGAGGTTCCCGCTCTTGACAGAAGCAGAAAGTGGAGCTTTGAGGCAACTGTTTCCGCAGGCGACAAGGTTTCCGCGGGCGACGTTGTGGGTACCGTTGAGGAAACCTCCGCCGTCGTACATAAGATAATTGTACCGAACGGCGTTTCGGGCACCGTTAAATCAATCAGTTCTGGCGAATATACCGTTGAGGATACGGTTGCAGTAATTGAAACCGAAAAGGGCGATAAGGAGATGAAGCTCTTCCAGAGCTGGCCTGTACGTATCGGCAGACCCTACAAGAAAAAGCTCTCCCCCAACGTTCCGCTTCTTACGGGTCAGAGAAACGTCGATATGATGTTCCCGATTGCCAAGGGCGGCGTGGCTTCAATCCCGGGCCCGTTCGGTTCGGGCAAAACCGTAGTTCAGCACCAGCTTGCAAAGTGGGCTGCGGCTGACATCATCGTATACATCGGCTGCGGCGAACGCGGCAACGAGATGACCGACGTACTAAACGAGTTCCCCGAGCTCAAGGACCCGAGAACGGGCAACTCGCTTATGGAGAGAACCGTGCTTATTGCTAACACCTCGGATATGCCTGTTGCGGCGCGTGAGGCTTCAATCTACACGGGTATCACCATTGCCGAGTATTTCCGCGATATGGGATACACTGTTGCGCTTATGGCGGACTCAACCTCGCGCTGGGCTGAGGCTCTTCGTGAGATGTCGGGCAGACTTGAGGAAATGCCGGGTGAGGAGGGATATCCCGCATACCTCGGCTCGCGACTTGCTCAGTTCTACGAGAGAGCGGGACGTGTTATCATCAACGGAACAAACGACGTTGAGGGCGCCCTCTCGGTTATCGGCGCTGTATCGCCTCCCGGCGGTGACATTTCAGAGCCCGTATCCCAGGCGACCCTGCGTATCGTAAAGGTTTTCTGGGGACTTGATTCGGGTCTTGCATACAAGCGTCATTTCCCCGCCATCAACTGGCTCACCTCGTATTCGCTTTATACCGACCATCTTGAGGGATGGTTTAGAAACAATGCCGCCGAGGACTGGCCCGAGCTTCGCGGCAGAATTATGGCTCTGCTTCAGGACGAAGCCGAGCTTCAGGAAATTGTAAACTTAGTCGGAATGGACGCGCTGTCCGCTCCCGACAGAATCAAGTTAGAAGCAGCCCGCTCAATCCGCGAGGACTTTTTACAGCAGGACGCTTTCGACGATATTGACACCTACGCTTCGCTTCACAAGCAGTATCTTATGATGAAGATAATTCTTGCATACTACGACGTTGCGATGAAAAATCTCAACAACGGCGCAGACGTAAGCGCGCTGGTTTCGCTTCCCGTCAGGGAGAGAATAGGCAAGTTTAAGTACTGCAGGGAGGATGAGATAGGCAAGGAGAACAATTCGATTGACAGAGAATTCACCTCAATGCTTATTGAACTTGAGGACGAAGCAAACGACACCTGTAAAGGAGGCGAGGAATAATGCCAAAGGAATACCGTACAATACGAGAGGTTGCGGGACCGCTTATGATGGTCAGCAACGTTGAAAACGTAAAGTATGATGAGCTGGCAGAAATCGAGCTTCCGAGCGGTGAGCTTCGCCGCTGCAAGGTTCTTGAAATCGATAAGGGCAACGCTCTTGTTCAGCTTTTTGACTCGGCTGCAGGTATCAACCTTGCAGGCTCAAAGGTGCGCTTCCTCGGCAGGTCGATGGAGCTTCCCGTATCGCGCGATATGCTTTCGCGTGTATTTGACGGTCTCGGCAATCCTATCGACGGCGGTCCCGAGATTATCCCCGACGAGAGAATGGATATCAACGGCAGACCTATGAACCCCGCGGCAAGAAACTATCCGCAGGAGTTCATTCAGACGGGCGTATCCGCTATTGACGGACTCAACACTCTTGTAAGAGGACAGAAGCTTCCGATATTCTCGGGCTCGGGTCTCCCTCACGCTCAGCTTGCCGCACAGATTGCGCGTCAGGCAACGGTTCGCGGTAAGGACGAGCAGTTTGCCGTAGTATTCGCGGCTATGGGTATCACCTTTGAAGAGGCTGACTACTTCATCAACTCCTTCACGGAGTCGGGCGCGCTTGACAGAACGGTTATGTTTGTAAACCTTGCAAACGACCCCGCTATCGAAAGAATTGCAACTCCGCGTGTGGCGCTCACCTGCGCAGAATACCTTGCGTTTGAGCTTGGTATGCACGTGCTTGTAATTATGACCGACATCACAAACTATGCCGATGCTCTGCGTGAGGTTTCGGCGGCGCGTAAAGAGGTTCCCGGCAGACGAGGATATCCCGGTTATATGTACACCGACCTCGCAACAATGTATGAGCGCGCGGGAAGAATGAAGGGCAAGGACGGCTCAATCACTCTTATTCCGATTCTTTCAATGCCCGAGGACGACAAGACCCACCCGATTCCCGACCTTACGGGATACATCACCGAGGGTCAGATTATCCTTTCGCGTGAGCTTTACAGAAAGGGCGTAACTCCGCCCATTGACGTGCTCCCCTCCCTTTCCCGTCTTAAGGACAAGGGTATCGGCGCTGGCAGAACGAGGGAGGACCACGCCTCCTCAATGAACCAGCTCTTTGCCGCTTATGCAAGGGGTAAGGACGCCAAGGAGCTTATGGTAATTCTCGGCGAGGCTGCGCTTACGGACACCGACAAGCTCTATGCAGAATTTGCGGACCGCTTTGAAAAAGAGTATGTGTCACAGGGTTATCTCAAAAACCGCTCAATCGAGGAAACGCTCGGCATAGGCTGGGAGCTTCTCAGAATTCTTCCGAGAAGCGAGCTGAAGAGAATCAAGGACGTTATGCTCGACAAATACTACGAAAAATCCGGTGAGTAATAACTATGGCAGTAATGAATGTTAATCCCACGAGGAT
This sequence comes from uncultured Eubacterium sp., assembly GCA_905234495.1. Classification (GTDB taxonomy): domain Bacteria; phylum Bacillota; class Clostridia; order Oscillospirales; family Acutalibacteraceae; genus Eubacterium_R. The sequence goes on along the minus strand of CAJOHE010000015.1, from coordinate 1,145 downwards.
GCAGCTTCAGAAGCTGAAAAAACAACTTAATACTGCTCTTCGTGGGCACAAGATGCTGAAGGATAAGCGCGACGAGCTTATGCGCCAGTTCTTAGAGCTTGTGAAAACGGATATGGAACTTCGCGAGCAAATCGAGGAAAAAATCCGTATCTGCAACGCGGGCTTTGCGGGCGCAGGCGCGGTTATGAGCAGCGAAATGCTCGACCAGTCGCTCATCACAACTAAGCAGAAAATGTACGCAAAAGCCGACACAAAGAACATTATGAGCGTCAACGTTCCCGTGTTCACAACAAGTACCGGCAGCGGGGATTCGGCGTGCGAATTCCCCTACGGCTTTGCCTACACATCCTTTGAGCTTGACAAAGCCGTTGAGCTTCTCAACGAAACGGCTCAGGATTTGGTTAAGCTTGCGGAAATTGAAAAGTCCTGCGAAATGATGAGCGCCGAAATTGAAAAGACAAGAAGGCGCGTAAACTCGCTTGAGCACGTATTGATTCCGAGATATACCGAAACAATCAAGTATATCTCAATGAAGCTTGAGGAAAACGACCGTTCCTCAAAGGCGCGACTGATGAAGGTCAAGGATATGCTTCTTGAACAGGCGCACAACTACAGCGAAGAATAAAAAGAAAAAGCGTTCTGCAATCGCAGAACGCTTTTGTTTTATTCAGTTAATCAAGTTCATCCTTGAGGTCGGCAAAATGCTTTTTGATTTTTGTTCTGTGCTCGTCAACCTTTGCCTTGAACTCGTCGCTTTTCTCTTTTCTTGATGCGGCGCGTGCCTGACGGGCAAGCTCTGCCTCGGTCATACGCGCTTTGGCACCACCTTTGGTTCAAAACTGCCGTCTCGGTCGCGAGGAACATTAATTTCAACAGAACCTGCTGTGGTCTTGATTGCCTTGCTTGTGTAACCGTTTCTGCGGTTATCCGTTGTTTTTGCTCCGTGGTCATTACTTGAATAACCTAGATGGTCATTCATTTCGCCTTGTAGCATCGCCTCAAACATCGGTCCGAAAATGTCTTTCAATGCATTTTGCATATCCTCAACGCTTTTCGGCTGATACTGTTCGATGATTTGCTTTGTGAGGTTCTCGCCCGGTGTGCTTTCCTTTTTCCTTCTTGCCATTTCATTCATTCCTTTTTTG
>CAJOHE010000014.1:52294-99248 GCA_905234495.1 uncultured Eubacterium sp. | reverse complement strand
TTGGGTATGGATGCGCTGTGAAGAAATCTATCGGGAGATTCTTTTTCTCGCAAAAACAGATAAACTCCTTAAAGTAATTTAAGCCCTCCCTGAAATCAGCGCCGCTGACGGAAGGTCCGCCGACTCTTAAATCGGGGCATACGGATTTAACAGCAGGCACGGAAACCTCATATAACTTGAAATACTGCTCCTGTGTGCCGCGCCAGAACGAGCCTAAATTCGGCTCATTCCAAACCTCAAAATACCAAGTCTTAACCTCGTCAAGTCCGTAGCGTTCTACAAGGTGTTTAACCGTACCGTTAACCATAAGCGCCCACTTGTCGTAATCATTGGGCGGACAGCCGTTAGCGTGCCACCAGAATACAGTATCGGGAACGGTTGCAAGCTCTGTCGGAACGAAGCCAAGCTCAAGTAAAGGCTTTAATCCGTTATCAAGCAGAAAGTCAAACAGTTTATCAATATAACCAAACCAAAGTTTTGCCTCGCCGTTTTCCTCATGGTAAACCGCCATATCGTCGTGAAAGATGCCGTGAAAGCGCACGTATTCAAAGCCGATTTCGTTTTGCAGTTCGATTAACTGCTGCTGAAAGTCAGCCCGAAGTCCCTCAGCGGCTCTGCCGAAGGTAATGCACTTTTGATAATATCTGTCGTTTTTCATACTTTCACCTTATTATTGTCCGTTTCGTCAAATCCCGATTTGTTGAGTTCATTATAGCATATGAATATTAGTGCGGCAACAAAATAGACATTAAATATTTTTCAAAACATTTGGAAAAGTGGTTTACAAAACGCTTCTAAGTGTCCTTATATATAGAGGGGCAAATGAGAGCATAGGTTGCGCTTTAGCTTTGAGTCTGATGCCGTCTGTTTTTGCCTCTCTTATTTAGTAATACATAGCTATTGGACTGACTGTTCCAATAGCATTTTTTATACGGAAAATTAGTAAGAAGCGAGGTGAAAAGAGTCTAAAAAGCAGTCAAAAATGAGCGATTTTTTTAGAATTGCACTTTGCTGCTCTTGTGCAGGGAAAAACAAGGGGTTATTCGATAACGGCTTTCCTATGACGGGGAGATGGAAAAATGAAGGCTGAAAGGACAAACTCCGATTTCGCCTGCTTATAAGCAGTGAAAAATCTCTAAAAATCGCCACTTAAAATTTGAAACGGTAAAATCTATGAAAAATAAAAACAAGGAGGTTTCCAATGAGAACGGGCTTAACCAAAAAGGAAAAGGTTACGGAGCTTTATACAGATGAGTCCATTGACTATATTGGCATTGTAACGCATAACTCGAGGCTGAAAAATGCCCTGCTTGGTATGGCAGAGGAGCATCCGGAACTTTGTAAAATAGTGGATGATTTCGGCAACGGTGGTTATGAATTTGAGGTCAAAAAGGGCTGCTTGACCTTCCGAACGATGAAGCCGATTGACAAGGCTGAACGAAAACGAAGATCGGCTTATGCAAAGCAAAATCCGCACCTTCCGAATTTGGAATATAAATAAATATATATTTATATATCCAAATAACTAACCGAAAAAGGAACAAGAATAGTTTAATTAAAGTAGTATCGTATAAGGAGGTAAAAATGACTGAAAAATCAAACAAGGTGCTGACCCGAACCGAAATGAGAGAGCGTGCCATAGATACCAGCGACTTTATGTTTATGGACGAGGCAGGCTTCTTTTTCGGCGAGTTAGTATTAAAAGCAGAGGCAAGGAGCGGTATGCTTCGGCTGTTCTTTATCTTAGAGGACGGCAGGAAAATCATCACTCCTGTCTTCTGGTGGCAGCAATATCTTGGCTTTTATGAGATGGATAATCATACCTTTCTGAGGCTTCAATATGAACGCAACTGTCAAGGCGGAATTTATCTGAAAAAAGCGGAAATTGCAGATGCTGAGAAAGAAAAAAACATTTCTTTTTCAGTCGGTATACAAGAAAAATTATCAGACTTTTTAGAGGACTAAAAGGGCGATGTCATTTCTTATCAAGCAGACCCTTTTTACTCCTTTTCAGTAAAAACGGTAATGACTTGTTAGGGACAGCCCTAAGACCCGATTAACAAAAAGAAAAAAACAGAAAGGAATTATACTATGAAACGCAAAATTAAAAAGAACTTTTGGTTCAGTACAAGGGAGGACGCAGCACTAAAAAGAAAAGCAAAGAAGTGTGGGGTAACGGAGGCAGCACTCATTCGTATGCTTGTTACTGATTTCGTTCCGAAGGAAGCACCGCCGTGGAGGTTCTATAAAGAGCTTAATGAGTTAAACATGGTGTGCGTCCATTTAAGACAGCTTGTCGCTACGGCGAACAGAGAGGGCTACACAAACACTGATGAGATAGAGAGGGTGATTGGTCAGATCGACTTCTTTATCCTTAACATCAAACGCCATTACACCCTGCCGGAGTATAAGGGTAAGCTTGTGGATTTATATGAGGAGGAGTTATATGAAGGGTAATATCTATTCTCTTTCGTATGGTATAAATTTCCCTGAAATGCCAAAAATATCGGTATGGAGGGATTGCCATATGTTTACCCAAAAGCAGTTGGACGAGCTGAAGCAAGAGACGATTGGAAGCACCGCAAAAGATGAGCTGATTGACCTGAAGGAATTACACATTCCTATTGACAGAGTTTACGGATATAAGCTGAGTGACTATTTCGACTTTATTCAAAATCCTTATCTGTTCCGTGTAGGTGATGTTGGAGTAAAGGTGAACTTCGGCAACGGAAAGAGTTTCTCGGATAGCATTATGGATATCGTAACAAGTCCGGACAGCTACTTGTAAAATTTAGTAATTGAATTGTTGGGGGCAATATGCTATAATCTAACTGCGGATATTTCGTGTATTGCCTTCAATAATTAATGGAGGCTATTTATTATGTCAAAAAGCAGAAACACAGAGCAGCCTCTAAGCGTTACTAAAAGCTGGAAGGCTGCTCTTTATATTCGACTGTCCCGTGAGGACGGAGATAACCGTGAGAGCTACTCGGTAACCTCGCAAAGAGAAATACTAACACAGTACCTCAAGCAGCACCCTGATATTGAACTGTATGATATCTATATTGATGACGGCTATTCCGGCACAAACTTTGACCGCCCGGGATTCCAACGAATGATGGACGATGTTTATGCAGGCAATGTCGACTGCGTTATCGTTAAGGATCTGTCCCGCTTCGGGAGAAACTATACCGAAACAGGCAAGTACCTTGATGACATTTTCATTCGCTTTAAGATTCGCTTTATTGCTCTGAACAACGGTTACGATTCCTTTGCAGGTAATATGAACTCCGCAACACAGTGTGTAACGCTGGGTGTAACGAACGTCATTAATGAGAGTTTGGCGGCGACTACTTCGGTTAATATCAGAGGCACCCTTGACGCCTCACGCAAGAAGGGCGAGTTTATCGGTGCCTTTGCCACCTACGGTTACAAGAAGGACCCGAACGACAGACACAAGCTCATCATCGACGAGGAGCCTGCCGAGGTTGTCAGAATGATATTCAATATGTTCATAGAGGGCAAAAGCGTCATAGGTATTACCCGTGAGCTGAACAGCCTTGGCATTATGAATCCTACGGACTATAAGCACTCTCAGGGTTTGAATTACAGAGCGAACTCCAATATCGGTGATAAGGGCGTTTGGTGTGACCAGACGGTGCGCCGTATACTCAAAAACGAAATGTATATCGGCAATATGGTGCAGGGCAAAAACACGAATATGAGCTATAAAATCAAAAAGTGTGTTGCCGTTCCGAAGGAGGATTGGATTATCGTTGAGGGCACGCATGAGCCGATTATTGACAAGGAGCTGTTCTATAAAGCGCAGGGACTTTTTAACAGTAATACAAAAATCATTAAGGGCACCAATGAGATTGACAAATTCGCAGGCTTGGTAAAGTGCGCTGATTGTCATCGTGCCATGGGCAAAAAGACCAATGAGTTCGATTACGGCACCTATGTTTACTATCGCTGCGTGACCGCCACGAAAATCTCAAAGGACGCTTGCACCACACATTCTATCCGTTATGATAAGCTCGAGGAGGCTGTGTATGTTACACTGCGCACCCTGATTGATATGGCGCTGGATATTGAGCGCTTTGTTTATGAGGTGGAACAGAAAACCGAGAAGCAGCAGAAAATCAATCTTTATCAGCGAACAAAGGATCAGATTGCCGGCGAGATCGAAAAGCTCAAAAAACACGCTATGAGCCTGTATCCCGACTGGAAGGAGGGCATCCTTTCCAAAGAGGAATACACGAGTCTGAAAGCCGATATCAACGAGAAAATTGAGGCTTTGGAGCAGAAGATTAAGGGTGTTGAGGAAAAGGAAAACGATGTGCTGAATAAGGACATCAGGAAAAATGAGTTCATCAAGCATTTCTGTGAGTATGCCGATATCGGCGAGTTGACTCGTCCAATGCTGGTTGAATTGGTGGATTCCATTTATGTTCACAGAGGCGGCAGCATTACCATCAATTTCAAATTCAAGGATGCCTTTGAGGAAGCGCTCAAATACCTTGAGGACCTTCGCCGTAAGTCAGGCAAGGAAGCAGGTCTCATTGCATAAAAACAATAATTAAAGCCGATAGGATAGCTTGATGTTATCCTATCGGCTGTTTTTGTTATAGAAAGAAGAATATGATGATAGCAATTAATGCGATTACAGCAATTCCTGCGGCAATAGCAAGCGGGTTTAAGCCGCTGGGTTCATCGTCTTGATTATTTGTGGTTGTTTTATACTCCGGATTCTGGATCGTTTTTTGCAGGGTTCGTTGTTGCAACCTATATTCTTGCTGTTTTTTCTTTGTGTTTTCAATTTCTTTATAAAGTAAAGCAAGCGGGTCTTCTTGTGTGAGCAATTCATTATGGAACAATTTAATGTCTGATAAATCTTGCTCGGTTACTTCATAAATTTCATTATCATGCGCAATTTGATTTCTTAACCAGCGAAGATGTTTGAGATCTTTTAACTTCTTATCCCAATTAATAATAGAACTCTTTTCACGGGAGGTGCAGTTTTGCATATCATTGATGTATGCACTTACTCCATTTTCTCCATACATTTCATTACATATTTTTTCAACAGCTTTATACTCGCTGAAATATTCCATGTCAATGTTTTGCATCGTATCACCACTTAACCAAGATGAAATCATTATATCATACTTGACAACCTTTTGCAAAACGATTATATTAATGATTGAATAATAGTATTAGTGAATTGGTGATAATATGAAACCCTTAACCTTTAAAGGCTTTCTAAAAGCATATTTAACCGAGCTTTCCCTATGCGGTTCATCCTCAATCAGAAAGCTTGAAAAAGAGGTTGACAGCAATCTACGACTGTCGGAACCTCTGGTTCTCTATGCAAAAATGACTCTTAATGAAGAACAATTATCAAAAATCAAGAATAAAAGAGTTAGAGGTGCTTTAAAGGATTTAGAAAGCTATAACGATGTGGAACAAGCATTGCAAGAAAAAAGGCTTTCTGAAGCTTACCGGAAGGTCTATAATTCATACCTTGTTAAGACTAACAGGGTTAAGAACGAGGAACACACAAAATCGCTTATGCTTCCGAGAATCAAAGAGCTACAGCAGAAAAAGCATATCACGAATTATCGTATCTATACGGATTTACACTTGAATCCCGGAAACGTAAATGACTTTCTCACAAACGGTAATGTTTCCAAGCTATCACTAAAAACTGCTGAAATGATTTATGACTATGTATCATAGCAATAATGGGAGGTAATGAAGATGGTTGATTATAACAACGAGGTAAAAGAACGCTGGGGCAATACCGAGGCGTATGCAGAGTTTAGCGAGAAAACAAAGGTGTATTCCAAGGAGCGCTTTGCGGATATTAACACCGGACTGGAATATATCTTCCGTGATTTTGCAGAGCTGATGCAAAGCGGCGCAGAGCCAGATTCTTCCGATGCGCAAGTGCTTGTCAAAAAGCTGCAGGACTATATTACCGAGAACTACTATACCTGTACAGATGATATTCTTGCAGGGCTTGGGCAGATGTATGTAGCCGACGAACGCTTCAAAAACAATATTGATAAGTACGCTGACGGTACAGCGGAATATGTCAGCAAAGCCATTAGAGCATATATCAGATAACCCACAGAAAGAGGTACGAATATGAAACTGAAAAAAATCAATGCAGCGCTTGGGCTGCTGTCAATTCTATGTATGCTGCTACATGTTGCATATAGTGTGTTCGCCTATCTGACCATGTATTATAACCCGACTTTGAAGTGGGCGTTTGCGGTGCCGTTTATTGTTTTGGTGTGCCTGCACGCAATATGCGGAATGATGACGGTGTTTTCGCAAAAGGACGGCAGCAGTCTTGAATTGTACCCGAAACAGAATGTGAGAACGATTTTGCAAAGAGCGTCTGCGGCGCTGATCTTTCCGCTTCTTATACTTCACCTGTATACCTTTAATCTTATGAAGGTGAGCGCAGAGAAGGAAATGACGGTATTTATCATTCTTCTGATGCTTGCCGAGCTACTGTTTTTCGGTGTTGTTATTACGCATATTGCAGTTTCCTTTTCAAACGGTTTTATCACGCTCGGGCTTCTTTCCTCTGAGAAAAAACGAAAAGTCATTGATAGGATTATGTATATCGTCGGCGCTCTTGCCTTTGTCATCTCGGCTTATGCCGTTATCAAAGGGCAGGCTACGATGTTTCTGCACTGACAGCACGGGGGTAATATATGAAAAATGCTATTGTAATCGGCAGCGGTATTGCCGGAATGACCTGTGCTATCAGGCTTGCAGAAAGCGGCGTTCACGTTACAATTGTATCACCCTTTCCCTCCGAGCGCTCGCAGTCCGTTATGGCAGCGGGCGGCATTAACGGCGTTCTCTCTGACTGCGAAGAGGGCGATTCCGTTGCCTGCCATATTGAGGACACATTAAAAGGCGGCAGTTATCTTGCAGGAAAAAAGGCGGTTACGGGACTTTGCGAAAATGCAGAGAGAATCATTAAACACCTTGAAGAAATCGGTACGGTTTTTTCCGTTGATGAAAACGGCAAGCCTATGAGAAGAGCCTTCGGAGGACAGTCCTTCAGAAGAACGTATTACTGCGGCTCAGCAACGGGCAAGCACATCGTTTCCGCTCTTGTTATGGAGCTTCGCAGATACGAGGCCTCGGGACTTGTTGAAAGAAAGCTTTGGTCCTGCTTTTATTCTGCATTGATTAAGGACGGTAAGTGCTACGGCGTGATTCTTTTTGATGAAACCAAAGGGGGATTAATTGCCGAAACAGCCGACGCTGTTGTTATGGCAGTCGGCGGACAGAACGCCATGTTCGGCAAGACCACCGGCTCAACGCAGTGCGACGGATATGCAGCGGGCAAGCTGTTTATGCAGGGAGTGGAACTGAAAAACCTTGAGTTTATTCAGTATCATCCCACCACGATTGAAACAAAGCAAAAGCGTATGCTGATAAGCGAGGCTGTGCGTGGCGAGGGCGGTAGACTGTTTTATCTTGATAACGGTAAAAGAGTCTACTTTATGGAGGACAAATACGGTCCGACGGGCAATCTGTTGACAAGGGATATTATCAGCAGAGAGATTGATTCCGCAGGGAAAGATGTATTTTTAGATGTTTCCTTTCTCGGCGAACAGGAAATTGACAAATGCCTTCCCGAGGTGCGTAAGCTCTGCCTTAAATATATCAATCTTGACATCGCCAAGGAGCCGATTCCGGTTGCTCCCTCCGTTCATTTCTTTATGGGCGGCATTGCGGTGCAGATGAACCACGAAACGAATATAAAGAACCTGTTTGCAGTTGGTGAATGTGCCTCTATGTATCACGGTGCAAACCGCCTTGGCGGTAACTCTCTGCTTTCTGCTCAATACTCGGCGATTGTCGCCGCAAAGGAGATTGCAAAGAGGGACAGCGAAGGAAAAACGCCTGATTTTTCAAAACAGCTTGCCACAGAACAGGCAAGGCTACAGAAGCTGAAAAGCAATACAGGCAGCCAATTTCCTGTTACCTATATCCGCGATATGCTTGCTGATATTATGCGTGAGGATCTCGGTATTTCGAGAAATGAAGAGACGCTGAAAAGCGGTATTGAGAGCATAGATTACTATTTGTCAGTGGCGGATAATATTAACTACGACAGCAGCGTGGCAATGCACGAGCTGTATTCGCTCACGGCGATACTTCAGCTTGCAAGAGCAACGCTGACCTGCGCTCTGAAACGCCAAGAGAGCAGGGGTGCTCATTACAGAGAGGATTATCCGAACACCGAAGACAGCTTTGCTTATTCCACGATAATTTCCTATGACAACGGAAGCTACCGTGTATATCTTGATAAGGAACAAAAATATGAAAGTTAAAGTATTAAGACAGGCTACGCCGTTTTCCGAAAGCTATTGGGAGACCTTTAACGCCGACGTATCGGGCGAAACCTCAGTAGCGGCACTCATTGATTATATCAATTATAACGACGATATTGTTGACGAAACGGGCAAGCCGACCACGAGAATAGGCTTGGAATGCTCCTGTCTGCAGGGTGTCTGCGGCTCGTGTGCAATGGTAATCAACGGAGCTCCGTCCCTGGCGTGTGAGACCTTTGTGAAAGATCTCTTAAAAGACGGTAAGGACACGATTACCATAAAACCGCTGCAAAAATTCCCCGTGATTCATGACTTGGTAATTGACCGTTCGGTTATTTTTGAAAATCTCAAAAAAACAAGTATGTTCATCGGCAAATATAATCCGCCCGAAAAGCAAAATTCCAAAAAGAAAAACAAGGAATTTGAGCATCAGTATACCACTGCCAAATGTCTCAAATGCGGGCTGTGCCTTGAGGTTTGCCCGAACTATACAAGCGGCGAAGGCTTCTTTGGTGCTCTGTTTGCCAACGACTGCTATATGGTGTCGTCAAGGAATACGGATAAAAAGCCCGAGGTTAAAAAGCAGTATGCAAAGCATTTTGCCGCCACATGCTCCAAGTCCCTTTCGTGTATGGACGTCTGCCCGATGAAAATCCAAACGATCGCCTCAATGGCAAAAATGAACAGATAATAACAAAACGCTCCCCTTGAAAAATCAAGGGGAGCTGCTTTTATGTTTTCAATAAGCCGAATGCTTTGAGTACAATTACGCCTAACCCTGCGGAACCGAACATTGCCAACGCTCTGATGAAATCATTTTCAGTGTTTAGCGCAATGGCAAAGGCGATGATGACGAAGAATATAACCAAGCCGCAGGCAAAAATTGTTGTACCTGAATCGGGTTGTTGCTTTGGCTGTTCTTTTTTATCATCAGCAATTGGTGTTGGCTTGTATGCTGTATCATTGTAATGATAGTGTGGCGTGTTGTTTTTACTCTTGGCGTTTGCTTCTTTACCAGCTTTATTCATCATTTCGAGATGATGAGCGTCACGCATTGCGGTTTCAAAGCCTGTCAGCTTGCCGTCCTTGTTGCTGTCAAAGAAGCTGTCGCCAGGCATATGAAAGGGGAATAAAGGGCTGTCATTTTTCATAACTATCCCTCCTCTTTCACATCGTAGTAATAGTCATCCAGTCCGTTGATGTACCTTGCGTAATCAATCCGCATTTCCTTTGGGCAATAATGGTAATGCATATGTGTTGCCATGCCAACGAGGGTTCCAAGCGTGTAATCAGCGTGAATAATCATAACGCTTTCGGCTTGCGACTCCGTTGGGTTCTTGCCGCGGTACACAAAGCCCTCGTCCTCTGCCTGCTGCATAAACTTCTGTTTTAGATTGTCGTTTGCAAGGAGGATAAATACCTTTTCATTTGTTTTTAGTAATTCTGTCAGTGTTCTCATTTTCAACACTCCTTATAGATTATTCCATAAAGAGAGGAAAGGAGAATCCCATAGGTCAAGCATTAGCACCTTGCCTTTCGGTAGGTTGCTGTGTGGTCATCGGGCTTGTCCCTCACACACTCTTTATGGTAACTCGAATATATCACGCCCGGACTCAAAAGTAAACAGATTTACAAAAATCACTTTTTCAAGTCCAAAAAGACGGACATAAATGCTATTCTTAAGTTATGATTTGACAAATGTTATCATATATGATAACATAAGGTGAATAATAAGGAGGTGAGGGATTTGACGGACGACAGCATTGTTAAAATGCGGCAGAGCATTATCTCAAAATTGACGCAGGCACGGCTTGAAAAAGGTCTTTCACAAGCACAGCTTGCGGAGATGATCGGAACGCAGCGTTCCAATATTTGCAGGATTGAAAGCGGAGCGCAAAATCTCTCGCTGGATATGTTAATCAAAATTTCTCAGGCGCTTGACAAGGATGTCAATATAATCTTAGACGAAAGGAGTGATACCATGGGCAACAATTATGTTTTGAAGCTTTATGACGAACCGCTGATCGAGTTTACGCTTGAAACAAAACCGCTTGAAGGTCTGAAGGCGACTATTACAAGCGTTAACGAAAGCAAGAAAGCTCTGTTCCCAATTGATTTGAAGCTAACTGATGAAGGCATTGTCAAATGGCTTGAGCACAGAGTTATTCCGAAAAACCGCCAGTTTGTTGACGAGATTCTCAAATCCTTCGGACTCAGCGTTAACAACACCAAGGGCATCATTGACGTCTGCATGGGTTTGTCACTCAACGATAGCTACTGGGTTGTTAAGAACGATTTTGAAGGTAAATATGCCGACTACAATCTTTATGAAAATCGCTTTTCCGAGGCTCTTTCGCTTGTCGCTTACACAGGTGTTGGTACAGGCAACGAGGCGTTTTCGACCTCGCCTGAGTTCACCACTAACGGTATGCTCCGTAAGGCTTGGCGTTTTGTTGAGGACGACGGCATTTATCTCTACAAAGGCGGAACCGAGGGCGCTGTCAATGCAGGAAACGAGCCGTACAGCGAATACTACGCTTCTCAGATTGCAGAAGTGATGGGGCTGAATGCTGTTCACTACGACCTTGAAAACTGGAAAGGCATACTTTCATCAAAGTGCAAGCTCTTTACCGATATTGACACGGCATTTGTGCCCATTGGCAGAATGATGAAAGAGGGCACCCTCAAAGCTGCACTTGATATTTATGATGAGTACGGCAAGGATTTCCGAGAGCAGGTAAACAGTATGCTTGTGTTTGACGCGCTGATTTATAACGAGGACAGGCATTTCGGCAACTTTGGTCTGCTGCGTGATAATCACAGCGGTAAAGTAATTGCTCCTGCACCGATTTTTGATAACGGCTTATCTCTTTTCAATTTTGGTATGCCTGACGATTTCAAAAACCTTGCCGAGTATGCAAAGACCAGAACGACTCCATACAGGCTCTCATTTGAGGACGTTTGCAGAGAGGTTATGGGAACGAAGCAGCGCAATCAGCTCAGAAAAATCGTTGATTTCAAATTCACAAGGCACCCGTCAATCAATCTGCCGGAGGAGCGTTTAACCGCGATAGAAAGCTATATCAACGTCCGCGCACGCGAATTACTGTCATTACCGAAATTGAGATAATCATAATAAAAGCAAAAACGAGTTAGAGGCACGACCCTCTAACTCGTATTTTTTTGTTTTCTCTCACGCTTCGACAAATTATGATAGACGATATATTGTACTATTGTGTTGAAGGAGGTGAGAATATGAATTATAAAAGGATGCTTCAACAGGTGGCGAAGGAATATCATACAACGCCCGAGGAGGTGGAAGCGGAAATCAAGGAAGCCATCAAAGCAGCAGGGCTGGATATGTCGCCGCAGCTGTTTATTTCTCTTTGTGTAGCAAAGGTCAGAAAAGACTATATATCGTAATTAGTATAATATATAGTCTGCGAACTCCTATTGAAATTGCTATCATAATTTCGATAGGAGTGATTATTTTGAATATTGCGGAAGCAACCAAGCAAAGAATAGCAGAGCTTTGCTATGAAAGAAAGATAACTTATTGCAAGCTTGCTACGATTTCAGGCATACCCTATACCACGATTAAGTCAATCATTTATAATCAAAGTAAAAACCCGGGTATAACCACTATAAAGAAAATCTGTGACGGTCTGGACATCACCATCACCGAATTCTTTGATACGGATACCTTCAAAAATCTTGAACAGGAAATAAAGTGAGGAGTTGCACCGCAACTCCTCGTTTCTGTATTATATAGCCGATTATTCAGTTATAGACTTATAAGTTGGTGTCAGAATTTTTTCATATCTTGCTAAAATGTACGCTTTATAAAAGTCTTTTTGCAAATCTGAAATATAGGAAACACTATCGATAAATTCATTTATTTCGTTGATATTAATTCTTTCATATATTCTGATTAATGCTTTATTACAATCATTATTGCTTTTTGAAGAAATAAAGTCGTAATAATTGATTTTCATTCCGTTTAACTTAATTGCCGAAGTCGGGAAAGTGAAAACTCTTGCGTTCAATTCATCTTCATTTTCAAGCACGGCTTTCATTATTTTATCATCAGCCTGCGGAAGTAAACAGCTTCCGCAGTCATAGACCGGTGCAATAGTTGATTCATTTGTTCTTTCATTATTAAGAAATCCCCAGTTGCCATTATGTCTGTCAAAGTTTCCCAGCAATGCATCTACAATAAACATATCCCAAAAATGGTTTAATAATTCTTGAGGATTAACAAATTGTTGCTTTTCAATGGTTTCGAGAATGTCCGAAAGCTCGGTTCCCGTTCCGTTATGTTCAGAATCAATGATGGTGTTTTTAATTGAGCAAAAATCATATAGCTTATTGCCGGCTACAGCAAAATCCTTGCAAGCACAAACAATTTTTTCTTTGTCATTAACACTAAATGTTCCAAGCATAGTTTTATGCGCTTCAACACCAAGCATATTAAAAATTGAACTTGCAATGTGTTCACTGAAATTACTGTTGGAGTAGGATAACTCATTTGGCTTCTTTGCGGCAGACGGAGGAAACTTAAGCATATAAATGTCGTCATTATAAAGTACAGCGATTTTGTTCCCGTTTGCGCCGTTATATGCTCTGCTTATTACTCGCTGACAATTAGTAAAATCAATCTTATTCATATCTTAATTCCTCCATAAATATTTTTGTCTTAGATAGTCCGCATGTTCGGGTGATATAGCACCATCTGAAATTTCAGCCATATTAATGCTTCCGTAAAGTTCTCCCCAAAGGCAGTCAATAAGCGATGAATGATTCTTTAATCCTTTTTTGTATTCGTCTAAATCATGCTGCAAATAATTTGGCAACCCATATTCATATGCTCGTTCTCTTTGAGCGATTATTTCAGACTCCGTAATGGAATCCTTTATCAAATCCTCAATACTGACGTTCAAGACTTTCGCAATTTTATACAGTGTTTCAGCAGAACACTTTTCAATCTGTGCCTGACCGGAACAAATGTTATTAAGAGTAGCATGAGGAACTCCGCTGAGTTTCGCCAATCTATATTTAGTCATATTATTTTCTTTCAGTATTGCATTAATATTCATAACTATCACCAATGTTATTATATCGGTTGACCGAAATATTGTCAACAATTAAATCAATTATTTACAATCAAAGCAAGAACCCGGGTATCACCACCATCAAGAAAATCTGTGACGGTCTGGACATCACCATTACCGAATTCTTTGATACGGATACCTTTAGAAATTTAGAACAAGAAATAAAATGAGGAGTTGCAACGCAACTCCTCATTTCTGTTATCACTATATGGATTGCAGGTGAATAGGGATTCTATTTCTGCAATTCTTTTCTTACCTGCATTAGAGCAAAACCCAAGAGGTTTTTGCCTCTCCACTTATTCATATCAAAGCGAGCATTGTCTTTTATCGATATACCAATACCCCACACGGAATCTGTGCGAGCTGCTTCAGCAAGGATCTTATTTCTTGTTGACAGTAGCTTTTCTTTTAAGTCCTCGTTTTGACTAAACTTAGCCAGTAAGCCTTTATAAACGACAATTTGTCTAACGCCGTTCCAAATGGCATCATTATAGTTGTGTACTGCTCTTCCCAGTGCCTTAACCTTGCTCACATCGTCTGTTTCAAGAATCTGTTTCGCAATATCTTTGTCATCAAAGGTTATTGCCTTCTGATGCATCATATATTGTTCCATTGAGGTATATGAAATGCCGTCCAGTTCAAACCTTGACATATACCAGTTGCTTAAGAAGCCGTACTCCTCATCGGGAGCATGAAAGCAAATAATATTCATATCATTTTCTCCTTTTATTATGATAATTATTATAAAGATTATTTATTGTTTCTTTATATATTGAGATGGATTTTCGATTCTCATTATCGTTGTTGTCCTTTAGATAAAGATAGTGTTCTCTAACCTCGGACCATTTTCCATTAACCTTAAGCCACTTTGCTTTTTCGTCTGTTTCCTTAAGGTCAGCCTTTCGCTTTGCCCACACATAATTGTTTGCTTTTTTATCAAAACGGATGTAGTAATCCGGTTCTTGATTACTAATGATACAAAAGTCAAAGCTGTGCAGAATACAGGAACGAAACATATTTATCCTTTTGATTGTTAGTACACTTGTTGAATCCTCGCAATAGCTATATCCATAAACTCTTGCAATGCGGTCAAAGGTCAATCTAAGTATTCGCCTTAACACTTCCGGTTCGTCATCATAGTCGCTATAATCATTGACATAAAGGTTAATATCGAAATCAAAGCCGATATTTGATTTCCTGTCGTAAGTAATCATATTCCTTTTAGCGCTGCCTACGATTTGATATTGGAAGGTGATTCCTTCTTGCTCGCTAAGTTCATATTGCACCCTGTGTATAATATCAAGAAGAAGCTGTCGAACAGCTCTAACTTCTTCTTTATCTGCATATACAAAATCATGCTCCATATTTTCGCCTCCGAATAAATGAATTACCCAAACCGTCCATTTAGCAAGTCTAAATCATTTCATTATATTTATTTTTAGAGATTTGTCAAGTGTTTTTTTCAGAGGGCAAAAATCGGGCTTAAAAGTGAACAAAGTGTGAACGAGTGTCCTATGGTGATGTCAAAGCAGTACCAAATTTCTGCTACATAATGGGATATTTGTGAGAAAAAAGTCGATTTGAAAAACTCCGATTTTTTTGGAATTTTTTGTAAAATGAGGAAAATTGTGCAACCTGCACATAGAAACGGACATTAATTATGCAAACTGACGAATTTCTAAAACACCCTTGACATTCCCTCCAGCCGCGGCGAGGACCATTTGGGATTTTCTGCAGGATACTCAGACCTCGCCCGAAATCTATGACCTGATTCTGACGGGCGACCTCGGATACACGGGCTCGCATCTTCTCTATGAGCTTCTTGAAAAGGAACACGGCGTATCCATTGAAAGCAGGCACAGGGACTGCGGCACGATGATTTTCAGCATCAAAAAGCAGGACGTAAATTCGGGTGGCTCGGGCTGCGGCTGCAGCGCTTCCGTCGTCTGTTCGCACATACTGAAAGAAATGGAAGCGGGCAGGCTTCACAAGGTGCTTTTCGTTGCAACGGGCGCTCTGATGTCCACCACCACAAGCAAGCAGGGAAGCACTATTCCCGGCATAGCCCACGCCGTTTTGATGGAGGTGTGAAATGAAGCATTATAACAATATCAAACTCGTCTCGTCCTTCCGCGAAATTTCAAACACGCTCGATATAATCGCGGGAACAATACGCATTTTCGCCGCAGTTTTGCTGATTTTGCAGATGCTACTTCTTGTGAAGGACATCAAAACCGCGCGTAAATAAAAGAAAGAAACGTCCCCGAAGGTATATCTTCTTCGGGGGCGTTTTTATGTGTTGAGGCGCGGGATATATTATGTTATAATAAATACATAAATTTTTTGCGGAGGTTGAAATGGACGCAAAATTATTCTTTCAGGCGATAGTAAAGGTGCTCGTCGGCATCCTTCTCATAGCCGCTCTGCTTTTTATTCCTGCGGGAAGTCTAAGTTATTATCAGGGCTGGCTTTTTATGGGAATCCTTTTTGTGCCGATGCTGATTGCGGGATTTGTTATGATGTTCAAAAGCCCCGACCTTCTGAGAAAACGCCTTAATAACAAGGAAGAGCAGTCCGAGCAGAAGCTTGTAATTGCGCTGAGCGGCGTAATGTTTCTCGCGGTGTTCATCGTGGCAGGACTTAATTTCCGCTTCGGGTGGCTCGTCCTTCCGTTGTGGGCTTCATATATCGCGTCGGCGGTGTTCCTTTTTGCGTACGTTCTCTATGCCGAGGTGATGAGGGAAAACGAATACCTCTCGCGCACGGTTGAGGTGCAGGAGAATCAGAAGGTGGTCGACACGGGGCTTTACGGCATTGTCCGTCACCCGATGTATATGAGCACGGTGCTTCTATTCCTCGCGATGCCCATCGTTCTCGGAAGCGTTATTTCCTTTGCGATAATGCTTTTTTATATACCGATAATTGTTATGCGAATCAAAAACGAGGAAAAGGTTCTCGGGGAAGGGCTCGAGGGCTATACAGAGTACAAACAGAAAGTCAGATACAGGCTTATCCCGTTTATCTGGTGAGGTGTGAAAGTGGTTATTAGAAACGCGACTCTGAGCGACGCTGAGCGCCTGCTCGAAATATATTCATACTATGTTCTGAACACGGCGGTGACCTTTGAATACGACGTTCCTTCTTTGGAAGAGTTTTCATCGCGGATAGAAAACACCCTCAAAAAGTATCCCTATCTTGTTCTTGAGGACGGTGGTGTTATTCAGGGCTACGCCTACGCGGGTCCGTTTCGCGTCAGGGCGGCGTACGCCCACTGCTGTGAGCTGAGCATATATCTCGATAAGGATTCAACCGGCAGGGGATACGGCAGAAAGCTTTATACCGAGCTTGAAAACAGGCTTCGTGAAATGGGCATAATCAATCTCTACGCCTCTATCGGAAGCCCCGTTGTTGAGGATAAATACCTCACAAATAACAGCGAACGTTTTCACGAGCATCTCGGCTTTAAAAAGGTCGGCGAGTTTCATAAGTGCGGCTACAAATTCGGCCGCTGGGATAATATGATTTTTATGGAAAAGATAATCGGCGAGCATAAGAGGGGATAAATATGAAAGCGGAAAGAATAGTATTAAACGAAGAGCGAAACGTAACGCTTACGGCGTATATTCAGAAGACGGGCGGCGAGTTTTCAAACATAGAAAAACGCCCTGCAATCATAGTTCTGCCGGGCGGCGGATATGAATTCTGTTCCGACAGGGAAGCGGACCCCGTCGCACTCGTGTATCTACAGGCGGGCTTTCAGGCTTTCGTGCTAAGGTACTCGGTTGCAAAGCACAAGGCGTGGAGAAATCCGCTTGACGACTATGAGGCGGCGTACAGAATGATTATTGACAGAAGCGAAGAATGGGCGGTTGATACCGTCAGGATTGCCGTCATCGGCTTTTCCGCTGGCGGCCATCTTGCAGGCGCTGCCGCAACCGTTTCGGCGTGCAAGCCAAAGGCTGCGATACTCGGCTATGCGGTTCTCAATGGCTCTACTGCCGACTGGTACTGCGCCGACGCAACCGACGTTATCGCCTCGGTTGACGAAAACACATGCCCCTGCTTCGTCTTTGCAAGCAGAAACGACAACACGGTTCCGATTGAAAATTCGATAGATTTCATTTCGGCTCTCAACAAAAACGGCGTCGGCTTTGAGTGCCATATCTACAGCGACGCGCCGCACGGCTTCTCGGTTGCAGACGAGACCGTGAACGCAAAATCTCTTGATATGTGCTCAAGAACGCCGCACTGGACAAGTGACAGCGTTGAGTGGCTGAAAGAAGTTTTATAAAAACAAAAGGAGGATTCATTATGAAATTTGCGGTAAGGTACTACACAAAAACAGGCAACACCAAACGGCTCGCCGAAGCTATGGCTGAGGTCCTCGGCGTTGAGGCTCTGCCGATAAGCGAGCCCGTGAGCGAAGAGGTTGACTATCTTTTCCTCGGAAACTCATACTACGCTTTCAGCATTGACCCCGAGGTTAAAAGCTTTATCCGTTCCCTTGACAAGGACAAGGTCGGAAAGATTGTCAACTTCGGTTCAGCAGCTATGCTCAATTCAACTTACAAAAAGGTTAAGGCTGAGGCTGACAAGGTCGGCATTGAGATGTACGGCAGGGAATTCCACTGCAAGGGCGAATTCAAGGGCGTACACAAGGGCAGACCAAACGATGACGACTGCAAGGACGCTGCGGCGTTTGCAAAGGAATTTGTTGAGTGATAAATTATGAGCATTTCAAAAGAAGATATGAAGGTACTTATCAAATCCCAGCAGGGCGAGCTTGACGCGGTTATGATGTATAACGCGCTTGCGGACGTTGTAAAGGATGAAAAGGACGCCGAAACCTTCCGCAGGCTCGCTGCCGAGGAAGGGCACCATGCCTCGGTGTTCAAGGCGATTACAAACGAAACCCTGAAGCCAAAGAAAACTCTTGCAACGCTTGTTCCGCTTCTCTATAAGATAATCGGCAAAAAGAAACTTTACCCGATTATTGCAAAAGGGGAATACAACGCGGTTGATACATATGCGCCCGTTGCCGAAAAGTTTCCCGAAATCGAAAGCGTGAAAAACGACGAGAAACGCCACGGCGACACGGTTTCGGACCTTCTGAAATAACGAAAAGCGACAGCAGAAAATGCTGTCGCTTTTTATAATATCTAAACGTTTTCTTCCTCGGGATATTTAACGCCCCATTGTCTTCTCATTTCGGTCATGATTTTCATAACGTCGGCGGTGTAACCGAGCATCATTCTGTTTTCGCCGCCGTTCACCGCCTCTTCCATATCGTCAATTTCGTACGAAAGAGGGGATATTTCGCCCTCGCTTTCAAAGATAACGTTTTCGCCGTTATGATAAGTCACCGTCGCCCTGTGCGAACGGTTGTAGTTTTCAAACTCAGCGTAGCCGTTTTCAAACGAAACTGTCGCTGTTCGCGGAAGCTTTGCGGTAAGTGACAGAGTAACGCTTGCCGCCTCGCCGAGTCCGTTTTCAAGAAGCATCAGTTCCTGCTCGTCAACGCCCGTTGGCGCAAGCTTAACGGATGAGCCTGCAACCCTCGGGCTTTCGCTCATAAAGCGTCTTACAAACGAGAGCGCATAAACGCCGATGTCAAGCATCGCGCCGCCCGCAAGGTCGGGGTTAAAGAAGCGGTTTGTCATATCATAATCCTTGTTGCTGCCGAGGTTTACCTCAATGAGCTTCATCGCTCCAAGGCTGCCGTTTTCAATGCACTCAAAGACCTTCTTATATACCGGCATATGGTAAATGGTCATAGCCTCGGCAAGGATAACACCGTTTTTTCTGCACGCCTCAACCGCCCGTGAAAGCTCGTCGGAATTCAGAGTTATCGCCTTTTCACAGAGCACGTGCTTTCCGTTTTCAGCGGCTTTAAGTATGTATTCAATGTGCCTGTTGTGGGGCGTTGCGATATATACGACGTCAACGTTTTCATCGCCGAAAAGCTCGTCGGGGGAGGCGTAAACCTTTTTGATTCCCCAACGCTTTGCAAACGAAGCTGCGTTTTCATTTGTGCGTGAATAAACAGAGTAAAAGCTTCTGCCCTTCTGCTCAAACGCCTGCGCCATTTCGCCAGCGATGTGTCCGCAACCTATGCACGCCCAGTTAAGTTCTCTCATAGTGTCCCCCTGATAGTTTGAAAGGTTTCCGTTATTTTTTCTTTTCAAGCAGATAAGCTCTGCCTCTGAAATCACCGTCAAGTGGCGAGCCGAATTCCGCCTTTATTCCGTATTCTTCAAGCAAATCCTCAACAGGCGGGTTAGCGCCGTTTTCGAAGGTGTGAACGGTGAGAAACGCCTCGTTTCCGTATTCCCTTAAAACAGCCTGATATCCCTCGGGCTTCGAGTAGTCCCTCGCGTTTGTCCTTATAACGGTCGTCGCGCCGTTTTTGATTATGTGCTTTATCCTGTTGTAAAAGTCGATTCCGCAGAGAACGTTCTGCCAAAGCTCATCCGGAAGGTCGTAGACCTCGCCCGAAAGGCAGAGGCGACCGAGGAAAGCGGACGTCAGAAGATAGTTAATCCTGTGTATATCCGAGTCCTTACGGATAACCGCCCATATCTGGCTTTGCTCCGGTCTTATGAGCCTGTGAAGGTTTGCTGCGATGAGCGGGATACAGGCGCACTCGTGAGCGTCGGAAAAGCTCGACATCGATGAAACTTCCATAAATGAAGGCTCAAGGCGGTGTCCGCCGCTTGAACAGTTTTCAATAACAAGGTCGGGCAGTTCCGCTTTCATATGAACGTAGTAGTCGCGGCTTGCCTCAACGCTCTGCCTGAGCCCTTCGCCGAAGCTCTCGGCGCCGTCGACGCCCGCGCCTATGTTCTCGTTGTAGTCAACCTTAATGTAGCCGAAGCCGTTGTCTCTGAGAAGCGAGATAACCCTCTCGTCGAGGAAGTCGCGCACGGCGCTTTTTCGCATATCCCAGAAACGCCTTCCGCCAACCGTGACGGGATAGCCGTCGCGTGTGAGAAGAAGCTCTTTGTTATTATAGTTTTCAGCCTTTGAGCCGAGGGTTTCGTATTCAAACCATATTCCCGGAATCATACCGTGCGATTTAACAATATCGGCAACCTCGCTGATTCCGTTCGGGAACAGGGATTTTTCAACAATCCAGTCGCCCGAAGTGCTGAACCAGTCGTCCTCGGGAAGCTTGTACCAGCCGCTGTCAATCACGAAATAGCGAACGCCCGCGCCGTCGAGCTTTTCAGCCGCCTTGCGTATGTTTTCAAGATTCGGGTTGCCCCAGCTTGAACAGTACTCGTTAAATACAATCGGCATATCGCGGTCGATTTCCGCAATATCGGGCTTCTGCGCCTTGACAAGCTTGTCGCACACCTCAAGCAGAGAATCGCCCTCGGCAACCACCGCTTTGGGCGCCGCAAAGCACTCGCGGGGCGCAACGGTTTTTGTCCACTGACCGTAGTCCCTGTCGGCAAGTCCGCCGAAAACGCTTACGCTTTTATCCTTGGTGATTATCTCAATCTGCCAGCTTGACGGGCAGTAGAGCTGAACGCCGATGAATTTTCCGTTTTCGCTGTCCTCGAAAGCTAAAAACGGAAACCATTTTCTGACGGGCATCGAGCCTGTCTGACCGAATTTTTCAATCCTTTTGCCGTGCTTTGCCCACGACGGTTCCATATTGAGCTCGGTCAAGTCCTGCGATATAAGCTTGCCTTCCGCACTCCAGAACGACGTCGCGCGGTGAATTCTGTCCGCCGTGATTCCGCTCAAAGCAAAGCTTGTAAGCAGTTCAAGCTCAGCGGGGGAATCGGTCGTGTTTTCAAAAACGGTGTTAAAAACAGTAACGCCGTTTTCCATTTTGTGATTGCAGATGAGCGTGTGACCTCGCTTTCCTTCATACACCGTTTTGTCCGCGCTTTCGCTGACGGTGCGCATACCCCACACGGACTCGCTGTCCGAAAGGGTTATGCCGTTGCCGAAGGAACCGCCGTACTCGTCGCCCTTTAGTCGCCACTCTATGCCAAATTTCATATTTCTATCCTCTGAATGCGTTTAAAACATCCGCGCCTTTTCTTACAAACGCGATGAATTCGTCAATCTCAGCCGAAACCTTGAGGTATCCCGCGCCGTAGGTCTTTCCGTCTTTGGTAAGCACCCATTCGCCCTCGGGAAGGTAAACCTCTTTCTCGGTCTGACCTCTGTTTACAATCGGGGCAAAAAGTATGTCGTCGCCAAACATATACTGCTCGCCGAGAGCGTAGCAGTTTTCGTCGTCGGGGTAGTCGAAAAACATCGGGCGCATTACGGGATATCCCTTTTTCGATGCAATTTCCATATGCTTTTCTATGTACGGTCTGAGCCTCTCGCGAAGGAAAATGAGGTCTCTCAGTATCGGATAATTCCTCTCGCCGAAGCCCCAGATTTCATTCGGGTCGCCCGTCGGTTCTTTTACGTCCCTTTTCTTTTCGCCGTGGCGGTTGCGGTTGCCGTGAACGCGCATAACGGGGCAGAAAACGCCGTACTGGAACCACCTCACGATAAGCTCCCTGTATTCGTCGCTCGTCGTGTCGGCGCCGTAAAAACCGCCGATGTCCGTGTTCCACCACGGGATGCCGCAAAGCGACATATTGAGCCCCGCCTTAACCTGCATTGAAAGGCTTTCAAAGGTTGAGGGAATATCGCCGCTCCAAACAAGCGCGCCGAATTTCTGACTTCCGAGATATGCGCATCTCGTGAGCGTAACGGGCTCGTCGTCGCTTATCGACTTGAAGCCGTCGTACGCCATTTTTAAATAGTAGTAGGGGTAGATGAGTCCGTACTCGTCGCCCCTGCCTACGCTGTATATAAGTCTGCCGAAATTCTCGGGATGTATCTCGGGCTCAGCCTCGTCAAACCATAACCCGTCAACACCGTTGTCGAGATAATTCTCTTTAAGCTTTGAAAAAACAAATTCCCTCGTTTTCGGGTTCGTCGCGTCAATTTCAGCCTGCGGACCGTAGAACGAGAACACCTTGTTGTTGCCGTCGGTACACTTTATCAGCATATCGTTTTCAAGCATATATTCGTAGTTTTCGCTGTTTTCATTTATCGTCGGCCATACGGATACAACAAGCCTCGTTCCCATTTCGTGAAGCTCGTCCGTCATCGCCTTAACGTCAGTCCAGTACTGCGGGTCAAATTTGTAGTCGCCCTGCTCAGTCCAGTGAAAATAGTCGCAGATAATAACCGAAAGGGGAATTCCCTCGTCGCGGTATCTTCTTGCAACCTCAAGCAAATCTTCCTGCGTTTCGTAGCGAAGTCTGCTCTGCCAGAAGCCCGTCGCCCAGTGGGGCATAACGGGGGCGTGTCCCGTGAGGTCGGAAAGCGTTTCGCAAATATCCTTCGGGCTGCCGCAGATTACAACGAAGTCCATCTTCCTTGTTGCGCCGACATCCCAGCGGGTGCGGTTTTTTGAAAGCTCGATATGGCCAACCGCGGGATTGTTCCAGATAAAGCCGTAGCCGAGGGAGGAATAGAGATAGGGGATAGTGCACTTTGCGTTGACGTGCCTTATGTCAAACGAACAGCCCTTCAAATCAAAGAAACCGCTCGCCTCGTGACCGAGCCCGTAAAAGTGCTCGTCGTCCCTGCCTTTAAACGTAATCCTCGCGGAATACGAGCCGTTGCCGTTTTTCTCGTAATGCCTGAAGCCGTCGTTGAAAGTGAGCTCGGGCAGCTCCTCAAGAATGACTTTTCCGTCCCTGTAAACGGTCACCTTGCCGTTTCTCTCAAGCTGAAGCTTAACTATTCCGACCGTCGCAAAAACGCAGTAATCGCGCTCTTCAACGGTGAACTCAGCCTTCTGAGGCATCAGGGTGAAGTTTTCGTTCGTTTCCTTTTCGTCGGGAAACGCCTCAAAGCGAACCGCGTTATTACCGCAGGCGGTAATTCTCACAAGCTCGCCGTTTCTCTGAAAGAGAATTTTGTCTTTTAAAATTTTAATGTTTTCCATAGCAGTACCTTAAACATATGAGTGTTCAACGTCTATATCAAGCGAAACCTCGGGGCAGAGCCTCGTGAGCCTTTCGCTTATTTCCTCTTTGATTTTGTCCGTGTTTTCATTGTCCTCAAACGGAACCTGCAGCTCAAAGCTAATCGCCTTTCCGCCGTCGTCCGTGAGCCTGAAATCGTGGAAGGAATAATCCGCATTGTAGTCCCTGATAATGCCTTGTGTAATCAGCTTGTATCTTTCTGTCTCGCTGTCGGTTTTGTCAATCGGGTCCATATGGATGCAGATTGTAATATTGAGCTCGTCGCGGACCTTCTTTTCTGCCGCGTCAATGGCGTCGTGAATGGTGAAGATGTTCGCCCGCGCGTCAACCTCAGCGTCAGCCGACGCAAGCATTTTGTTTGCGCCGTAGCTGTGAATAACGAGGTCGTGAACGCCGAGAACGATATCGCTTTCGGTAATGATTTCCTCAATCCTGTCGGTGATTTCCTTTGACGGGGTTTCACCGAGAAGAGGCGAGATAACCTGCCTGAGTAAATCTGCTCCCGAATAGAGTATGAAAAGCGAAACGCATAGACCTATAATGCCGTCAATCCTCTTTATCTCAAATATGTGCGAGAGCACGAGGGAAAGCACGGTCGCCGTCGTTGCAATACAGTCGTTGACGCTGTCCTGCCTTACCGCCTTGAGATTGAGGTTGTCGCTGATTTTATAAAGCCTGTGGTTGAAATACGCCATCCAGAGCTTAACCGCAATAGTTGCCGCAAGAATTATTACCGAGGCAATACTGAATTTCATTTCCTGCGGAGTAATAATCTTTTCAACCGAGGTCTTTGCAAGCTCAAACCCCACAACGAAAATCGAGACCGCGACAATCAGCGCCGAAACGTATTCAATTCTGCCGTGACCGAAGGGATGTTCCCTGTCGTCGGGCTTGTCGGAAAGCTTAGCGCCCGTCAGAGTGACGATGTTTGAAGCACTGTCCGAAAGGTTGTTCACCGCGTCGGCGGTAACCGATACCGAGCCCGTAACCGTGCCGACAAAGAATTTCACCGCGCACAGAATGAGATTGCAGATTATTCCCGTAATACCGCTCAGCCTTGCACAGGAATTGCGGTTATCCGTTTTTATAAGCTTTAAGAGAAGCTTTGTCAAAGAATCACCTTGCTTAGAGTTTGCTGATAAATGAAGCTATTATGTAGATTAATCCCGCGCCGAGCCACGCCACGCCGCACTGAAGAGCCACAACGCCGAGCGCCCACTTTCTGCCGAGCTCGCGCTTAACCGCCGCAATAGTTGCAACGCAGGGCGTGTAGAGCAGGCAGAATACGAGAAGCGACGCGGCTGAGGGAAGGGTTAATGCCGACTGAATAGCCGCCGTCGTTCCGAAGAGCACCGAGAGGGTTGAAACAACGCTTTCCTTCGCCATAAAGCCCGTGATGAGCGCCGTTGTGATACGCCAGTCGCCGAAGCCTACGGGCGCGAATACAGGAGAAATCCAGCCTGCGATAACCGCGAGCATACTGTCCTTTGAATTATCAACCATCTCAAGATGGAAGTTGAAGGTCGTGAGAAACCAGATAACGATTGAGGCTATGAATATAACCGTAAACGCCCTTGTGAGAAAGTCCTTAGACTTATCCCATAAAAGCTGAAAGATGTTTTTGGGGCTTGGCATACGGTAGTTCGGAAGCTCCATAACAAACGGAACCGCCTCGCCCTTGAACGACGTGCTCTTTGAAATGAGCGCCGTGATGATTCCTACAAGAATTCCAAGAAGATACAGAGCCACCATTACGAGCGCCGCATACTTCGGGAAGAACACCGCCGAAAGCATCGCGTAAATAGGCAGCTTTGCCGAACAGCTCATAAACGGTATGAGCATAATTGTCATTTTTCGATCTCGCGCCGAGGGCAGGGTGCGGCAGGACATAACGCCCGGCACCGAGCAGCCGAAGCCGATTAGCATCGGCACAATGCTTCGTCCCGAAAGGCCGAGCTTTCTGAGAAGCTTATCCATAACGAACGCAACCCTTGCCATATATCCCGTGTCCTCGAGAAGCGACAGGAAGAAGAACAGAGTTACGATAATGGGCAGGAAAACGACAACGCTTCCTACGCCCTTGAGTATTCCGTCGGTAATCAGTGAGTGCAAAACCTCGTTTGTGTTCCACGCGGTAAGCCCCGTGTCAATCGCGGCGGTCAGCGCGTCGACGCCCTTTTCAAAGAGTTCCTGCAAAACCTTGCCTATAACGCCGAAGGTGAGCCAGAACACAAGCGCCATAATGATTGCAAAAGAGGGGATTGCGGTGAATTTACCCGTCAGAACTTTGTCTATCTTTCTGCTTCTCTCGCGTTCCTTGCTCTCTTTTGGCTTGATAACGCACTGACTGACAAGCTTTGTGATGAAAGAAAAGCGCATATCCGCGATTGCCGCAGAGCGGTCAAGTCCGCGTTCCTGTTCCATCTGAACGATGATGTGCTCAACAAATTCCGTCTCGTTTTCATCAAGCTTGAGCGCCTTTGTAATCCTCTCGTCGCCTTCGACAAGCTTTGTCGCGGCAAATCTAACCGGAATGTCCGCGGCTCTTGCGTGGTCTTCTATCAGGTGCATAATGCCGTGAAGGCAGCGGTGCACCGCGCCGCCGTATGCGCTCTCGTCGCAGAAGTCGTTTCGCCTCGGTTTTTCCTGATATTTCGCAATATGCACGGCGTGGTTTACAAGCTCTTTTACACCCTCGTTTTTCGACGCAACAATCGGCACAACGGGTATTCCGAGAATGTCTTCCATCTCGTTGATGAGAACGGAACCGCCGTTTCCTTTCACCTCGTCCATCATATTGAGCGCGAGCACCATCGGCGTTTCAAGTTCCATAAGCTGCATCGTGAGATAGAGGTTTCTTTCAATATTCGTAGCGTCAACTATGTTGATAATGCCCGTGGGCTTTTCGTTGATTATGTAGCTTCGCGAAACAATTTCCTCGCTCGTGTACGGCGAAAGGGAATAGATGCCGGGAAGGTCTATAACCTCGGTGTTGGGCTGTCCCTTAATCTGTCCGCTCTTGCGGTCAACGGTAACGCCGGGGAAGTTTCCGACGTGCTGATTTGAGCCCGTGAGCTGATTGAAAAGAGTCGTCTTTCCGCAGTTCTGATTTCCCGCGAGAGCAAAGGACAGAACTGTGTCGTCGGGAAGGGGATGCTCTTCCTTCTTGATGTGGTACTTTCCGTCCTCGCCGAGACCGGGGTGTTCCTTGTGGCTTTTCTGAAGCTCAACCGCCTCAGCCTCTTTTTTATCCGTCTTTGTCACGGTGATTTTTTCCGCGTCGGCAAGCCTCAGCGTGAGCTCGTATCCGTGGATGCGAAACTCTGCGGGGTCGCCCATGGGCGCAAATTTAACAAGCGTTATCTCTGCGCCGGGTATAACGCCCATATCAAGGAAGTGCTGGCGAAGCGCGCCCTCGCCCTCGACTTCCTCTATTATTCCTGTCTGTTTCGGTTCAAGTTCGTTAAGTTTCATCTTTTTACTTCCGTCATATAATCTATATTACTATTATAGCAGTAATAATTCTTATTTCAATTGTTTTTGCAAATAATCCACTTGAAAAATCAGCGGTGTTGGTCTAATATATATGTTAAAGACTTATGAAACGGGGTGTAATTATGTTTGACGCTTTAAAAGTTAAAAACGAATGTGTTGAATGGATAAGGGATTTCTTTGAAAAAAACGGCAAGGGCTGCAACGCCGTTATCGGTATTTCGGGTGGCAAGGACAGCTCAATCGTAGCAGCTCTCTGCGTTGAGGCTCTCGGCAGGGACAGAGTTATCGGCGTGCTTATGCCGAACGGTGAGCAGAGCGATATTGATATGGCAAAGCTTCTTGTTGAGCACCTCGGAATAAAGCATTTTATCGTTAACGTCAAGGACGCGGTAGACGGCGTTAAAAACGCAATTCCGTTTGACCTTTCCGAGCAGAGCGTGATTAATCTTCCCCCGAGAATAAGAATGTCCGTGCTCTATGCGGTATCTCAGAGCAACAACGGCAGAGTTGCAAACACCTGCAACCTTTCCGAGGACTGGGTTGGCTATTCCACGAGATACGGCGATTCCGTCGGCGATTTCAGCCCCTGCTCGTTCATCACGGTAACCGAGATGAGGCAGATAGGAACGCTTCTCGGTCTGCCCGACGTTCTCGTTCACAAGGTGCCGACCGACGGACTAAGCGGACTTTCCGACGAGGACAAGCTCGGCTTCACCTACGACGAGCTTGACAGATATATCAGAACGGGTGAGATTGACAGTCAGAAATCAAAGGAAAGAATTGATTATCTTCATAAAATCAATCAGTTCAAGCTTGAACTGATGCCCGCATTTAAGCCCGATATCGACGGGGAATAAAAACAGAACAGCCCTTTATAACAGTAAATATGAATATTTTATAAAAAATACTGTATAATTACTTGAAAGTGGTTGACTGTTTGGGAAAATTATTATACAATATGCACAATGTGGATAATTAGCGTGAGCAATCACATTTCATAATATATTGATTGCCACTTCAGGCTTTCAGAGGAAATGCTATGTTCCGCAAACGGCTTATTTGCCCACGGATAAGCCCGTTCATTAAATTCTATGTGGGAAGAAAGGCTTGAACATTATGTCCGGGAAAACAGAAAACATCAGAAACATCACAGTTGTAGGTCACGCTTCAAAAGGTAAGACAACTCTTACTGAGGCTATGCTCAACATCGCAAAGGCAACAGAGCGTATGGGCAGAGTTGCAGACGGCAACACAGTAACAGACTTCGACGCAGAGGAAAAGAAAAGAGTATGCAGCATCAACAGTGCTGTTGCTTCATTTGATTATAAGGGTAAGTCAATCAACCTCGTTGACACTCCGGGTCTTTTTGACTTTGCCATGGGCGCTGCAGAGGGTATCCGCGCTGCAGACACAGCTATCATAGTTGTATCGTCAAGAACAGGTCTTGCAGTAGGTAGTGAAAAGGCTTTCAAGGCAGCTACCGAAAAGGGCATCTCAAAGATTTTCGTTACCACAAAGATGGACGACGAGAGAGCTGACTTCTACAAGGCATTCAACGCAATCGCAACAAAGTTCGGTTCACAGGTTTGCCCCATCGTAGTACCCATCGTTGCAGGCGGCAAGGTTGCAGCTTACTATAATATGATAGAGGATAAGGCTTATTCATACACGGGCACAGCCCGCAAAGAGTCCGACGCTCAGCCCGACGATCCTTCACGCTTTGAGGCAGTTAAGGAAGTATTCGGCGAGGCAGTTGCAGGCACAGATGAAGAGCTTATGGAAAAATACTTCGAGGGCGAAGAGCTCACGGCAGCTGAGAGAATCAAGGGCGTTAAGCTCGGTATGGCTGACGGCTCAATTATCCCCGTATTCGCACTCTCAGGTATTGAGGGAACAGCCTGCGATATGCTTCTCGACTTCATCGCAGACGTATGCCCCGCACCCGGTGCAGAAACCGCAACCGACGCAAACGGCGACGCTGTTGAATTGAAGGCAGACGTAAACGGTCCTCTTGCAGCTATCTGCTTCAAGACTGTTGCAGACCCGTTCATCGGTAAGCTCAGCTTCTTCAAGGTTGTAAGCGGTAAGCTCACAACTGCAGTTCCCGCATACAATGCAACAACGGGCAAGGACGAGAGAATGGGCAAAATCGTCAAGATGTTCGGCTCAAAGCAGAACGACGCAGGCGAGCTCGTTGCAGGCGATATCGGCGCTGTTACAAAGCTTTCGGGCTTCTCGACAGGCGACACTCTCTGCTCACCCGATAAGGTATTGAAGCTCGAGGGCGTAAACGTTCCCGTTGCTACATACAAGATGGCTATCGCAGCTACGAAGAAGGGCGAAGAGGAAAAAATCGGCTCAGGTCTTTCAAGACTTTGCGAGGAAGATCCTTCACTCTCATTCTGGAGCAATCACGAAACACATCAGCAGCTTCTTGCAGGTCTCGGCGAGCAGCAGCTTGAAATCGCCGTTTCAAGACTTAAGGATAAGTTCGGCGTTGCAGCTGTTCTTGAAGAGCCCAAGGTTGCATACAGAGAAACAATCACAAAGAAGGTTGAAGCACAGGGAAGACATAAGAAGCAGTCCGGCGGTCACGGCCAGTTCGGTGACGTATGGATTGAGTTTGAACCCTGCGATTCAGACGACCTCGTATTCGGCGAGAGAGTAGTCGGCGGTTCGGTTCCGAAGAACTTCTTCCCGGCAGTTGAAAAGGGACTTAACGAGTGTATGGAAAAGGGCGTTCTTGCAGGCTATCCGATGGTTGGCGTACAGGCAACACTCTACGACGGTTCATACCACCCCGTTGACTCAAGCGAAATGAGCTTCAAGATGGCTGCGTCCATCGCTTTCAAGGAAGGTATCTCAAAGGCAGGTCCTATCCTTCTTGAGCCAATCGTTACTCTTAAGGCTATCGTAAACGACGACGCTATGGGCGATATCATCGGCGATATCAACAAGCGCCGCGGCAGAGTTTTAGGTATGACTCCTAACGGCGACGGCACTCAGGAAATCACAGCTGAAGTACCTGACGCTGAGATGACAACCTTCTCAACCGCAGTTCGTCAGATTACACAGGGCAGGGGCTCGTTCACCACCGAGTTCGCAAGGTATGAAAAGGCACCCGAAAACATCGCTCAGAAGATAATCGACGAGGCAGCAGCAGAATAACTATTAAACCACAGGGAGAGCAAATGCTCTCCCTCAGTTTTGGAAAGGGCGCATTATGAATAATACCTTAACTAAAAAGAAAAAGCTTGGCTATGCGTTCGGTATCTTCACCGAGTCGATGGTATTTAATATGTTTTATACGTATTATCTTACCTTCCTGATTGAAATCGTGGGAATCAAACCGAGCTTTGCTTCAATCATCATTTTCATTTCAATCTCGTGGGACGGAATAACCGACCCGCTCATAGGCAATATAACGGACAGACCGGGTGTGGATAAGCGCAAGACAATCAAATGGTCAATCCTGCCCCTTGTAATTGCATTTACGGTTGCGTGGACAAGCTTCGGCGCGGGCTTTTCAAGTCAGCTTCTCAAGGTAATCGTCTACACGGTTATCTCAATGCTTATCTGGATATTCTACACGACCTATTCAATTCCGTACTACGCGATTATTCCCGAGCTCACCGAGGACTACGACGAGAGAACCTCAATCCGTTCAACCTCGTCATTTCTCAATGCGTTTGCAATCGGTATAGGCAACATCCTTCCCGCGCTTGTTCCGACAGTTGCAATCCTTCTCGGCGAAAAATATCAGAGCTACTCATATGCGATAATCGCAGCAATAATCAGCGTTCTGGGCGTTGTTCTCGGCTTTGTATGCTGCAAGTCACTTGAGGGCGTCTACACCCCGAAGCAGTTGCCCGAGGGCGAAGAATATGAAAAGGTTACCTTAAAGAAAACCTTAAAATCCTTCGGATATATTTTGAGGCTTCGCCCGACAAAATGGTTCCTGTTTTTCGTGTTCACGTTCCTTGCGGGCACGTCAATGATTCAGGCAAACCTCACCTATATGGTTATCGACTGCATCGGAATGGAATACGACAAGGGTATTGCTTTTGTAATTCTCACCCTCGTAGTTTCAATGGCAATCATTGTTCCGATTGTTGAAAAGGTTGCCGAGAAAACGGACCGCAGAACCGCGACGATAATCTTTCTCTTGATTGCGGTTGCAGGCGAGATTGCCCTCAAAGTCATCGGACTCGACTTTACAATCGGCAACTTCAAGCCGATGTGTATCGCAGCGCCGGCGGTTCTCGGCTTCGGCTCGGGCGCCTTCTGGACTTTGTTCTATCCGATGGCATACGACCTTGTTGAGCTCAATGAGTTCAAAACAGGCAGACGAAAGGAATCGACAATTACCGCGCTTCCCCAGCTCGTTCAGAAATTCGGTTCCGCCTTCGGTATCCTCTTTGCAGGTCTGCTTCTCACGCTTTACGGCTACGACAGCTCAAACGACGTTGCAGGTAAAGAGGCGCTCTTCACCAAGGTTACGGACGGCAGAATCATAAGCGGTATGGAAAATATCTCAACCGTAATTCCCGCGGCGCTTATGGGCATAGCGGTAATCTGTATTGCGGTTTATCCGATGACGAGAAAGAGAGTCGGAATACTTATGGAAGCCCTTGAAAAGAAACGCAGGGGCGAGGAATATTCCACTGAAGGACTTGAAAGACTCTTATAATAAAAAGAAAAGCACCGATGAAGGGCATTGAACACAGGGATTTGATAGATTTTGAAATGCTCTTTTCCGCTATAACTGCTTCAAAAAAGGGATTAAGGCGTCAGCCTTAATCCCTTTTTATTCATTGTTCTAACAAAAAATATCTATTTCAAAATTGCTTTGCACCTCAAAAATTCGGATTTTTGTGTAAGACAAGGAAGCGCAGGAATACTTTATGTCTTCCGAGCATTTTTAACGCAGTATTACGCAAAAAGATGTTTTTTGAGGCTGTCAAATCCCTATGTTCAACGCCCTAATGTCGGTGCTCTTTTTTTATTGTCTTTAGAAATTGATAATTCCGTTTCCGTCAAGAATCTTCATAAATACGGGGGCAAAAACAAGCGAAACGATTGTCATCAGCTTGATGAGAATGTTGATTGACGGTCCCGACGTATCCTTGAACGGGTCGCCGACCGTGTCGCCTACAACGGCTGCCTTGTGTGCCTCGCTGCCCTTGCCGCCCTCTTTCAGGCTCTCGATGTATTTCTTCGCGTTGTCCCACGCGCCGCCTGAATTTGCCATGAATATAGCCATCATAACGCCGCTTACAAGCGCACCTGCAAGAAGTCCGCCGAGGCTTTCAACGCCGAGAAGCAGTCCCACCGCGATGGGTGTTGCAACCGCCATAACGCCGGGAAGAATCATCTCGTGAAGAGCCGCGTTTGTTGAGATTCCTACGCACTTTTTATAGTCGGGCTTTTCGGTTCCCTGAAGGATACCGGGCATCTCGCGAAACTGCCTTCTTACCTCTTCAATCATCTTGTTGGCTGCCTTGCCGACGCTGCTCATTGTGAACGCAGAGAAGAGGAAGGGAAGCATACCTCCGATGAAAAGACCTACAACAACCTTTGCGTCAAGAATACTCATTCCGCTGTCGTTGATGCCCGTCGTCTGGGCAAACGATGCAAAGAGCGCAAGCGCGGTAAGCGCCGCAGAGCCGATTGCAAAGCCCTTGCCGATAGCCGCCGTTGTGTTGCCGACGGAATCAAGCTTGTCGGTAATTTCTCTGACCTCTGGCTCAAGCTCGCTCATCTCGGCAATACCGCCCGCGTTGTCGGCGATGGGGCCGTATGCGTCAACCGCGATAGTCATACCCGTTGTTGAAAGCATACCCACAGCCGCAAGAGCGATACCGTAAAGACCGAAGAACTTGTATGAAACGAGGATACCGATGCAGATGAAGAGAATCGGGAAGGTCGTCGATTTCATACCCACGCTCAGTCCGCTGATGATATTTGTCGCAGAGCCCGTCTTTGACGAGTCGGCAATCTCTTTAACCGACTTGTGCTTTTCCGAAGTGTAAATCTCGGTGAGCTTGCCGATGATTGTTCCCACAAGAAGTCCCGATACAACGCACCAGAAGGCGTTGAGGGTGTCGAGCATATATTTGCTGAGAAGGAACGACGCAACGAGAACAAGAGCCGTGGTTATGTATTCGCCGAGATTGAGCGATTTCTGCGGGTCCTTGCCCTTTGCGTTTGAAACGATTACAGTTGAAATAATTGCGGCAATTATACCGACCGCACAGAGGATAATCGGGAATACGGCGCCGTTCACTTTTGCCGCGCCAGTGAAGGTTGCGAAGGAAAGGGTAATTGCCGAGATGATTGAGCCGACGTACGACTCAAAGAGGTCGGCGCCCATACCTGCAACGTCGCCAACGTTGTCGCCAACGTTATCCGCGATAGTGGCGGGGTTTCTCGGGTCGTCCTCGGGAATACCTGCCTCAACCTTGCCCACAAGGTCTGCGCCAACGTCGGCAGCCTTTGTGTAGATACCGCCGCCGACACGCGCGAAAAGCGCGATTGACGATGCGCCGAGGCTGAAGCCCGTGAGAATGTTGAGCATCTGTGCGTCAGTCGCAAGGTCGTACCTGCTGTTGAGAATAAAGAATATTCCGCCGATACCGATTACGCCGAGACCAACAACGCTCATACCCATAACGGCGCCGCCGCTGAAAGCAATTCGAAGCGCCTGTGAAAGACCTGCGTCCTTCGCCGCCTGTGCAGTTCTTACGTTAGCTCTAGTCGCAACGGTCATACCGAAGTAGCCCGCAAGCGTTGAGAAGAGAGCGCCGACTACAAAGCACACAGCCGTAAGCCAGCTGTTTAAAAGCAGTCCGATAAGAGCAAATAAAACGATTACGAAGAAGACGAGAATCCTGTATTCCGAATACAGAAACGCCTTTGCGCCCGCCTCAATGCTCTGCGCGATGTCCTTCATTCTGTCGTTGCCGGCGTCCTTCTTGTTGATGTAAAGCGCGGTGTAAAGCGCAAAGAGTATCGCAAGAAGACCTGCCGCAACCGATACAATCAAAAATGTAGTGTTATTCATATGGTTCACCTGTTATATCTTTTTTTGCGGATTTGTTATTTTTGAAAACATTCAATGTATCTGTCGATGCAGTTCTGAATGATTCTGACCGCGTCTTCCTTTGGCTTAACCTCGGTTACCGACGTTGCCTTGTCGTGTTCAAGAGTTTTGTATACCTCAAAGAAATGCTTAATCTCGTCAAACCTGTGGCTCGGAAGCTGGTCGATATTCTTGTATGTATTATAGTTCGGGTCGTTTACCGGAACCGCTATAATCTTTTCGTCAGCCGCGCCGCTGTCTTCCATAACGAGAACGCCGATGGGCGTACATTCAACGATTGTCATCGGCTGAATGGTCTCGCTGCACAGAACGAGAACGTCAAGCGGGTCGTTGTCGCTTGCGTACGTGCGGGGGATAAAGCCGTAGTTTGCAGGGTAGTGTGTTGATGTGAAAAGCACCCTGTCAAGCTTGAGCATACCTGTTTCCTTGTCAAGCTCATATTTGTTTTTTCCGCCCTTTGAAATCTCGATTACAGCGTAAAATCTTTCGCTTTTGATTCTTTTAGGGGATATGTCATGCCATATATTCATAAGCTTACCTCACTTTCTTTACTTATATAATATCATAATTTTTTAATCATTACAACAAACATTTTACTATTAATTAACTTGACAAACATTTTTCCGCATTATATTATTAAGTGTAGAAAAAAAGGAAGAGGTAAAAATGAAAAGATTATTTTCGATTGTTTTAGCCTGTCTTCTTGTCCTCGGCGTATTCTCAGCCTGCTCAAAGCAGGAAAGCGGGGAGGAGAGCAGAAGCCTCAAAATTACATACGACGCCCATTATGAAAATATGAGCGAATCCTCGGTCAGAGCGTACACGGCGCTCTGCGAAGCGGTTATGAACGGCGAGGAAGAAGCGGCTTTCGGTCACACTATGACCGACGACGTAAACACGCTTTACTACACCTCATTCCCGCTCAGCGCTCTCGTTTCCGAGCTTCATCAGACCGAAGACACCAACGGCTTCAAAATCGTCTATGCAAACGATGCCGACGCCCACAAAGAGCTTGTTGAGGAATTTTCAAAGAAGGTCTTTGAGATTCAGGACGCCTGCGGTCTCGGTTCCGTTTCAAACGACAGATTTGTGTTCAATCTCTACACGTATATCTGCGAGAACGTCACGTTTGACGATACGGTTTTAGCGCCGTATGAAACGATAATGAACGGCAGCGGCTCGCTTCAGTCAATCAGTCAGGCATTTGAGTACATCCTCTGCCAGAGCGGCATCAAGGCAAGCCACATCACGAATTTTGATTCGGGCGTAAACGTTCTCTCCGCTGTGTATTTCTCAAATGCGTGGTATCTTTTCTGCCCCGCTCTTGAGATAAAAAATACAGAGGGCAAAGGGCTTGAATACTTCGCTATGAGCTTTGAAAGAGCATCGACTACGCTCGGCGTCGATACCCTGACATACTCGGATTTAACCGAGGTTGACCCGACCTATTTCGCCGAGACGGAATACGATAAGCTTGAAAGCGCGACATCATACACCGATGACAGCGGTGATATTGTTGCAGAGTGCTCGGACGGGCAGTTCACTCTTCCCTTAAAATAATAAACAAAACCTCATTTACGCATATAATATACTGTGCGGAAATGAGGTTTTATTATGCGATTATTTATTAAAGTTGGCTCTGTCACCAACGCACAGAGAGGGCAGAGAATCCTTTCAAAGCACGGCTTCAGAGCAAATATAAAAAGGGTGGAAAACCCTTCAAAGGCGGACGGGTGCGGCTATGCGCTCGAGGTCAGCAGCAACGATTCCGCCCCTGTTTCACTTCTCGAAAAGAACGGGATAAAGGTCAGGGGAGCGGAAAGGCGTTGATTTATTTTGACAACAGCGCAACAACGAATCCTAAGCCTCATAAGGTTGTATTTGAAGCATATAATTCACTGATAAACTATAGCTATAACAGCGGCAGGGGCGGTTATCCCGCAACACTATCTGCCGCTGAAAAAATATACGCGGTAAGGGAAAAGGTCGCAGCGCTCGTAAACGCCGAGCCGCAGTGCGTTGTGTTTACGCAAAACTGCACCCTTTCGCTCAATATGGCAATAAAGGGCGCGGCGAAAAGGGGAGGGCATATTCTCATTTCTTCCCTTGAGCACAACGCGGTTTTAAGACCTGTCTGCGCCCTTGAAAAAAGTCACGGAATAAGCTTTGACGCAGTTCCGTATTTCAGCGACGAAACGCAGCAGGCGCAGGCTTTTGAAATGATGATAAAGAATAACACCTGCGCGATTGTTTCAACGATGGCGTCAAACGTGTTCGGCTGCAAAATGCCGATAAAAGCGATAGGCGCAGTTGCCGCAAAGCACGGCATCCCATTTATTGTGGACGGCGCTCAGGGCGCGGGCGTCTTTGACATTAATATGAAAAGGGACAATATCAGCGTCCTTTGCTGCGCGGGACACAAGGGACTTTACGGCGCGCTTGCACTCGGTTTTATGGCGGTGCGGGAAAACGTCACGCTTTCCACGATTATCGAGGGCGGCACGGGCTCGCTTTCCGCAAGGTACGCCCAGCCCGATTTTCTTCCCGACAGATTTGAGTCGGGCAGTCTGAGCAATCCGCTGATATCCGCCCTCGGCGCGGGGATTGATTTCGTCACGTCCTACGGAATCGACAGGATTTATTCCGACGAGATGAAGCTTATAAGAAGGCTTTACGGCGAGCTTGAGCAAACCGATAAGGTGAACCTCTACACCCCGTATCCCGAATACGGCAAAACGGCGCCGATACTTTCCTTCAATCTGAAGGACTACCCAAGCGAGAAAACCGCTGACCTTCTCGCCCGGGAAAACATCGCCGTCAGGGGAGGGCTTCACTGCGCGCCCCTTGCCCACAAATCCTTTGACACGCTTGATACGGGAACGGTCAGAATCAGCCCCTCGGTTTTCACAACAAAGAAAGATTGCGATATTTTAATAAAAACTGTTAAAAAATTATAAATTCGCTTTATTTATTGATTTAGATGTGTTATTATATTTTAAGATAACAATTTAAAGGTGTTTAAAATGCTTCAGAGGATAACCGAATTTTTCAATAAAATACTGAGCGTGTTTTCAACCTTTTCAATAACTGACTTCTTTGATATTGTACTGGTTGCAATCATAATCTATATCTGTATGCGAATCATCAGAGAAACAAGGGCTCTTCAGCTTCTGAAGGGTCTTGCGTTCCTCGGCGTTGTTTACGCTCTTGTAAACCTTCTTCATATGGAGGCTTCAAGCATTATTTTCAAGTCGATATTCTCAAATATCCTCATCATCGTAGTAATCCTCTTCGGTCCCGAGATAAGAAGCATTCTCGAACAGCTCGGTCTCGGCGCAACGACCAAGAGCATCAAGACGATAATTCATCCCGGCGTTGCGGTTGAAATCGCCGAAATCAGCGAGGCAATCGAGGCAGTCTGCAAAGCCTGTTCCGAGATGAGCGACCAGAAAATCGGTGCTCTCATCTGCTTTGAAAAGGATACGCCGATAGGCGAGGTTATCAAGACCGGAACCGAGGTAAACGCCAAGGTTTCAAGGCAGCTTGTCGAAAATATCTTCTTCCCGAAATCACCGCTTCACGACGGCGCTATGATTATCCGCGACGGAAAGATTTTAGCCGCGGGCTGCATCCTTCCGCTTACAAAGAAAACCGTATCCTCAGCTCTCGGCACAAGGCACAGAGCGGGCATAGGAATTACCGAGGAAAGCGACGCTATCGTCGTTATCGTCAGCGAAGAAACGGGCGCGATTTCCGTTGTTAAAAACGGCGTGCTCGAGCGCGATATCTCGGACGGTGATCTCAGGGATATCCTCAATTCCGAGTTTATCCTCAGCGGTTCGTCCTCAGACGACAAGATTATTTCAAGGCTTGTAAGGAGGATGAAGAAGTAATGGCAGAAAAGAAGAAAAAAGAGTTCACTCTCAGAAAGCTTGTATTCAACGACAAATATCTGATTATCAGCTCGATAATCCTAGCCGTTATCATCTGGATTGCAACCTCGATGAATCTGTCGCCTCTTACGACAAAAACGCTGACGGTTCCTCTTAACGTCGACCTCAAGGGCTCGGCTGCGGATCAGCTCGGGCTTAAATGCTACGGCGATTCCGCACTTGACATTGAGGTGACAGTCAGCTGTAAAAAGTATCTCGCAAGGGATTTGAAAGAGGATAACATCAACGTATCCCTTCAGACTAACGCAATCACTACAAACGGTTTTCTTGACGTTCCGATTAACGTCACTACCGACAGTACGGACTATCAGATTGAAAGCTACTACCCGACAACCTACCATGCGTTCTTTGACGTTGAGGACTCAAAGGTTATGGACGTTTCGGTAAACTATCCCCAGGATAACTACGTCGAGGAAGGCTACGTTATGGGCGAGCCTCTTCTCAGCGAAAGCACGGTAACCCTCACGGGACCGCAGACCTATATCGCAAATGTTTACGACGTTGTTGCGGACGTGAGATTTTCCGAGCTTCTGACCGAAACAAAGACCGTAGACCTCGACCTCAAGCCGATTGACGCATACGGCAATAAGGTTGACTATATCTCAATCAACGAGGGCGGCGACGCCGTTTCGGTAACCATTCCGGTTTTAAAGCACACCAAGCTTGATGTTACGACCTCGCTTGCAAACAAACCCACGGGGCTTACAAGCGATTTTCAGGTCACCTACGACGTAACGCAGGTAAATGCGGGAGTGCTCGAAGATGCGAATATCAAGAGTGCAAATATAGGCACGATTGATTATTCCCAGCTCACGGTCGGCGAAAACACCTTCACGTTCAACGTTCAGGAACTTGAAAGCATCGTAGTGCTTGACAATATCAAGACGATTACGGCAACCGTCACCGTTCCCGACACCTATACAACCAAAACGCTTTCTGTAAACACCGGCAACGTAGTTGTGACAAACGCGCCCGACGGCTACAAATATTCCGTTGAGGGCTTAAGCAGCTACGAGGTTACCGTTGTGGGTATGGAAGGAAGTATAGAGCAGGTTGAAGCGGGCAACATTTCCATTGTTGTCGACCTCGCTTCGGTTGACGATGATGAAGCAAGCCTCGGCGTAAACTCCTATAAAGCGCTTCTTTCGATAGACGGCTCAAACACCTGCTGGGTTTACGGCGAATACCTTGTAAACGTAAATCTCTACGAATAATAAAAAGGATGGCATTTGCCATCCTTTTCTTTGTATGTTTAATTGTACAGCAGCGCGTTTCCGTGCGCCTTTGAATATCTGTAAACGCTCATTTCAATTCCGAGCGCGAGATAGATACACAGCGACGATGAGCCGCCTGCCGAGAACAGGGGAAGCGTGATTCCGATACACGGAAGCCACGAAAGTTCCATTCCCACGTTGATAAACATCTGTGCAAAAAGCATTACCGAAATGCCGCTGCACATCAGATAACCCACGTTATCCCTTGCGTGAAGTCCGGTGTTGAGTACCTTGAGGATAAGCACGAGAAGAATCAGAATAACTGCCATAGCGCCAATATATCCGAATTCCTCACCTGCAACGGTGAGAACCATATCGTTCTGATTTTCGGGAACGAGCCCGCCCTGGGTCATCGTGCCATTGAGGTAACCCTGCCCTGAAAAGCCGCCGCTTCCGAGCGCGATTTTTCCGTTTGTCTGCTGGTAGAGCGTGTCCTTGTAGAGGTCGGGATAAAACAGAGCGGTAATTCTCTCACGCTGAATTCCATTGATTATGCCAAACCGCCACGCAACGGCAAAGCCGACGATGAGCGCGCATATTCCCGCAACGAAATAGCCTATGTTTACCTTAGCAAAAAAGAGCATTCCGATGAACATCAGCATAAAGATGAGCGCCGAGCCCGCGTCGCCCGTTGCGATAACAAGCACAATCGGAATCATTCCGTGAATAACGAGGGGAACAATCGTCTTAATTCTGTTGATGTTGTTCTTGACCCTGTCAAGGTGATAGGAAAACGAAATGATGAAGCCCACCTTGAGAAGCTCTGACGGCTGAAAGTAGAACACCTTCAAATCAAGCCACGACCTTGCGTCCTGCCTTGCCGACGGCGCAACGCCGAAGAACATCGTAAACACCATAAGTCCGACGCATCCCGCCGCTATGACGGGCCAGTACTTCGAGATAATTTCGTAGTCGACGTTTGACACCACGAGCGCAACGCCGAGACCGAGAATTACCGAAATAAACATCGACCTCACGTCGCTTGAAAAAAGCGCTCCGTCCTTGAGAGTTGAGTAGGTTGCGCTGTAAACGAGCATAAGCCCGAATGCCGAAGCGGTTATCGCCGTAATAACGGTGATATAATCAAGCGAGTTAAAATATCCGGTTTTTCTTTGCTCCATTAAGTACGCATACCTCCTCTCAAATTCTTTGAATTATATTATATAAGAACTATCCGCCCTTTTCAAGTGTGAATGTATTAAAACTTTTAAAATTTCCCCCTTTATAATTAATAATGATTATGT
This sequence comes from uncultured Eubacterium sp., assembly GCA_905234495.1. Lineage (GTDB taxonomy): Bacteria > Bacillota > Clostridia > Oscillospirales > Acutalibacteraceae > Eubacterium_R. The sequence continues at coordinate 58,690 of CAJOHE010000014.1, read as the reverse complement.
TATAATATTTGTCAGCAAAATGATAAGGAGTAAATCTATGCTTACTGATATTGAAATCGCGCAGCAGGCAAAAATGCTTAAAATAAAGGATGTTGCCGCTAAAATAGGAATTAAGGAAGACGAGCTTGAGCCCTACGGTCACTACAAGGCAAAGCTCTCTGACGACCTTCTTGAAAGAATAAAGGACAATGAGGACGGCAAGCTCGTTCTCGTTACCGCCGTTAACCCCACGCCCGCAGGCGAGGGCAAGACCACCGTTTCAATCGGTCTCGGTCAGGGTATGAATAAAATCGGCAAAAATGCCGTTATCGCTCTTCGCGAGCCCTCTCTCGGTCCCGTGTTCGGAATCAAGGGCGGCGCAGCAGGCGGCGGATATTCACAGGTTGTCCCGATGGAAGACATAAACCTGCATTTCACGGGCGATATGCACGCCATCACAAGCGCAAACAATCTTATGTGCGCAATCCTCGACAACCATATTCAGCAGGGTAACGTTCTCGGTATTGACCAGAGAAGGGTACTTATCAAGCGCTGCCTCGATATGAACGACAGGGCGCTTCGCAATATCGTGTGCTCACTCGGCGGAAAGCTCAACGGCGTTCCGCGAGAGGACCATTTCATCATTACGGTTGCATCCGAGGTTATGGCAATTCTCTGCCTTGCCGAGGATTTGTTCGACCTCAAGAGAAGGCTCGGCAATATCCTCGTAGCGTACACCTACGACGGCAAGCCCGTATATTGCAGAGACATCAACGCAAACGGCGCGATGACCGTTCTTCTTAAGGACGCTCTCAAGCCGAATCTCGTTCAGACTCTTGAAAACACTCCCGCAATTATGCACGGCGGTCCGTTTGCAAATATCGCTCACGGCTGCAACTCAATCCGTGCCACAAAGACGGCTCTCAAACTCGGCGATTACTGTATCACCGAGGCGGGCTTCGGCTCGGACCTCGGCGCGGAAAAATTCCTCGACATCAAGTGCCGCTTTGCTGGGCTGACGCCTTCCTGCGTCGTTCTCGTTTCAACAGTCCGCTCGATGAAGTATAACGGCGGAACCCCGAAGGACGCGCTTAAGACAACATACGATATGGCGGCTCTTGAAAAGGGAAGCGAAAACCTTATCGCCCACATCTCAAATCTCAAAAAGTTTGGCGTTCCCGTTGTTGTTGCTATCAACCATTTCAACGAGGACACCGATGAAGAGCTTGAATTTGTTAAAAAGCTTTGCGCCGATAACGGTGCGGACTTCGCTCTGACCGACTGCTTCAAGGACGGCGGCGCAGGCTCCGTTGAGCTTGCAAACAAGGTTGTAGAGGCTTGCGAAAAAGAGAATAACTACCATCCTCTTTACGACCTCGATATGCCCGTTTACGACAAGATTGAAACAATCGCAAAAGAGATTTACGGCGCTGACGGCGTGGATTATACCAAAGAGGCTAAAAAGAGCATTGACGAGTTCATCGCCCTCGGCGCGGACAAAATCCCCGTATGTATGGCAAAGACTCAGTACAGCCTTTCGGATAACCCTGCGATGCTTGGCAGACCTAAGGATTTCAGAATCACGGTATCGTCCGCAAATCTCTCAAACGGCGCGGGCTTCCTTGTTTGTCAGACAGGCTCAATTATGACAATGCCCGGTCTTTCAAAGCAGCCCGCCGCATACAGCATCGACATTGACGAAAACGGCAACACGGTAGGTCTTTTCTGATGAAGGAATACGTTACAAAAAGCTATGATGAAACCGTAGCCCTCGCCGAAGAGTTTGCAAAAACTCTTGAGAAGGGAAGCGTTGTCGCGTTTGTCGGCGACCTCGGTATGGGCAAGACCGCGTTCACAACGGGGCTTGCCAAAGGGCTTGGGATAGACGCCCCCGTGTCCTCGCCGACCTTTGCGCTCTGCAATACCTACGTCGGTAAGGAAAACACGCTTCACCACTTTGATATGTACCGCGTCGAAAGCTGGGGCGACCTCTATTCAACGGGCTTCTTCGACTATCTCGACACCGACGCATATCTTGCTATCGAGTGGAGTGAAAATATCTACGGCGAGCTTCCCGACGACGCGATTGTCATTGAAATCGAACGTCTCGGCGAGGACGAGAGAAAGTTTAAAATATACAGGAAAAACGAGGAAGAATAATGCTTTTATCCGTTGATTCGTCGGCGGTGACTGCCTCAGCGGCGCTTACCGACGGCGATGTGGTAATAAAAAGTGAATTTCAGAACACGGGCCTCACCCACAGCGAAACCCTTCTTCCGATGATAAAAAGGGTAATGGAAGGGCATAGCTATTCAGAGCTTGACGCGATTGCGATAACCGCGGGTCCGGGCTCGTTTACGGGCGTGAGAATAGGCGTTGCAACCGTCAAAGGTCTTGCCTTTGCAGGGAACGTGCCCTGTATTCCCGTTTCAACCCTTGAGGCTATTGCATATAACTTCACCGACGAAAATGCGGTTATTTGCGCCGTTATGGACGCAAGGCGTATGCAGTTTTACAATGCGCTTTTCAGGGCTGAAAACGGTAAAATCGAGAGGCTTTGCCCCGACAGGGCGATTGCGATTGACGAGCTTTCAAAAGAACTTGAAGCCATTGAAAGAGTTATCATCGCGGGCGACGGTGCAAAGCTATGCTATGAAAACCTCGCTCTTGAAAATGCAGAACTTGCCGAAGGCGAGCGCGGATATCAGAACGGTATCGGCGTATCAAAAGCGGCTTTGGGTAAAGAAAAGATTTCAGCCAAGGCGCTGATGCCGACATATCTCAGAATGTCGCAGGCTGAGCGCGAGCTGAAACGTAAAAATAAGGAGAGTTAATTATGATTGCTATTGGTTCTGACCACGCAGGCTTCCCGTTAAAGGAAGAAGTACGCGCATATCTTCACGAAAAGAATATTAAATATATTGACGTCGGCTGCTATTCGCCCGAGCGCTTCGACTATGCAATAAGCGCTCAGAAAGCCTGCGACAAGGTCGTGGCAGGGGAATGCGATATGGCAATTCTCTGTTGCGGCACTGGCATTGGCATTTCAATGGCGGCGAATAAGGTCAAGGGAATCCGCGCCTGCGCCTGCTCGGATTATTTCAGCGCGAAATATACGAGGGCTCACAACGATGCAAACGTGCTCTGTATGGGCGCGAGGGTAATCGGTCCCGGACTTGCAACCGAGCTTGTTGAGGTTTTCCTCAAAACGGAATTTGAGGGCGGACGTCATCAGAAGAGAGTCGACCAGATTACGGCAATCGAAAACGGTGAAAAGTTATACTAAAAATAAAACGGTGGGTTTTTGAACCCACCGTTTTTTATATAATATTAATTATTTCTCTTGCGGTTTCCTCGTCAATCGGCGTGGCGTAAACGTTGTCGCCAAACTGAACGATTTCGCCAATGCCCCTCTGAATGACAAATCTGAGCTTTCCGTCGCGCACCTTCTTGTCCGTGTAAAGCTTTCTCACGAGCTCTTCTCTGTTGATATAATCGGGAATTCCCGTCGGAAGCTTGGCGCGTTTCAGAAGGTCAACAACTCTCTGCGCCTCGTCATCGCTCATATATCCGAGCTTTTTTGAAAGCATAACTTCCGCCGTAAGTCCTATCGCAACAGCCTCGCCGTGAAGCAGTCTGTAACCGCTCACGGTTTCAACCGCTCTGCCGACCGTGTGCCCGAGATTGAGCACCTCGCGAAGCCCTGATTCTCTTTCGTCCTTCATAACTACACTGTACTTGATTTTGCAGTTTTCGTCCGCGATATGCTCGCAGGGCTCTCTGTCAATATTAAGAAGAGCGTCCATATTCTTTTCAAGATATTCAAAAAGCTCACCGCTTGCAAGGCAGGCGTGTTTAATCGTTTCCGCAAGACCGCAGGAAACCTCTCTTTCAGGCAGAGTTTTCCAGCAGGCAATGTCGATGTAAACCTTCTTCGGCTGATTGAAAAGCCCGATTAAGTTTGTTGCAAGGGGAGTGTCCACAGCTGTCTTTCCGCCGACTGAAGCGTCAGCCGCGGCGAGAAGGGTGGTGGCGTAGTTGATAAACGGAACGCCCCTGCCGTATGTGCCTGCGATAAATCCCGCAAGGTCGGTCACAACGCCGCCTCCGACCGCGATAATGCAGCAGTCCCTGCGATAGCCCTTTGAAAGCATTTCGTCCTCAATTATCGCCTTCGTCTCGCGGGTTTTGCTCTTTTCACCCGCCTCAAAAACAAAGACGTCGCAGTCAAAGCCCCTGCTTTTCATAAGGTCCGCAATCGGCTTTGCGTAGAGGGGATAAACGTTTGTGTCGGTGATTACCGCAAATTTTTTCACGTTTCCCGCAAGACCGCTTTCAATATCCTTTGCAAGCTTATTTTCAAGGGCGTAGCCTATTTCTATATCGTAGCTGTCGTCAACAACCCTTTTCAGTTCAACGTTGAATGTACTCATATTCCTTCCCCGAATATCCTAAAAAATACGGGCGACCGAAGGCCGCCCCATCTTTTTTATCTTATGTCCACTTGAGCGCTTTGATTGAGAAACCGAGGCTCGGCTCAAGTCTGTTTTTCTGCACGATTGCAACAACCTTGTCCTTCTTACATCCCGTTACTGTTGCCGTAACCTTGTAGAAATTGTTGTTGCCGAGGTCCTCAACAGAGGTGATTGATACGCGCTGAACAGGCGCCGTAAAGCCCGTAATCGTAAACGTGTCGCCTTCCTTTGAGTAAGTTATCGGTGCGTTTGCGCCTACTGCATAGGTGTTGCACTGCGACTTGAAGTTTACAACCGTCTGTCCGTAGTATTTGAATAGGTCGAGAACTATCTCGTTTGCCGAGTAGGTGAGCGGACCCGATGAGTCGGACATATCGCCGCTGCTTCTTGCCGCCATCCATACAGCCGTGTTTGCCGCTATGCTAATCGGAACGGGGTCGCCCTTGCCGCTCTCATAGCTTCCGAGATAGAGATAGGGAACCTCGAGCATCTGCTTGAGTATTTCAAGGTCTGCCTGAGAGAAGTTTACGGCTTCGCCGCTGGCGTCGGTCGTCGGGATAACCTCGTCGCCGTCGTATGCGCTTGTGCCGCTCTGGGTTTCCTTGTTGTGTGAATCCGTGGTGCCGGTGGGCTTTTCGGTCTTTTCGGTTGTGAATTTACCCGATGTAACCGTTGAACCCTTGTTTGCGGTTTCGCCCTTTGTTGTGGTGTCGCCGTTGTCGTCGATAGGAACGGTAACCTTTTCGCCGTTTGCGTCGGTAACGTACTCGCCGTTCTTGTCAAGCTTATAAGCAACTCTGTTGCCCTTCTTGTCCTTGCCGTACTTAACGCCTACCTCGGTGGTTACCTCGTTGCCGTTTTCATCGGTAACAGCCTCGCCGTTCTCGTCGGTTACAACCTCGTACTCAAAGCCGTATTCGTCTTCAACGTCCTCAAGTCCTTCCTTTGTCGTCTCTTCGCTGCCGCTTTTTGTGCATGCGAAAAGAACACCGCCGATAACAACTGCGATTGCAACTACGGCGATAACAATTTTTATAATTATGCCTTTTTTATCCTCGGAAATGCTGACGCCTTTCTTTTCGGCTTTTTCCTCAGTTTCCTTCTTGATTTCCTTATCCTTTTCGTTATCCACTGAAACACACTCCTTCTGTAAGTGTCTATTATGATTATAATTATTTTATATAAAAAAGTAAATAGAAAATGTGAAAATTGAACAAATATTTAACTTCTTATTCACACTATTTACATAATTTAGTTTATGTGATATCTTATTTTTCAGGTGATTTAATGGACAAAAATCTTAAAAAATCAACGCAGATTGCGGTCTGCGGACTGTCAACTGCGCTGTCGGTGGCGCTTCTGTTTCTCGGCGGCGCGGCGTTCTTTCTCGCGTACACAATCCCGATGTTTGCAGGGTTCCTTCTGATTGCGGTAAAGAAAACCTTCGGCACCTCAAGCGCGGTAATAACCTACGTTTCAACAAGTCTGCTCTCTCTTATGATAGTGACCGACAGGGAATGTGCAATAATGTATGTGTTCTGCTTCGGCTGCTATCCTCTCGTTCAGGATAGCCTCAATAAAATTAAAAACGCATTTTTGAGAGTGCTTCTGAAATTTCTTTTCCTCAACTCGCTTCTTGCCGCGGGACAGCTCATACTTGTTTTCGTTTTTGCTATTCCGTTTCTCGAAGAGGGCGAGGGCAGAATTTTCATACTCATCTTCGCCCTTGCGATGAATCTCATCTTTTTCCTCTACGACAGAATACTCGGCAGATTGCTGTTTCTCTACAGCAATATTCTCGAAAAGCACATCAAAAGAATATTCAAATAAAAACAGACGTCCGTAGGGCGTTGAACATAGGGATTTGACAGCCTCAAAAAACATCTTTTTGCGTAATACTGCGTTAAAAATGCTCGGAAGACATAAAGTATTCCTGCGCTTT
>CAJOHE010000014.1:0-52219 GCA_905234495.1 uncultured Eubacterium sp. | reverse complement strand
AAGGGATTAAGGCTGGCGCCTTAATCCCTTTTTTGAAGCCGTTATCACGGAAAAGAGCATTTCAAAATCTATTAAATCCCTGTGTTCAATGCCCTTTTGACGTCTGTTTATTTTATGCTCTTTTAAGCCTGTCAATCATCATTCTCGCAATCTTGTAAACGTCGCCGCAGCCGAGCGTGATAACCAAATCACCGTCCTCGGCGTTTTCAAGCACGTAGTCACAGATTTCTTCAAAGGTGTCAAGCTGAACCGAGCCCGGCACCTTGTCTGCAAGGTCCTGTGCCTTAATGCCGATTGTGTTGACCTCGCGGCTTCCCATAATCTCTGAGATAACGCATTTGTCAGCAATCTGCAAAACCTCTGCAAAATCGTCGAGAAGCAGGTGAGTCCTCGTGTAGGTGAACGGCTGATGAACCGCCCATACGCGCTTGTAGCCCATCTTTTTCGCAGCCTCAAGAGTAACCTTGATTTCGGCAGGGTGGTGGGCATAGTCGTCTGCAAAGGTGATTCCGTGATATTTGCCGAGAAGCTCAAAACGCCTTGCGGCACCGCCGAAATGCTTCAGACCCTGGCAGATGCTGTCTACGTCAGCGCCGCTCTCGTATGCCGCAACGAATGCGCAAAGAGAGTTGAGAACATTGTGCTCGCCCGGTACGGAAAGAACAACGTGGGTAATATATTCGCCGTTTTGATAGATATCGTAGGAAAGCTCAAAGCCGCCAGGTACGTTGATATTCTTCGCAACCCATTCGTTGCTCTCTTTCGTTCCGACAGATATAAGCTTCTTGCCCTCGATGCCCTTGAGCGTGTCAACGGTGTTCTCGTCGTCGCCGTTATAAATAATCGTCTTTGTGGTCTTTTCCGCAAATTCACGGAAGGACTTCTTGATGTTGTCGAGGTTTTTGAAAAAGTCCAGATGGTCCTCGTCGATGTTGAGGATGACCGCCATATCCGCGTTCATCTTTAAAAAAGTGTTGTTGAATTCGCAGCTTTCGCAAACGAAATTCTGGCTTTTGCCGAATCTGCCGTACGCCTTGATTACGGGAAGCTTACCGCCGATAACCGCGCTCGGGTCAAGCCCCGATTCAAGCAGAGCCTGAGTAATCATCGAGGACGTCGTCGTCTTGCCGTGGGTGCCGCAAACGCCGATGCAGTTTGAAAAAAGTCTGCTCATCGCACCGAGAAGCTCAGCTCTTTCAAAGGTCGGGAAATTCGCCTTTGCATATTCAAGTTCCTCGTTTCCGGGAAGGATAGCGTTTGTGTATATTACCATCTCAACGTCGTCCGAGATGTTTTCCTTTTTCTGACCGAGGAAAACCTTTGCGCCCTCTTTTTCAATACGCCTGAAGGTTTCCGTGTCGTTATTGTCCGAGCCCGAAAGCTCATATCCGAGGGATAAAAGAATCTCGGCGCACGGGCACATTCCTGCGCCGCCGATGCCGATAAAATGAATTCTTTTTACCTTTTTCATCATTTCATCTATATTCATAAGAGTTACCTCCGTAAATTCTGAAACTATATTATACAACTAAAATAATATATAGTCAAGATTTCAGCGTCCGTCATATTATGTACTGAGGTGAAAAAATGAAAACTTTTTCAGTACCCTTTACCGATGATATAAGAATACTTTATGCGGCAAAACACCTTGAAGAAATCGGTTTTATAAAAGTTAAGAACGTAAACGAAAGCGACTTTGTTCTGCTTCCCGTTCCCGCCAAAAAATATATGATCGATGCTGCGGAAGGGAAGGAAATATCATATAGCGCAGACGAAGCCTTCCTACTTGAAAACGCTTATCTCACCGCTGAGGGCGCTCTTGCACTTCTCAAGGAAACGAGCGATAAAGCGATATATTCCTCGCGCATTCTCATAACCGGCTACGGCAGGATTGCGCGCGCTTTGCACAGGGCGCTTTCCGCCCTCGGCGCAAAGATAACTGTCTGCGCAAGAAGTGATACTAACCGCGTTGAAGCTGCCGCAAACGGTGCATATGCCATAGATTTTGACAAGCTTAAAAATAAGAATGAATACGATTTTGTTTTCAACACAGTGCCCCACCTTGTGTTTACAAAGGCTGAACTCGACGCGCTTGAGCCCGACGCGGTTATCTACGACCTCTCTTCCTTCCCGGGCGGCGTCGACACCCTCTATGCAAAGTCTAAGGGGCTGCGCCTTGTAAACGGCAGGGGAATGCCCGGAAAATATTCGCCCAAGACGGCTGGAATACTTATTGCAAAAACTGTAATAAAAATGACAAAGGAGGAATCTGCTTGAAAATAGGCTACTGTCTTACGGGCTCTTTCTGCACTTTTTCAGAAGCCGTTGCAACGGTTGAAGAGCTCGTTGAAGCGGGACATTCCGTAACGCCTGTTATGAGCGAAAATTCATACAAGACAAACACGCGCTTCGGCGACGCGGTTGATATACAGAACAGACTGATTGAAATCACGGGAAACAGCATTATTCACACGATAGCTCAGGCTGAGCCGATAGGACCGAAGAGGATGTTTGACGTTCTCATCATCGCGCCCTGCACGGCAAACACGCTTGCAAAGCTCGCGCTCGGCATTGTCGACACCTCGGTGACCATGGCGGCAAAGAGTCACCTTCGCAATAATTCGCCCGTGGTTATCGGCGTTTCAACAAACGACGCGCTCGGAAATTCCGCCAAAAATATCGGCGCGCTGATGAATTATAAAAACTATTATTTCGTGCCGTTTTCCATGGATAATCACGATAAGAAGCCCAAATCAATGGTCTGCGATTTTACCCAGATTGAAAGGACGGCTGAGCTTGCCGTAAACGGACTTGAAATATCCAAAAAAATCTATTGACTTTTATATATTATTATTCTATATTTAATTTATGACGGAAAGGAATCCGCCAAATCGTGTTAATAAAATGAGGATGTGGAAATTGAAAAAGATAATAGACCTTAAAGATGTAACCGTTAAATACGGCGATAATGTCGTTTTGGATAAATTTAATCTGTTTATTAACGAAAAAGAGTTTATAACGCTGCTTGGTCCTTCGGGCTGTGGCAAGACCACAACTCTTCGTGCAATCGCAGGCTTTCTTGAGCCCGACGAGGGAGAGGTTATTTTTGAAGGCAAAAAGATAAATGATGTTCCGCCCCACAAGAGGAAGGTTAACACCATTTTTCAGCGTTATGCTCTTTTTCCGCATTTAAACGTATATGAAAATATTGCCTTCGGTCCCAAGCTTCAGCACAAGTCGACCGGGGAAATCCGCGAAACCGTTGCGAAAATGCTCGAGCTCGTAAACCTCAAGGGCTTTGAAAAGAGGACAATCGACTCTCTTTCGGGCGGTCAGCAGCAGAGGGTTGCAATAGCGAGAGCGCTTGCCAATAATCCTCACGTGCTTCTGCTCGACGAGCCCCTCGGCGCGCTTGATTTAAAGCTTCGCAAGGATATGCAGAAGGAACTCAAGACGATTCAGAAGAGCCTCGGCATAACCTTTATCTACGTAACCCACGACCAGGAAGAGGCGCTCTCGATGTCGGACAGGGTTGTAGTTATGGATAAGGGCAGGATTCAGCAGATAGGCACGCCCGAGGATATCTACAACGAGCCCGTAAACGCCTTTGTAGCCGATTTTATCGGCGAGTCAAACATCGTTGACGCGATTATGCTCAAGGACTATCTCGTGTCCTTCGGCGGCGTTACCTTTGAATGTCTCGACAGCGGCTTTGAGGAAAACGAATTCGTTGAAGCGGTGGTAAGACCCGAGGATATTCAGATTGTCGAGCCAAAGGGCAAGGATATCCTTCCCGGAACCGTCACAAGCGTAACCTTCAAGGGCGTTCACTTTGAAATCCTTGTGGACGTCGGCGGCTTCATCTGGATGATTCAGACGACTCAGCATCATAATGTCGGCGAGAAAATCGGTATGTATATTGAGCCCGACGCCATCCACATTATGAAGAGAAGCGAATACAGCGGCGAATTCGGCGACTATTCCTATTTCTCGGACGAGATGGACCACATTTCCGACGCCAACTACAACTGGGAGGACGGGAATGAAGAATAAGTTTGCATCAATGCTTCTCGATAAGCCGTATCTTGTCTGGACGCTTATGTTCATCATCGCCCCGCTTCTTATGGTAATCTACTATTCGTTTACCGATAAGTCGGGCGCGTTCTCAACATCCAGCGTTTCACAGATTCCGTCGTATATTCCGACAATTCTTCTGTCGGTTCTCTACGGCCTTGCGGCAACGGTCATCTGCCTTTTAATCGGCTATCCCTTTGCCTATATCTTTTCAAAGTTTTCCTCGCGTTCACAGAGGACGGTTGTCCTTCTTGTAATGCTTCCTATGTGGATGAACTTCCTCATCAGAACATACAGCTGGATGACAATACTCGGCGATACCGGCGTAATCAACACCGTGCTCACGGCTTTGGGGCTTCCCGCCGCAAAGTTGATAAATACGGGCGGCGCGGTCATTCTCGGTATGGTCTATAACTTCCTGCCATATATGATTCTGCCGATTTATTCGGTCATTTCAAAAATGGATTATTCACTCATTGAGGCGGCGCAGGACCTCGGCTCAAACAAGCTTCATATTTTCAGAAGGATTATCCTTCCGCTTTCCGTTCCCGGAATACTCAGCGGCGCGACCATGGTTTTCGTACCCTGCGTTTCCACCTTCTATATTACCCAGAAGCTCGGCGGCGGTCAGATAGTCCTGATAGGCGACGTTATCGAAACGCAGTTCCAGTCGGCGAATAACTACAACCTCGGCGCGGCGCTTTCGTTCGTCCTTATGATTATGATACTCGTCTGCCTCGGCGTTATGAATTATTTCGGCGCCGACGACGAAAATGACGGAGGTGTTGTAATATGAAGAAAAAGACCTCTGCCATCTCAAAATTCTATATTTTTCTCATCTTCTTTTTCCTGTATCTGCCGATTGCGATAATGACGCTGTTCTCGTTCAATTCAAGCACGAGCACATATGTTTTCAGCGGACTTTCGCTTCACTGGTACAGCGAGATGTTTTCAAATTCCGCTGCTATGGACGCGCTCAAAAACACGCTCATCCTCGCAGTTGTGACCGCTGTCGTTTCAACAGTTCTCGGCGTTCTCGCGGCAGTCGGACTTTTCAATTCAAAGTTAAGGCTTTACAAAAAAGCTATGATGACCGCGACGAATATTCCTATGATGAATCCGGAAATCGTAACCGGTATCTCTATGATGCTTCTGTTCGTCTTTGCGGGAATGCTCGTAAACAAAACGGACGTGCTCGGTTTCTGGACGCTTCTCATAGCCCACGTAACCTTCTGCCTTCCGTATGTAATACTAAACGTCCTGCCAAAGCTCAGGCAGCTCGACATCCATATCTATGAGGCTGCCGTTGACCTTGGCTGCAAGCCCGTAAAAGCCTTTTTCAAGGTCGTAATGCCCGAGATAGTTACGGGTATCATCACGGGCCTTGTAATGAGCTTCACGCTCTCGCTCGACGATTTCATCATCAGCTATTTCACAAACGGACCGAGCTTCCAGACGCTTCCGATATACATTTTCTCGCTCACAAAAAAGAGAGTAAAGCCCGATATGTTCGCGCTTTCTACTCTTATGTTTGTAGTTATCCTCGTGCTTCTCATTCTTATGAATGTAACCCAGTCGAGGGCTGAAAGAAAGGGAAGGAGGGAGGAAAGGTGAAAAAGCTTTTCGCACTTCTTTTAACTCTTGCCTTCCTGCTTGTTCCGCTCTCGGTAAACGCCGAGGATAAGTATTTCTCGGACGAGCAGATTGAGTATTACAAGAATCTCGGTCTGCAGGGAACATCCGTAAACGTCTACAACTGGGGCGACTATATTTCCGACGGTTCCGAGGACTATATGGACGCGGTCGGCGAGTTTGAACGCCTGACGGGCGCAACCGTAAACTATACAAACTTTGAGTCAAACGAAAATATGTACTCAAAGCTTGTGGGCGGCGGCGCTTCCTACGACGTTATCGTTCCGAGCGACTATATGATTGAGCGCCTCATCGACGAGGATATGCTTCTCAAGCTCGACTATAACAATATCCCGAATATGAAATACATCGACCCCGAGTTTCTCAATCTGTTCTACGACCCCGACCAGTTATATACCGTTCCGTTCAACATCAATTCAACGGTTCTGATTTATAACACCGCTCTCGTTGACGAAGAGCCCGACAGCTGGTCGGTTCTCTGGGACGAGCAGTACAGGGGCAAGGTGCTGATGTTCAACAATTCAAGGGACGCTTTTGCAATCGCTCAGGCGCTTCTCGGTCAGGATTTCAACACCACCAACGAGCAGGACTGGGTAAACGCGGCTCAGCTTCTTGCCGAGCAGAAGGACAAGGTCAATCCCGTCTACGTTATGGACGAGGTGTTCAACCTTATGGAATCGGGTGAATACGCCTTTGCAACCTACTACGGCGGAGACTATCTTCTGATGGTTGAAAACAACGAGGATTTGGCATACTGCTTCCCGAAGGAGGGCGTGAACCGTTTTTACGACGCCTTCTGCGTTCCGACCTGCTGTCAGAATAAGAAGGGCGCCGAGGCGTTCATCAACTTTATGCACGAGCCCGAGGTTGCCTTTGACAACGCCGAGTTCATCTCTTACCGTTCCCCGAATATAACCGTCGAGGAAAACGAGGAGAGCTCGCTCTACGGTGAAGAGGTAATCTACGGCGAGCTTCCCAACGAGCAGGTTTTCAGAAACCTTCCGCAGAATATAATTGAGCTTGAAAACACACTCTGGACTCAGGTTAAAAGCGGAAAGCTTTCCGTCAGCAATCACGAGCAGAACGTGAAGATTTATACTGAATGTGCGGTTATCGGCGGAGCCGTTGTGCTTGTCGTAATCGCAAAGCTCATATCAAACAAGAAAAAGAGTAAGGAACAGGATTTAACGGATTTGTATGATTAAATGTGCAATGTTTGACCTCGACGGCACGCTCGTCAACACCATTGACGATCTGGCGCGGGCAGCGGACTACACGTTAATACAGTACGGCGTTGAGCCCAAGTGGAGCGTTGACGATTATCTTCGCTTCGTCGGTAACGGCGCAAAGCTTCTTGTCAGCCGCGCTTTTGAGAATAAGCTCAGCGATGAAGAGCTCAACCGTGCTTTTGCAATATTCAAGGCAAAGTATAACGAGATTCTTCTTGATAACGCCTATGTCTACGACGGCATTATGCCCTCGCTCGACGCGATAAAAGCGCAGGGCGTGAAGCTTGCGGTTGTCACGAATAAGCCTAACGACGCGGCTGTTAAGATAGTTGAAACGCTTTTCGGCGAGGGCTGTTTTGAATGTGTGTACGGCGCGTTTGAGGACAAACCCAAGAAGCCGGATAAATACCTTCCGTCTTCAGCGCTTGCAACGGTCGGCGCAGCGGGGGAGGAGTCAATCTTCTTCGGCGACAGCGATGTCGACGTCGAAACTGCAAGGTCCGTCGGCGCGTATGCAGTTTCCTGCAGCTGGGGCTTCAGGGACCGCGAAACGCTTGAAAAAGCGCATCCCGACAGCATTATCGACAATCCCGCGGACATAATTAATTTTTTTAAAAAAACTGTTGACAAATGATATATACTTTGTTATAATTTCTTACGTTGACGCGAGAGTGGCGGAATCGGCAGACGCGCACGTTTGAGGGGCGTGTGGGGCGACTCGTACGGGTTCAAGTCCCGTCTCTCGCACCAAGAAAAGACCAAACAGCATTTGTTGTTTGGTCCTTTTTCGTTTTTTGAAGGGCATATAAAGAAATTTTCTTCCCATTTTTCAAAGGATAGGACGCAATTTTGGTCGCTTATGAATAACAATTGAAAAAATACATCTTTTATGCTATATTATTTCAGGAAAGGGGTTGACAAAATGTATGAAACCAAAGCCAATCTTATCAGACAGACAGATAGATAGACAGAAATCTATTGATATTATTAAAGGTATTTGCATTTTATTTATAATAATAACTCATTATTCTTGGAGTGATTCTGAACGTTTAAGACTTCTGTTTCCGTTTTGGGTTGATATGGCTGTACCTATATTTATGATTATATCTGGTTATGTTAATGCAAATTCTTTTCGTAAGAAGAACATTACTAGTTTATTAAAATCATATAACAAGCAATATGTTTTCAAGAGATTGATTCGCTATACAAGCCCTTTTATAATTGCTTTTTGTATTGAAATATTTGCTATAATAATTAAATCAGAGTTTAACTATTCGTTAATTGAAATTATTTATTTATATTTACAAGGCGGTATAGGACCAGGCAGTTATTATTATCCCGTTTTGCTCCAGTTTATAGTAGTTTTTCCTATAATTTATCATATAATTCGTATATATGATTATAAGGGATTATTCTATTGCTTCATCATAAATGTATCATATGAAATCCTTAAATCTGCATATATGATGAATGAAGAGTGTTATAGATTATTGATATTCAGATATGTTTTTTTAATAGCTTTTGGTTGCTATTTTGCAATTGGGAAAACTCATATTAAGAACCTATATTTTGTTTTTGCAATTTTATTTAGTATTATATACATTATAATCGTCAAGTATTTTTATGTAACTCCTGTTATCACTAATTATTGGAGTGGCACATCAATATTTGCTATTTTTATAGTTTTACCTGTTGTATTTTTGTTTAATAAGAAAATATATTTTAAGCCTATTGAAATTTTAGGAAAGTCTTCATATCATATATTTCTTACTCAAATGGTATACTATTGCAGTGTAGAATTAATTTATAGCGTAATACCTAATAAATATATTCAATTACTAATTAATATAATAATTTGTACCTTACTAGGTATAGTATTCTACTATTTTGAAACATTTTTTAGCTCTTTTATATTGAGACATATTATTGATAATAAGAGCAACTATTATAAGTAAAATTTGGACCCAAACTCGCCGCTGGAAATTATTTCCAATAACACTTAAGCCTGCTCGAGGCGGGCACGTCTGGGCCCCGAAAGCGTTATTCATCAAGGAAACTGGGCACTGTAGGCTTTCAAGTCCCGTCTGTCGCACCAAAAATACCTAGTATCCATTTGGATACTAGGTATTTTTCTTGCCAATAGCCGTTGTTTCTGCAAAGCAATATAAAACAAAACCGGTCACGACCCGTGACCGGTTTTGTTTATTCGTTTTCATTTTCATTTTCATCAAGTTCAACGATGTCGTCTTCGACTTCTTTTTTCTCTTCAATGTTCAGCTTGTCCTTAGCCTTCTTTTTGAATCTTCTGAAAAATACGGCAAAGACTGCGCCGAGTGTGATGACCGCGCCTGCGACAATCTGAATTGTATAGCTCATTATCGACGGGTCAATGTATAACTGAAACATATTATTTTCCTCCGTTTTTCTGTTTGTCAATTAGCTGTCTTATTATGTATTTTCCTTCGACCTCGCTGCTTGTGCCGAAGTTTGAAACATACTTATTTCTTATTTCCTCTATCCTGTCTGAATAGTCGTCCTTATGCTCAATCATATGCTGAATATCATCCCAAAGCGACGACAAATCGTCTGGGTTATATCTCTTTCCGATTTCGCTTCTCAGCTTGATTTCAAGCGGCTCAATGCCGATTTCCTCATAGTCCTTGTTGTTAACCTTCATCGGTGTGTCAATAAAGATTGACGGCTTCAGGGTTACATATGAGAATTCAAACGCAATTCCCGACCAGTCGGTAACGAGAATATCGGAATTGTAGATTGACGAGTTGCCGGAAAAGTCGAGCTCAAAGGTCAAATCGTTTCCGTTGTATTCCTCGTATCTTTTGACAATCTCGTTCATCCTCGGCTGGTAGCGCTTCATGTATTCGGGGTGAGGGCGAACAATTACGTTGTAGCCCTTGCCGAGAAGCTTGTCGAGCAGAGAATCAATGCAGGTGTCAAGAATATTGTCTTCCTGCCACGACGGAGCGATGAGTATCGTCTTCGTTTCATTATCAATTTGCTCGCTTGCTTTGTAGCTTTCATAAAGCGTTTCAAGAAGGGGATAGCCCGCAACAACAAGATTCTTTTCTCTTGTGTGATATAGCTCTTCCTGCTTCCTTATCTCAGGAATCTGAAAATCGCTTATGCAGAAGATTGTATCGTAATGGTCAAGTGCGCCCTTATTAAGCACCATATGCGTGCTCAGAAGATAATGGAATGCGTATATGTATTCAATATCCTTCTTGACGTATGAGCGCTTGTAGTGGAACTTCTCGAGGTCGGGCATGGTCATTACAACTATGTCCGCGTCCATCTTCATAAAGAGCGTAATCAGCCGCTTCTCGTCAATGTAATACGGCTTGATTTTATCGTTTTCCTCGGCGATATAGAAAATCCTGTCATCGGGGTCGCTTGTCACATAGTGAATGATAACGTTTGAATGAGCGGTGATATAGTCAATAAGCTTTTCGTAATACTTGTAAAAACCGCTTTTTTCTGAATAAAATACAAGGTGTTTGTTTGCAACGGAAAAGAACTTTTTGTAATCCGCTTTGGACCTCTTGGCGTTTTCCTTTGAGTTTTCCGTGCCTATGCTTTCAAGCTTTTTAAGCTCTTCCTTGGTTTTGTTAAGATGCTCGTAATCAATGCTTTTCTTCGGGTTGATAATAACGTTGAGAATAACCTGCTGAAGCATTGTGAAGAGGTTTGAGCATATCCAGTAAAGACCGATGCCCGCGGGAACAAAACCGCCGAGAACAAGCGATATGCCTACGGAAACCGCATTTGTGAAAAGCGTGTTTGCTTTGCTCTGTTCAGCCTGAAGCGGATTTGCCTTGTTCTGGAAGAGCGAGAGCAGAAGCGCGCTGCCGCCCGTTATAAAAGGAACAACGAGCATTTTGCCGCCGACTGAAAACGGCGTCGCCGACAAATCAAAGCCGAAGAAGCTCATATCAAGCGCCTGAATTTTTGCGATATATTCCTCAAACCCGCTTAATGCGAAACCTTCCTGAATCGCTTTGACAACGCTGAGCTGGATTGAATTGCTGTCAGCGTCAAGCGCAAAGTCGTTACAAACCGAGGTTATAAGCTGACTTATCGTGCTTTTGTCAAACGAAAGGATATAAGTCAGCGGATTGTAGATTATCTGAATTACGCATATCAAAAGAAAAATCTGTATTATCATCGGAACCATTCCCATAAGGGGATGGTATTTTTCTTTTTTATATAACTCAAGCTGCTTTTCGGAAATGATATCCTTTTCGCCGAAATATTTGATTTTCAGCTCGTTCAGCTGCGGCTGAATTTTTATCAGCTTTATTGAGTTTTTGTGCGTCCAGACCGCAACGGGGAAGAGGATGACTTTTGTGAGCAAAGTAAATACAATTATGGCAAGCGCATAATTTGTAAATACGTTATAACAAAATTTCATCAGATACCCGAAGGGTGTTGTAATGTATTCCATTAATATTCCTCTACTTTGAATATTTTTCTGTAAATGCTTTCAATATCATCTTTGCTGAAGCTTGCAGGAAAATTCCCGAGCCTCTGAAGATTAACCCCTGAAACCATTTCATTTAATTCGGCTTGATTAATACTGATTACCGAATCAAGCTCAAGCTCATGCATAAGCGATTTCAGAGAAGCGCTGAGTTCTTCAAAGCCGTCAACACCAAAAGAGTTTAATAATTCGGTGTATTCTGCCTTGTCTATACCGCTTTTTGCCATATGTTCGCATACATAGGGAAGACACATAAACGCAGAGATACCGTGCGGTATGCCCTTCAATTTCGTGATTTTATAGCACATCGCATGAGCCGCGGTGGTTTTTGAAATGTTTATCGCTTTTCCGGCAAGATTTGAAGCTTTCATTATTTTCGGAAAAGCGCTTTCATTGTTTTTAAAATAATCCCTGTAAAAACCAAGAATCAGGCTTATTGCCGTTATGGCATATTCTTTGCTTTCTTTTGTTGAGTTTATCGACCAGTAGGATTCAATGCTGTGACAAAGCGCGTCAAGAAGCGTTGCCTTCTTTTGATAGAGCGGAAGGGATTTCAGCGTTGACGAATCGAGAATTACGACGTCGGGAAGAATTGACTCATTTTCAAGAGAGAGCTTCTCGTTGCCCTTATATACTACGGCAAATCTTGTAGCTTCGCTTCCCGAGCCTGCCGTTGTCGGCAATGCGATTATTATCGGCGTGTTTTTGTATTTCTCATTATCTTCAGATAATAATCCGTACTTTATGCCCTTGGCAGAGTCAATACTGCTTCCACCGCCGATAGCAAATAATGCGTCGGGTCCAAATTGCATAGCAGCAGAAATGCCGCATTCAATCTCGTCGGAAGAGGGGTTGGGGCTGAATTTGTCAAATGTTTCAACTTCAAAATCCTCTTTTAATCCTGCCGTATAATTTGCATTTCTCTCGGGTGATTTGCAAACAAGAAGAATTCTGCCGACGCTGAGATTTTCCAGCGTTTTCTTTATTCTGTTGTAGCAGTTGTTTTCTTCGATAATAATGCTTTTTTTCATCTGTTTAGCCTTGAGGAATGATGTTGAGTATGTCCTTAATCGACATGCAGTATTCATCAGCGTCGCTTGATCTTTCATTTTCAAGAATGATTTCGCAAACCTTCTTCATAGCGGGGAATGCGCTTCTTGTAAGGTGGTTTGCATAAATCACTATATTGGCGCCTTTTTCTCTGAACTCAGTTTCCGTGACTTTATTGAAAGAGGTTGGAACAACTACAATAGGTGTGCCCGTATTTTTGCTTCTGAAACGCTCAATAAACTCGAATATCTCATCGGGATCGGGTTTTCTTGAGTGAATCATTATTCCGTCTGCACCGGCGTCTACGTAAGCAAAAGCTCTTTCCAAAGCGTCATCCATTCCTTTTTCAAGGATAAGACTTTCGATTCTGGCAATAACCATAAAATCTCCCGTCTTCTGCGCCTGCTTTGCAACTCGGATTTTGTTTGAAAAGTTTTCAATTGAATCCTGAGTCTGTTCAACGTCGGTTCCGAAGAGTGAATTTTTCTTAAGACCGATTTTATCTTCAATAATTATAGCGGAAATGCCGAGACGTTCCAGAGTTCTCACATTGTATGCAAGATGCTCAGGCAGTCCGCCTGTGTCGCCGTCGAATATAATCGGCTTATAGGTAACCTCAAGTATTTCATTTATTGTCTGCACTCTTGAAGTGATATCAACAAGTTCAATATCCGGTTTTCCCTTTGCCGTGGAATCGCAGAGACTTGAAACCCACATTGCGTCAAACTGCTTTACTACGTCGCCCTTTTTAACCTTTGTATTTTCTACAAGTACGCCGGTAAGGCCGTTGTGCGCTTCCATAGCAGTAAGAAAGCCTTCGCTTTTCAGTATTTTCTTAAGTCTGCCCCTTCTCATATCGGGAATTGAGAGCTGAAACTTTGAGTACTCATCAAGAATGTTTTGGCTTAAATCTGTGCCGTATGGGAATTCTACCAACTCACCGCCGATTTCATTCAATACAGCAATTACCTCGTCACGAACTTCTTTTTGAGGACCGATTTTCCAGTCGTCGCCGTGAACAACATAATCGGGCTTATATTTTCTGAGATTATCCGCATAGCTTAAAGTTGCCTGCTCAACAACCTCTTTAACGCCTTTGATATGGGAAATGATTTTTTTTCTTTCTTCAAATTCAATCAACGGATAGCGTTTGTATCCGGCAACAACATCATCGGGAAGTACGCCGATATATACGTCGCCGAGGCGGCTTGCTTTTTCAATTATGCTGATGTGACCGCTGTGAATTATGTCCGTGCTGAAGCACATATAAACCTTTTTCATTCACATAACCTTTCATTTACTGTTTTTAAATCTTCCGCGCTGTCGATTTCGCAGCACATCCTGTCTTTGACGTCATACGCTTTAATTAAGCAGGTGTCGGATATTTCGTTAAATGCATTTTCAGCATAGCATTTATCATTACCGCTTTTGCAGAATTCTTCGATTTTTTTCATCCATAGAATAAAATCGTTGCAGTTAATCTTATAAAGCGGCTGAAAAGCATAACAGCCTTCAAAAATATCAATAGCTATCTTTCTGATGTATCCGTTTTCGGTTTTAGCTTTGAAATCCTTTTCCGGCAAATCAATGTTTGATGATATGACGGCACAGGACGAGTCAGATGCAATCAAATCCTTTAAAACTGATTTTTCAAATACTAGATCCCCGTGCATCAGAACAATATCATCGTTCAGGTATTCTTTTGCAAGAAACATGGAATATATGTAGTTAGTGTTTCTGTATTCGGGATTATTTACAAAAGTAAAGCTTATGTCGGGGAATAGGCCGTTGCAGTAATCCTTCAGCTTGTTTTCAAACGGCCCTGTGGTGATAACGGCTTTTGTAATGCCGAGATTCGACAGGTATTTCAGTTGCCTTGAAATGATGGTTTCATCACTGCAAAGTTTTGTCATACATTTTGGTGAATCCTTTGTGAGCTCGCCCATACGGGTGCCCATACCGGAATTAAGCAGAAGAGCAATCATTATTCTTCTCCGTTCTTGTTTTTAAGCAGCTTCATAAACTCTTTCATATTGTCAACGGGCGCAATGTTTGGCCTCATAAGGTCGGCTCTTGCGCCTTGTTTAACTTTAATTTCAACCAATGTGAGGGTTTTATCGCTTTTACAGTCTTCCAATACCGGCGCGATTTCCTCGTATTCACTCACGGAAACAACCTTTTTATATCCGCAGGCTTTTGCAATTTCGCAGATGTTTATGTTGTCTGCACAGGTGTGAACCCCACCGACTGTATCGTGAGCAGCGTTGTTGAGAACAATATGAATCAGATTGTCGGGATTGATGCTTCCTATGGTTGCCATAGCGCCCATATGCATCAGAAGCGCTCCGTCACCGTCAAGGCACCAGATTCTTTTATCGGGATTGTTTATTGCAACCGATAACGCAATAGAGGAACAGTGCCCCATAGAGCCGACGTTCAAAAATTCATTTGAATGTGACATGTCGTTATGCTCTTTGAATTCAAAAAGTTCTCTTGAAATCTTTCCCGTAGTAGAAATAATGAAATCATTATCAGCCGCATTAGCGATATCTTCAATAGCTTTTTCGCGGTTAATGCAGAATTCGTTTTGGTATTTTATCTTGTTCTCATATTCAAGAGCGCCTTTTTTTACGATAACAGCAATGCTTTGTTTTGAAGCCGGCAAATTGTTTTCTTCAATGAATTCTTTAAGTTCTGAATAATCTGTATTCTCATCAAGAACAAAGCATTTCAGAGATAGTCCCTCTAAAAGAGAACGGGTGATTTCGCCCTGGAAAATATGCTGGGGTTCATCCTTTTTGCCAGGCTCGCCGCGCCAGCCGACAACGAATATTACGGGTATGCCGTAGACCTTTTCATTGAGAAGGGAGCATACCGGATTAACTACGTTTCCGATACCGCTGTTTTGCATGTAGACAACGGGCACCTTTCCTGTTGAGATATAGTAACCGGCAGCAAGTCCTACCGCGTTTCCTTCATTTGCGGCAACGATATGACGGCCTTCATATTCGGAATTGATATAATCACAAAACGGTTTTAAAAGTGAATCCGGCACACCGGTAATGAATTCACTATTTAATACATTTACAAAATCTTTAATATTCATATTAATACCACGCGTATTCTGTTTTGATTTGTTCAACGTAATTCCAGTTGTTGATATCGTGTGCGTCTCCGACAATTTCGTATTTGTTGAGACCGAGCCTGTGCTTGTTCAGATCGTAAACCGACTGATAGAATACTCTTGTTCTGTGTTCATTCTCGGAGATGTCAAATACTGACTCGCCGTAATCTTTATCGGTTTTGATGCCGGCATCTTTTACTATTGTCGGAACAAGGTCATTGATAGAAACCTCAGCTGAAGAAGTAACAAGCGTTTTGTTGTGTGCATTTCTTGGTTTAACAAATATTGCAGTTGTAACGCCGTTATCAACTATTTCGTGAAGAGGCTGAGTTTCTTCATGCGGATTTCCGTGGTCGCCTGTGATAATAATAGTTGAATTATCGTATACGCCGATATCCTTTAAATAATCTAAGTATTGTTTGATGGTTTTGAATGAACCGATAGTCTGAGAAACCTCTGTTGCGGATTCGCTGAGGTCACCGTTGCTGTCGAGAATATATGGGGCATGAGAGCCGTGGAAATACAAGAAAGTATAATTCTTTTCGGTGTTATTCGCAGTTAAACTGTTTTCATTGTAATAATCACTGAGCCATGCATCATCGTCAATGAAGACACCGTCTTCACATTCAAACGTTGAAAACTTTGATGTGATTCCTGCATTTGCAGACGCATACATAAGCTGAGCAAGATAAGGACGGATTAATCTTGCGCTCGAAAGATTTGTTAAATACTTGAGTATTAATTTTGTATTAGCGGTGTATGATGTGATTTCTTCAACGTTATCCGCCGTATCAAGTAATGCTTTAGCGTCAGAGTAAATATAATATCTGTGCGCATATATATTTATACTGTATCCGTTGTTTTTTAAATCGTTAAGAAAATCTGATTCGCTGTATGTAGTGTTTAAAAAATCTTCGGCAGACATTTGACCTGTGTAATGATTTCCGGTAATCATGGAAGCACCGGCAGGAAAAGTTCGGGTGTGTTCCGAAACAGCGCTGTCAAAATAGGTGAAGCCCTCAAGGTCGTCGAAAAATCCGGGTTCTTCCTTGTTTACGGCATCGATGTATTCATTGTCGAAGCGGTCAAATAAAATATAAATAATATTTTCTTTTTCAGAGACTTCATTCATACCTTTTTTTGATAAAACGTATTCACAGCTAATGTCATTATCGTGAATCAAGTCGTTTTTGATAAAATCGCTGACAAGCGATGCGCCGTTCATTCCGATAAGCAGAACGCAGAGAAACGTAATCAGGCTTTTCCATTTTTTTGTAATGAAAATTGATAAATACATTGTGCCGAATATTATAACAACATAAGTGACAATCATAATATAATATTCTGTATTTGACATCTCGGTCGCGTCACCCGAAACAATCATCGGCTTGCTCAACAAGAAGTTGCAAACGTAACTTGAAATGATTATGCTGATAGGTATTGAAGAAAGAATATTGAGCCATATTCTCTGAAAAAGCATAAGTACTGCGCTTATCAAAACAGCGACACCGATAAAAAGCAAGAAAAGAGGAAGTGCAATATCCTTAAATGTAAATGCAAATTCCTTGATATTGTTTGAATATATGTCAATTGAGCCGAAAAGAATCAGCACAAATGAAACTGTAAAGCCTGTCAGGCAGGAAATGAGAAGTTTTTCTTTAAGAGTGTATTTCTCAAATTCAATTTTTTTCTTTTCTTTCTTTTCTTTCATCGTTATCACCACATTAAATAAATATTTATTATAGAGAATTATAACATCTTAATTGATTTATTGCAAGCATATAAAAAACAACCGCACAAAAAGTGCGGTTGCTAAAACTAATCAATTAATGCTTTTTTCGTTGAAAATCTAATATTTTATGCAGGAACGTTATCGAGTGCTTCGTTTGCCTTTACGAACAATCCACCGTTCTTACTGGAAATGGCTGCTATTGTAACAACTGCTACTAATGCTATTAAACCGAGAATAAGAGCATATTCAACCATACCCTGTCCGTTTTCATCTCTAAAAAAAGTCATAAATATACCCCTTTCAATAACCTTTCTTATATCTCTTATATATAATATCATATTTTTCAAACTTTTACAAGAATTTTTTTCTATAAATTTAAATTTTGCGACATATGTTGCAAAAATCGGTTTCATTGATTATAATAGCAAAGATAATTCACTTTGGAAGGCGTACAATGAATTTCCCCGATTACATCACTCATATTCCCTCTGTTAATAACGATTTTGAAAATCTTTCCTCGGATGTTTTTATCATCAGGGGGAAGAGGCGCAACTATGTTTACGACGTCGGAAACGGCGGCGACGCGCTTGAAATTCTCAGCGAAATCCCAAACAAAATCGCAATTATTTCCCACTTTCATCACGACCATATTATGAATATCGACAAGCTCGGTTTTGAGGACGTTATACAGGGCAGAATCACCGAAAAATACACAAAAGTCGGCAGGGTAATTGAGGATGAGATGTTTATCAGTGATGGCGTGAATATACGCGTTTTCTTTCTGACAAATTCCCACGCGAAAGACTTTCTCGTCCTCGAGGTCGGCGATTATCTTTTTCTTTCGGACAGCGTTTACTGCACGGTTGTCAAAGACGAGCGCGTGTATAATGCAAATCTTCTCAAAAAGCAGATTGAAGAGCTTGAAAAGGTGAGCGCAAAATACTTCGTTGTCAGCCACGACGAAAAGCTCATTTACAAAAAGGATGAAATCATAAACCGCCTCAAATCAATATACTCTCGCCGCAATCCAAAATCGGCATATATACCGGAAAAAGCAGGGGATTAGCCCCTGCTTTTCTTATCGTTTCATTAATCTCTTTTCGTAAATCGCTATTCCGATGATTACCACCGTGAAGGCAATAACGCCGCCAGCTGTGACGTCGCTGAGATAATGCGCGCCCATAACGAGCCTTGTGAATGCAACAATGCTTGTGTAAACAAGCGGAAGTATAAAGCAAAGTGCAGTCTTCTTTTCGTACTTCTTTGAAATATACGGCATAAACATCATCAGGTAACTCATACCCGCGCTTCCGGTGTGTCCGCTCGGGAAGGACTTGTTGCCCGTAATTCCGTTCGGATGATACCACGGTGTGAACGCGTCGTAGCTTCCCGCCGCAAGTAAATCCCTGAAACGTACTCTGCCCCAGATTATCTTAGTGCCCTCGACAATACCTACGTGAACAAACATAAGTATAATGCCGAGAAGAGCAATCGTGCGAAGGGGCCTTACCATTCTTTTCGGTATATTGATATGCGGCAGCACAAGAAGAATTATCACGCTGCAACCGATTCCGTAAACAAGACCGTAGGCGATGTTTACCGCTTCGCCCTCAATATGGGCGTTTCCGTTTTTGAAAAGGAAATAGCTTACAAGGTGGAAGCCGAGATACATTCCTCCGCCGAAAAGCACTATGTAGCCGCAGAATCTTTCAAACGGCTTTTCGCAGGTCTTGATGAACACGGCGCCGGCAAGAGGCAGCACAAGCCTTGCAGGGATTTCGCCCGTGTTTCGAAACCATATTGCAAACGGGTCCTCGGGATTATTGAGCCATATGTCAATCTTTAAGTCAAATATGCTCGCGCAGACAAGCGCCGCAGCAGCCAAAACGTAAAAGATTATGATATAGGGCGTATATTTTTTTATCGTCATATTTACACCTCCGTGTATATGTTACCACCTGTTTTCAATAATTTCAATTACAAAACTATTGCAATTATAATTAATCTTGTGTAGAATAAAGAAACTACATTAATTGAGGTACAGTTATGGTTTACAATAATGTGCTTGAAGCAATCGGCCATACGCCGATAATAAAGCTTAATAAAATGGTTGATGAGGACAGCGCTCAGATTCTTGTAAAATTTGAGGGGCTCAACGTCGGCGGCTCGATAAAGACGAGAACTGCGTACAATATGATTTGCGACGCAGAGGCAAAAGGTCTCATCAATAAGGATACAATTATCGTCGAGCCCACAAGCGGCAATCAGGGAATAGGGCTTGCGCTTGTCGGCGCTGTTAGGGGATACAGAACTATCATCATTATGCCCGACTCTGTCAGCAAGGAAAGACGTATGCTCGTTAAGCATTACGGCGCAGAGGTTATTCTCATTCACGACGCGGGCAATATCGGCGACTGCATTGAAGAGTGCCTTAACACGGCTCTTCGTATGCGCGATGAAAACCCGAACGTTTTCATTCCTCAGCAGTTTGAAAACCCTGCAAACCCGATGGTGCACCGTCATCATACGGGGCTTGAAATTCTTGAACAGGTTGCAGGTCCGATAGACGGCTTCTGCTCGGGCATCGGCACGGGCGGAACAATTACCGGTATCGGCGAGGTTCTCAAAGCGCAGAACCCCGATATAATCATCTGGGCGGTTGAGCCCGAGAACGCGGCAATTCTTGCGGGCGGCACAATCGGAACTCACAATCAGATGGGTATCGGCGACGGCGTTATCCCCGCAATTCTCAATCAGAATATTTTCGAGGACATCTGCATCATAACCGACGACGAGGCTATTCAGACATCCAAAGATTTGGCAAGGCTTGAAGGCATTATGTGCGGTATTTCAAGCGGAACAAACGTTGCCGCCGCGCTCAAGCTTGCAAAGAAACTCGGCAGGGGAAAGACGGTCGTAACAGTCCTTCCCGACACCGCAGAGAGATATTTTTCAACCGTTCTTTTTGAAAACGAGTAATTATGATTATTAAAACACCGAGCTACTACAAAGGCTTTAAATGTATTGCCGGCGCCTGTCCCGATTCCTGCTGTCAGGGCTGGGAAGTCGACGCTGACGAAGAGTCGCTTGAATACTACAAAACCCTTTCGGGCGAAATCAGAGTGCGCATTGATTCCGTTCTTTCCGAGGATGAATTCGGCAACACCATTTTCAGGCTTAAAGAAAAAAAGAGATGTCCGTTTTTAAACGACGAAAATCTCTGTGATATGCATATTGCCGGCGGGGAATATCTGGAAGTGGATTTCCGCTTTGTCGGATACCGTTCGGAAACGGAGGCGGAAGAAATTATTCATTCCCTGAAAATTCTCGAAACCCGTTTCCTGCTAACCCTCGACAGCGAGATGAACGACGCCCCGCCCGAGCTCAACGAGATTGACGGCGAGCTTTATTACTATCTTCTCAAAGCAAGGGAAAAGGCATACGACATAATCTACGACAGAAGCCTGCCTGTGACCGAGAGAGTTATCAAGCTTCTCGACTTTGCCGCTGAGCTTCAAAATGAGATTGAGCCCTATGAAGAGGGAAGTGACGAGCTCGGTTTTTTCGAGGTTTTCAACAACAAAGAGGTCATCAATCCCGAGTGGGTTGAGAAGGTGAAAAACGGAAAGCTCGGCAAAGTCACCGACGACTATTACAACGAGAGCATCTGCGCGTATTTCATTTTCAGATACTTTATGACGGCGGTGTTTGACTGCGATATTCTCTCAAAGGTAAAGATGGCTGCAATCGGCGTTCTGATTCCCGCGTGCTTCGGTGCGGACAGCTGGACGGTGCACCTCTGGAGTAAGGAAACGGAACATTCGCAGTACAATATGGACAGGTATAAGGAATTGTTAAAAACAGCAAAATGCCTTAATAAAGACGAGTTGAAAAAGCTATTGATGTGAGTCAATAGCTTTTGTTGAAAGAGTGATTAAATGGAGCTTAAAAGAATTGACGGCGGCAAGTCCTTTGACTGGGGCTTGACCTCGGACGAATATGCAAAATACAGGGACATCTATCCGCCTGAATTATACGAAAAGCTGCGTGAGCTCGGCGTTGCCGCCGACGGTACCTCGTGGCTCGACCTCGGCACGGGAACAGGTATCCTCCCGCAGAATATGTATAACGAAAACGCCTTTATCACGGGCGTTGATATAGCCGAGGAGCAAATCAGCTTTGCAAGGAGAAAAGCGGAAGAAAACGGTTGGCGCATAAACTATATCGTCGCCTCCGCCGACAGCACAAACCTTCCCGACAGGAGCTTTGACACGATAACCGCGGCGCAGTGCTTCTGGTATTTTGACCGCGAAAAAATGAAGTCGGAAATCAGCAGGCTCATAAGACCGAACGGAAAGTTTATAAAGGTATATCTTACATATACGCTTGATAACGAAATAGCGTCTAAAAGTCATCAGCTCGTAAAACAATTCAACACGTCTTGGTCGCCTGCGTCAAGCGGTGCAAAAGATATGTTTGACGATTTGTTTGACGGCAGGATAACGGATTCGTTTTACTGCGATATTCCGTTTACCCGTGAGAGCTGGCACGGCAGAATGTGCGCCTGCCGCGGAACGCTTGCCTCAATGAGAAAAGAGCAGTTTGATGCGTGGAACGCCGCGCACGAAAAAATGCTTCGGGAATATCCCAAAGCATTCACCGTAAAGCACAAGCTTTATATATCATATTTCAATATTTAAGGGCGATTTTATATCGCCCTCGTTTTTTATTTATAAACCCTTTTTATTCTCGGATTGACCATAAGCGGTGAGATGTCAACGCTTGCGGTATCGCCGATTTCAACGTCGCTTCCCGTCACGTCAACCGCCGTGTGAGAAAGCCCGATTTCGCCGATTACGCAGAACATTCTGCCGCCTATTTTAACGTACATCTGCTCTTTTTTCGCGTATTTCTTTGCGGCTGAAAGTATGCCGTGAAAATCGGCTGCTTCCTTCTGTTTTGAAAGTCCGAAGCCGTCGTAGTGGCCGATGGGAACAATGGCGATTTTCGTCTCTCTCGCCGTGGTGAAAAGTCCGTTGTAGCCGATTGAATAGCCCCTCGGCACGGTCTTGATTTCAATGACCTCAGCTTCAAGCGAGCCGAGCCTATTGAGTCCCGTCTCGCCGTTTGCAATAAGCCTTCCCGTAAACGCCGAGCCGACGCGCACCGCGTCAAGCGTAACGCCGTCTACGTTGAAGAGGGCGGGGGAATTTGCCGCGTGAAGAATACCCACGTCTTTTCCCGCTTTTCTGATTTGTTCCACGGTATCCTTAAACATCACAAGCTGAGTCTTCGTCAGCCCGACGTTTGTAAACGCGGATGAAAAATGAGTGTAGGCGCCGCAGAAATCAAGCCCTTCAAGACCGTAGCAGGAAATAGCTTCCTCAACCTCGCTCGGCATAAAGCCGTACCTGCCCATACCCGTGTCAATCTTGAGGTGGCATTTAACCGTAACGCCGAGTTCCTTCGCGGTCTCGCTCATAACCTCGGCAGCTTTGCGCGAGCCGATTGTTGCAATACATTCCTGCTTTGCGATGATTTCAGCCTCAGCCTTAACGCAGGTAGAACGCATAACAAGTATGTCTGCGTCGCCGACAGCCTCGCGAAGCTCTTCAATATCGTCAACCTCTGTAACGGCAAATGTCTCAATGCCGTTATCTTTGAGCAAGGTTGCAAACTCTTTGAGCCCGAAGCCGTAGCCGTTGCCCTTGACAACGCCTATAACGGGAACGCCCGCCTTTTCCTTTACGCGGCTGATGTTTTCAATCAGACCGTTTTTGTCAATAACATATCTGCTCATCTTAATTTTTCCAAAACCTTTGTGCCAACGTTGTAGAGCTTATATACGGGCTTGTTGATAACGTAGTCAAACTCGCCCACGAATTCCTTCATATAGCCGCCGAAGCCGTGCTTGAAACGCCACAGTCCGTAATGCGGATTGTCGGGATTCTGACAGTCGCCCGAAATGCCGCCGAAGTCGTAAACCTTACAGCCGCATTCCATACCCCATTGCATCATAGCCCACTGAAGAGCATAGTTTGGGTAGACGTTTCTGTGTGCGTTAGAGGACGCGCCGTACTGATATTTCATAACGTTCTGTCCCCATTTGATAGCGAGGGTTCCTGCGATAGCCTTGCCCTCGTAGTACGCCATATAGAGCCTTGCGTCGTCGGTCATACAGTCGAGTATTGCCTCAAAGTATTCCTTAGGTCTTGTAGAAAATCCGTCGCGTTCTCCTGTCTCGCCCATAATTCTTACGAAATCGTCAAGTGCTTCCTTGCCGCAGACCTTAACCTCAACGCCCTTCTTGGGCGCTTTTCTTATTCTGTTGCGGTAGTCGGACTTAAACGTGAGCATAAGCTCGTCCTCGGTCATACCGTTATAGTCAAAGCAGTAAACAAAACGGGGCTGAACGTTTTCAAAATCCATACATCCGGGGTTCTGCTCAACAAAGCCCTTTTTGATAAGATGCTCTTTGTACGCCGTGTTTTCAATCACAATCTCAGGGTCAATCTTGAGGCAGTAAGCCTTGTATTCCTTACCGATTTCAAGAAGTCCGTCAAAGAGCTTGTCGAAGGTGTCGAAGTCGTCCTCGTCGCAGACAAAGCCCCTGCAGCAGTACATAAGCGAATTTTTGATAGCGGGGATTGAGCGGATGAGCACGCTTGCGCTGCCCTTGATTTCGCCGTTTTCGTCCTCAAGCATAATTGCCTCAAACGTCCACGCGCTCTTTACCTTAGCCCATTTTGAGGAATGCTGAAAAAGTCCCTTCGGGTGCTTTTTTATAAATTCCTCATATCTGTCAAGATTATCACTGTTAACTCTAATAATCATTTTAATACCTCAAAAATTTTATTTGATTATTTATTATACCAAATTGAGCGGCGGTTGTCCATATTGACTTTTATAGAAAATTCTTTTATTATAAGTATATAAAGCGCAAAGGGGATAGCTTATGGAAAAATTCAGATGGGAAGACCCGACGGTCTTTAAACTCAATAAGGAAGACGGCCATGCAATAATGATGCCGTTTGACAGCGAAGAGGATGCGCTTTCCGGCGAGGAAAGCAAGTACAAGCAGTCCCTCAACGGTCAGTGGAAATTCTACTGGCAGAGGGGACTTAAAAACCAGCCCGAGCAGTTTGAGCTCAAAAGCTTCGACGACGGCGAGTGGGACGAGATAAAGGTGCCTTCCGTATGGCAGACGGAAGGTTATTCCGTGCCGTATTATTATGCGAGCACCTTCCCGAAAGCCCTTTCAAGAAGCAAGGGGAAAATTCCTTCAATCAATCACAATATGCAGGAAATCGGCTTCTACCGCAAGAGCTTTACACTCAACAAGGCTCTCGAGCGCAAGGAACTCTTCCTTCATTTCGGCGCGGTTAAAAGTGCTATGGAACTCTATGTGAACGGCGAGTTCATCGGCTATTCTCAGGGCTCGATGACGCCGCACGAGTTCAACGTTACAAAGTACGTTAAGAGGGGTGAAAACCTCATCTGCGTAAAGGTTTACCGCTACTGCGACGGCTCTTATCTTGAGGACCAGGATATGTGGTGGCTCTGCGGTATTTACCGCGACGTTTATCTCTTTGCAGAGCCAAAGACCTGCATCCGCGATTTCTATTTCAAAACAGATTTTGACGTTGACTATAAGGACTCAACAGTAAGTCTTGACGTTTTCCTTGAAAATTATGACGCCTCAAAGAGAAAGGCGAAGCTTTCGGCAAAGCTGATTTCCCCGACAAATAAGGATATTAAAATCGGCGAGGAAAACTTCAAGCTCAAAGGCGGAAAGGAAAAGCACAGCTTTGAGGCAACCGTAAAGGCGCCGAAAAAATGGTCCGCCGAAACGCCGAATCTCTATACTCTCGTTCTCACCCTCGAGCTCAACGGCAAGCCCGCCTGCGTAAAGACGTACAAGGTCGGCTTCAAAAAGGTTGAAATCAAGGGCGAAAAGATATATTTCAACGGTATGCCCCTTATGGTAAGAGGCGTAAACCGACACGATTTCGATATGGACCACGGCTGGGCTGTTCCTAAAGATAGGTACACCCAGGACTTCGATATTATGAAGCAGAATAATATCAACGCGGTGCGCACGTCCCACTATCCCGACGACCCATATTTCTACGAGCTTGCAAATCAGTACGGCTTTTACATTATGGACGAGTGCGACCTTGAAACCCACGGCATAAGGCGTAAGGGCGTTCCGGGCTCAAACCCGAAGTGGACCGAAGCCGTTGTTGACCGTATGGAACGTATGGTGCTTCGCGACAGAAATATTCCCTGTATCTTTATGTGGTCGCTCGGCAACGAGGCGGGCGACGGCGACAACTTTATGAAGATGAAGGAAGCTGCGCTGAAGCTTGACGACACAAGGCAGTTCCACTATGAGGGCGATTTCAACTTCACGAAGAGCGACGTTATCTCGCGTATGTACCCGACTGCCGACATTATGGAAAAGCTCGGCAAGAAAGAGGCAATAACGATTTCGCTTTACGACAATATCGCAAATCAGCTTGCGGCTGACAGCAAGCCGATAAGCGCCGATATGTACGAGGGCAGACCCGTTCTTCTCTGCGAATACGCCCATTCAATGGAAAATTCCCTCGGAAATTTCCAGGAATATATGGACGATTTTGAAAAGTACGACAATATGTGCGGCGGCTTTATCTGGGACTTTGTAGACCAGGCGCTTCACGTTGTCGATGAAGACGGAAACGACAATTATCTCTACGGCACGGACTTTGAAAAGGACGAGCCCAAGAAGGCGCTGCAGCTTCCCGACACAACCGCTATGACCGGCTCAAACGCCTATTTCTGTGCAAACGGAATCATCGGCGCGGACCGTGTTCCTCACCCCCAGATTAGCGAGGTTAAAAAGGTTTATCAGGAAATCAAGGTTGAGGAATTCGACCTCAAGGCGGGTAAGCTCAAGGTTAAAAACAAATATCTGTTTACCGATATTTCAGCCTTCAGATGCCGCTGGGAAATCAAGGCGGAGGGCGAGGTTATCGACAGCGGCGAGCTCGACAAAACCGAGTGTGAGCCCCTTTCCGAAACCTTCATCACCCTTCCTTATACGTACGACGACCTGCCGACCGACAGAGAGGTTGTTCTCACGGTTTCGTTCTTCACAAAGAAAAAGACCCTCGGTCTTAAATCAAACTACGAAATCGCGTGGGATCAGTTCATCCTCAATGAAACCCAACAGCCCGTTGCCCCGACCGACGACGGCGACCTCAGCTTTGAGATCAAGGGCAACACCGTTACGGTTTCAAACGACAATCTCAGCGTAACCGTTTCAAAGGGCAAAATCACAAGCTACGTTATCGGCGGTAAGGAAATGCTCGTTTCCCCGATTGCGCCGAACTATTTCAGAGCACTCACCGATAACGATATCGACATTTTCAACTTCGCAACCTTCGCCGCAAAGCTCAATCCCTACTACAAGTGGCAGAAGGCTACAAAGGAAACGAAGGCTGTTAAAACCGAGGCTAAGGCAGGGGACGACAACTGCGTCGAAATTCACGTTGCTCTCTCAACGTCGGGTCTCAAAAATTCCGTCGCAACCTATAAGATTTACCCGAGCGGAAGAATTTATATCTACCACTCGGCGGTTCCGACGGCGAATATGGTTCGCTTCGGCTACACGTTGGCGCTTGCAAAGGAATACGAAAACGTAAAGTGGTACGGCAGGGGACCTGTTCCGACCTATTGCGACAGAAAGACGGGCGCAAAAATCGACCTTCATTCCTCGACCGTAACCGATATGGACTACCGCTATATGCGTCCGCAGGAAGCGGCAAACAGGTGCGACGTCCGCTATTTCACAATAACGAATAAATCGGGCAGGGGACTGAAATTTACGTCATACTTTGCGCAGCCGTTCGAATTCTCGGTTTATCACTACACCACAGACGGCCTTGAAAAGGCAACGCATATAAACGAGATTCCCTATGAGGATATCACAACTGTAAACGTTGACGCAAAGCAGGTCGGCGTGGGCGGCGATATGCCCGGTCAGGCGTGCGTTCGCGAGCCCTACAGAATGGATAAGGGCGAAAAGCAGTCCTATTCGTTTGTAATCGAGCCGTTTGACGCTAAGAAATAATAAACAACAGGAGTAAATTATGAAAAGGGTATTTGCATTTATAGGCTTTACAAGTGCAATTACCCTTTTTGTATTGAATTTCATTGACTATTCGTATTCAACGCTCATCCTCGGCGTCTGCATAGCAGGGTTAGTTATATCTCTGCTCGTTAAAAGATTAAGACAGGCAAAGGTGCTGCCGACAGTGTTCGGAAGCGCTGTGTTTGCCTGCCTTATTTTTATCACCGTAATGTCCGCAAACGTACTTCCGCAAAAGGCGCTTGACGGCGAAACTGTTTACTGCGAATATCAGATTGTCTCACCGCTTGAAAAGACGGACGGCGGTATGTACGGCTACACGGTCAAAACAAGCCGTATACAGCAAAATATGGCGCCGCAGAACATCAGGGTTAAGCTGTATAGCAGGGAAGAGCCCGAGGCTGACTGCTACGATTATATCACCGGAAACATCACGTTTTATTCCGTTTCGGACACGTCGTTTAACTCTCACGTTTCATACGGCGACGGAATATATCTCAGGGGCTATGCGGGCGTTCAGAAATACACGGAAAACGCCCGAAAACCCATTAACTACTATCTTATCCGCCTTCGCGAAAGCCTTGTCGAAAAGGTCGGGGAAAGCGTCAGGGGCGACGACGAGGCGGCGCTTGCCTGCAGTATATTCCTTGCCGACAGGGAATTTCTTTCGGACGAGGTGACGGACAGCTTCAGAATCAGCGGTATGTCCCATCTGCTCGCTGTCTCGGGCATACACGTTGCAATAATCTATTTTGCCGTGAGGGCGTTGCTATTTCCTCTCAACAAGAAAAAATACGTCAAGGAAATATCTGCTGGCGTCATCGTCTTCGGATATATTGCGATGATAGGTTTTCCGAAATCGGCGGTCAGAGCGGGGATAATGATACTGATTATGCTCGCCGCAAAGATTCTCAACCGCCGTGCGGATACGCTCAATTCCCTCGGTCTGGCGTGCTTTGTGCTATGCCTCAATCCCTTCGCGGTGACGGACCCTTCCGCGATTATGACGGTAAGCGCAATCCTCGGGCTTGTCTGCATCTATCCTAATCTTACCGTCAAAAGCCTTTCCGAAAATGCGGTTACAAACTATATTCAGAAAACCGTTTTTGCCTTCGTTTCGGTTGTTCTCGCAACCCTGCCCGCGCTGTGGCTGTTCTTCGGAAGGGTGAGCCTTGCGGGTGTGCTTGCAAACTTTATTGCGATTCCTCTCACTCAGGTCGCTCTCATATCAATTCCGCTGACTCTCGTTTTCGGCGGAGCGTACATACCGTTCGGCGCGATTTCCGCGTTGTCGCTAAAGGGGCTGTTGCGCCTTGCTGATTTCATCGCAGAGAATTTCTCGTCCCTCTATTTTGATATTGACGACTTTTATTTCGGCGTAATGCTTGCGGCGGCGATTGCGTTTGCGGGCATATGTATAATTGTTGTGAAAAAGCCGTCGCCGAGGCTTGTTACGGGCATCTGTATTATTATAATCATTATGTCCTTCGCCTTTTCCTATGCGCAAAACTACGGCGCAGTTACGGTAACGCTCACGCAGGACGGTGCGGTTATCGTAGACGACGGAACAAGCGTCAAAGCGATTGACGCCTCATCGCGAAGAGATGATTATCTCATTGAAAAGCTCGGCAGGGAACGGGCGGACTGTGAGGAGATTTCGATTGACGGTAATTTTAATCTGACTGTTTATAATTATGTCTTTGAAATTTCCGACGATTATGTTACAATAGGAAATACAAAGGTGCCGCGGGATATTAACGGCAAGTTTTCACAGGAATGCGATTATGTGTTCACCGTGAAGGAAAACAGGGAAATTATCGCAAGGAGGGTTGAAAATGGCTAAGCTTGACGAGGTCGGCATTAAAACGCAGATAAAAAACAATGAGTTTGAAAAGGCTTATCTCATATACGGCGAGGAAAGCTATTTGAAAAAGCACTATGTTTCGCAAATCAGAAAAAAGCTTATCGACCCCACCTTTGAGGATTTCAACCTTCATATTTTTGACGGCAAGGACGCCCAGCTTGACGACGCGCTCAAGGACGCGCAGATTCTTCCGATGATGGGCGAGTATAATCTTGTTATCGTTAAGGATTACCCGATAACCCGCTCAAAAAACGATATAAAGCTTCTTGAGGAATATCTTGAAGACCCGAGCGAAACCACCGTGTTCATTATGCTTTTCGACTCTTATGAGCCCGATGAGAAAACGGCGACCTTCAAAAATCTCGTAAAGCTTTTCGACGCGTCGGGTGCAGTCGTGAACCTTCAGAAGCGCTCGGAAAACGACGTTGCAAAGCTTCTTGTAAATGGCGCAAAAAAGCGCGGCTCGTCAATAGATATCAACAACGCACGCTATCTCATTTCCGTTTCGGGAAACGATTTGGAGGTGCTTTTAAACGAGCTTGACAAACTCTCGTTTTACGCAAAGGACAGCGAAATCACAAGGCAGATTATCGACGATATGGCGACCAAATGCCTTCAGGCGAGAATTTACGACGTATCAAAGGCGATAGCCTCGGGAAATGCCGACGGCGCGTATAATTCGCTTGGTATTCTTTTTGAGCAGAAAACCGAGGCGATAGTCATAAACTCGGCAATCGCCGGCGCGTATATAGATATGTATAGGGTTAAATGCGCCAAAACCGCGGGCTTTTCCTACGATAAGGTCGCAAACGATTTCAACTACAGGGGCAGGGAATTTGCCCTTAAAAACGCGTCAAGAAACTGCGTGAACCTCACCGAGGCTCAGCTTCGCAAATCGCTTGACGAAATTCTTGACACCGACCTCAAGCTCAAGAGCACGGGCATCGATAGCCGTCTTGCCCTTGAAGAGCTGATTGCAAAGCTCATCCTCATCGCAAGGGGTGTAAGCTATGCTTAAGGTCGCTCAGGCGGTAATAGTCGAGGGTAGGTACGACAAGCTCAAGCTTGCAAATATCCTCGACACGCTCATCATTGAAACAAACGGCTTCGGCATCTATAAGGATAGGCAGAAGCTCGATTTTATCAAAAAGCTTGCAGCGGAAAGGGGAGTTATAATTCTCACAGATTCCGATAAAAGCGGCAGGCAGATACGAAACTATATCGCGGACGTGCTGCCGAAAGACAGCTTTGTTCATATCTACATTCCCCAGATTTACGGCAAGGAAAAAAGAAAGACCGAGCCGTCAAAAGAGGGGACTCTCGGCGTTGAGGGAATGAGCGAGGCAGTGCTTTTAGAGCTCTTTGAAAAGGCGGGCGTTCAGGCTTCGCACAGCGAAAACCCCAACCCCGTGACGAATTACGATTTGTTTGAGCTCGGTCTGTCGGGCGCGCCCAACGCCAAAGAAAAAAAGAGAGCGCTGCTGAAAGCACTCTCTCTGCCCGATTTTCTTTCCACCTCATCGCTTCTCTCATACGTCAATTCTACGATGACGCGCGATGAATTTATAAATCTTTCCAAAAGCCTCCCTTGTTAAAAAAGCGGTGGAGGGATTCCTATATAATTATTACCTTGCTTCTCTGCTCTTCACCGCAGGGAAGTATTTCTTTATGCGCGAGATTATATATATCCGTCACCCTGCATTCAAGTTCAAAAAGCTTCTGCGCGTTTTCGCCGAGGGCTGAAACGTCGCTGTAGCGGCTTATGACGGGCAGGCTCGCGCTTTCTTTCATTTTTGCAAGCAGTTCCTTGCCCCTGCCGTTAAAGCCAAGAACGCGGATATACGGGGGCTCAAAGGAATAATTCTTCGTTATACCGAGATATGCGCGAAGAATAATCCGCCTGATTCTCGAATGAGTGTACCTCTTTGTCTTGATGCTGTCGTAAAGCTCGTCAAGTGTTTTTGCGCCCTTTACCGCCTCAACAATTCTGTTTTCAAGCCCTTCGTTCACGTCCTCGATATTGAGAAAATCCTCTGCGCTCATCGTGCGCAGCTTGTATAAAACGGCTCTCTCGCAGTTTTTGAGAGTGAAAATTTCATTCGGCGAAAGCTCTTTTCTTATAGCCGACGAGCTGTAATTCACATCCTCGCTGTCGTGACCGAGCCCGATTCTTTCTACGGGGATAAAATCAAGCTTAGTCTCGGCAAGATACTCAAGCGCGAGAATATTGTTCGGATAATCGAGTAAATCGCTTTTTATAACGCTTTTTCTTGCAGCGGGGTATGAGAGCCCCTTTTTCATTTCAAGCTTGATTTCGGCGTCGTGCGCCTTGATTTCGCGGGAAAGAGCGATAAGCTCATCCTGACTGTCGCATTCGCAGCCGAATGCAAGCGTGTCAACAACCCCCGTAGCTTCCAGAAGCTTCACCGCATTCTTGGCAAAGCCCTCGGCGGACGAGGTTGAATAAACGCAGGGCAGCTCAATCACAAGGTCGGCGCCGTTTTCAAGCGCAGTCTTTGTTCTTGCAAATTTGTCGTAAACCGCAAGCTCGCCGCGCTGAACCGTGTTGCCGCTCATTACGCACACAATACTGTCGTCGTCACACTTGACAGCGTCAAAAAGATATTTATGCCCTGCGTGAAAGGGGTTAAGCTCACAAATTATTCCGATTGTCATATATTTTTTCCTCAAAAGCCTTGACATTAATATTAATTATATATTATTATAATACTAACTAAATATATATTTCAATAGTTGGAGGCAATATTTTGAAAATTCTTGTAATTAACTGCGGAAGCTCATCCCTCAAATATCAGCTTATGGATATGACGGACGAGTCCGTACTCTGCTCGGGCGCTATCGAGCGTATAGGTCTTGAAATCAAGGGCGGAGAGAATAACGTTATAGTTAAGAAAAACGGCGAGAAGTTTATGTACGATAAAGAGCTTGCCGACCATACAGCAGCTTTTAATGAGGTTAAGTACGTTCTCAGCGAAAGCGAATATAAAGTAATCGACTCATTCGACGAAATCGACGCCATCGGCCACAGAGTTGTTCAGGGCGGCGATAAGTATAAGAAGAGCGTTCTCATCGACGCTGACGTTGAGAAGACGGTTGAAGAGCTTTCACCGCTTGCGCCGCTTCACAATCCTGCAAACCTTCAGGGCTACAGAGCCTGCAAGACGGTTGCCCCCGAGCTTCCTCAGGTTGCAGTATTCGATACGGCGTTCCACAGCACAATGCCCGCAAAGGCATATATGTTTGCCGTTCCCTATGAGTATTATGAGAAGTACGGCATTCGCCGCTACGGCTTCCACGGCACGTCTCATAAATTTGTTTCAAACAGAGTTGCCGACAGAATGGGCAAGGATATTAAGGATTTAAAGATTATCACCTGCCACCTCGGTAACGGCTCGTCAATCGCAGCCGTAAAGAACGGCGAGGTTGTTGACACCTCAATGGGCTTCACCCCGCTTGACGGCTTTATGATGGGAACCCGTTCGGGCGGCGTTGACCCCTCGGTTGTAACCTTCATCGAAAAGAAGCTCGGCGTAACACCAGACGAGATGGACGCAATTCTCAACAAGAAGTCCGGCGTTATGGCAGTATCGGGCGTTTCTTCAGACGACAGAGATATCTGCGCAGCTCAGGACGAGGGCAACGAAAGAGCAATTCTTGCCCACGAGATGCAGGCTTATCAGATTGCAAAGTTCATCGGCTCATATATCGCAGCTATGAACGGCGTTGACGCAATCGTATTCACGGGCGGCATCGGCGAAAACGGCGTATGGCTTCGCTCAAAGGTTTGCTCATACCTCGGCTATATGGGCGTGAGCATCAACGAGGAAATCAACGCAGGCACCCAGAAGGGCGCAGAGGCTGAGCTTACAAAGGAAACCGATAAGGTCAGAGTATTTATTCTTGCTACAAATGAAGAGCTTTCTATTGCACGCGATACCGCAGAGATAGTTAAGTCTTTATAAAAATCAGATATATTACAAAACAGAAAAGGAGGAGAACTTAATGCCTGAAATCAAGTATGAGATTACTGAGCATCTTGGCGTCATTTCCGAGACAGCAAGAGGCTGGACAAGAGAGGTTAACCTTATCTCTTGGAACGGTCGCGAGCCTAAGATTGACGTAAGAGACTGGTCACCTGACCACTCAAAGATGAGTAAGGGTATAACTTTCACAACTGATGAAGTTAAAGAACTTACAAAGATAGTTGCAAAACTTAAATAAATTTTTTAGGGCAACAAAAATGCTTGTTGCCCTTGAAATTTGTTTTCCCAAATTAATTGCTAATTTTCTAATTAGAGGTATATATAATGGAATGGACATCACTAAATGATTTGAGAGAAAAGTATCTCTCGTTTTTTGAAAGCAAGGGGCATCTCAGGCTTCCGAGCTTTTCGCTCATACCCCATAACGACAAGAGCCTTCTTCTTATCAATTCGGGTATGGCGCCGATGAAAAAGTATTTCACGGGCGAGGTAACCCCGCCGAGATCGAGGGTTACAACCTGTCAGAAATGTATCCGCACACCCGATATCGAGCAGGTCGGCAAGACCGACCGCCACGGCACCTTCTTTGAAATGCTCGGCAACTTTTCCTTCGGCGACTATTTCAAGAAAGAGGCTACCGCGTGGGCGTGGGAATTCTGTACTCAGGTGCTCGAAATGCCCGTTGATAAGCTCTATGTAACGATTTATGAAAACGACGACGAGGCTTATGAAATCTGGACAAAGCAGAACGGCGTTTCACCCGACCACATTGTTAGGCTCGGCAAAGAGGATAATTTCTGGGAACACGGCTCAGGTCCCTGCGGACCCTGTTCCGAGATTTATTTTGACCGCGGCGAAAAGTATGGCTGCGGCTCACCCGATTGCGCGCCCGGCTGCGAGTGCGACCGTTTCACAGAGTTCTGGAACAACGTTTTCACTCAGTTTGACAACGACGGCCACAACAACTACACGCCTCTTGACCACCCGAATATTGATACTGGTATGGGACTTGAAAGGCTTGCGTGCATCGTTCAGGGCGTTGACAACATCTTTGAGGTCGACACCGTTCAGAATATAATGAAAGAGATTTCCGACATCTCGGGCGTTAAGTACCACGAGGATGAAAAGAAGGATATCTCTCTTCGAGTTATAACCGACCATGTCCGTTCCGCAACGTTTATGATAGGTGACGGCGTTATTCCCTCAAACATAGGCAGGGGCTACGTTCTTCGCCGTCTTATCAGAAGGGCGTGCCGCCACGGCAGACTTCTCGGCGTGAACGAATCCTTCCTCTATAAGGTTTGCGCAACCGTTATCAAGGAAAACGAAAAGGCGTATCCCGAGCTCAAGGATAAGGAAGAAATCATCACAAAGGTTATCAAGGCAGAGGAAGATTCCTTCGGCAGAACTATTGACGCGGGTCTCGCTCTTCTTGACGAATTCATCAGAAACACCAAGGGCAAGCTTTTCTCGGGCGAGGACGCTTTTAAGCTCAACGATACCTACGGTTTCCCGCTTGACATAACGAGGGATATCCTCGAGGAAAAGGGACTTGAGGTTGACGAGGACAAGTTTAACGCACTTCTTGAAAACCAGAAGCAGACCGCGAGAAGCGCCCGTAAGGACGCAGGCGCTGACGCATGGAAAAATACTTCCGTCAAGATTGACGCGGACGCTACAGAGTTCCTCGGCTATACAGATTTTGACTGCGAGGCAAAGGTGCTTGCAATCGTAAACAGCGACGGCGAGCTTGTTGATATGCTCGGCTCGGACGAAGAGGGCGCGCTTATTCTCGACAAAACGACCTTCTATGCAGAATCGGGCGGTCAGGTAGGCGACAGCGGCGTTATCAAAACCGACGATGAAAACGTATTCCTCGTTGGCGACACCTCTAAAAACGACGATAAAATCTATTTCCACGCCGGTACGGTTTCAAAGGGTGTTATCTCGGTGGGCGACAGCGTAAGCGTTTCTATCAACGAAGTGCGCCGTCTCAACATTATGAGAAACCACACCGCGGCTCACCTTCTTCAGGCGGCTCTTCGCAAGGTGCTCGGCACCCACGTTGAGCAGGCAGGTCAGCTCGTAAACGGCAGGGAATGCCGTTTCGACTTCACTCATTTCAACCCGATGACCGAAGAGGAAATCACTAAGGTTGAGCTTCTTGTAAATCAGTTTATTATGTCGGCTTCACCCGTAGAGATGCTCGAAATGCCCATTGAAAAGGCTAAGGAAATGGGCGCTATGATGCTCTTCGGCGAAAAGTACGGCGATATTGTAAGAGTTGTAAAAGCAGGCGATTTCTCAACGGAATTCTGCGGCGGTACCCACGTTTCAAACAGCGGCCAGCTCGGTCTTTTCAAGATTGTGAGCGAGGCTTCGGTTGCGTCGGGCGTAAGAAGAATTACCGCAGTTACGGGTCCGAATCTTCTCGGAATGCTCAACTCGCTTGAAAAGGTTGTAAAGACCGCAGGCACAGTTCTTAAGACAGGCGAGAAGGACATCATCGAAAGGCTTGATTCTGTAATCGCCGAAAACAGAAACAACGAGAAAAAGATTGCAGAGCTCAACGCGGAAATCGCAAGGCTCAAGAGCGCGGACCTCTTTGCAAAGCCGCGTGACGTTGAAGGTCTCAACGTTTACGTTGCCCTTATCGAGGGCACAACACCCGACGCACTTCGCAAGATGGGCGATTCCATCAAGGAAAAGGGCGACGATACCGTTGCTGTTATCGCGGGCGTAAATGAAGAAGAGACCAAGGCAAACATTGTTGCGGTATGCGGAAAGAACGCTATCGCAAGAGGCGTTAAGGCGGGCGACCTCGTTCGTGAAATTGCCAAGATTGCAGGCGGCGGCGGTGGCGGCCGTCCCGATTCGGCGATGGCGGGCGCAAAGGATATTCACAAGCTCGACAGCGCTCTTCATATGGTTGACGACAAGATAAGAGAATTTCTTAATGACTGACAGGAGATAGTTATGGACTGCATTTTTTGTAAAATAATCGCGGGCGAAATCCCTTCAACAAAGGTTTATGAGGACGATATGATTTTAGCGTTCAAGGACATCAACCCCGTTGCACCCGTGCATACGGTTATCGTTCCGAAAATTCATATCGACAGCGCAAACGAAGTGACTGAAGATAACAGCAAATACGTTGCGCACATATTTGAAAAAATCCCCGAAATCGCAAAGCTTCAGGGAATTTCCTCATACAGGATTATCAATAACTGCGGCGCTGACGCAGGTCAGTCGGTACTGCACATTCATTTCCACCTCGTAGGCGGAACGGAACTGGGGGAGAAGATTATATGATTACAAAGGATATGAAGAGAAAGGATAAGGAGTTCTACGAGCTTCATATCGCAGGACTTACAAGGCAGCTTCAGAAGTTTGCGGTTTCAGACACGCTTGATATCGCGGCGTTCATTCTTTTCGGCGACGTTGAGCTTGCCGAGTGCTGCGCAAGAGAGCTTCTCAAAAAGGTTCCCGAGTTTGATTACATCGTTACCCCCGAGGCAAAGTCAATTCCGCTTGCATACGAGATGAGCAAGCAGAGCGGCAAGAAATACATCGTTGCACGCAAGGGTGTTAAGGTGTATATGGATAACCCCGAAAAGGTAACCGTTACGTCAATCACAACCCAGAGAGAGCAGACCCTCTACCTCGGTCACGAGGACGGCGACCTTCTCACGGGCAAGAGAGTTCTCATTGTGGATGACGTTATTTCAACCGGCGAAAGCCTCAGAGCAGTTCAGCTTCTTGTTGAAAAATTCGGCGGTGAAATCGTTGCTTCCTGCGCACCCCTTGCAGAGGGAGACAGTGCTGACAGGGACGACATCGTTTACCTTGAAAAGCTTCCGCTGTTCTTTAAATAAGGAGATAATAAACGCGTTTTGCAACTTTGCAAAACGCGTTTTTCTTTTATATGTATTTGACGTTAACGACTTTTCTCGGCGCGATGCGTTTATACCTGACGTCGGGATAGCCCATAATCATACAGTTCACAGCCTTATGACCTCTCGGAAGGTCGAGGGCTTTTCTTATTTTTGGGCTGAGCTTCGACGCCGCAACGAAAAATCCGCTGTAAAGCACGCCGAGCCCGAGACTCTCTGCCATAAGCTCCATATACGAGCAGGCGAGCGCCGCGTCGTTTGTTGAGCTGCTTGAAACTACGATAACAAGGGGTGCACCCTTGAAGAAAAACGTTTCAGGGAAGTCGTGCTTTTTGATGCTCTCAACAAAGGGCGATACAACCTTCTTGCCGCTTCTGAAAAGCTTTACCGCCTCAGCTTCAAGCTCAGCCATCGTGTCCTTTGAAAGCACCGTGTAGGCGATATTCTGCGAGTTTTTCGCGGTGGGGCAGTAACGACCTGCCTCAAGTATCATCTTGATCTTCTCATCCTCAACAGGCGTGTTCTTGTACTGCCTGATTGTTCTTCTGCTCTTCATAGCGGTGAGAAGCTTATCCGAGTCGAATTCGCTCATCTCGCCGTATCCGTCGCAGCCCTCATAGCTGTAGCCCTTCATCTCAACTGCCTCTGCGGGGCATATGGCGTAGCAGTGACCGCATTCAATGCAGCCGGGACCGCCTGTTGTCGCCTTGCCGTTTTGAAGCGAAAGAAACGAGGCAGGGCAGTCCTTAACGCATAGTCCGCAGCCGATACATTTTTCTCTGTCAATTCTGATAACGTTTTTCATATAATCACCTCAGGTTCATTATAAGTAAAATGTCCTATTCAGTCAATAAAAGAAGGGTACAATAGACGTATATTGCACCCTCTGTCTTTTATTCATTGTTTTCCAAAAAGTATGCGCCGTCAGCCATAACCGCAATAGCGTAGTCGCCGTATTTATAATACTTTTCAATGCGGTTGTGGAAGTTGAGATAATCGGACGCGGTGTAGTTTGCGCCGTCAATACGCCTTACCTTGTTGTTGTCGCAGCACACAAATAAATCCTTGCCGTCATATGAGATATGGGTGGGATTTACAAACGT
Organism: uncultured Eubacterium sp.; assembly: GCA_905234495.1. Classification (GTDB taxonomy): domain Bacteria; phylum Bacillota; class Clostridia; order Oscillospirales; family Acutalibacteraceae; genus Eubacterium_R. The sequence goes on along the minus strand of CAJOHE010000014.1, from coordinate 13,866 downwards.
GTCCGCATCAATGCCGCCGATTCTCAAATCAACCTTCATATTCTGTGCCGAATATCTGATAACGCAGTTTTCCTTAGGGCATACGCACCAGAAGTATTTGCCCTCGAGAGCAGCGCAGCTTACGGGATTTCCGTGGTATTCAAATTCACCGCTCCACTCAAGCTCGCCGTCGCGGTCAAAGATTCCCGCCTCGCCGTTGGGATAAACAGCAAGCACTCTTCTGTCGTAGAGGATTGACGCCTCGCACTGAACAAAATTCGGAATAATCTCGCTTATTCTCTTGAAATTTGCGCCGAATTTTTTGAGAAGATACGCGCTCTTTGTTGACGGTTCAATCTTTCTGTCCGTAAAGCTGACAACCGAATACTGCACCTTGAACTGTCCGGGCTTGTTAATCGGAATCTTTTCAACGAGTATTACGGAGGTGTCGTTGTATCTGACGATATCCACAATTTCTTTTGTACTGATTTGCTGCATTACTTCTCCTCCATATCAAGCGAAGTATTTGCAAGATAACCAAGCGTCAGCAGACTGTCCGTAAGGTGAACGTTTTCAACAAGCACCTCGGGATAAGCCATTGCAATATCGTAGTTTGAAAAGTTCCAGAAGCACTTTATACCGGCGTTTACAAGCATTTCCGTAACCTCTCTCATATCGTTTGAGGGAATGCAGGTAACCGCGCATACAGGCTTATTATCAATGCAAAAGTTTTCGAGATAGTTTATATTTCTGATGGGTATTCCCTTAATCATATTTCCGCAGATTGCTTCGTTCTTATCAAAAATTCCGATGAGCTTGAAGCCACTGTTTTTCGAGAATATCTTGTTTGTAACCGCTTTGCCGAGGTTACCCGCGCCGATGAGAATGGTCTTAATCTCATTGTCAACGCAGAGGATTTCGCCGATTTTATCGTAGAGCTCGGGAACGTTGTAGCCGTAGCCCTGCTGACCGAAGCCGCCGAAGCAGTTGAAATCGTGGCGAATCTGCGACGCCGTAAGTCCCATTCTTGCGGCAAGCTCTTTTGAGCTGATTCTCACTATGCCGTTTTCCTTGAGCGACCTTAAAAAGCGGTAGTATCTCGGTAATCGCTTTATAACGGAAATTGAGATTTCTTCGTTTGAAGTCATTTTTATCAACCCCTGAAAGTAGTCTTATTTCGTCATCTGAGTGATTGTTTCCATTACGTAATCGCCGAATTCGCTGCAGGTGCAGCCTGTGTCACGTCCCGTGATTGTGAGCTTCTTTTCCTCAAACATACACTTGTCAAGCGCAGCCTCAAGAGCGTCTGCTTCCTTCTGGTATCCGATGTGGGAAAGAAGCATAACCGAAGCGCGAAGCATTGAGCACGGGTCCGCATACTGGCCTCTGCCTTCCTTAATCATTCTCGGTGCCGAGCCGTGAATTGCCTCAAACATAGCGTATCTCTTGCCGATGTTTGCGCTGCCTGCGGTGCCTACGCCGCCCTGGAACTCAGCCGCTTCGTCGGTGATGATGTCGCCGTAGAGGTTAGGAAGAACAAATACTTTAAAGTCCTTTCTTCTCATCGGGTCGATGAGCTTTGCGGTCGTGATGTCAACATACCAGTCGTCGGTCACGATGTCGGGATATTCCTCGCCGATTTTCTGAGCAGTCTTGAGGAATTTGCCGTCCGTGGTCTTGATGATGTTTGCCTTCGTGATGATTGAAACCTTGCCTTTGTTGTTTCTCTTTGCGTAGTCATAGGCAAGGCGGGCGATTCTCTCACAGCCTTCCTGAGTTGCAACCGTAAAGTCAACTGCAAGGTCGTCCGTAATGTTTACGCCGTGTGAGCCGACTGCGTAGCCGCCCTCGGTGTTTTCTCTGAAGAAAGTCCAGTCAATGCCTTCCTCGGGAACCTTGACGGGTCTCATATTCGCAAAGAGGTCAAGCTCTTTTCTCATAGCAACGTTAGCCGATTCAACGTTCGGCCACGGGTCGCCCTGACGGGGTGTGGTGGTCGGTCCCTTGAGGATAACGTGGCATTTCTTGAGCTCTGCAAGAACGTCGTCGGGAATCGCCTTGTTGCAGGCGGCTCTGTTCTCGATTGTAAGACCGTCGATTTCCTTGAAGGTAACCTTGCCCCTTGCAACCTCGTCCTTGAGAAGAAATGCAAGCACTCTCTCGCTTTCCTTTGTGATAACGGGGCCTATGCCGTCGCCGCCGCAGATGCCGATAACGATTGTGTCGAGCGCGTCATAGTCGGTAAATTCCTTGTCCTCTTTGATTTTCTTTGCGCGAGCAAGCTGGGTTTCCATCAGTTCTCTGAATTTTGCAACAGCCTCGTCAAGCGCTTTATTTTCTAAAACTGTCATATTAATCTCCTTAAACCTTATTGCCTCCCCTGTCAAAGGGAGTTGGGCGGCGTCAGCCGCACGGAGGGATTCTGTATGGGCATCCCTGAACCCCTGCACGATTTCCAATCGTGCTTCTTATTTGTTCATCTCTCTCGTGTAGTCAAGCAGTCCGCCGCAAACGAGCATAGCTCTCTGTCTGTCCGAAAGGTGTGAAGAATCAAGCTTGTATTCCTCGCCCTTGGTCACGTTTCTGAGAACAACCTGACCGCCGTTTTCAATAGCGTCCTTGATGTTCGGAAGAGCGAGCTCGTCCATCTGGTCGATTCTGTCGTAATCGCCCTCATCTTCAAAGGTGAAGGGAAGGATTCCCGCGTTTACAAGGTTTGCGATGTGAATTCTCGCAAAGCTCTTGGCGATTACTGCCTTAACGCCGAGATAGAGCGGAACGAGCGCTGCGTGCTCTCTCGAAGAGCCCTGACCGTAGTTTGCGCCGCCGATGATGATGCCCTTGCCCTCGGTCTTGATTCTCTCGGGGAAGCTTTCATCGCATACAGCAAAGCAGTACTGTGAAAGGTGAGGAATGTTTGAGCGGTAGGGAAGTATCTTTGCACCCGCGGGCATAATATGGTCGGTTGTGATGTTGTCGCCGACCTTGAGCACAGCCTTAGCCTCGATGCTTTCGGGAAGGGGCTCGGTCTTCGGGAAGGGCTTGATGTTCGGTCCTCTGAGAACCTCAACGCTGTCAGCCTCTTCGGGTGATGCAGGCGCTTCAATCATATTGTCGTTTACAATGAACTTTTCGGGCATCGTGATGTCGGGTGCCTCGCCGAGGTCTCTCGGGTCGGTGAGATATCCCGTAAGAGCGGAAGCAGCCGCAACCTCGGGGGATACAAGATAAATCTGACCGTCCTTTGTTCCCGAACGTCCCTCAAAGTTTCTGTTAAATGTACGAAGCGATACGCCGCCTGAATTCGGCGACTGTCCCATACCGATACACGGACCGCAGGCTGATTCAAGAATTCTTGCGCCGGCGTTAATCATATCGGAAAGAGCGCCGTTGAGTGCAAGCATATTGAGCACCTGCTTTGAGCCGGGCGCGATGCAGAGGGAAACAGTCGGGCAAACCGTCTTGCCTTTAAGTATTGCCGCAACCTTCATCATATCAACGAAGGATGAGTTCGTGCATGAGCCGATTGCAACCTGGTCAACCTTGATTTTGCCGATTTCATCGGTCGTCTTAACCTTGTCGGGCATATGGGGGCAGGCCGCCATGGGTGTGAGCGAGCAGAGGTCGATGTCGATAATCTCGTCATACTCTGCGTCGGTGTCCGGAAGAATTTCCGTCCAGTCGTCCTCACGTCCCTGAGCCTTGAGGAATGCGAGAGTAATCTCGTCCGACGGGAAGATTGAAGTCGTTGCGCCGAGCTCTGCGCCCATATTTGTTATGGTAGCTCTCTCGGGAACGGTGAGGGTTTTAACGCCGTCGCCGCCGTACTCAATAATCTTGCCTACGCCGCCCTTAACGCTCATAATTCTGAGCACCTCAAGGATAACGTCCTTTGCCGAAACCCACGGCTTGAGATAGCCGTGAAGGTTGATTCTCGTCATCTTGGGCATAGGGATATAATATGTACCGCCGCCCATTGCAACTGCAACGTCAAGTCCGCCCGCGCCCATAGCAAGCATACCGATTCCGCCGCCCGTAGGGGTGTGGCTGTCAGAGCCGATTAAGGTCTTGCCCGGAATACCGAAGCGCTCGAGGTGAACCTGATGGCAGATACCGTTACCGGGACGGCTGAACCATATGCCGTGCTTCTTTGTAACGGTCTGAATATATCTGTGGTCGTCGGCGTTTTCGAAGCCTGTCTGAAGCGTGTTGTGGTCGATGTAGGCAACCGATTTCTCGGTCTTGACCCTGTCAACGCCCATAGCCTCAAATTCAAGATAAGCCATTGTGCCTGTTGCGTCCTGAGTGAGGGTCTGGTCGATTCTCAAACCTATCTCGGTGCCGACCTTCATTTCGCCCTCAACAAGATGCGTTTTAATTAACTTTTGAGCCAAAGTAAGTCCCATTGTTAAAATTTCCTCCAAATTATTCAAAAAATTAACAAACTTATTTTAATATATAATATATATTAAGTCAATTACAAAAATGTAACAATAATATTAATTTTGCCCTGAGTTTCCCCAGGGCAGTTTTTTCTATTCAAAAGGATAGACAAGATTCATTTGTTTTCGGCATTCGTCCATTATTTTCATACAGTTTCGCGTCGCTTCAAACGGTATGTAATCGGACTCGGTTTTGCCGCTTTTTATTTCCTCGGCAACACGGGTGAATTCCGTGAGATAGTCGGTCTTTCCCTTGAAGCTTTCCTTTTTGCCGTCGGCTTTCAGAGTCGCAAGGCGCGCCATATGAAACATCGGAATGTTGATTTCACCCTTTGTTCCTTTTATTTTGCAGCCCTCTTTGAGCTTGGCAAGCGACATTTCGAGAACGCATTCAAACCCGTCGTAAATAAGCGTAACCGTTTCCTCAACGTCAATGCCGTTTTTAATCGTGCCTTCACACTTTATATCTTTTGGATAACCGAATAGATTGTAGCAGTAGGTGATGGGGTAGATGCCAACGTCAAGAAGCGCGCCGCCCGCGGTTTCGGGCATAAGCACGCGGGAATTTTTGCTCATCATAAGTCCGGGAAAAGCGTAGTCGATGTGAACGCTTTTAATCTCGCCGAGCCTCTTTTCCGCAATCCATTTCTTAACAGTCAGCGCAACGTCTGAAAACCACGTCCACATAGCCTCGCAGAAATACACGTTGTTATCCCTTGACGCCTGAATTATCCCGTCAACCTCTTTAACGCTGACGCCAACCGGCTTTTCGCACAGCACGGGCTTTCCCACCTTCATAGCCTTCACCGAATATTCAAGGTGGGAGGTGTGGGGCGTTGCAATATATACCGCGTCATAGCAGTCGTTTTCAATCAGCTCGTCAAAGCTCTCGAAAACACTTGCGCCCTGACTTTTCGCAAACGCCGCAGCCTTCTCGCGGTTTCTCGAATAAACCGCGGTTATTCTGTGCTTGCCCTTTGTAATGCTTCTCGCGGTGCTTTTTGCAATATTACCGCTTCCGATGTATGCCCATCTGAATTCTGCCATATTTTCGCCCCCCATTCCCATTCATTATAACACAACGCCGAATCAAAGTACACAGATGAATAAGCGCAAAATGTCTTTTATCTTAAAATATTATAATAATAAAAATCATATATAATGTTGAAAAATAAATATAAATATGCTAAAATATACTAAATATATGTATTTCTTTCGGGCATAAATACTATTGAGGTGTTTATATGTCAGACAAGGAATACAAAAAATCACAGCAGATAAAAAACAGCGACGACGATGAAAAGGACGAGCCTGACGAGCAGGAAGAGTCCTCGTTTCAGACAGGCTCAATAACCGTTTCAAAGGACGGCCATTTCATCCATTGCCTGACAATTATCGGGCAGATTGAGGGGCACTATATCCTTCCGCGCCAGAACAAGACGACGAAGTACGAACACGTGATTCCGCAGCTTGTGGCAATCGAGGAAAGCAAGGAAATCGAAGGACTTCTGATTATCCTCAATACCGTCGGCGGCGACGTTGAGGCGGGGCTTGCAATCGCAGAGCTTCTCTCAACCATGACCACGCCCACGGCTTCGCTCGTTCTCGGCGGCGGCCACTCAATCGGAGTTCCGCTTGCGGTGAGCTGCAAAAAGAGCTTCATCGTTCCGAGCGCCACGATGACGGTTCACCCCGTCAGGATGAACGGGCTCGTTCTCGGCGTTCCGCAGACGCTGTCTTACTTTGAAAAGATGCAGGACAGGATTATAAATTTTGTTGCAAACAATTCAAAGATAAGCAGGTCGGGTTTTCGCAGGCTTATGATGAAAACGGGGGAACTTGTGATGGACGTCGGTACCGTTCTTGACGGCGAGGGTGCAGTCAAGGCGGGGCTTATAGACGAGCTCGGCGGACTAAGCGACGCGCTCAGCTTTCTCGACTCTCAGATAGTCAGGGGGGACGAATGATGCTCTACACGGTAATCCCACTCAGTGACGTTTTTTACTGCAGTGATACAGCTGATTGCAAACCACGTTCAAGTAATCCGTACGACTATATTCGCGGCGGTTACTTTCTTGATAACGCATCTCTTTTCGGAGGTAAAAACTATGTCAATCTTAACTGCGATTTTTCAAGCCATAGCACAGGCTTTTACGTGGATATTCCCGGTATCCGAAAGCGGTCACAGCGCAATCTTCCATGACTTTGCAGGAAGGTTTTCGGGCGCCTGTTCAAAACTGACGGGCGTGATACATATAGGTATTGCGATAGGAATATTTATCGCTCTTTTCCCGCTTTTCAAAAGGCTTTTCAAAAACTTTTTCGGCACGGCGGTCGATATTGCAAAGAAGCGTTTTGACATAAAGAATCTAACGTCTGTAAGGCAGTTTATGCTGATGACGCTTATATCCCTTGTGCCGATGCTTCTCTATCTCATCCCCGTTAGCAGAAAGTCAAACATCTATCAGGTGTTCAACCATTTTTCCTATAACGGAACCCTTGCCGACGAGGGCGTGTGCTTCATACTTACTGGCGTGCTTCTTCTAATTACGCTTCACAGAGTAAACAAGGTTAACCCGCTTCCGCCGATTTTTCAGGCGCTCGTTCTCGGTGCAACCGCGTTTCTTGCAATACCCACGGCGGGATGCTCGCTTGTTGCAGGCGTGTTCTGTATCGGCGTTTTAATCGGTATGAACCAGAAAACCGCGGTCAAATATGCCTTCGTTCTCTCGTTCGTATATCTTATTGTAAGAGGTATTATCGAGATTTGCATAGGCGTTACGGGCGTATCCGTAGTGCAGATTATAATTGCGGTTATTCTCTCGGTTGCGGCGGCGTTCTTCTTTGTAAGACTTCTTATGTATTTCATAAAAAACAAACTGCTTAAATATGTTGCAAGCTACGACGTTATTCTCGGCGTGCTCTGCGCAATAATAGGTATAGTAGAGGTTATTGTAAGAAAATAAATTGAGGTAAATATGGCTAACAAAAAACAGACACAGACAAAAAAGACAACTAAACAAAGCCCTAAAAAAGAGGAAACGCCTGTTCTCAACGAAGAGGTGAGCAGAGTTGCGGGAATTGTTATATTCGCATTTTCCATTCTTTTCTTCTGCATTGCGGTAATCCCGGGACAGGGCGTATGGCAAACGTTAAAAGAGGTTTATGTGGGAATATTCGGTATTCTTGCAGCATGCCTTTTCCCGATGATAATGCTAATTATCACAATCATCTATCTTTCGTATCACGCAACGAAGCTTAAGATGATTGAAAAGGTGATTGAAACCGTTGTGCTCGTGCTTATTCTCACGGCTATGATTCACGTTTTCAGAAACACTCCCGGTGAATATTTTAAAGATGCAGTTTCAAACGCATACTTAAATGCAGTACCTCCCGGCTTCAACGGCGGCGCAATAGGCGCAATTCTCGGCTGGGTGCTTCTCACTCTCGGCAAAGCCCCTGCAGTAATCATCTCGCTTCTTCTTTTCTTTGTTGATTTTATGCTTCTTACGGGGCTTACGATTATTCAGTTCTTCTCGGGCGCGGCAAAGCCTGCAAAGGTTACATATGAAAAGGTTGCCCCCGCAATCAACGACCATATCGAGCGCCGCAGAATGACAAGAAACAATATAGACGTTCCGCTTGACGCAGAGCCCCCGGGTGAGGAAGGAAAGCCTAAGAAGAAAAAGACCAAAAAAGCGGCAACCCCGACAGTCGACCTCGACGAAACAACGTCAACGATTATCGACGAGATAAACGCCGAGACCGAGAAAAAGCGCAAGGAACGTCAGGGCGTTCCGGTTAAGGAAAAGACGATTGACGAAATCGTTGAGGACGCCTCAAAGCCAGACGATAAAAAGGACGGCAAGACGGGCGTTGAGGAGTTTTCCGTTTCAAAGGAAGCGATGGACGCAACTGTAAACGACTACGTTCTTCCGCCCATCGACCTTCTCAAAACCGCCAAAAAGCACTCGGCAAAGGATATCGGCGGCGAGCTCAAGGAAAACGCGCAGAAGCTTATCGACACGCTTCATTCCTTCAACGTTGACGCCACTATCACCGATATTTCAAGAGGACCTACGGTTACGCGCTATGAGCTCAAGCCCGCAGCAGGCATCCGTATTTCAAAGATTACAAACCTTTCCGACGATATCGCTTTAAACCTCGCAGCGACAAACGTTCGTATCGAGGCGCCGATTCCCGGCAAAGCGGCTGTCGGCATCGAGATTCCGAATACAGTTAAAAATACCGTATCAATGCGCGAGCTTATCGATACGCCCGAATTTGACGAGCAGAAATCAATCCTTTCCGCAGGTATCGGTAAGGACATCACGGGCAGATGCGTATTCTGCGATATTGCAAAGATGCCCCATCTTCTCATCGCAGGTACCACGGGCTCAGGTAAATCCGTCTGCGTAAATTCAATCATCGCCTCAATTCTTTACAGGGCAAAGCCCGACAAGGTCAAATTCCTTATGATTGACCCGAAGTCGGTCGAGTTCTCAAAGTATGAGGGTATCCCGCATCTTCTCGTTCCCGTCGTAACCGACCCGAGAAAGGCTGCAGGCGCGCTCGGCTGGGCGGTTTCCGAAATGCTTCAGCGCTATCAGAAGCTTCGTGAGGTCGGCGTGCGCGATATTGCGGGATATAACAAATATGCTCAGAAGCACGACGAGGTTGAGCATATGCCGAAAATCTGTATATTCATCGACGAGTTTGCAGACCTTATGATGGCTGCGCCAAAAGAGGTTGAAGACTCGGTATGCCGTCTTGCACAGATGGCGCGTGCAGTAGGTATGCACCTCGTTATCGCAACACAGAGACCGTCTGTTGACGTTATCACGGGTCTTATCAAAGCTAACATTTCGTCAAGAATCGCTCTCACCGTTTCGTCGCAGATTGACTCGAGAACGATTATCGACTCTGCAGGCGCTGAGAAGCTTCTCGGCTACGGCGATATGCTCTACAGTCCGATAGGCGCTTCAAAGCCCGTCCGCGTTCAGGGCTGCTTCATTTCCGATGAAGAGGTTGACGCTCTTTGCGATTACATCAGAAAGCAGGGTGAAAGCCAGTACAGCGACGACATCCAGAAAGAAATTGAGGCAAAGGCAGTTCAGGACAAGAAGTCCTCGCCGTTTGAAGGCGACGAGGAAGGCGGCGAGCAGCTTGACGCACTCTTTGACAAGGCTGTTGAGGTCGTTCTTGAAACAGGACAGGCATCTACCTCGTTCCTGCAGAGAAAGCTTTCCGTAGGCTATGCGAGGGGCGCGAAGATTATCGACCAGCTTGAGGAAAAGCATATTATAGGTCCCGCAAACGGCGCTAAGCCGAGAGAAATTTTAATCACGTATCAGCAGTGGATTCAGATGAAGGCAAACGGTACCGAAGCCGAGTTCACCGCAGAAAATACCGAACAGATGGCGTTTGACGATACGGCAGATGGTTTTGACGTTGTAGAGGAAAACTACGACGATGACGAGGAATAAACGGAGGCGCTGAAATGAGCGACGGTAAAAGCCAGTCAATTATGACTATAGGGCTTGGTCTGATTATAATCGGTGTACTTATTCTGGGCTTTGCGCTGTCACAGCCCAGAATGCTTATTATGCCCGAAATAGCAGAGACCGTTACCGAGACGGTTACACAGACAGTAACCGTAAACAGCGTAGAAGCTGAGGTGAGCGTTTCTCTTCCGCTTAATCTCAACACCTGCACCTACGACCAGCTTGTAGCGCTTGACGGCATAGGCGAGCGAAAGGCTGAGCTCATTATCGCATACAGGGATTACCTCGGCGGATATACCAGCGTTGAGCAGCTCAAGGATATCAGCGGAATAGGGGACGGCGTTTACGAAAAGATTGCGCCCTACTTTACGGTATGAGTATGCTGAAAGAATCCGCAGATACGCTTCTTACCGCTGTATTCCCGAAAACCTGCAGGCTCTGCGGCGAGGTGATTGAGCTTGACGAAACTCTCTGCGACGAGTGCAAAAACGTAAAGAAAATTGAGCCGCCCATATGTATGAGCTGCGGCTATTCAAAAGAGGAATGCGTCTGCAAAAAGCATAAGCACGAATATAAAGGAATTGCCGCGCCGTATTATTATAAGGACAGTGTGAAAACAGCCGTGAACAATTTCAAGGCGAGGGGAATGACCTTCCTTGCGGACGGCTTTTCAAAGGATATGGCGGACAGCGTGAGGGAAACCTATGCGGACATTCACTTTGACCTCATAACCTTCGTTCCGCTTCGCAATTTTCACGAGCACTGCAGGGGCTTCAACCAGTCCGCTCTGCTTGCTGAGGGAGTGGGGAAGGAGCTCGGTATTCCCGTAGAAAAGCTTCTTTATAAATCGCGCTACACCGGCGTTCAGCACAATAAGTCCGCAAAGGAAAGAAGCGTCGCGGTGTACGGCTCATTCAAGGTCTACCGCGAGTATGAAAACAAGCTCGGCGGCAGGACGATTCTTCTTATAGACGATGTAAAAACGACGGGCTCAACGCTCAACGAATGTGCCAAAATGCTGAAGCTCAGCGGGGCAGATGCGGTATATGCGTTAACGCTTGCAGTTACATATCATAAATAAAAAATGCGTAGGGATTATCCTACGCATTTTCTTCTATTATCCGTCTTATTTCTTCTTCAATCTGTTCCACCTCAAAGAGGAATTCCCTCGACGATACGCGAAGCGCGCCCTCTTCAAGAATTATGAGTTGTTCAAGCGCGTCCGAGGTCACAACCCGCACTCTGTTGTTTTTTGCAAGCCTGTGCGTGACCTTCTCGATATACATATCCGCGGTTTCCGCCTCTTTGGTGTAGACAATATTTATGTTGTTCACCGTCTCAACCTCGCGGTCGCTTCCCTTGACCTTGTATGCGTCAAAGACGAGAATGACGTTGCACTTCTTATATCCCTGATAGTTGCAGAGAATATTTACAAGCGCGTTTCTCGCCCCGTCGATATTATCCTTTGATAACTCGCGCAGGTTGTCCCACGCAAAGATTACGTTATAGCCGTCGACGAGAAGATATTCCTCGCCCGTGTATTCCTTGCCCTTGCGCTTATATTTTTCTTCCTTCGCCTTTTCGGGCTTAGGTATCGACGGCTCAAAAGCCCTCCTGTCTTTTATAGGACCGTAGGTGCTCTCGAAAATATGCATCAGTTCCTTGTCAAGAGCAAAGATGTCCTTGTGATTTTTAAACGAAGCGAGGGTTTTCCTGCTCTTGCTTTTTTCTGCCTTTTCCTCAGCTTTCAGCGCAGAGGGGAGGTGCATATGGCTTTTGACCTCGTTCCACTTAACGTTGTATCCCGCGCCGTGAGAGCAGAAAACCGAATCGCAGGTGTTGAAGGTGTCGGCATCGCAGTTGTAGCCGATGCTCTCTATCATCTCGTCGCTGTTGTGGCACACGTCGTAACCGCTCAGCGTGCAGAAAAGTCTGCCCCTGCCGCGGGTGTACTGCATAACCTCTTTGCTGTAGTCCTGCATTTCGGAAACGGGCGCCTTGCCTTTAATGGTGGAAAACTCTGAATCCTGCTCGGGCGGCTCAAAGCTACCCGACATCTGCCCGATGTCCGACAGAGCCCTGCCTATGCAGTCGTTTGGCACCTCGAGGGTAAATTCATATATCGGCTCAAGAAGTACTGATTTGGCGCTTCTGAGCCCCTGTCTCACCGCCCTGTACGTTGCCTGACGGAAATCGCCGCCCTCGGTGTGCTTCGGATGAGCTTTGCCGGATACAAGGATAATTTCCATATCCGTGACAGGGGAACCCGTGAGCACGCCTACGTGCGTTTTTTCATAGAGGTGAGTGGTGATTAGTCTCTGCCAGTTTTTGTCGAGCACGTCCTCGCTGCAGTCCCTGCTGATTTTAAGCCCGCTGTTTCTCTCGCGCGGCTTGAGCAGCAGATGCACCTCGGCATAGTGGCGAAGCGGTTCAAAATGTCCGACGCCCTCAACCGTGTCGGCAATCGTTTCCTTGTATATGATGTTGCCCTTGCCGAAGGTTACGTCAAGGTCAAATCGTTCCTTTATGACGGACTGCAGGATTTCAAGCTGTATGTCGCCCATAAGCTGAACCTGAATTTCACCGAGCTGCTCGTTCCATACAACCTTTAGCTGCGGGTCCTCGTTTTCAAGCACCCGCATTTTGGTGAGCACCGTGTGCGCGTCGGCGTCCACGGGAAGGTTAAGCCTGTATGTCAGAACGGGCTGAAGCACGGGCATAACGCCGCTTTTTTCAAGGCCGAGACCGTCGCCCGTCACGGCAAAGCTGATACCCGTAACCGCGCAGACAGTTCCCGCCTCGGCAACTTCGGAAGTACGGTATTTCTCGCCGTAGTAAAGCCTTATCTGATTGACCTTCTCACAGTCGGTGTTTTTTTCGCTTTCAAGCACGTCGCGAACGCAGAGTCTGCCGCCCGTAACCTTGAGGTGCGTGAGACGGTTTCCCTGAGCATCCTCGGAAATCTTGTAAACCCTCGCGCCGAAGCTGTCGCCGTAAGCGTTCATTTCGGTGTATTTGTCAATGCAGTCAATCAGCGGCTCAATGCCTTCGAGCCTCAGCGCCGAGCCAAAAAGACAGGGGAATATCCTTCTGCCTTTTACTGCCTTAACAAGCGTGTCCTGACTCAGGCTGTCGCGCTCGCTGTACTCGTTTAAAAGCTCGTCGCTGCAAAGTGCGGCGCTCTCGAAAAACTCATCGCTTCCGTCGTCTGTGAAGTCGACGCATCTCTCGCTAAGTTTTTTCCTTATGTCGTATAAAACGCGTTCCCTGTCAGCGCCGTCAAGGTCCATTTTGTTGACGAAGATGAAGCAGGGGACGTTGTACTTTTTCAAAAGCCCCCAGAGCGTTGCCGTGTGGCTCTGAACGCCGTCAGTACCCGATATGACGAGTATCGCATAGTCAAGCACCTGCAAGGTCCTCTCGGCTTCAGCCGAAAAGTCGACGTGACCGGGGGTGTCAAGAAGGGTGAATTCGGTGTCGTTGTAGTTGAGGATTGCCTGCTTTGAAAAAATGGTGATGCCTCTTTTTCGCTCAAGCTCAAAGTTGTCGAGAAGCGAGGTCTGATGGTCAACTCTGCCGAGCTTTGAAAGGTTTCCCGTGCAGTAGAGCAAAGCCTCGGAAAGGGTAGTCTTTCCCGAGTCAACGTGAGCAAGTATTCCAAGCACAATCCTTTTCACCGAATCACCTCATTTCTAAAGCAGTATAACATATTTATATATATTAAATCAACTTGCCGAAGGCAAATATAACGGCGAAACCGTATATCGCGTAGCATATATCTCAGGCTTGCGGGGGTTCACCTATATTTTTCCTCTCAGCGGCAGTGCAAGTATCTGCCGCTGTAATTGTATAACGAAAACCACGCGATAGTCGCGTGGTTCAAAAGAGGTTAACCGATGAAAAGAACCTCCGAAGCGTGTATAATAGAGAATGACCTGCCA
>CAJOHE010000013.1 GCA_905234495.1 uncultured Eubacterium sp. | reverse complement strand
TGGCAGGTCATTCTCTATTATACACGCTTCGGAGGTTCTTTTCATCGGTTAACCTCTTTTGAACCACGCGACTATCGCGTGGTTTTCGTTATACAATTAGAAAAGAGAGGCAAATGCCTCTCTTTTTTTACGGATTCTGACATCTTCCGTACTTATCAAACCTATAAGTTTTGTTTCCTATTCTCTTAGTAGTGTTTGCTACCATTTTACCATTTGACAAAAAATAGTACCACGCATTGTATTGGCTGTTTTTCTTTAGTTTTTTCCAACCTGTCTGCATTTTTCCGTTTGAATCAAAATAATACCAAGCGTTATAATTGCTGTCTTTTTTAAGCTTTTGCCAGCCTGTCACCATTTTACCGCTTGAGTCAAAATAAAACCAAGCGTAATAATTACTGTTTCTTTTAAGTTTTTGCCAACCTGTTTGCATAACTCCGTTAGAGGCAAAATAATACCAAGCACTATATTGACTTCCGCTCGACTTTATTTTCTGCCAACCTGTAACCATATTGCCTTCGGAATCATAGTAGTACCATTTACCGTCAATCTTGTTCCATCCTTCAGCATAAGTAAAAAAAGAATAACGGGCTGTTGTTGAATAACCTGCTACCTCTACTCTTATGTAGTTCGTTCCTGCATCTGTAACAAAGGAAAACTTCCTTCTGTACTGATTGTAATTACTGTCGAACGAAACGTAACCCGTATCGTTAGAATACGCGTTTTCTTTTATTCTTTCACCATTTTTATTCCACATAGTAATATAAAATTCATAGTCATTCGACGTAAACAATATAAATACTTTCTTAGGAGTGGAATTATCAAAACTAAAGAAATCATAATCGGCTTTTCCATCTTTTCTCGTGCCAACGCCTTCAATCGTATCGCCTATATTTATTCTGTTTGCGTTGTATAGAGAACTATTCGATTCTGATTCACTTATTGTTTTTGAATAAGCAGAATAATCTGCGCCTACCATTACAGACAGCAACATAACAACAGACAATAATAAACTAATAGTTTTTTTCATAATAATACCTCCTTGCATATATTTTACTATTATTTGATAGTAAAGTCAATACTATTAATCAGTAGTAAGATAAAATAGATGCGAGGTGATAATATGTATCATTATCAGAGGTTGCGCGACCTGCGGGAGGATAACGACCTCAAGCAAAAAGAGGTGGCGGGATTGCTGAAAATAGACCAGCGCGTTTACAGTAACTATGAGATTGGCAAAAGAGAGATACCTGTTCACCTGCTAATCAAATTAGCAAAACACTACAACGTCAGCACGGACTATCTATTAGGCTTGACGGACAATCCGAAAAGAAATAAATAAACACCGCACTCTTGGTTTGAGTACGGTGTTTTTTGTCAGGCTGCCGAGGTCGTCAGCCCCTACGAAAATCCCTCCGTCGGCTTCGCCGCCACCTCCCTTTACACAAGGGAGGCTTGAAACCTTATTGCCCGAGCGTAGCGAGTGACCGACAATTCCGAATTCCGCTTTCCGAATTCCGAATTAGAAAAGCCGAGGTTTTCCTCGGCTTTTTGTTACTCTATCTCTTCCGCTTCAACGTCAACCTCGGTTGCGTTGCCTGCTGCGTAGTTCATCTCGTTTTTAAACTCGTTTGCGCTGTTCTGAACGTCCTCGTCAAACTGGTTCATCGCGTTTTCAAGCTCCTTCTGCGCGGTTTTCAGGTTTTCCTTAACCCTCTTTGCCTTCTGGATTATCTCAATCAAAGCGAGGATATCCATAATCGCGTAGAAGAGAAGCGCTGCGCCGAGAAGGGTGCCGACAACGGCGTCGCCCCTCGGGGAAATCATAACGACAACGAAGCCGAGAATTATCATAAGAAGCGCCATAATCAGCGACACAAGCCAGCTTCCGACGCGGAAATGCCTTGAATCAAACGCGGCGAAAAGATTTACTATTCCGCTCACGATGAGGAACACGCCGAGCACGAGAACGATTATGTTTGCGATTGTCTGATATGCAAAGCAGATGACTATTCCGCCGACGAAAAGTATCGTTCCCATAACTGCGAGAAATGCGAGCCTGTCCTTGACAAGATAGGAAATCCACGCCGCGATGCCGATGAGAATGAGCGACGCGCCCACTATCATACTGATTGCATAGATGCCTTCCTCGGGTTTCATAAGAAGGATTACGCCGATGACTGCGGAAAAAATAATTGTGATTATTGAAAACGTTTTAAATCTGAAAAACAGTTCTCTCATAGCAGTTCCCCCTACTTTTTAATGTACCTTATATCATTTCCCTCGAGAACGAGAGTTTTGAACATACCCGTAATTCTTGAGGTGATGCGCTGGTCGTACTTTTCCTCAAGCTCGTTGATTGTATAGTTTGTTGAAACGATTGTCGGAAGCTTTGCCGAAAGGCGGGTGTTGATGATGTTGTAGAGGCAGGCAACCGTGTAGCTGCTTTTAAACTCGGTGCCGAGGTCGTCGATTATCAGCAAATCGCAGCCGAGAACGTCCTTCTCGGTGTATCTGAGGTCGTCCGTCCTGCCGAATTTTTCGCTTTCAAGGTCGCTGAGAATGTTCTGGGAATTGCCGTAAATCACGCTGTATCCCCTGTTGATTGCAACGTTTGCGATTGCGAGGGAAAGGTGGGTTTTGCCAAGTCCCGTGCCGCCCATAAACATAACGCTGTTTGAATCGGTCGTAAACGTGATTGCATACTTTCTGCAGCTCTCTTTGATTTTTTCAGCCCTCTCGCGCGGGGACATTCCCGAGGCGCTTTCCGCGGGGTAGTATTCCGCCTTGAAGGTGTCGAAGGTTGACTCGGCAAGGGGCGCGATTTTTTCAAGCCTCTCGCGCTGAATGTCCTTGAGGATTTCCTTAAAGCACTTGCAGCGGCGGTTGTTGATATAGCCCGTGTCGCCGCACGCCTCGCAGGAATATTTCACCTCGAGGGCGTCCTTCGGGTAGCCGTTTTTCTCAAGAAGCTCGTCCCTCTTTTGCTGCAGGGCAAGGCTTTCCTCTTTGAGCTTTTCCATATCAGCCTGCTTGTTTTCGCTGAAAATGAACACCTTCGAGATGTTGAGCCCGACCTGTGCAAGCCCCATCGTCACGTCGTTCAACTCGGGGATTTTGCCGTATATTTCATTTCGTCTTGTCTCGGCTTCGATATTTGCTCTCTCGCGTCTGCGCTCGAGTATTTCCTCAGCCTGACGGTAATCGTCCTGTGAATATGCCATATCTGTTCTCCTATATATCCGTATTGTTCAGAGCGTCCTTTTTAATCTGTTCAAGGTCGTAGGTCGGCTTGGTTTCAAGCTTGCCGCCCTTCTTGCTCTTCTGAGATTTAATCTTTTCAAACTCTTCCTGATAAGCCTGAAGCTGGGCGGGCGTAAGTATGCCGTTTTTCTTCCACTTTTTAATGATGGCGTCCATATACGAGAGCTTCGGCTCGGAGATGTTTTCCTTCATCATATCCGCCGCGGCAGTTACCATTGTGATGTCGAAATCCTCAAACCAGCGCTTGACCATATCGCGCTGCTTCTGAGTCGGGCGCCTGTGGCGGATGCCCGTTATTGCAACGACTTCAATCCAAAGTCTGTCCGAGCGCTCGATATCCATTAGCTTTTCCTCGGCTTTTGCAACGCTGTCGATTCCCTCGTCAGCCCAGTTTTTCGCCATCTGGTTTATGTAGGAAATGCCTATGGACTTGCCCCTCTGCTTTTCGGCGCGGTAGAACTCGAGAATCATCATAATGACCTCGGCGGGAAGACCGTAGTAGTTGACCATATTGACAAGCATTTCCTGCTCGGCGTGGCTTATCGTCCTGCCGAGAACGCGCTGAGCCTCGTTGAGAAGAAACTCAATCCCCTCGTTGTCGCGCATGGCGTCAACTATATCCTTCGGCGTAAGGCTCGGAACGGAAAGCGTCTGCTTTTTCACCTCGACCTTTTCGGGCGCGGGCGCGGGCTCTGCCTGCTTTTTCGGCTCGGCTTTGCCGTTTGAGAGTATGCCCTCTTCAAGCCAGAATTCCATAAGCTCGTCAATGTCCGACGCGGTCTGACCGAGCGCCTTTGCGATAGAAGAAGACGTGGCTTTACCGCCGCTTCGCAGGATGAAAAGCAGCGCTTTTATCTGATATTCACTTGCAATCCTGAGATATTTGTCAACAAGAGCGGACGGAACATTGAAAATGCCGTCAGCCCAAATATCGCCGAAGGGCGTTAAATTGTAATTCATTATACTCTCCGCATTTCATATTCGCTATATAAAAGTATTGTATCAAAATTATTATAAGATGTAAACAGTTTTATTTTTCAAAAAGGCTTGACAAATACCCGCCCGGTGTGTATAATTACTCTTGCATTTGCGGATGTAGCTCACCCGGTAGAGCGCAACCTTGCCAAGGTTGAGGTAGCGAGTTCGAGCCTCGTCATCCGCTCCAAAAACTAAAGCACCCGTTACGGGTGCTTTTTTCGTTTTTGGACGGCGAGGCGAGAACAGGGCAATCCGAAGGATAGAAACAATCCGGTGGATTGTTTCGGTGCCCGCGTGTGTGCCACGGAAAGATTTATCTTTTCGTGGGCGAGCCTCGTCATCACGGAAATATCCTTACCTTCCATTGGGTTCAGTGAAAATGATACGGATTCCCCGCGTGTGTGCCACGGCAAGATTTATTCTGCCGTGGCGAGCCTCGTCTCGTCCAAACACATTCCGCGGTCGAAGCAAAATACAGTTGCTTTTGCTAATGACCGCTTCATATGTTTCTCCTCTCAGCGACGGTACAAGTATCCGTCGCTGTATTACGTCCCAACAAACAAGAGCAGGTCACCGACCTGCTCTTTCTTGTTCTTATAGGCTTATCCGAAGCTTACGCTGTTGATAAGATTTTCAAAAGCTGTGTAGGATTCTTCGGAACGGGTTGTAAACCAGTTGCTGTCGTCGCCGAGATTTCTGATGATATATACGTCGCTTCCCTGCTGAGTATAGTACTCAAATATTTTATCATCGCTGTCCTTGCGAACCGTATAGGTTATGTCGCCTACAGTTGCCTGGGAATATGTTTTATCCTTGTCGAGCTGTTCATCAACCGTCGTGTTTTTCACAACGCAGATTGAAAAGCGGAAATCAATGCTCTCGCCTTCGCCGTAACGCCACGTGTATGATTTTGACACAAGGTCTCCTCCCTTTGACTCTTCCTGAACGTCGAAAGTGCTGACAACGTTGAGGTTTTCATCCATTGTGTAGGAAATACCGTCGATACCCTCGGCGTTTTCAGCGGTTTCGGTGTTGTCGGTAAAGCTGAGCCCTTCGAGCGATTTGTCAAATAATTCGCTCGTTTTGGGTTCCTCCGAAGCCTCGCCTTCACTTTCCGGAAATACAAACTGTACGCCGTATGCGTTTGTGCCTTCCTGACACATTGCATAAAGCTCGTCATACTCAAACACCATAAAAGACTTGCCCGCAATTTCACGGTTTTCAATCTTGTCGGCGCTGATATAATCCCTCACCTGCTCCAGCTGTCCCTCTTCAACATCCTTTGCGCTTGAAAACGCAAGCTCCGAGCCGTCGGCAAAGGTGTAAGTCATAACCTTTTCGGTAATCGTTCCGTCTGAACGTCTGTCAATCGAACGCTTAACCGAAACGTAATCCTCGGGCGGTGTGAACGACATATCGAGCACCGTCTGATCCGCGCTGATATTTTTGTTCGGCTTCAGATGTAGTTTTTCGCCCGGCTTAAATGAGCTCGCGCAAGCCATAAATGAGAAAGCCATAATAACCGCAAGTAATAAAGCAAATCTTCTTTTCATAATAATCAAACGACCTCCCTTGTTGCTGAAAAGCAAATGTTGTCTAAAAAATATTCTATCATATTTTTTTGCTTTTGTAAAGGAAGCCGACCGCGTTACTTTTCCGAATTTCGACGGTTTGCGGCACATATATTTATTATAGTTGATATTATTATTTATATATGTTATAATATTGTGTCTATAATTTTTGCAGAAAAGGGGTGAAGGCGTGGGAAAATACAATTATTATGACGATGATTTTGAAAACGAAAAACGTGAAAACAGGCTGTCCGACGCCTTCATTTACATCGGCGCAAAGCTGAAAAGCGCAAAAAACAAAGCGTCGCGCTCAAACGTATTTTCGTTTGAAGAGGTCGCTCACGGCGAGCCGATAAAGGCGCTGAGAACAATGCCGAACGTAAGGGCGCTGATTCTCAAGTTCCTCGCCTTTATCTTCTTTATCATCGCGGTTATCGGCTTTATCGCAGGCTTTGCCCACACGATAAATTCACAGAACAAGCGCAACAGTCAGTTCTATGCCGACGCGGCGCAGGTTTGCACAAACTACATATCCGACTACGGCTCAACCAAGTGGGAATACCTCAACGAGGACGAGTACGGCAAGGACTCAACCTACCTCTCGGGCTTCTGCTATGCAAGGCAGATGGACTTTGACGGCGACGGCAACGACGAGCTTATGCTCTGCTACAACAACGGCACCGAGTACATTCTCGAGGTGTGGGGCTACGCGAACAAGGAGTTCACGACGATTTACAGCGAGGTTGCAAACCACACCGAGGAACCGACCGACGGCTACTGGCTCTCGTTCTTCCACAAGAACAACAAATACTACCTCTGCAAATCAGAGCCCGAAACCCCCGACAAGGTTGTGCTCTACGCGCTCAAGGGCTCGAGCTTCAAGAAAAACAGCGAGTGCAGCTACGACTGCAAGGACAATATCTACACATATAAAGGAAAAATCAACGCATACGATTTTGAGACAATCAAGCTTTCAACGATAAAGGCGAGCAAGGCGGAACAGATAGTCGAGCTTGTTGACAAAACGCTTCAGACCTTCTCGGGCTCGTCGTCGGTTGCAAGCGAAACGAAGTCCGACGCTCAGCTCAGGCTTGACGCATACTACAACATCGTGCTTGAAAAGATTAAGAAATACGGCAACCCGAAGGTTGACAGCAACAACGACGGCACCTTCGTTGACGGCGTGTGCTACGTATCCCTCGTCGACTTTGACAAGGACGACAATTCCGAGCTTGTCATCGCGTACAGAAAGATGGTAAAGACGAGCTCAATCGACTATATGTCGGGTAATTCGATTGTTGTTGAAAACCCGACCTACTGCGTTGAGGTTTACGGCTGGAACGGCACGATTGCCAAAAAGCTTCTTTCAAGGGACAGCGTTTCAAACTACCTTGAGGACCCCGACATCTACTATCTGATGCTTCAGCACACCGACAAGGCGGACTATCTCTGCATCAACGACTATTCTTTCAGAACGTCGGATATCTACACGGCGGCGTCGCAGGTTTACGCGCTTGAGGACGGCAGCTTCTACCAGGATTTCAACGCGAGAATGGAATACGAGTACGGCTGGAAGAACTACTACATCAACGGCGAATACAGCTACGAGGACAATTTCTACGAGGAGGCAAAGCGCGTTCCCCTCTTCCTTGACGACTACGGCAAGGTTGACTCGGACGAATACGAGGTTGTCTACTTCGCGTGCAGGGACGGCGAGGATTACGACGCGGTTGTGAACAACTGCGTAAAGAACATACAGACGCTCAACAAAAACTACAACCCCGATATGAAATTAGATTAATAAAACGGGAGGCGCTTGCCTCCCGTTTTGTATTATTCTCTCGGCAGAATTACTCTTGCTTTGAACAAATCGCCGTCTATTGTGATTTCAAGCCTGCCGTTTTGAGCGCGGCATCATAATGTCGAGCACAACGCAGTGAATTTCGTTTTGCTCGATTTTTTCAAGCGCCTCCTGCCCGTCGCAGGCGGTAAACACGTTGTATCCTTCATTTGAAAGATAAATTCTCAGCGATTCAAGTATTGCGCTGTCGTCGTCGCAAACAAGTACCGTTTCCATAAAAACCTCCTGTAAATCCTGAACCCGTTATACATATTAAAGCGCACAAAAGCAAACTCACGGGAAAGGAAAAGTAAAAATCGGGTAAAGATTATTTCAGCCCGAGTTCCTCAATTTTGTCCCTCAGGGCGAGGAAGTCGGCAAAGGCGGCCTCCTTGTTTTCGGGGTAGCGCAGAAGCGCCGACGGGTGGTAGGTTCCCATAAAGAGAACGCCGCCCTTTTCGGTGAATTCGCCGTGCTGGCGCGTTACGCGGAAATCGGGCGAGATGAGCCTCTGCGCCGCGATTCTGCCGAGGCAGACAACGATTTTCGGTCGTATGATTTTAAACTGATCGCGAAGCCATTTGATGCACTCATCCTGCTCTTCGGGAAGCGGGTCGCGGTTTTTAGGCGGACGGCATTTGACTATGTTCGCTATATATACGTTTTCATCGCGGCTGAGGTCGACGGCGGCAAGCAGCTTGTCGAGAAGCTGCCCCGACCTGCCCACAAACGGCAGCCCCTGCAAATCCTCCTGTTCGCCCGGTCCCTCGCCGACAAACATTATTTTTGCATTTTCATTTCCCGTTCCGAAGACGAGATTCGTCCTTCCCTCGCAGAGCCCGCAAGCCCTGCAATCAAGGCATTTTTCGTTAAGCTGTGACAAATTCATTTCAAAATTTCCTTTATTTTTCTATGTCCTGTAATCCATTATACTAAAATAATGGTTGAAAAACAACGTAAAGTAGTATAAAATATCATCGTATAAAAATTAATGAATATATTTTATAAGGAGTATATCGTTATGAAAAATGAAGTTTTGGTAGAAATTTCCGCAAGACACGTTCACGTGTCAAAGGAAGACCTTGCAACTCTTTTCGGCGAGGGCTATGAGCTCACAAACAAGAAGTGGCTCTCTCAGCCCGGACAGTTTGCCTGTGAGGAAAGAGTAAGAGTTGTGGGCGCAAAGAGCGAATTTCCCGCAGTTTCAATTCTCGGCCCCGTAAGACCCGAGACACAGGTTGAGCTTTCACTCACCGACGCGCGTTCAATCGGCGTTACGGCGCCCGTAAGAGAGAGCGGCGACCTTGAGGGCACGGGCACCTGCAAGCTCGTAGGTCCCGCAGGCGAGGTTGAGCTCACAAAGGGCGTTATCGCTGCGAAAAGACATATTCACGCAACCCCGGCAGACGCTGAGGAAATGGGACTTGAAAACGGACAGATAGTAAGTGTTGAAATTCCGACGGCAAACGGCAGAGCCCTCACTTTCGGCGATGTTGTTGTCCGCGTATCGGAAAGCTATGCGCTTGCAATGCACATCGACACAGACGAGGCTAACGCCGCAGGTATGGCGCCCAACACCATCGCTACTGTAATCAAGTAATTATATTGTTGTTATTACGGAGGTAGAATTATGTTTTTTATTCTTTCTGGAATATCAGCTGCCATAATGACAGTAATCGAGCTCGTTTTCTTCTGCAGAAAACGCAACGTGGGCGCGTACATCAGGATTCCCGTTAAAAATGCGCTGACGGTTATTCTCTGCTCGCTTGCAGTACAGAAGCACGTAATGCAGTACGCGCACTTCATCGACACCGACGCTTACGGCACGTCGAATTTCGTTAAATTCTTCATTATGTCGCTCATCGTCGGCCTTGCGCTTCAGTTTGTATTTGCGCTTGTAAACCGCTACATCACGTTCGAAGAGGCTGACAAGCCGAAGAGAAAGGGCGCTCTCGCCGTAAAGATTCTCTCGGTTGTACTTTTTGCGCTCGGTCTTGCCGCATATTACGGCACGGTCTGGGGCAAGGGCTCATTCGGCGACGTAACGGGCGACCAGCTCATCATCAACCTCTTTTCCCCCACGGTCGGAACGGAAAGAGGCGTATATATCGAGGCTTACGAGGGTCCCGTGTTCCACACGCTTTTGTTCACGGTTCTCTTTGCGGTATTTGATTTTTCAAAGTTCAAGCTCGTTTATCACGGCTTAAAGAAGGACGTAAAGATTCTCGGCGATATGGCAAAGAGACTTATCTGCCTTGCAATCGCAATCGCAATGCTCATCGGCGGCGTTCACTACGGCTGGACGGAATTCAGCTTAAAGCAGGTTGCAAACGCATACCTTGTTGATTCCGACCTTCTCAGCGACGTTTACGTTGCCCCCGAGGAAGTGAAGATTTCCTTCCCCGAGCAGAAGAGAAACCTCATCCACATCTATCTTGAATCAATCGAAAACAGCTTCCTTTCAAAGGACCTCGGCGGATTTATGGACGAAAACCTTATGCCCGAGCTTTCGGAACTTGCTCAGGAAGAGGGCATCGTTTTCTCGGATACCGACAATTTCTTCGGCGGTCCCATGAAGGGCACGGGCACACAGTGGTCCATCGCTTCAATGGTTAACCAGACGACCGGTCTTCCGATGAAGGCGCCCGGCATCAACAACGACTACGGCTCACCCGGAAACTTCCTTCCCGGCGCTTATACCCTCACCGATTTACTCACCGACGAGGGCTACGTTCAGACCGTAATGTTCGGCGCAGACGCGCGTTTCGGCGGACTTCGCTACTTCTACGAAACCCACGGTGACGTGCTTGTTTACGACTACGAGTACGCAATCGAGGAAGGCATCCTTCCCTCGGATTACAAGGTATGGTGGGGCTTTGAGGACGATAAGCTCTACGAGCTTGCAAAGGAAGAAATCACAAGGCTTTATGAGACAGGTCAGCCGTTCAACTTCACGATGGAAACAGCCGACACCCATAAGCCCGACGGTTACATCGGTCCGAACACCCCGACACCTTATGAGAATTCATACGCAAACGCCATTGCATACAGCACCGAGCAGGTTGTTGAATTCATCGACTGGATTAAGGAACAGCCGTTCTATGAGAACACAACAATCGTTGTTATCGGCGACCATCTCAGCATGGAAACAAACTTCTTTGAATTCTACGGCTTTACCGACGACTACGAGAGAACTCAGTTTAACTGCATCCTCAATCCTCATCCGTCAGTTGCCGCAACAAAGAAGGTAACGACAAACAGAACCTGGTGCAACTGGGACTACTACCCGACAATTCTTGCCGCTATGGGCTGCAAGGTTGAGGGCAACAGACTCGGCGTCGGCACAAACCTCTTCTCGGGCGACCAGACCGTATTCGAGGAATACGGCGTGGAATACACAAACATCGAGTTTGAAAAGGCGAACGACCTTTACAACGAAAAGATTCTCGGCGGTCAGATTGAGCTTGACGAAACGCAGAGAAGACTTAACCACGCAAAATGGTACGAAATGGACGTTCCCGACGAGGGCGGCGAGGAAGACGCAGCATAAATATTACAGGTCAGGGCTTTATGCCCTGACCTTTTTATTGTTTTACACAAATATATTCGGATAAAAATTAATATTTTATTATAAAAATATATATCAATTTATATTCAGTTATGTTATTATATAAACAATGATATTTGGAAAGGCTTTGGGAATAAATATGGCTAAGGTTTACCGAGTTTTTGTAGAAAAGAAAAAGGGCAACGACATTGAGGCGGGGCAGCTTCTTGCCGACCTCAGAAACAACGTCGGATTGACTGCGCTTGAGGATTTGCGCCTTATCAACAGATATGACGCGCAGGGCTTAAGCGAGGAAGAGTTTGAGCAGGCTGTGAGAACAATTCTCTCTGAGCCGAACCTCGACAACGTTTACTATGAGCTCTCAATCCCCGAGGATTACAGATACTTTGCGACCGAGTACCTTCCCGGTCAGTACGACCAGAGGGCGGATTCTACGGCGCAGTGTATTCAGCTCCTCACCGCAGGCGAAAGACCCGACGTGCTCTCGGCAAAGATTATTGCCGTTAAGGGCGACATCACCGACGCTGAATTTGAAAAAATCAAAGCCTATATCATCAACCCCGTCGAGTCGAGAGTTGCATCTCTTGAGCTTCCCGACTCGCTTGAGCTCAAGTCCGACGTTCCGGCGGACATCGTTCGCATCGGCGGCTTCATCGCTATGAGCGACGACGAGATTGCAGAGTACCACGCTTCAATGGGCTTTGCGATGAGTGTTGCAGATTTGTGCTGGGTAAGGGATTATTTCAAAAACGACGAAAACCGCGACCCGAGTTTAACGGAGCTGAAAGTTATCGACACCTACTGGTCCGACCACTGCCGCCACACCACGTTTGCGACAGAGCTCGACGAGATTAAGATTGACGAGGGCAGATACGCAAAGGCTCTTAACAAGGCGCTCGAGGACTATTTTGCGGTTCGCAAAGAGGTTTACGGCGACAGGGACAAGATTGTCTGCCTTATGGATATGGCGTGCATCGGCACAAAGGCGCTCAAAAAGCGCGGCTACGTTGACGACCTTGACGAGAGCGAGGAAATCAACGCCTGCTCAATTAACGTTGAGGTTGAAATCGACGGAAAAAAAGAGCCGTGGCTCGTTCAGTTTAAAAACGAAACCCACAACCACCCGACGGAAATCGAGCCCTTCGGCGGCGCGGCAACCTGCCTCGGCGGCGCAATCCGCGACCCGCTTTCGGGACGTGCATACGTTTATCAGGCGATGCGCGTAACCGGATCGGGCGACCCGACGACGCCGTTTGAGGAAACCCTTGCGGCAAAGCTTCCGCAGAATAAAATCACTACAGGCGCGGCTGCCGGTTATTCAAGCTACGGCAACCAGATAGGTCTTGCGACCGGACAGGTTGTTGAGCTCTACGACGAGGGCTACGTTGCAAAAAGAATGGAAATCGGCGCGGTTATCGGCGCTTCGCCAAAGGAAAACGTAATCCGTGAAACCCCGCAGGACGGCGACGTTATCGTCCTCCTCGGCGGCAGAACGGGACGCGACGGCTGCGGCGGCGCAACCGGTTCTTCAAAGGCGCACGACAGCTCGTCAATCGAGACCTGCGGCGCAGAGGTTCAGAAGGGTAATCCCCCGACCGAGAGAAAGATTCAGCGCCTCTTCCGCAAGGCTGAGGTTGCAAAGATGATTAAGCGCTGCAACGACTTCGGCGCGGGCGGCGTTTCGGTTGCAATCGGCGAGCTTGCCGACGGTCTCAAAATCGACCTCGACAAGGTGCCGAAGAAATACGACGGTCTTGACGGCACGGAGCTTGCTATTTCCGAGTCGCAGGAAAGAATGGCGGTCGTTCTCGGTAAGGACGACGTTGAGGCGTTCATCGCGCTTTCAAACGAGGAAAACCTCGAGGCAACCCCCGTTGCCGTTGTAACCGACGAAAACAGACTTGAAATGACGTGGCGCGGCGACAAAATTGTCGACCTCAGCCGTGATTTCTTAAATACAAACGGCGTAGTTCAGCACGCAAAGGCTGAGATTGCCGCCGTTGACGAAAACGAAAATTACACGAAGAAGGTTCCCGCAGAGCTTGAAGATCTCAGCACCGCAGAGGCTCTCAAGGCAAACCTTTCGCGCCTTGAGGTATGCTCGCAGAAGGGACTTGTTGAGCGCTTTGACTCGTCAATCGGCGCGGCTACGGTGCTTATGCCGTACGCGGGCAAATACCAGCTCACGCCCGAGGAAGCCATGGTTGCAAAGATTCCGCTTCTCGAGGGCGAGACCGACACGGCAAGCGTTATGGCATACGGCTTCATTCCGAAGCTTTCCCGCTGGTCGCCTTTCCACAGTGCTGCGTTTGCGGTTTCAGAATCGCTTGCAAAGCTTGCGGCAGTCGGCTGCAATCCTGCAAAGGCAAGGCTCACCTTCCAGGAATATTTTGAAAGACTTAACGACGTTCCCACCCGCTGGGGCAAACCGACCGCGGCGCTTCTCGGCGCGCTTTCGGCTCAGCTTGGCTACAAGTGCCCCTCAATCGGCGGAAAGGATTCAATGAGCGGTTCGTTCAACGAGCTCGACGTTCCGCCCACTCTCGTATCGTTTGCAGTGGGTATGAGCGAGGCGTCAAAGACCGTTTCCTCACAGTTCAAGAGGACGGGCTCAACCGTAAAGCTTCTTCCCCTTCCCGTTGACGAGGAAAGCGGACT
Source organism: uncultured Eubacterium sp. (assembly GCA_905234495.1). Classification (GTDB taxonomy): domain Bacteria; phylum Bacillota; class Clostridia; order Oscillospirales; family Acutalibacteraceae; genus Eubacterium_R. Next base: position 38,316 of record CAJOHE010000013.1, on the reverse strand, counting down.
GCCGATTTTCGACAGGGCTATGGACCTTATGGTGAGCGTTTATGAAGGACTCAGGGACGGCAGAATTCTTGCGGCGTCAGTTGTGAAAGAGGGCGGCGCGGCTGCCTGCGTCTGCAAGATGGCGTTTGGCAACAAGACGGGCTTCACCTTCGCTCAGGGACTTGACAAGGAAACTCTTTTTGCAGCAAAGGAAGCAAGCTTTGTTGTTGAGCTTGCGGACGAAAACGCCTATGACGGCGTAACGCTCGGAACGACGAGCGACAACGGCGTGTTCATCATCGACGGCGAGCTCTACACGGTTGACGAGCTCATCGACGCATGGACGGGCAAGCTTGAAAAGGTATTTGCAACCGATTCGGGCAAGAAGGCAAAGATGCCCTACGACGTTCCGCTTTACAAAGAGCGCTCAATATTCATCGCAAAAAACAAGGTTGCAAAGCCGAGAGTATTCCTGCCGACCTTCCCCGGAAACAACTGCGAGGTTGACTCGGCAAGGGCGTTTGAAAAGGCGGGCGCAGAGAGCTCAATCCTCGTTGTGAACAACCTGTCGTCACAGGCGATTAACGAGACTATTGACAAGATGGTTGACGAGATTGAAAGAGCCCAGATTATAATGATACCCGGCGGTTTCAGCGGCGGCGACGAGCCCGAGGGTTCGGGCAAATTCATCGCCACAACGTTCAGAAATCCGAGAATCAAAGAGGCAGTTACAAAGCTTCTCAACAACCGCGACGGTCTTATGCTCGGTATCTGCAACGGCTTCCAGGCACTCATCAAGCTCGGCCTTGTGCCCTACGGCGAAATCCGCGAAATCAAAGAGGACGACCCGACGCTTACGTTCAACACCATCGGCAGACATATGTCCACAATGGCATACACAAGGGTTACAAGCGTTAAGTCACCGTGGTTCAGCTCTGTGAACGCGGGCGATATGTTCGCTGTTCCGATAAGCCACGGCGAGGGCAGATTTGTTGCAAACGACGACGTGCTCAGAAAGCTCATCGCAAACGGACAGATTGCAACGCAGTACGTAAACCCCGACGGCGTTCCCGTTTCGGATATGCCGTTTAACCCGAACGGCTCAATCTGCGCGGTTGAGGGCATCACCTCGCCCGACGGAAGAGTTCTCGGCAAGATGGCTCACTGCGAGCGTAAGGGCGACGACCTCTATGAAAACGTTCCGTTTGAAAAGGATATGAAGATATTTGAAAGCGGCGTTAACTACTTTAAATAATTTACAATTCATGCCAAAGGCAATTCATTAATGATTTGCAAGCTACGCTTGCATGAATTGAAGCAGGCTTCATGATTTGCGCAAGCGCATGATTTGATTGCTTGGCAATCATTACATATAAGGAGAATTGATATGAGACTTAATTCAATCTGCGTACAGGGCGGCTACGAGCCGAAAAACGGCGAGCCGAGAGTTATCCCGATTGTGCAGAGCACAACCTACAAATATGATTCAAGCGAGGAAATGGGCGACCTTTTCGACCTTAAAAGAGCGGGCTATTTCTATTCCCGCCTTCAGAACCCGACCTGCGACCTTGCGGCAAAAAAAATCACCCTTCTTGAGGGCGGCGTTGCCGGAATGCTGACAAGCTCGGGACAGGCTGCAAATTTCTACGCAATCTTCAATATCGCTCAGGCGGGCGACCACATCGTTTCAAGCTCGGCAATCTACGGCGGCACATTCAATCTCTTCAATGTTACGATGAGAAAGCTCGGCATCGACTTCACTTTTGTAAGTCCGCACGCAACCGAGGAAGAAATTCAGGCGGCAATTCAGCCGAACACAAAGGCCGTTTTCGGCGAGACGATTTCAAACCCGAGCCTCGACATTCTCGACTTTGAGGTTTTCGCAAAGGTTGCTCACGCAAACGGCATTCCGCTCATCGTTGACAACACCTTTGCAACCCCGATTAACTGCCGCGTGTTCGACTTCGGCGTTGATATCGTAACCCATTCCACAACGAAATATATGGAAGGTCACGCTTCGACAATCGGCGGCGCAATCGTTGATTCGGGCAAATTTGACTGGACGCAGAACGACAAGTTCCCCGGTCTCACAACCCCCGACGACAGCTATCACGGCATCACCTACACCGAGACCTTCGGCGAGGGCGCATACATCACGAAGGCGACGGTTCAGCTTATGCGCGACCTCGGTTCCATTCAGGCGCCGCAGAACGCATTTCTTCTCAACGTAGGTCTTGAAACGCTTCACCTTCGTATTCAGCGCCACTGCGAAAATGCAAAGAAGGTTGCCGAATATCTCAAAGATAACGACAAAATCACATGGGTTAACTGCGCAATGCTTGAGGACGACAGCCAGTACGGCCTTGCTCAGAAGTATATGCCAAAGGGCACCTGCGGCGTCGTTTCCTTCGGCGTTAAGGGCGGAAGAGAGGCTGCAACGAAATTTATGGACAGCCTCAGGCTCGCCGCAATCGTTACCCACGTTGCAGACGCGCGCACCTGCTGCCTTCACCCCGCTTCAACAACCCACCGTCAGCTCACCGACAAGCAGCTTGAGGAATGCGGCGTAAGCCCCGACCTCATCAGATTTTCCGTTGGTATTGAGGACGCGCAGGATATCATTGAGGACATTCAGCAGGCGCTTGACAAAATATGAGTGAGAACGATATGGAAAAGCACGAACACGGTCATTACCACACCCACACGAAGGACGTCACAAACCGCCTTGCAAAGGCCATAGGTCATCTGCAGAAGGTTAAGCAGATGGTTGAGGACGGCGAGGACTGCAGCGACGTTCTGATTCAGCTTGCAGCCGTTAAATCGGCGCTCAACAACACGGGCAAGGTAATTCTGAAGGACCACCTTGAACACTGCATTGTTCACGCCGTCGAGGACGGCGACGAGCAGATGCTCGAGGAACTCAACAACGCGATAGATAAATTTTTAAAGTAAAAAGAAAAACCGCAAACATCAAATGATGTTTGCGGTTATTTTTTTATACCTTTTTACGCGAACATACTACATAAGATTGCGTAGTCCTTTGCATTAATGTAATTATCATTGTTAAGGTCTAAGCACGGTTCGTAGTTCGGTGCGTTCGGTTGGGTGCTGATTGCCTCGCTGAACGAGAGCGTTCTTGAATCGCTGCATACCGAGCAGGAAACCGTTACGGTGTCCTCGCCGTCAAAGGCGGTGATTGTGTAGGTGTGCGCGTCAACAAAGAGCGCGTGAACGTTCATATCCTCGGTAACGTTTGTGATATCCTCACTCCAACTGTCAAACGCCTTACAGCTTACGGGCATTGCCTGAGGCGCGGTTGCGCTGCCGCCCGAAGCGACGAAGGATTTGCCTAGAAGGATTGTGTGCTGTTCCGTCTGATAGAATTTAACCTCGTAGAAATCGCGAAGCACGGTTACGTCAACGCTCATAGCCTCGCTGCCGGCGATACCGGTGTCGCAGTAATAGGTTATGCCGTCGGCGATTTCGTCCACGTCGTTTGCAACAAACTGGTCGTACTCAAAGCCCGAGCCCGTGTACTGGTCGAGCGTGCAGCCGATGTAGTTGCCTGACGTGAGGCCGTGGTTTGTGAACGGAATTATAATCTGGTCGTTATCAAGCGTTGCCTGAAGCTCAAGAGTCTGGTTGCCTATCATATAGTCCGTAACCTCGGTGAGCGAGGTCGTCGCAAGATTCAGCGACGGGATATGATTCTTTGAGCAGTTGAACTCAGCGAGCTTCGTGAGCATTGAAACGTCGAGATACGTAAGCTCGTTCTGGTCGCATCTCAGCTTTGTAATGTTCTGGCAGCCCCTGAAATCGAGGGACGTGATGCTGTTTGCATAGCAGTACACCGAGGTGAGCCTTGCGTTTGAGCCGAGGTCAAGGTAGGTGAGCCTGTTGTCCGAGCAGTTGAGCGTTGTCAGCTGCATATTGTAGCCGAGGTCGATGGTCTCGAGCTCGTTACCCTGACAGGTCAGCGAGGTGAGATTTGTAAGCGAGCTTACGTCGATGCTCGTCAGTCCCACGCCGCCGACACGAAGAATCGTTACGCTCGGGAAAAACTCGATGCCCTGTATGCTTTCAACCGCCTCTTCCTCGGGGTCAACAAGACCCGAAATCGAGAAGAGGGTTACGTTTCTTTCACTCTGGCTGAGATAGCCGTCCTCGTCAAGGTCGTACTTTTCGCCGACAAGCCTTCTGAATACGGGGTCGGGGAAATTTACCGCGTTGATTTCAACGTAGGTATCACCGAGCGCCGTAAGACCGCAGGCGACTGTTGTAATCACAAGCACCAGCGCGGTGAGAAGGGACAGACTTTTCTTAAGATTCTTATTCATAGCCATCCCCCCTTACGCCCTTGTTATCGTAATTGAAACCGTCTTCATAACCTGAGAGCCGTCGGAATTTGTGAGAGTTACGGTGATTGTTGCCGTGTTGGAACCTCTTACCTTGCCTGCTGTTGTAAGGTTTACAAGTCCGTTTTCGTCAACCGTTACGAAGTTTGTTGCCGAGGATTCATATGTTACGGAAGCGATGCCGTTTGCATTTGCCGGCGTCGGCGTGTAGCCGAGCTGCATTCCGTAGAAGTTTGTATAGGTGCCGCCGCAGGAATGGGTGATTGCGCCGTTTACTACGGTTTCGCCCACTGCGGTGATTTCAAAGTCGGTAGCGTAAACAACGCTGTTTACAAGGCTGATGTTGTAGGTTGCCTCGTATTCCTCATCCCAGTCGTCAACCGCCGTTACCGTTAAGGTGAAGCTTCCGTCGCCCATGCCCTTGACTGCGGTTACAGTCAGGTCGTTGACGGATACGGTGGTGTTTGTTACGTTCGAGGTTGAAACGTTATAGGAATCAACCATAGCGTTTTCGCCGAGGGATACGGTGAATACAAGCGTATCGTTGTCCGCCGCCTCAACTGCCGCATTTGTTTCAATCTCGCTGCCGTTGCAACTTACCGAAATCTCGGGCGGGATGAATTCAACCAGTGCTTCGATTGCGGTTGTGAGAGCCGCACAGGCGCTGTCAATCTGGGACTGATTTGCGTTGACGTTTGCGTAAACGTTCTGTGCCGCCTGAAGGGCAATCTGCATATCGCTGTATGAAGACGGCGTGTAGTCGGTCTGCTCAAGAGCCTCAGCTTCCTGTATAGCTGCTTTCAGCGCGCCCGTATCCCACGTTGTGTACGCGGTGATAGTGCCGCTGATACCGCCGTCCATTGAGATTGCGGTGATTGTTGCGCTGCCCTGTGAAACGAAGAAGATTCGTCCGTTTTCGTCAACGGTTGCAACGCTTTCATTGCTCGACTCGAAGATGCAGTCCTTAACCGTGTACTGCGAAAGAGCACTGTTGTTTGCATTTGTGATATTAGGTGTAACAATCTTGTATTCGCCGGGTGCGCCGTAAACCATATCGTCGTCAAAGCTTACGTCAACAACGCCGTACCTTGTGAAGGAAACGTACATCGTGTCGGTAAAGGTTGCGCCGTTTTCGGTTGTAAGAGTACAGGTTATCTTTGTTGCGCCCGCTCTTGCCGTATGGTTTGTGACAACGCCGTCTGCGTCAACCGTGATGTCTTCGTTTGAAGATTCCCACTCAACGCTTGAATAGAGCGCGCCTGCAGCGGGAAGCGGATTTGCGGTAAGAAGTACGTACTTGCCGTTGACAAACGGAGCTCCCGTGTAGCGGACGAAGCCCGGATTTACAAGCGTTACCGCATCGTCCGTCGTGTCTGCGCTGATGCTTACGCCCGTTGCCTGCTGATATACAACAAGTGAATTATAAGCCTCGTCGAGTGCCGAAATCATTTCGTTGACCTCAGCCTGAGTTGCGGTGTTGGCGTTAATCATAGCGCCCGCCTCTGCAACTACCGCAGCGAGTGCGTTGAGGGATTCCTCGGTGTACTCGTGCTCATCCTGAACGTTTTCAATCAGGGTGTTGTACTCGTTATACTTGTTTGCAAGCGTTCTGAAATCGGTTGAAATCGTGAACGTTACCGTATCGCTGTAGCCGCCGTCGACCGTTCTTGCGGTGATTACCGCGGTGCCTCTTTCAATCGGGGTGACAACGCCGCTTGAGCTTACGGTTGCAACCGTTTCGTCGCTCGATGTCCATACAACGCCCGTAAATTCAGGCGAGCCTGAGATTGAATAGTGAAGCTGGGTCGGGGTTGAGCCCGCGTATACGCTGAGACTGCTTTCGGTTACGTTGATGCCCGAGCATACGTTATCGGAAAGAACTACGTAGAAGGTTCTTGAGGTCGTTCTGCCGTAGTAGTCTGTAATCGTTGCGCAAATCTCTGCAAAGCCGCCACTGCTCTTTTCGGTCGGGGTAACCGTAATGAGGTTGCCGTTTATCGAGGTTGAAGCGCGGGTCGTTGAAATAACGTTGTACGATACGCTCTGATACATTGCGTTAGTCGGATTTGCTGCCGCCGTAACCGTTACGTAGTTATTGTAGTTATATGTTGCAAAGCTGCTTGAAAGGTTAAGGCTGATTGCGTCGTTTGCACCAACGGTTCCGCTTGTTACAAGCGAGGTTCCGCCGATTGTCGGGTTCTTGTACGCCTGATATGTCAGCTTAACCGAATCAACTAAGATGTACGGATGCGCGGGAAGATTGTTTGCCGCGTTGATAAGGTTTGCAGTCGCGGTGTCAATCTGCTCCTGACTGAGACCCCTCTGAGTGAGGGCAACGGTCGCCGCGTCGTATGCGTTCTTGAACGCCATACCGTAGTCGTAAGCGTAATCCGTATATTCAATTTCCGCATAATCGGCAATCGCCTTTCTGAGAGCCGTTCTGTCGCCCTCTGCCGAAACCTCGCATTCAGCGTAGATACCGCCGTCGTAGGATACGCAGCGAACTATCGTTGAGCCAGCGTGAACGAAAGTTACAAGACCGTTGTCGTTAACCGTTGCGATGCTTGTGTCGTCGGATTCCCAGTAGTAATCCTGAATATCCGCCGCTGCAATATGGAAGAGCGAGGTACCCGTCGGCTGAACCGTTGCGGTGAGCTGATAGGTTGTGCCGGGCTCGCCGGTTATGCTCGTTTCGGAAAGGTCGATTCCCGTTACGGGGTTGTATGAGAAGGATACCCAAACCGAATCCTCATACGTTCTGTCAAAGTGGTCTGTTACAACGCAGGTGATTCTGCCGTAGCAGGACTTGTTTGCCGTGGGCGAACACTTACCGTCGGTCGTTACCGAAATGTCGTCTGTTGATGAAATCCACTGAGCGCTTGCATAAGAGCCGTTGCTCGGATAGATTCTCGCATTGAGGTCAAGAAGCGCGTTCTTGTAGCTGATACCCTCTTTGAGAAGTCTGAGGTCGTACTGATAGAATTCCTTGGTTTCCTCACCGTCGAGATAGAGCTCTATCTTCTGAATCTGGTTGTACTTTTCAAGACCTTCATATGCGCTCTGAAGGGTTGCGTATGCCTCGTCAACCTCGTCCTGCGAGCTGTCGCGGACTCTGATGATTTCCCACGCAGCGTCCATAGCGGCCTCGTAAACTTCCCACGTTTCGGGGATGTAGCTTATCTGCTGAAGGTTGAGGTCGGTGTACTGCTGGATGAGAAGCTCAAGGTTGCCGTAGTAGGTTACAACCTTAACCGAGCATTCCGCGGTGTAGCCGCCGTCAACCGTGGTTGCGACAATCTTACATCTGCCGCCCTTGACGAAGGTTACAACGCCGTTTGCGTCAACCGTTGCGATGCTCTCGTCGGTCGACGACCATACAACGTCGGAATTGCTTGCCTCGCCCACGCCGAGCGTTCCCGTGGGAAGCACGGTTGCTGTGAGCTGCTGGGTTGTGCCGATGCCGCCGTTGTCTATCTGATAGGTGTTGAGCTCAATTCCCGTTGCAGGCGTTTTTGAGAATGCAACGTATACGGAATCGCTTATGGAATTGCCCATATAGTCGGTTACCGTACAGGTGATTTTGCCTGCCGCAGGATTGTTTGACGTCGGCGAACACTTACCGTTTTCGTCAATGGCGATATTGCTGTTTGACGACGTCCAGACAATGCTGCTGTACATAGCGTTTGACGGGAAGAGCTTCATATCAAAGTCGTAGCTCTGATTCTTGTAGTTTGCGGTTGAACCCACCGAAACCGTTACAAAGTCTCTCGCAAGGTCCTTGCCGCCCGTTGCCTTGATGTCGATATCAAGGATGCCTACGAAACCGCCGAGCTTATAGAATGCGTAGAGCAGTTCGTCAGCATAGGTGTCGCAGGTTGACTGCGAAGCGAGGGGTTCGTCGTAGAGAATAGTGTACGCAAGGTCGAGCTTGTGCATAAACTGCTTATACTCAGCCGCGTTTGCCTTCGTTCTTTCGATAACCGTCTTGTCGCAGAGGTCTACGATATTCTGCAATCTTTCCTTGTCGGGATAAACGGTTACGGTGCGGGTTGCCACAATGCCGCCGTCGGCTGATACGCAGTAGAGCGTAGCTGTGCCAACGTCAACGCCCGTGATTGTTGCGTCGCGGTTGTCGTTGTGCTTTGCCTCAACCGTGAATACGTTTTCATCGCTTGAGTACCAGTTACACATATAGCAGCAGTTGCCCGTCGTGGTGAGAAGGGCGTTGCTTTCAAAGCCTACCGTGTGCGTAACGTCTGCGTCATAACCTCTGACAAGGCTTAACGTGCTCTCGTTGATGGTGTTAGAAGTAACGTATTTTCTTGTGATGCAGACGGTGATTACGTTTGACTTGATTCTGCCGTCCTGCGAAACCGCGTAAACGTTAAAGTAGTCCGCATTTTCGTGGCCCGAATTCTGCTTAACCTCTGCGGTCAGAGTGTTATCGCTCGGGGTGGTTGTATAATAATCGTTGTCAACAACCCAAGTAAGGTGCTTGTTTGTGGCGTTTTCGGGATAAACCGAAGCTGCAAGCTTTGCACCGTTGTTGTAATACGCCTCAAGCTGACCTTTCTTGATTGTTACGTACTGATAGTTCGTACCGTTGATGTTTACTGTGTTATCCCTGTTGATGTCGCCGTTTGACGTTCCGTCGGTAACGGTGATGGTGATGGCTTCAATCGGGATGCCGTTGAATACCTCGTATTCGGCAACGTGGGATGAAATCTCGTAGAAGCTGCCGTTTGAAAGCTGGTAGCCCGTGTATGCGTGAAGCGCGATTGTAACCTCGCCGCCCGCGATAACCGTGTAGTGGCCGAGATAGTCTATCGACGCGAGCTCGGTTGTAACGGGGGTGTCGGCAGTTGCCCACTCATAGTAGGGATTGCCGTCCTCGTCCTCGCCGACTCTCATGCCCCATTCAACGTATAGGTTGTCGGCGTCGGCAACTCTTTCGGGGTAAATCTGATAGAAATAGTTAGCCGTCTGGTTGAGCTCGAGATAATCGGGTCCGGTTATCTCAACGTCGGAAATATAACGTCCCGTCTTACCCGTTACGGAAATCTTGAACGTTCGGGTGACGTTGTTTGTGGTCGACGTCGCCGTGATATATACGGGGTCGCTGATTGAGAGCTGACCGAGTGAACCGCCTGCGTCCCTGCCCGTTACGATACCGTTCTGGTCAACGGATGCAACCGCGGGATTCGACGAAGTCCATACCATATCGCTGAGGTCGCCGTAGGTCGGCTGAAGGTCGGTTACCTCAATCTGAACCTGGGAGCCCTCTCTTACGGACTCGGGACCTTCAAGATTGAAGTCCGAAATCGGCTCAGCCTCAACAACCGTGAATTCGATTGTGTCGTTATATACAAACTGAAGAACGAGGTTTGAGATAATCTCAATCGCCGTTGCGGAAAGCTGAACGGGGTCAACCGCGTCCTGCGTTACGTCCTTGATGACAAGACCCGCGTCGATGATACCGGCAAGTACCGTTCGGTTCATATCGAGACCTACGTAGTCTATCAGGATGCCCGCAATCTCGTCGGAATCAATCGTTCCCGTGTTGTCAAGCGCGTAGACGTAGTTGACAAGCTTCAGGAAGTTTTCAATAATCTGTTCGGTGTCGGGCGAAACCATTACGGTTACCGTACCCGTATTCTTAAACGATACAAGACCCGAGTCGTTGACCGTGGCAACTACCTTACCCTGGTCGAAAATCGACGAGCTCTTGATTGAGTAAACGACTTTATAGTTGAGTCTTCTGGGGGTTGTTACCGCATAGAGCTGAACCTCCGAGCCCTTTGCAACGGTTGTGGGAATCTGCGCCTTATTTGTGATGTGGGTACCGTTGGGGAGAAAGTTTGCATACCACGCATCGTTTTTCCTTACGACAACCTGAATGTAGTCCTCGTCAAGAACTTCACCGCTTGATGAAATAAGCTGAACGTAAATATTTGTGTTGATTTTGTCAAGGTACTCCTCGAGGGAGGTGAGGAGGTCGTCCTTGTAGCCTTCAATGTTTGTGCCGAGTACGGATTCATCGCCGAAAGCTGCCTCGGCAATAACCATAATCTCTTCGGTGTCAAGCGAGTCGATATCTACGTAGGTGTTGCTGTAGAATACTTTTTCAAAGCCCTTGGCAACCGTATCTCCGACAATCGGAATTGTCCTTACCTCGTTGTCGAGCCAGAGCTGAATTACCGCACCCTTTGATGAGTCAAACGCCTTTACAACGCCGTTCTGGTCAACATCCGCAAGAGTCGGGCTGTCGCTGTACCAGTGGATGGTCGCATTATTCGGCATATCGGTATCGATGAGCTTGTAGGTTAGATTGAGCTTTTCGCCTTCAACCATCTCCACGATATACTCTTCCCTCTGGTCCTCGGGAAGCGAATCGTCGACATAGGTGGGCACGATTGTGTCCGTGTCCTTGTAGAAAATCTCAATCTGGTACGCGCCGATAATACCGTCTTCCGCCTGAACGGCAAAACACGGCACAATGCTAGTTGCCGCCATGAGCACGGCAAGCATTATGCTCAGCACCTTTCTGTTTAATGTGTTCTTCTTCATAACAATCTCCCTCTCTGTTATGTAGTATATTAAATAGAATCTTCTTAAATTTAAAAGAAAATATATATATTCACTTTATTATATATTATTTTCATAAATTTGACTATGGTAAACCTGCACAATGTTTTTTGCGTTTTGTTAGTGATGATGCACAGATTGTTTGTGTGTGTCTATTAAGTCAGACGCAATATATTGATTTTGTGCAAAAAAAGACACCTCGAAAGAGGTGCCTAAAAAAGTTTTTTATTCAAGATTTCCCGTCAGAAGCATTATCGCGGTGAGCGCCGCGACGGGGGCTGTCTGGGTGCGAAGAATTCTCTTGCCGAGGGTGGCGGTTTTCGCGCCGTTTTTTTCAAGAAGCTCAACCTCGCTTTTTTCAAATCCGCCCTCGGGACCGATGTATATTGAAACGCTCTTAACCCCTTTATTTATCAGGGTTTTAAGCGCTTCGCCCCCGCCCTCGTAGAACAGAATTTTAAGCTCGCTTCCGTCGTTTTTCACCGCCTGCTCAAGGCTTGTCATTTTGCCGACCTCGGGCACGATTCCCCTGCCGCTCTGCTGGGCTGCCTCGAGCGCAATTTTTGCATATCTCGCCTGCTTTTTCGCCGCGGATTTTTCATCGGGGCGGCTTATTGAACGGGCGGTCAGAACGGGTGTGAACGCGCTTGCGCCGAGCTCGGTGCATTTCTGAATCACGTCCTCAAGCTTATCCCCCTTCGGCACGCCCTGATAGATGTGAACGCGTACGTCGGGCTCACTCTCGTTTGCCTGCTTGTAGCACTTTTTGAGCACAACCTGAGACGCCGTAATTTCCTCGATAATGCAGCCGTAATCGGCGCCGTCGCCGCAGGAAAGAGTGAGCGTGTCGCCCACCTTCATACGAAGCGATTTCGCGATATGGCGCGACTGCTCGGCGTCGAGATATATCATTTCATCGGGTACAAAATCAACAAATAATTTCTGCATAAAACCACCTTATAAATTGTTCCTCGCCCAGTGGAAAAGATACTGCTGGGCAATTCCGCCGATGCCGTCAAAGCACTCGGGAAGTCCGTCGGGATAGTATTCCATAACGCGCTTCATCCACACGTCAACGGGAAACGCGTCGTAAAACTCAAAGCCGAAAAGAAGCGCGCAGTTTGCAACTTTAACGCCCACGCCGTAGATGCCGAGCAGGGTCTTTCGCGCCTCGTCAAGCGACATACTCTTAATTCCGTCAAGGTCAAGCTCGCCGCCTGCAACCGCCTTTGAAAGGCGCTCAAGATATTTCGCGCGGTAGCCCGTGCCGAGCGCCTCGAAATCCTCAACCGAAAGGGCGCTGAGCCTTTCCGCACTCGGGAAGGTGTGCCAACCGTTTTCAAGCTCGTCGCCGTAGGCGGTGCAGAGCCTTTCGACTATTCCCTTTATCCTTTTGATATTGTTCTGCTGGCTTATCACAAAGGTGCAAAGGGCTTCCCAGCTATCCTGATTGAGTATGCGGATTCCATAGTATTCATCGACTGTCGGGGCAATCAGGCTGTCCTTTTTGAGCGTGGCGCAGATTGCGGCGTAATCCTTGTCAAAATCAAAGTAGTGCCGCCAGATTTTTTCGTATGTATCAAGGTCGGTGTCGCGCAAAATCACGGTTGAGCCGTCCTGCGCAATATTAAGGAATTTCCCGAACGCAACGCCGTTCCAGCTTCCGTCGTCCTGCTTAACCCAGCGAAACGCCTGACCGCAGTCGAGGGTGAGGTCGAGATTTATACACTCTACCCCTTCAAGAATCACGTTCCCCTTTTCAGTCTTAACTTTCATTTTTATCTCCGTTTCGTATAATCCGCCCGCCTTTTGGCGGCTACAGTTTGTATAATTATTTTCCGTTTCATTTGCTGCCGGAAATAGCAACTTTCACAAAAATTTATGTCAATTCGGTAACATTTCAAAATGTTGAAAACTGTGTGTAAATTATTGAAAACTCACCGTAAATGAAACCCGTAAAGTTTTAAACACGCCAAAAAGTGCGAGTTTATAGGGGTTTTGAGCGTAGTTTTTCACATTTTCCACCGAGTTTTCCACAAATATGAACAATAACGTTAAGTATACTTTTTGTTTAGCAAATCCTTGTCAAGCATTATTTTTATGAAAAAGTAAACAAAATTCGACAAAAACATTTTGGTATAATTTTTCAGTCGGGTGCCTACACTATTCGTATAAAATGAAGATTGCGTTTTACAGAAAGGACAGAAAATGATTAAAGGTGTAAGCAAACAGATACTCGAGGTAACGAATACCGAAAACCCCTATTTTGAAAGAATCATATTCTTTGTAAAGCCCGAATTTCGCGACGCGGACAGGGCAAAGCTTCGCCGCGAGGCCGAAGCGCTTTCGGCAATCAGCCAGAAGCCGCCGAGAATAAAGCGCGGAAAAAAGCAGATAATAGGAATTGTAATTAATTCCGCGCTGTTTACGGGCGCGGGGATTGCAATATCCTACCTGATAAACACGGTAATATGAGGTGATACTATGACAGTATATAAAGTGTTCAGGAATTTCACGGCGTTTTTAATCGCCGCCGCGATTGTCCTCACGGGGTGCACCGTCGGCGGTGCGGCTTATCTCGTCACGCGAAACGAAACGGACGTCTACGCCGTTTCAAAGCTCGGCTCGAGGGGCGAGGAAGTTAAGTCGATTCAGCGAAAGCTCGCGTCCCTCGGTTACTACAAGGGCTCAATCGACGGCATCTACGGCAACCAGACAAAGGCAGCCGTTACCGCGTTTCAGCGAAACTGCGGCATTACAGTTGACGGCATATGCGGCAGGCAAACCCTGCTCTATCTCGGGCTTTCGGACAGCACGGGCTCGTCGGGCTACGGCTATTCCGCCTCGGACATCGAGCTTCTTGCGAAGGTGATAAGCGCCGAGGCAAGGGGCGAGCCCTACGAAGGTCAGGTTGCGGTGGGCGCGGTGATACTCAACAGAGTCCGCCACCCGTCCTTTCCCAACACGATAAGCGGCGTGGTATATCAGAAGGGGGCGTTTTCGTGCGTCAACGATTCAAACTGGTATGCAGCCGTTGCAGATTCGGCAAGACGCGCCGCGCAGGACGCCATAAACGGATGGGACCCGTCGGGCGGGGCGATTTACTATTTCAATCCCGCCAAGACGAGCAACGCCTTTATGTTTTCCCGCCCCGTTGTGAGGGTTATCGGAAACCACAGATTCTGCACTTAACTTCTACGTTTTGAGCTTTCTTACGCTGATTTCGCCGCTGCGAAGAGTTCTGACCTCGCCGTCTCTGAGGCGGACGACAAGTCCCCCTCTCTCGTCGATTTCAAGCGCGGTTGCGCGGTTTACTCTGCCGTTTTCGGTAAAGAGAATTTCCTGCCCGAGCACGAGCGAGTGGCTGCGGTAGTAGTCGATAAACGGCGAGTAATCGCCCGCCTTGATTTTCAGAAGCCCGTTGACCGTTTTCGCGATAAATTCCGAGCGGTTAACGTCGGCGTCAAGACAGCCTGCGCCTTCCACGTCATCGGGGAAGGCCTTTGTTTTTATGTTTACGCCTATGCCGATAATCACGCTGTCAACGTTGCCCGATTCAAAATCGGTCGTCGCCTCGGTGAGTATTCCGCAGATTTTTCTGCCGTCGACAAAGACGTCGTTCACCCATTTGATTTTCGGGTTTTTGTCGGTCATTTCCTCAATCGCGCTGCAAACCGCAACAGCCGCCGCAGTCGTTACCGAAACGGCGTTGCCGACGGAAGCCTCGGGTCTGAGCACGAGCGAGAAATATACGCCCGTCGACGCGGGTGAATAGAAGCTCTTGCCCTGTCTGCCCCTGCCCGCGGTCTGCTCGTTTGCCACAACAAGGAATTCCCCCTGCCTGCCGTCGGCAAGAAGTCTTTTCGCGTAGGTGTTTGTCGAGTCAACGCTTTTGAGGAAGATTACGGGAATGTCCCTTTCAAGATTTTTCGAGATTGCCGCGGGAAGAATTACCGAATTGTCGGGCGCGATTTTGTATCCCCTGTTCGTCACGGCTGAGATTTCGCAGCCGTCCTTTTTTAGGGCGTTAATCGCCTTCCACACCGCCGCTCTTGATTTATTGTATTTTTCTGCAAGCTGTTCGCCGCTCACATATCCGTCTGCAACAGAGAGCTCAAACAGCACGTCATCCTTTAATGCCATTGTTTACCGTCCGTATTAAAAAGTTTACAATACTAATATAAAACAAAATACGGCTTAATTCAACATCTATTTGACATTTTGCCGCGCAGATACTATATTAATTATATAATACCTATTATAAGGGGTACGCAATTTGGAAAAAAGTGTAAAAAAGCCCGAAAGACAACTGAATTTTGAGCTGCTGAGAATCGTGGCGATGGTGATGATTTTAACCCTTCACTATCTCGGCTACGGCAATATGCTCACAAATAACGAGGGCTCAAAGACATACTACATATGCTGGATACTCGAGGCGCTGAGCTACGTTGCGGTGAACGTGTATATTCTCATCAGCGGATACTTCTCTGTAAACGCGGGATTTAAGATAAACAAAATCCTCGATTTGTGGATACAGACCGCGGTGATTGCGGCGGCGGGATACCTCGTCGCGCTGAAAATCGGCTGGGCGGCGCCCGACGATAAGGAAACGCTTTCGCGCTCGCTGATGCCGATAACGCAGAATTCCTACTGGTTCATCACGACCTATCTGATTTTCTGCGCGGTCGTTCCGTTTCTCGCGCTTGCGGTAAACAGGCTGAGCCAAAGGCAGCACAAGGCGCTTTGCATAGTGCTCGTCGCTCTGTTCTCGCTTCTGCCGACGGTTTTCTTTGACGAAAACTGGACGAGCGTCGGCAAGGGTATGGGCATAATCTGGTTTACGGTGCTCTTCTTTGTGGCGTCGTACATCAGAAAATACGACAGCTTTAAAAAATCGCCGTTCGTATATTTTATCGGCTATCTCGCCTCGACGGCGGTCGGGCTTGCGGTAAAATTTGCAATCCGTTACTACTGCATGCAGACGGGGACTGAGGACGTCAGCGACGCGTTTTTCAAGAAGTACACTATGTTTTTCATCTTCGTCGCTTCGGTCTTCCTCTTCCTTGCGTTCAAGAATATCAGGTTTGATTTCAGAAAGCTCGGCGGGCTCATTATGTTTTTCTCGTCGACCACGATTTACGTCTATATGATTCACGAGATACCGAGCCTCAAGCTCAGCTACTGGCGCGATTTCATTGAGCCGACGGCACACACGGGCTTCCCCGATATCGTTTTAAACTACGCGCTCGGCGTGTTTGTCACATATCTCGTCTGCACGCTTCTCGGCGCGGCAGTTAAGGCGCTCTACAATCTGCTGCAGCTGCCGAAGCTCACGAAAAAAATCAGCGACAAAGCAGTTGCCGCCGCAAAAAAGAGAATATAAAAATACGCCGCAGGCACATAGCCCGCGGCGCATTTTATTTTTATTGGAAAAACTGATGAAGTTTTTATACCGGATGAACGTTTACCTTGTCGTAGAAGGCGTCGTCGCACGGGAACTTAACAACGTAGTCAACCGTAACGGTTGCCGACTTGTCGTGCACTACCGCAAGGTTTGCGTGCTGAACGCTTGCATACGCTCTCATTGTGTAAACGGCGCTTACGATTTCGCCGGAATTTACGTCGATAGTAACCTCGGCAACGCCGTCCTTATAGGTAACCTGTACGTTTTCGTCTGTCGTACCGCTTGCCCATGTGAAGGCGTCAACAGCGTCGTAAACCGCGCCGATATCGTTGAGCGAGGTAAAGATTTTGCCCTGTGAGTCAAGACCTACGTGGGACATCTCAACCATCTTCGGCTGCATTTTGAGAGTAACCGTGCCGTCGCCGTTATCGGTAACGTTTGCGGCAAGAAGATCGTCGGCAGTTGCGCGAAGAGTGAGAAGGTCCTCGTTGTTTTCGTCAACGTCAAGAGTCGGGTCCTGATTCATTGAGGGCTGAAGTCCCGCAATACTCGGCTTGTAGAGAGAGTCGAGAAGCTGGGGGATTAGCTTGTTGATAACCGCGTTTGACTGACCGTCGATAAGAATGTCGGATACGATGATTTCCTGCGAACCGCAGAAAGCGTACCAGTCCTGAACGGTGCCGTTCTCGTCGGTGTACTTGGCGGTCTTCGGCTTGGTCTTGTCGTAGGCTTCCTTGTAGAAGCTGATAACGTCGTCAAGATTGTTGAACTCAACGCCGCCGTAAGTGCCGGGGGTCAGCTCTTCAATCCGGATAACGTCCTCGTTGCTGACTTCCTGAACGTTTTTGGTCTTCCATTCGCCGGATTTAACCTCGTCCATAGCCTGCATAACGCCGCCGCTGATATAGCTTACCTTTGCGCAGCCCGTTGCCGATGAAACGATGAGGGCAACAAGCGCAAGGCAGATAATCGGTTTAATATATTTTCTCATAACCGTTTCTCCTTTAAAAATGCTCTGTATATAATTTAATACAAATGCAATAAAAAATCAACTGTTAATATTAAAAATACCTAAGATATTAAAAGGGCGGGTGTGGAAACCCGCCCTGCGTTTTTCTTATTGATTGTTGTTATTGTTCCAGGGATCATTAGGATTGTAAGGCGGCTGCTGATACTGCTGCTGATATCCGTTTTGATCCTGGGGCTGCGGGTTGAAAGGAGGCTGGAACGCATCCTGTACCGGTGCCTGCTGAGGAATGTAGGGCGACTGCGGAGCCTGATACGGGTCGAACTGCGGCTGCGGCGCCTGCTGATAGGGATCCGTGTTCTGCTGCGGAATGAACTGCGACTGATACGGATCGGGCTGCTGGGGCGCAAACTGCTGCGGCTGCTGATACGGGTCCGGAACCGGTGCTGCCTGCGGCTCGAATGGGGGCTGAGGCTGTACGGGCGCCTGTGGCTCAAACGGAGGCTGGTATGCGCCCTGCGGTGCCTGAGGCTCAAACGGGGGCTGGTATGCACCCTGCGGTACCTGAGGCTCAAACGGCGGCTGGTATGCACCCTGCGGTGCCTGCGGCTCAAACGGCGGCTGGAACGCATCCTGCTGCGGCGCCTGCGGCTCAAACGGCGGCTGGAACGCATCCTGCTGAGGTGCCTGCGGCTCAAACGGGGGCTGGAACGCATCCTGCTGCGGCGCCTGCTCGGGCTGCTCGAAAGCAACAACCGGCGCTTCTTCCTGAGGCACCTCCTCTGACGGCGTCAATTCGCCCGTTGCGCCGAACTCGTCAATATCAATCGGAGCCTCGCCCTCGAGATATCCGTCAAACGTATAGCTGTCAATACCCGCAAAGGTAATGGTGTCGCCTATGCTGATAACAACGGGGTCTTCCTGTTCCATCTTCTTGCCGTTGATGTACGTACCGTTCTTGCGCTCGATATCATAGAGGAAGAGTATGCCGTTTTCGTCATAGTCAAATCTTGCGTGAAGTCTTGCAACGTGCTTATCCGTAAGAACGAGAGTGCAGACCTCGGCGTTTCTGCCGACGAGAATTGAACCCGATTTGAATTCAACCTCAAGCTTTTCATCATCGCTCAGACGCGTAAGCTTAATACCAATAATACTCATATTGTTCACCTTTCCCTTTCGGTATTAATTCAGTAATAATGCTGTTAATAATTATGATAGCACAAAAAATAATTTTAAGCAATATTTTATGTAAAAATGAAGCAGGATTTTCTGACCTGCGGTCAGCGCTTTGAAATCATACTGCGGTCCATAAATTTTGATGCCGCATCCGAAAGGATTTCGCTGATTTTAAGCGTGAGCTTCGGCATTCCCGACAGGCGGTAAACGTTCTTTATCACCACGCCGAGAAGTGTACACACGAGATATACCCCGCCGATACCGCAAACGTAGTTTATGAGAATCGACGGCATGCCAAGATGCGCCGACGGGTGAACAATCTCTTTCCACATATAGCCTTTAACGCCCGGAAGCTCGTGAAGAATATACACGTAGAGCGTGGTTGACGAGAAAAAGAGGATTACCCTTGTTATCTTTTCGCCCGTTATCTTAATATTTTTAAACGCAAGGAAAAGAAACAGCGAACCGAGGAAGTTGAAAAACATATTATAGCATCTGAAAAACTGGTTGCCGGTGGCTTCCGCAACGCTCGGGTCATAGATGCGGGCAAGCAGGAATTTTATTCCAAGCCCCGCCATTACGGATACTACGTACCCGACAAAATATACGAACGGCGATTTTTTGAAGCTGTCGTATTTTTTTTATGTAGGACGCAACAAAATAAAGGGTTATAAACCAGATAATGCTGTAGCCTTTTTTAATATAAAGCCAGTCGTGCGGGTAAAACACGGTTGGCAAAACCGACGTGATAAACACAAGCGTAAGGCACACGGTTTTATGCTGCCTTTGCGTGATGTTGTTAACAACCCAGACAAGAAACGGCGCAATCGCGCAGAAAACAAAATATGCCGTTATAAACCAGTATGCGTTTCTCGTAACGGGGAAAAATGAGCGGTAAAGCGCCTTCGTATCCTTTGGGCTGACTATGCCTGTGAGGCGTGCAATTATATACGAACCCGAGGTCAGAACGATTATCTGAATCCACAGGTCAAGTATTTTATTGAGCTTAAACTTTGTGCTGCTTGTAAAATAACCACTAATCAGAACATAGAGATTAACCGCACCGAAACACAGCGCGTCCAGAACCCACGAAACGTAATAGGTCGTGCTTCCCTGGCGTTCAATAAGAAGATTGTCGTAACCGAAATAATGAAGCGTTACAATCATTATCATCGCAACGATTCTCAACAGTTCAAAATTACCCTGCCTTACCGCAGGCTTTTTCAATGTGTTTTCCAAAAGATTTCTCCTTAAACAGATATTAACTATATAGTACAAAGTATTCTTTAAAATGTCAATTACCGAAGCGAAACAAGTCCCGTTTATTTCACAATCAATTAAGGCTGATATAATATGCAAAAACACAAGCCGATGACGGCTTGTGTTTTCTGGCACCCACGGGAGGATTCGAACCTCTGGCCTACCGCTTAGGAGGCGGTCGCTCTATCCTGCTGAGCTACGTGGGCTTATTACATATTGTATGGCGTCCCTCTCGTTATTCCCATGAAGACGCCCATTCGCGCACTTCCAGGGATTCCTCGACAGAAATCTTGTCGTTTTTTCCGGGGGACTTAATAAAGAAAACCTTTGAATCGGGCGAAACCTTTTCAATATAATGCGTGTTCGGACGGATTATATAAAAATCGCCTTTTCTGTAGGTGTGCTCGGTGTTGTTTGCGATGTCTAAATACTTGACCTCGCCGCAGAGGACGTATTGATATTCGGTTACCTCTGTGTGATAATGAGCTTTTTTCGCGCTGAAATCCTTGTAGTAACAAAGCCCGATTTCAACGTTTTCATCGTGAAGATGCGCAAGTTCCTGCGGCAGTTTCAAGTCGCCGCAAAGATAATTACTTTCGTGAATGGCGGAATATTTTTCGATTTCTGCGCCGTCTATCTTTTCAAATCCGCTCATACGGTAACCTCTTTTGTCTTTGAATGATCCCACAAGTAATCAAATACCTGACAGTAATACTGATAGTTGTCACGGTCGTGCTCCTCGATAAATGCGCAACGCCTTGAACGTGAGAAAAGCTGATTATCCTTCACGTCGCCTGAATCGTTACAGGTTACAACAAAATCCGCTTTGACAGTGCTGATGTAATCTGCCTTCTTTTTAACTATCATTAATATGCTTTCGAGGTGAAGCGTAGTCAGTCTGTACTCAATATTCTTTGAATACTCAAAGTCCTCAAGATAATCAATCAGAAGCTCGTGCCCGTTTCGAAGAACGCGCCTGCGCTTCCCTTCGCGGCCTTCGCGGAGATTATAATTGGCAATATAGTCCGCCGTCTCGCTTTCGGGATCAACGCAAAGAATTTTGAATTTTACACCGTTTGAGAGCATCTGCTCAAAAAACTGGCTCTCCTCTGTAAGTATGCTTTCAATGCCGTAGGCACAGATGCAGATTTCCTCCGCATTTTCCCAGCGTTTTTGCAGGCTGAAATCATCCTCAATGTCACCCCTTGCTTTGAGAACTGTCTGTTCCTTTTTGGGAATAGATGACAATCTGCTTGCAAGCCCTGCAAATGTTGCAGGAAAGGCGGCGGCATTGTCCGATATTTCGGTAGCTGTTTTGTTTGCAAGCGAGGAAATGCGCTCGTCGCCTGCATTTTCAAGCTGAACATATACAGATGGCTCAAAGTTGCCGCAGGTGACAGGGATTATACGCACGTCTTCCCTGTTGTGGGTAAGCCCAAGCTCAAACAAATACATATCGTTTTCGCTTATGCAAAAGGTTTGCGGCGTGATGATCACAATATGATCTTTGACGCCGGTTACGTTTGAAACGATAACTTTCTTATAATCATCTAACTGCATATCGGTATTTCGCGTATCAAGAAAGACATCATACCCAAGACGAATGAGCTTTTCATATATAAGATTTGCCATAACCCATCCGTCCTTGCGGCGATAGGTGATGAAAACATCGCTCATAGTAAACTCCTTTCGCATAAAAAATATATATTTCAATATGTTGAAATTATAAACTCTAATTATAAAAAAGTCAATATAAATAAATCGGCAAAATTTTTTGTTTTGGCTGTTGACAAGCGCTTTAGTCTGTGATAGAATTACTTCACAATTTAATAGTTTTTATATCAGTTGATATTTTAGCAAGAAATCCTTGGGTGAATTCTGCCCATTGGGTTGCTGAGATATCGGCTTTTTTGTTGTGCCGATTCGGACCTTGACAACTGAATATGCCCCTGCGGGGCCAACCGGGGGAAGCACCGCGATGATATGAGCGTGCCAACGGTCCGCAGGGCAGGAAAATCTATTTTTAAAGAGAGGTACAACATATGAAAAACTATTATGAAATACTTGAACAGTTTGAGAAAAACGCTGAAACAATGTCGGTGATTAATAGCGACAGCTACTACGACAGCCGTTTTGCGGCGGAAAGCGCAGTCGGAAGATTCTTTCAGATTGCGGCGGTGCTCGGCGACGGTTCATTCATCGCCCTGCGGCTTTTCGCGGGTGAAATCACGGTGTGCGCGGACGGAGATGTGAGCATCGACGACGGGGATTACGACTGGATTTTCGAGGGCTGCGCAAAACTGAACGGCGCCGAAAAGCCCGCGGGCTGCGAAAACGCACGGCTCTACTCGCTTTGCGGCGGCAGCGGTGAAAGCGGACGCGCCTTTTTCAGGGAAGAGAGCGACGGCTCGGGCGAGGCAGTGAAAGCGCTTGACGGCGCAGGCGCGGCGCTCTATCTCATCGCGCTGAAATGCGCGGAAGAGGTACAGACAAAATGTATCGCCGCGGTGAGTGCGCCGACGGAAATTCCGCTGAGGCTTCGTGCGCTTCTCTCGGCGGCGTTCGGCTCTGCCGGCGTGAGAGAGATTTCACCCGAGACGGCGCTCGGCGACGCCCTGCCGATTGAAAAAGCGGCGGCAGTCGGCGGTTTTTCGGGCTTTCTCAAAACCCTTATCTACACCAAAAACGTTGAAGACATCACCGCGCTCGGCGAGCTGATTGAGGACGTTCCCGCTTCAGACGGCGGGGCGGAATCAATAACGGCGCTTGATTTGAGCGTGCGTTCTTTCAACTGCCTGAGAAGGGCGGGCGTACACGACATTGAAACGCTCAGAAGGATGAGCGAGGAAGAGCTGATGCACGTGAGAAACCTCGGCAGAAAGAGCTTTGACGAGGTCAGGGAAAAGCTTCATAAATATCTTGAGGCTCACGGCGAAACCGCCGAGGACGACAGCGAGCTTTCGCTTGACGATATGACGGGGCTTGAAAACGTCAAGGCGCAGGTGAGTAGAATTCAAGCGTTTGCCCGCCTCAAAAAAGAGCTTGAAGGCTCGGGCGGCAGGTCGTTTCCGATTTCACTCAATATGGAATTTGTCGGCAACGCGGGAACGGCGAAAACAACCGTGGCAAGAATTCTTGCGGGTATGCTTTACCGCGAGGGCTTACTTCAGAGCGCGCAGCCCGTGGAAGTCGGCCGCGCCGACCTTGTGGGCGAATACGTCGGCGAGACGGCAACGAAGGTTAAGGCCGTGTTCAGGCGAGCGCAGGGCGGGCTTCTTTTCATTGACGAGGCGTACGCGCTTGCCGACCGCTACAGAGGAAGCTACGGCGACGAGGCTATCAACACGATTATTCAGGAAATGGAAAACCGCCGCGGCGACACGGTGGTTGTTTTTGCAGGGTATCCCAAAGAGATGGACGAGTTCATTTCGAGGAATCCGGGCTTTCGCTCGCGAATTCCGTTCAGGCTTGAATTTGCCGACTACTCGGTTGGTGAGCTCACCGAAATCGTGAAGCTTCAGACGGAAAGGCTCGGGTTTGAGATAAGCGCTGACGCGCTTGAAAAGGTCGGGGAAATCTGCGAAAAGGCGCAGAAGCAAAAGGATTTCGGCAACGGCCGCTTTTGCAGAAACCTTGCGGAAAACGCCGTGCTGTCCTACGCCTCAAGGGTTTACGGCGGGGCGAAAGGCGCGCGAGAGAGCGGTTACGTTCTGTCCCCTGCCGACTTTGAGTACACCGCGACGGCAGAGAAAAAGACAATAGGCTTTTAAAACAAAAGGGCAGGTTTTTACCTGCCCTTCTTTTTATGCGATTTCAACCGTGTTGAATGATTTTTTAACAAGTTCGCGCGCTTCTTCAAGCGTGGCGAGTTCCTTTGAATACATCATCTGGCTGATGACGTTGCCCGTAGCGGTAGCCTCGACGGGACCCGCGAGCACTCTTTTCTTGGTGTATTTAGCAGTCAGCTCGTTGAGATATCCGTCCTTGCTGCCGCCGCCGACTATATTCACGGTGTCGACGGTTTTTCCGCTGATGCGCTCAATCTCGCTCACGACGTCTGCATATGCCTTTGCAAGCGAGTGATAGACCGAATTTATCACAACCTCAACCGGCAGTTCCGCCTTGCCGAGATAATTCCTGATTGCAGAAATCATATTCTCGGGGGCGACGAATTCCTGCGCGTTTGTATCGATAATCTCAAAGCTTCCGCTGTTTTTCGCAAGCTCCATCATCCCGTCGTAGGAATACTTTTTGTTAAGGTTTTTGCGGATGTTCTGAAGCAGCCACATACCCATATAATTTTTCAGAAAACGGTAGCGGCGGTTGATTCCGCCCTCGTTTGTGAAGTTTGCCTCAAGCGCCTCTTTGCTGAGAATGGGCTCGGGGTTTTCGGTGCCGATAAGCGACCACGTTCCCGACGAGATATACACGCCGTTATCGCCGACCGAGCAGGCGGCGACCGCGCTTGCCGTGTCGTGTGACGGGGCGAGGATAACCTTGCTGTCAAAGTCGAAGCCCTTTAAATCCCCGACCTCGGTGCAGGGCATTGAAACGGGGGTGAAAATATCCTTCTTAATGCCGAGGCGGTCGAGAATCTCAGTATCCCACTGCCCCGTTTCGGCGTTGATGAGATTCGTCGTCGTTGCCTCGGTGTACTCGTTTCTGATTTCGCCCGTCAGCTTAAACGCAAGGTAGTCGGGCATATTGAGAAAGTACGCGGCGCAGTCGAGCTTTCCGCTCTTTTTGTCGCAGTAAAGCTGGTAAATTGAGTTGTAATTTGCCTTCTGAATACCCGTTTTTGCGTAGAGCTCATCCTGCGAAATTATCGCGCCGACCTCGTCTACGGCGGCGAAGGTTCTGCTGTCGCGGTAGGCAACCGCGGGAAGAATTTCCTTTTTGTTTTCATCGAGCAGAACGTAGTCCACGCCCCAGGTGTCTATGGCGATAGTTGCGGGAATTTTGCCGGTTTCGCCGCACTTTGCGATGCCCGCCTCAACCTCGCGCACGAGCTTTTCTATATCCCAGAAAAACGTGCCGTTTTCCTCTCTGAGATAATCCTCAAAGCGGTAGACTTCCTCGAGGGTGAGCCTGCCGTTTTCAATATATCCGAGAATGTGTCTGCCGCTCGACGCGCCGATATCAATCGCAAGATGATAAATCATAGTCTTCTCCGTAATTTTTTCTTATTCGTATTCCACGGTGGCGGGGGGTTTTGAGGTAATGTCGTAGACAACGCGGTTGATGCCCTTTACCTCGTTTGTGATTCGGTTTGAAACCGTTGCAAGAATGTCGTACGGGATTCTCGCCCAGTCAGCCGTCATAAAGTCGTCGGTGGTGACTGCGCGGATGATAATCAGGTTTTCATAGGTTCTGTGGTCGCCCATTACGCCGACGCTCTTCACGCCGGGGAGTACGCAGAAAAACTGGGAAAGATTTCTCTCGTAGCCGTTTTTGCTCATCTCGTCGCGCAGAACCGCGTCGGCTTCCTGAAGAAGCTTAACCTTTTCCTTGGTAACCTCGCCGATGATGCGTACGCCGAGACCCGGGCCCGGGAACGGCTGGCGCCATACGAGTTCTTTGGGTATGCCGAGCTTTTCGCCGACTCTGCGAACCTCGTCCTTAAAGAGGTCTGCAAGCGGCTCAACAATGCCGAGATACTTTACGTCGCCGGGGGTTTTAACGCGGTTGTGGTGGGTTTTGATAACCGCCGCGTCGCCCTTGCCGCTTTCGATGCAGTCGGGATAAATCGTGCCCTGGGCGAAGTAGCCCATATCGCCGAGCTTGCGGATTTCATCCCAGAAAACGTTGTAAAAGCTCGTGCCGATAATTCTTCTTTTTTCCTCGGGGTCGCTGACGCCGCGAAGCTTTTCAAGAAATTCCTTGCCGCAATTTACCCTGACGAAGTTCATATCGAAAAGAGTGGTGAACGTCTTTTCAACAAAGTCGCCCTCGTCCTTACGCATCAGCCCTTGGTCAACGAAAACGCAGGTGAGCTGTTTGCCCACGGCGCGGGAAAGAAGTCCTGCCGCAACGGAACTGTCGACGCCGCCCGAAAGACCGAGCACAACGTTGTTGTCGCCGATTTGTTCCCTGAGCTTTGCGATCGTGTTTTCAATGAAATTATCCATAACCCAGTCGCCCTTGCAGCCGCAGACGGCGTAGAGGAAATTATAGAGAATCTGCTCGCCGTATTCGCTGTGGGTAACCTCGGGGTGGAACTGAACGGCGTAGATATTTTTCTTTTCGTTTGCCATAGCCGCGCACGGGCAGTCGGGCGTTGAGGCGATGACCTCGTAGCCCTCGGGCGCCTTTGAGATATAGTCGGTATGGCTCATCCACACGATGGACTTTTCGGGCACGTTTTCAAAGAGGGGCGACGGCTTAGCCGAAAGCTCAATCTTGCCGTATTCCGAAACGGGCGCGGTGCTGACCTCGCCTTTTTCCATCCACGCGATAAGCTGGCAGCCGTAGCAGATTCCGAGAACGGGAACGCCGAGGTCGAGTATATCGCGAGCGTAGTGGGGCGAGCTCATATCAAAGACGGAATTTGGTCCGCCCGTAAAGATGATGCCCTTGTATTTATTTTTTCTGATTGTTTCAAGGTCGGTGGTGTAAGGCAGAATTTCCGCATACACGCGGTTGTCGCGGACGCGGCGCGCAATCAGCTGATTGTACTGGCCGCCGAAATCGAGAACCAAAATCTTTTCCATAAACGCCTCCTGAAAATATATAGTACTATTATAACATTTTAAGCGAGCATTTCAAGACGAAATACCCGCTTATTTTCTGTTTTATCTGAGAAGCTCAACAAGACGCTGAGCCGCTGTTTTTGTATCCTCGGGGTCGCCGAAGGTTGTGAAGCGGAAATAGCCGTCGCCGTTTTCGCCGAAGCCCACGCCGGGGGTGCCTACAACCTGAATCTTGTTGAGAAGAAGGTCGAAGAAATCCCAGCTTGACATACCGTTCGGGCATCTGAGCCAGATATACGGCGCGTTCTTTCCGCCGCAGTACCAGAGTCCGATTTCATCCATCGCGTCGGTGAGCACCTTCGCGTTGTTTTTATACACCTGAATGTTCTCTTTTGTCTGGCGCTGTCCCTCGTCGGTGAAGACCGCAGCCGCGCCCCTCTGAATAATGTAGGAAACGCCGTTTGTCTTGGTCGTGCGGTTTCTCACCCACATTGAATTGAGGTTCATTCCGTTTCGCTCAAGCGCCTTCGGAATCACCGTGTAGCCGAGCCTCGTTCCCGTGAAGCCCGCGGTCTTTGAAAGCGAGCAGATTTCAACCGCGCAGGTCTTTGCGCCGTCGATTTCAAAGATACTGTGGGGAATATCCTCATCCTCAATGAACGCCTCGTATGCCGCGTCAAAGAGAATCACCGAGCCGTTTTTGTTTGCAAAGTCAACCCACGCTTTGAGCTTGTCCTTTGAGTAAACCGCGCCCGTGGGGTTATTGGGGGAACAGATGTAGATTATGTCCGCCTTAACGCTGTCGTCGGGATACGGCGCAAAGCGGTCCGCCTCGGTTGCGTGGTAGTGGACGATTTCCCTGCCCGCGATGATATTTGCGTCAACGTATGCGGGGTATGCGGGCTCAATCACAAGCGCGCTGCTGCTTTTGTCGAAAAGGTCGAGGATGTCGCCGAGCTCGTCGCTCGCGCCGCTCGAGATGAAAACCTCGTCGTCGGCAACGTCAACGCCCCTTTTGCGGTAGTGCTCAGCAACCGCCCCGCGAAGAAAATCCGCGCCGCACTCGGGCATATAGCCGTTGAAGGTTTCCTTTGCCGCCTGGTCGTCCACCGCGCTGTGCAGCGCTGAGATAACCGCGCCGCACAGGGGCAGAGAAACATCGCCTATCCCTAAACGGTATAATTTCTGAACAAGTATATTTTGAGCGAGATAGGCTTCTGTTTTCTTGGCAATATTATAAAACAGATACGAATCCTTTAAATTCGCATAATTCATATTCGGGGTTAGCATATATTTATCCTTCCTGCTTTTTTAAAGCTGCACCGATGAAGCCCACGAAAAGAGGGTGCGGTCTGTTCGGTCTGCTCTTGAATTCGGGGTGGTACTGCACGCCGATGTAGAAATCCCTGTCGGAAAGCTCAACCGTTTCAACAAGTCTTTCGTCGGGTGAGAGTCCGCCGATTGTGAGCCCCTTTTCCTGCAAGAGTTCCCTGTAATCGTTGTTGAATTCATAGCGGTGGCGGTGGCGTTCGCTGATATTTTTATCCTCGTAGAGCGAGCGGATGACCGTGCCGTCCTGAAGTACGCAGGGATATGCGCCCAGACGAAGCGTGCCGCCCTTGTCGATATCCTCGTACTGACCGGGAAGGAAGTCGAGCACCTTGTGCTTGCTCGTTTCGTTGAACTCGCCCGAGTCGGCGTCCTCAAGTCCCGCAACGTTTCGCGCGTATTCGATGACCGCAATCTGCATACCGAGGCAGATTCCGAAGTACGGAACGCCGTTTTTCCTCGCGTATTCCGCAGCGCAAATCATACCCTCGATTCCCCTGCTGCCAAAGCCGCCGGGAACGATGATTCCGTCAATCCCCGAAAGGATTTCGTCGGCGGTTTCGGGCGTGATTGTTTCGGAATCAATCCACTTAACCCTTACCTTCGCGTCGTGGTAGTAGCCCGCGTGGCGCAGGGCTTCCCTGACGGAAAGATACGCGTCGTGAAGCTCAACGTATTTGCCCACGAGACCTATCTGAACCTCTTTTCTCTCGGCCTTGATTTTTTCAATCAGCTCGCTCCAGTCTTTCAAATCGGGCTCGCCCGCCCCGATGCTCAGTTCGCGGCAGACAATCTCGGAAAAGTTTGACTTTTCAAGCATCAGCGGCGCCTCGTAGAGATTAGGTATCGTGATGTTTTCAATTACGCAGTCGGGCTTAACGTTACAGAAGAGCGAAATCTTGTGGAAAATTGATTCCTCAAGAGGTCTGTCGCAGCGAAGGACGATAATATTCGGGTTTACGCCCATACCCTGCAGTTCCTTGACCGAATGCTGGGTGGGCTTCGTTTTGTGCTCGTCCGAGCCGCTTAAAAACGGAACGAGGCAGACGTGGATGAACAGGCTGTTTTCCCTGCCGACCTCAAGCGAAATCTGCCTTACCGCCTCAATGAACGGCTGGGATTCAATGTCGCCTATCGTGCCGCCGATTTCGGTGATAACAACGTCGGCGTCGGTCTTTTTGCCCACGGAATAGACAAATTCCTTAATCTCGTTTGTGATGTGAGGAATAACCTGAACCGTAGAGCCGAGGTATTCGCCGCGGCGCTCTTTGTTGAGCACGTTCCAGTAAACCTTACCCGTTGTAAGGTTTGAGTACTTATTCAGGTTTTCATCGATGAAACGCTCGTAGTGACCGAGGTCAAGGTCGGTTTCGGCGCCGTCTTCGGTAACGTATACCTCGCCGTGCTGGAACGGACTCATAGTGCCCGGGTCAACGTTGATATACGGATCAAGCTTCTGAGCCGCAACCTTTAAGCCCCTCGCCTTGAGAAGCCGTCCGAGAGACGCCGCGGTGATGCCTTTACCGAGTCCCGATACTACGCCGCCTGTTACAAAAATGTACTTTGTCATAGCAATACCCCCTTAAAAAAAGTGAAAAAGGCATCCCGGAAATTCCAAGACGCCTTTGCCGTTATTTATATGTTTTTCTCCAAAGCATTAAACAATACCCTGTGCAATCATAGCATCCGCAACCTTTTCAAAGCCTGCGATGTTTGCGCCTGCAACATAGTCGCCCTCAAGGCCGTACTTCTTTGCAGCATCGTCGATGTTATGATAGATGTTAACCATAATTTCCTTGAGCTTCTTGTCAACCTTTTCGAATGACCAGCTTACTCTCTCTGAGTTCTGGCTCATCTCAAGCGCTGAAGTTGCTACGCCGCCTGCGTTGCCTGCTTTACCGGGAACGAAGAGAACGCCGTTTTCCTGAAGATATGTTGTAGCTTCCCTTGTTGTGGGCATATTAGCGCCCTCTGCAACAGCTGTAACGCCGTTTGCAACAAGCTGCTTTGCATCCTCAAGATGAAGCTCATTCTGAGTTGCGCAGGGAAGAGCGATGTCGCACTTAATCTGCCATACGCCCCTGCCCTCGTGGTATTCTGCAGAAGGTCTTGCTGCCGCATACTCTGTAAGTCTTGCGCGCTTAACCTCTTTGATTTCCTTGAGAAGAGCAACGTCGATGCCCTCGGAATCGTAAATCCAGCCCGTTGAATCGGAAACGGTAACAACCTTTGCGCCGAGCTGCTGAGCCTTTTCAACAGCGTAGATTGCAACGTTACCTGAACCCGATACTACAACGGTCTTGCCTGCGATGTCGATACCGTGGCACTTAAGCATTTCCTCAACTATGTAAAGAAGACCGTAGCCTGTTGCCTCGGTTCTTGTGAGAGAGCCGCCGAAGGAAAGTCCCTTACCTGTGAGAACGCCCTCGTATCTGCCCTGAATCCTCTTATACTGACCGAACATATAACCGATTTCTCTTGCGCCCGTGCCGATATCGCCTGCGGGAACGTCGGTATTTTCGCCGATGATTTTGCAAAGCTCTGTCATAAAGCTCTGGCAGAACATCATAATCTCTCTGTCGCTCTTGCCCTTGGGGTCAAAGTCAGAGCCGCCCTTACCGCCGCCGATGGGAAGGCCGGTAAGTGAATTCTTGAAAATCTGCTCAAAGCCGAGGAACTTAACAACCGAAAGAGTTACGCTCGGGTGAAGTCTTAAACCGCCCTTGTAGGGACCGATTGCAGAGTTGAACTGAACACGGTAGCCACGGTTTACGTGTACCTGACCGTTGTCGTCAATCCACGGAACTCTGAAACGAAGAATTCTTTCGGGCTCAACAAGTCTTTCAAGAAGAGCGATTCTTCTGTATCTTTCTTCGTTTGCGTCGATAACGGGACGAAGCGAATCAAAAACCTCGCCTACTGCCTGTAAGAACTCGGGCTCGTTGCCGTCACGTCTGTTTAAAAACTCCATTACTTCATCAACATATGCCATAAAAGTACCTCCGTATGCGGTTAAAACATCAGTATATTATATGCACCTAAACATCTCTTCCGCAAAAAGTTATTTTAAAAGATAAGGGATCCTTGGGTATAAACCCAAAGACCCCCTTGCCTTTACAAGTAAAGATGTTACACCAAAGAAGCCCCAATGTCAAGCATTTTTTTTAAATACCTAATTTATGAACGGCAGTCGAACATCGTTTTTTGCGCGCTCATCAATTCAATTTGGTTTTTTCTTGACAAAGCAGGGTGTATACTATATATTATTTGTAAGGGCAAAGGCGTTCATTTTACGGGGGTTTCCCTCTTTTAATGGACGCTGTTTTCATTAATGAAACTCATTGTAAAGGCGGTTTTTAATATGGAATATACTAAGGATGAGGTTATACAGTTCTGCATAGAGGAAGACGTTAAATTCGTACGTCTCGCTTTCTGCGACGTTTTCGGCAGACAGAAGAATATATCTATTTTATCCGACGAACTTGAACGCGCTTTCGGCTACGGCATCGCGCTTGACGGCTCGGCAATCGCGGGCTTCGGCGGCGAGGTTCACTCGGACCTGCTGCTTCATCCCGACGCCGACACGCTCACCATTCTTCCGTGGCGCCCCGAGCAGGGCAAGGTTGTGAGAATGTTCTGCTCAATCACCTACCCCGACGGCAGACCGTTTGAGTGCGACACGAGAACGCTTCTCAAAAACGCGGTAGCCGAGGCTGAAAAGGCGGGCTACAATTTCTATTTCGGCGCCGAGCAGGAATTTTACCTCTTCAAGCTTGACGACAACAACGAGCCCACCAAGGTTCCCTACGACAGGGCTGCTTATATGGATATGGCGCCGTTTGACAGGGGCGAAAACATCCGCCGCGAAATCTGCCTCACGCTCGAGCAGATGGGCATCAATCCCGAAAGCTCTCACCACGAGGAAGGCCCCGGACAGAACGAGATTGACTTCCGCTATTCCGACCCGCTTGCCGCTGCCGACAACGTAATGACTCTGCAGACGGTTGTAAACACGGTTGCATACCGCAACGGACTCTATGCGGACTTTTCGCCAAAGCCCCTCTACGACAAGCCGGGCAACGGCTTCCACATCAACTTCTCCGTCAAGGCTGACGACGGCACGGACAACATTATGCCCTATATGATTGCCGGCGTGCTTGACAAGGCGATAGAAATGACCGCGTTTCTCAACACCACGGAAAAATCCTACGCCCGCCTCGGTAACAACAAGGCTCCGCGCTACGTTTCGTGGTCGAGCGAAAACCGCTCGCAGCTTGTTCGTATTCCTGCGGCGGTAGGTCAGTACAAGAGAGCCGAGCTTCGCAGCGCCGACCCGTCGGTAAACCCGTACATCGCGTTTTCGCTTATGATTTACAGCGGTCTTTACGGAATTCAGAACAAGCTCGATTTACCCCTCGTGGCGGACTTCAATCTGTTCACGGCTGACGAGGAAATACTCTCGCGTTTCAAGATGCTTCCCCAGTCGCTTGAGGACGCAAAGAAAGCGGCAGCGGAAAGCGAATTTATCAAGCAGTACATTCCCGAAAAGATTCTCGAAATATACTGTAAATAATTATTAGAAAATGACTGAAAGGGGGGGCAGAATGTCTCTTGAAGAAAAGACCTACAGCGTTCTCGTTGTGTCCTCTGCAGACAATTTTTATAACGCGATGACGGCGATGCTCCCCAAAACGAGCTTTCAGCCGATAATCAAGGCGGCGACCGTTTCTGCGGCGCAGAACGCCGTTGCCGAGAGGAACTTTGATTTTGTCATCATAAACTCGCCCGTCAGGGACGACCTCGGAACGCGCTTTGCGATTGACTGCAGCACGTCCCACAACGCGCTTGTGCTGTTTCTCATCAGCAACGAAATCCACGGCGACGTCTATGCAAAGGTTTCCGAGCACGGTGTGTTTACCCTGCCCAAACCGATGAACAAGCAGTCGATGGATAACGCCCTGCGCTGGCTTCTCACGGCGAAGCACAGACTCTCGGGCGCTGAAAAGCAGACGACGAAAATTGAGGACAAGATGGAAGAAATCCGCCTCGTAAACAAGGCGAAATGGCTTCTCATCAGCAACGAAGGCCTTCTTGAACCCGAAGCCCACCGCTACCTTGAAAAGGAAGCGATGAACCGCTGCATATCCAAAAAACAACTCGCAGAGGAAATTATCGAAAAATATGGGTAATGCCGCTCAGGACATATCAACACAAAATCGGTGAAAAATTATGATAAGCAAGTACAAGGACATTTCAATAATCTACGGCGGAAGCGGTTACGAATACGCTAAAACGCTCGACGAAATGATTCGCCGTCTTCAGACGGAGAACAGATATCCGTTTATATCAAGTATCGTTATGGAAAAGATTTTAACGGGTGAAATTCTTACGAGCGTAATCAACATTTTCAAGAACAGCGACATCTGTATTGCAATTCTTACGGCTGACGATACGGTTATCAGTAACGGAAGCGAAAAGCTGCGACTCAGACAGAACGTTGTTTTTGAACTCGGTATGGCGTTGTTTCATCTCGGCAAAGGCAATTGTATCGTTCTTTCGGATTTTGATACGAGAAGCGGTTCCTTTGATATGCCGAGCGACCTTACGGGTATAGAAATAACGTATTTTGAAAAAGATGATTTTGAAAACACCGCAAAAGACGTTCTGAAAAAGCTTATCAATCTGAGCTCCGATACAAACGCAGGCGAATTCCGGTACGACAACCTTCTTCACAGAAAGAATTATTACGTTGATTACCGCAGTCTGCTCGGTGCAAACGGCAAGGATTTGTCCGAAAGCAACGCAGGACTTGAAAGAGTTCTTGACATCTGGACCTGTGAATGTTCCTCTCTTCTTCATTATGACGAAAAGGTTATGTATTTCCTTGAAAGAATCGGATTTATTCCGCTGTTCGGCTCAGGATGTGCGGTGGACAGATGGTATGACGAAACCAAAAAAATTGTTTCGGGGTATACTGTAGAAGACGTTGAAAAATACGGCAAAAAAAAAGATATCGACGCCGTGCGTGAGCTTGCTCTGCTCACTCTGGAATACAGCGGTACCAAGGCTGATCCGAATGCGTCTGTTGAGGATTACGAAGACTATTACAGCCGTTTTGAGCTTCTTGATTTCGGAGACGAGGCAAGCTGGAATCCGTTGGTAATGACCATTTATCACGATTATTTCGGTCTAACCTGCAACAGGTTGTGCGATCAGACGGGCGATATCTCCTATGCCATCGCCGCCAAAGAGCATTTTGAAAAAGCGGTTGAATTTATCGATAGAGTTGATGTTGATATGTGCGTATGGGAAGGCTATCTCAGATTCAATATTGCAAGAGCTCTGTTCAGAATAATGGAGCTTGGCAAAGACGACTCGTTATGTCAGCGACTGCTTGAAGAATACAAGCGCGCCGTGCTTATCAGGCGCAGATGGCTTGAAAACGACGAGTTCGGCATTGTGCTCAGAAATGCACTTTCCTACGAATACTTTATCGCGAAAGAAAAATATATTTTCACGCAGAATAAGCTTAACAGGAAAACTTACGCTGAAACCGTAAGAGAATACGAAAAGCTTGAAAGCGAGCTGTCGGCGTATATCAGCAAGGATTCCTTAGGCGATAAACTGATGCAAATTCAGGCAACAATCATAACAAACAAAAACAAATTGCAATAATAAAAAGCAGTCCGACAGGGCTGCTTTTCTGTAGTTGTGACCCGGACGGGTCGTCGAGACCGCTTCGCATTATGTTAATAATCACTCCGAATGTTTCTCCTCTCCGCGCAAAATTTCGCTTCGCTGTTTTTTGCGCGGTACCCTCCTGAACAGAACCGCTAAACAAAAACAGACACCACAAGGGTGTCTGTTTTCATTTGGTGACCCGGCTATGGTTCGAGATTTTTGCATTTCTCGAAACACAGTATTTGCAAGGGTTTTGGGCGAGTTTGATTGAATTAAAAAACAAATCTACCCACATTTTAACCCCATAATCCTTGTTCGTTTTTTCATCGTTAAATTAGAATTTGTCGATTTAATCATCACACATTATTTAGAATAATTACAACGCTAAGTAACCGGGGGATTGCTTTTAAGTGGTGTGTTATACCAAAGCAATCAGATTATTACGCAGGTTATCCGATTATCTTAAATTCAATCGGGTGGGCGTAAGCACTATTCTTAAGTTCGTTGGCTTCTACGGTGCCAGTTTTATCGTCATAAAGAATCTCAATGCGGCTGTATTCGCCGTTCTCATAGGCGTAAGTTTTTCCGTCATCGTCATAAAGCAGATAATATCCGTCTGCGCCTGCATATTCGTCAACATATTGCATTGGTTTTGCAGTTGGTATAATTGCTCCTGCTTTTACAAACAGCGGTATTTTATCAAGCTCGCATTCGACTTCAATATATTTTCCGCCCGTGAATTTTTTATCAGTAAAATAATCGTACCAAATGCCGTCAGGGAGATAGACTTTCTTTATTTTAAGTCCGGCTTCGGTTATCGGACAGACGAGGAAGGTATCTCCGTAAAGGTATTCGTCAAAGGTTTTACACGCAGTTTTGTCCTCAGGGAAAGCCAGAGCAAGCGCCTTAACGGGCATTTTGCCGTCGAAGGTTACCGCCGCATTTGCCGAATAGAAAAACGGCAAAAGGCTGTATCGCAGTTCAATACCTTTTTTGATTGCCTCGTAGTAAGGTGTTCCTTCTTCACCGAAGCGCCAGATTTCCCTTGGAGTATCCGTTCCGTGAGAACGAAGAAGCGGCGTGAACACTGCAAACTGCAGCCAGCGGGTATAAAGCTCACGGTAGCCCTCGTCATCACAGCCTTTTTCGTAATCACCGTCCTTGAACCAGTCGGCACCTTGCTTTACAAAGAAGCCGCCGATGTCGCAATTCCAATATGCCTCACCGCAGGCAATGTAATTCTGCATTATGTTCACCTGACGGGCGAGAACGTCCCATTTTGAGCTGATATCGCCCGACCATACAAAAGCGGAATAACGGTGCTGCCCCGATAATGCGGAACGGGTTATATTGACAACTCTTTTATCAGGACAGGTCTTTCTCTGATTTTCGTAAATACCTCTTGAATGATTAATTGAATAAGCATTGATAACGCTGTCATCAAGATACTTTTTGAACTCCGCTATGCTCCTGTTCATACGCTTTTCAAGCGTGCCTCTGTCGGGACCGCGCCATACGACGTCAAACGGTTCCGTCGAATCACACCACCAGCCGTCAATTCCGTACCTGAAAAGCCCTTCGTTTGCCTGCTTCCAGTATAACTCTCTCGCCCTTTCGTCAAAGGCGTTATAAGTGCTGTTATCACCGAGCAGCAAACCGCTTTGAGCGAATTCACGGTAATTCGGAGAGTCACCGATAAGATTGCTCCATACGGAAATAATCAAATTGATATTCATTTTATGAAGCTCATCGGTGCACGCCTTCATATCGGGATAGCGGCTGGGGTCGAAATTTTTGTCGCCCCAAAGTCCGCTGTTCCAGTATTGCCAGTCCTGAAGGATACAGTCAATCGGTATATTTCGCCTTCTGTACTCGGCTGCAATATCAAGCAATTCCTGCTGTGAGTGATAGTATTCCTTTGACTGAATATATCCGCAGCACCACTTGGGGAACATAGGCGTTACACCTGTCAAAAAGCGGTAAGCAGCACAGATTTCGTCAAAGCTGTCGCCGAAAATAAAGTAAATATCGACGGCGTCAACGCTGTCAAAATAGAATTCTGCAGTATCTCCGCTTCTGTTATCAAATGTCATATACGAAGTGCAGTCAAACAAATAAGCATAGCCCTTATCAGAAACGAAATAAGGAAGGCTTATACGCTTGTTTTCCTGATACAGCGGAATAAACTGACCATTGATGCAGGGAAATCCTTCCTCGTGCGAACCGAGTCCGAACAATATTTCATTTTCATCAATATCAATAGACAGACGTGCGTGATTTGACTTGCGGACAAACTGTCTTTCGCTGTTAACAACCGAGGAGCGCATTCCGTCGGCAGTTTCTCTTATTTCAACCTCGCCGCCCTCGTTTTTGTAAATATCGTAAGGCTCAAAGGCAGGATGTTTAACGGATGAGAGCAGCTTGCCCTTTCTGAAAAAAGAAATATTTTGATTGTTATCGGCTTTCACTTCAACATCCGTCTTTGCATCTGGAATCGGCTCCGCTGTAACGATAAAACTGCTGTTGTTATAATTCTCTTTTTGACAATAGGTAATGCGGAGAATGCGATTGCTGTATTCTTGAATATTGATAAAATGATTGTTCATATCTTTTCCTCCTCACAAATTTATAGCTTGTTGTGTATTTATTTATAACTTTCTTACTAAGTGCATTGCTTCCCCCTTGTGCAAAACGAGGTTGCACGCCACCAGAGGTGACAAAGTGATTAAAACACCCGCTCAGCCTTGGTAAGCTCGGCAGCTTTACTGGCGTAGACGCTCCCCTCTGTCACTTTGTGACATCTCCCCGTTAAGCGTGGAGTACCTTGCACAGGGGAGGCATAATCGGTTAGACAAATCCCGATTTGTCGGGTTCATTATTATTCTCACCAAATCGGAAATTATATGAGAATATAACCCCTGAACCCTCGTACGGAATAGTACGAGTCCGCCCCATTGTGAAATGTAAACACCGTTCCGTAACGCCTCTCACAAAAAAGCGCGCCGCCCTTGCCGCGAATATCATCCGGCGTAGCGATCCAACTTGATGTTTTTAAATCAAATTCACCGAGACTTTGCAGTCTGCGATACAACTCCTCGGTCATGATCGATATGCCAATCTCTTTCGCTTTCTGTTCTGCGCTGCCTGAAGGCGGGTTTTTGGTGCGCCTTTGCAAAGCCTTTTCGTCATAGCACAGGCTTCTGCGCCCGGAAGGGGATTCCTTTGAGCAGTCGCAGAAAATAAGCTTTCCCGTCTTTTCGTCATAGCCGATTGTATCCGGCTCTCCGCCGCTTTCCTCCATCCTTCTCAATATCTCCAAGGATGCAGGACGTTCAAGTAAACGTTTCTCCACGTCAAGCCAGTTCAGTTCTATATGAAGATTTTTGTTTTCACGAAACCTCGCCTTTAATAATTCCAACATGGTTTTTCCTCCGCAAATCCCGATTTGTCGGGTTCATTATACCACACTGCAAAACAAAAGTACAGCCGATGATATCGACTGTACTAATTAGTTATTACAAATATTTATTGAAAAAACTCTCAAGCTTATCAAACGGAATTGCGTTGTTATTGCCGCCGTCGTAAAGGTCGGTGTGGACAGCGCCTTCAATCACAAGCAGTTCCTTGTTGTTGGTGTATTTGCTGCCGTTAATCATATCGTTGTAAGCGTCCTTACCGAAATAGAAGGAATGAGCCTTGTCGCCGTGCATAATCATAACGGCAGAGCGGATTTCGTTACTGTATTTCAGAATCGGCTGATTGATGAAGGATTCACAACCGATTACATTCCACCCGCCGTTTGAATTGAGCGAACGGGGATGATAACCTCTCTCGGTTTTATAATAATCGTAATAATCCTTAACGAAGAACGGTGCATCCTCGGGAAGCGGG
>CAJOHE010000012.1:47576-97048 GCA_905234495.1 uncultured Eubacterium sp. | reverse complement strand
CTGGCAGGCCAATAAACAGCGCACTTGTGCGCCGCCAGTATTGTTTAGGGCTATGCCCGAAAATGAAATACCACCCGCTATGCGGGTGGATATTTATTAGAATTCGTGGTTTTTGGCGGCGTTTATGTATTCCTTTGTGTAGTGTTCCTTCACAAATCGCGACCAGCCGAAGACCGAGGCGATTCTCGGCTTCGTCCATTCCTTTTCATCCTCAAACGCCACGCCGAGTTCTTTTTGCTTTTCCTTTGCATATTTCACAAATTCGCGGTAGGGCATTTTGTCTTCGCCCTTCATCGTCTGAGAAACGGCGATGATTCGCGGGAAGAGCATTTTCTGCATAACCTCGGCGTCCCATATGTATTCAGTCCAAATCGGCGCCTCAAGACCTATGATATTCCCGTATCCCTCGTCGGTAAGCCCTCTGAGCCTCGGGTTGAAGGAATAGGTGCGGTTTAGGGGCGTGATGCTGTAGTCGTAGTCGAAATAGTAGTAGGTGAAGGGCGAGAGAATCGCCTTTCCGCCGCCGTTGATAAATTCAATGCTCGGCCTGTCCTTTTCCTTCCAGTACTGAAGGACTGCGCGCCTGTCGAGATTCTTGCCCTTTGCGGCGTCGTTCCAGACAATCGCGTGCTTTCCCTTGCTTTCGAGATAGTCGATTACGCGGTTCATAAAATGATTCTGGTATTCAGCCCAGCTCTCAAGCCCGAGATTGTATTTGAGCGCGCGGCATTTCGGGCAGTCTTCCCACTGCCTTGACGGGGTTTCGTCGCCGCCGATATGGAAATATCTTCCGGGGAAGATTTCGCAGAATTCGTCGATGAGGTCGAAGATTACGGAATAGACCTCTTCCTTTGCGGGACAGAGAACGTCCGAGAAAATGCCCTGATGGGTTTTCACCTTAAAGTCCTTCTCGCGGCAGGCGAGATTCGGAAACGACGCAAGAAGCGCGCCCGTGTGTCCGGGCATATCAAACTCGGGAACGACCTCGATATTCCGCTTCGAGCAGTAGGCTACTATATCCCTCATTTCGTCCTTGTTGTAAACCCTGCCGTAGGGCTCGTCAAAATGAGTCTTGCCGAAATTTGAAAATTCCCTGACGGCTGACTTCTCATTTAAAACGGGATATTTTTCGCTTTCAAAGCGCCAGCCCTGGTCCTCGGTGAGATGCCAGTGAAAGGTGTTGAAGCCGAGCTTTGCCATGGCGTCAATGATGAGCTTGATGTCCTCCGGCTCCTGCATATGCCTTGCGCTGTCAATCATAAAGCTTCTGTATTCAAACATTATTCAGCCTCTTCCTTTGCCTCTTCTTCGGCAGCCTCTTCACCCTCGTTCTTCTTGTTTCTGAAAACGAAGAGCTTTGAGAAAACGTAGTTGAGAATTACAACGATAACCGAAAGCGAAACCTTTGAATAGATGCCGTCGGTGAAAAGTATTTTCATTGAAAGGCCGAGCTTTTCAACGATGTTGTAGAAAATGTTGTCAAATCCCGTCTTTGCAAGAAGGGGAACGCAGACGATTTCAATCACGCCCGTGACACCTCTTGATGCGACGAAGGTGATTATCTCTTTAATTACAACGGACGGCTTCCAGCTCTTTGACTCGAACACCCAGAGCTTGTTTGTGACGTAGGCAAAAGCCACGCCCGCAATCCAGCTGAGTACGTTTGCAACCGCAACCCTTGTGGTTTCGTTTGAAATAATGCCCTTGAAAAGGTGAACGAATACCGTGTACGAGCCCCACGCAACAATCGTGGTGAGCACGCCGAAAATTATATATGTGATTATTTCCTTATACTTGATAAACAGATTTTTCATTTTTTAACCTTCCCTGCAGTACATTATTATTTTCTCGCCGTCGTAGACCTTTTCAAAGTCGCCGTCACGCTCGAGCATATTGATTACGGGTTCCTCGCCCTTCGTCTGGAATACGAGATAGTTGAAATCGTATTTATCTATGAAATCCTTATAGTAGGTTTTGCCCGTCTTGAAATCGCGGTACTCGGTGAGATAGTCCTCCACGCCGTTGTTGTCCTTGAGGAAGAGCTCGGCGCGTCCGTCGATAAACGGATGGTAGCCCTTAAACTCGAGGTACTGACCGACGTTGAAGCCGCCGTAAAGCACGATTTCCCCGTTTTCGTGCTGCGAAAGAATGTCGCATACCTCGTCAAGCTCTTCGTAGGTGGTGGCGTGCTTTTCATCTTCCTCGGTCAGGTTTTCGGGACCGCGAAGGGCGACAACCGCCGCGCCCGCAACCGCAATAATCAGGATGAGCGAGATGAGGATGAGCCTCGTCCTCTTGTCCTTCTTTTCGGTGTTCTTCGTGAATTTCAGCGTGAGGTCAATATCGCTGAACATATACGCAACGGCGGGTATTCCCGCGATGTGGAAATACGCGAGCGACTTCTGCGACATCAGACCGAGCGCAAGCGTTCCCGCAAAGAGAAGCGCAAACCTCGTTGTAAACTTCCTCTTTTTGTAAATGAGGGTGACAAACGCGAGAAGCGCAAGTCCCGCAATCAGCCATTTTCCCGAATCGTTTGCAAACGAGGGGGGTATCATTTCCTGAATGTTGTCGCTGATAACGTCGTAGCCAAACGAGGTCGTGATATAGAGCATCGCCTTGATTCCGTAGGGATTGAGAAAGCCCGCGGCAAAGGTTATCACGGCTGTGACGAGAATGGGTATGAGCTTGCAGCAGGGCTCCTGCTTAATGCCGAGCTTCGGTATATTAAGCTTAATCGCGCCCGCGATGTAGGGCATCATAAACACGAAGAGCATCGCCCACATAGCCGCGTGCAGATTAATCTGCAGAACCGACATAAACGGTATCGGAACAAGCCAAGCGATTTTGCCCGTCCTTGTATATTTTTCAAGAAGTATAAGCTCCGTTACGATTATCAGATATGTGAAAATCTGCGGCCTCGTAGTCATAAAGCCCGAGGCGATGAAGAAGTCCGCAACCGTTGCGCAGAGGCAGGATACAAGGTGGTTTGAGCTGATGAGCATCGCAAAGCGGTAAATGAGAATCATCAGCGCAAAGTAGCAGATGCAGACGACTCCGAGCGCGCCGACCTTGCCGAGAAGGTTATAAGCAAAATAGTATATCACCGCCGAAAGCCACTGCTGAACGATGATGCTCATATCCGTGTGCATCGACAGGAAATCCTTTACGGGGAAGCCGTGGTTTACTATGTATTCGCCCGTCGGGTAGAGAAAATAAAAATCGTTGTCGACGCCCGAAATGAACACAATAATAAAAAATGCCGGGAAAGCCGCCATACACAGCTTAAACCATTTCGGCATTTTATTTACGCTTATTTTTTTTACCTCTTCCATATACGCTACTCTCCGAAAACTGATTATAATAATTATAACACTATATAAGACATTTCGCAAGCACAAGGCAAAAGTAAAATAATATGAATAAAAAACGCCCCGTATGTAAATAATCATTATGAGGTGTTTACTATGGCAGTCAAAGGCAAATCAAATAACGGCAAAAATATTAAGGCGATATATTCGGTCATCTGCCTCTGCGTTATCGCGCTCGGGCTGATTGTGTATTTTTCAACCCAGACCGAAAAGAGCAGCGGCGTAAACGAGCCGACAACCGTCAGGGTTGAGGAAACGACCGAGGTGCAAAGGCGCGTGACCGTGAAGGAAGAGGCAAAGGAGCCCGAAACGCAGCAGAGCACCGAGGCTGAAACCTCTGAGCCCGAAACGACGACCGAGGCAAAAACCGAGCCCGCAACTATGCCGATGAACGAAACGAACACGCCGTATAAATCGTTTTACAAATACCCCGTAAGCGAGGAGGTGCTTGCGGGATACAGCGAGGAACTCGTCAAAAACGAGACGATGGGCGATTACAGGGCGCATATGGCGGTCGACTTCAGGGCGGGCGCGGGCGTTAAGGTTGTCGCGATAAACGACGGCATCGTCACGGCGGTTACAAAAAATCCGCTTTACGGCAACATCGTAGAGATTGACCACGGCGGCAAGCTCACCGCGAGATACTGCGGGCTTGAAACGGTCGGCGTAAAAGAGGGCGACAGCGTTACGATAGGTCAGGCGGTCGGCACCGTCGGCGCGGTTCCGTTTGAGGGCGGGCTTGACAGCCACCTTCATTTTGAAACGCTGATTGACGGGCAGTACGTCAACCCGCTTGACGTTATGGGAAAAACCGAATAGGGCAAAAAAAGAACCTGTGGATATCCACAGGCTCTTTTTCTTTTTAATCCATTAATACATACTTGCCATTGATGCAAAGAAAATAACATATGCGATTATTGCAATTACCGACCAGATAATCGGGATGATGATGCCCCAGATGCAGAGAAGCTTTGCCTTATGCTTCTTGTCCGCATACTGCGGAAGGTCGGGAATCGAGTTGCTCATTCCGAGACCGATTGCGCCGCAAATCCACGCAACAATGCCTACGCCGAGAAGTCCGAAAATCAGCGCGATGATACCGAGCGTATTTGCCGTTGACAAATCGTTTGTATACTTCTGGTCGTTCATCATGGGCTGGGGATAAACCGGAGCCTGCTGATATGCGGGTGCCTGCTGAGCCTGCTGCTGATAGTAGTTTGTCTGGGTTCCTGTCTGCGGAAGAGGGGTCTGGCAGTACGGACAGATTGTAGTTCCGTCAGCCACATAGTTTTTACAGTTGCTGCAATACATAGAATCACTCCTTTTCTATCTGCTTTAATAATACCGCAAACGGGGATTTCAGTCAACAAAAAATATTCGTATTTCTATGAATATTTTATAAAATTTTGCCGTTTTCCGAGGTTTTGAAAGCCCCGCGAGGCTATCAAAACCCGTTTTTCGGGGTATAGGATGGAAGGACTTTTTTCGGAAAAGGGAAAAATTCCTTCACAAAAATGCTTGGGAGTGATGAAAATGGCATCAAGAAAAAAGGTGAGTCAGAAGGAGGTAGTCGACGGCTACAGGCGGTTAGCCTTCGGAAATATTGAGTCGGCGGTAAAGCTTCTCTACGAACCGGACGAGGACGTGCTCGCAAATCTTTCCTCGTACGACCTCTTCAATGTCAGCGAAATCAAGAGGGCAAAGGGCGGAGGTATGGAGATAAAGTTCTTTGACAGGCTCAAGGCGCTCGAACGTCTCTACGACCTTGCCCAAAAGGACGAGGCAAAGCTCACGGGCTCAATCTTCGACGCGCTTGAAAAGAGCGCTCAACGAGCCGGAAGCTACGGGGAGGAGGATGTAATTGAATGAGTTTACAGCGTTTTCCCCAAAGCAGTTAAAGGTGCTCAACTGGTGGTGCCGCGGCAGCGAAAGCCGCGCTGAAAACGGCATCATCTGCGACGGGGCGGTCAGAAGCGGAAAGACGCTTTGTATGAGCATATCGTTTGTCTGCTGGGCGTTTTATGCCTTCAACGACACCTCGTTTGCGCTGTGCGGAAAGACGATTTCCTCGCTCAGACGAAACGTTGTCA
Source organism: uncultured Eubacterium sp. (assembly GCA_905234495.1). Classification (GTDB taxonomy): domain Bacteria; phylum Bacillota; class Clostridia; order Oscillospirales; family Acutalibacteraceae; genus Eubacterium_R. The sequence continues at coordinate 91,587 of CAJOHE010000012.1, read as the reverse complement.
CGCCGCTTCTCCCCGTGCTTGCCGACCTCGGCTTCAGCTGCGACTGTAAAATCAGCCGCAACTATATTGATATATCGAGGGGCAGCAGGCACAACCGCTTCTACATCTTCGGCGGCAGGGACGAATCCTCCGCTTCCCTCATTCAGGGTATGACGCTCGGCGGCGTTATGTTTGACGAGGTGGCGCTTATGCCTCGCTCGTTTGTTGAACAGGCGCTTGCAAGGTGTTCCCTTGAGGGGGCGAAGTATTTCTTTAACTGCAATCCCGAGCATCCCTATCACTGGTTTTATAACGAGTGGATTAAAAAGCATAAGGAAAAGCGTATGCTCTATATCCATTTTAAAATGGAGGACAATCCCTCGCTATCAAAGTCGGTGATAAAAAGATACAAGAGCCTTTACTCGGGCGCCTTTTATGAGCGATTCATAGAGGGCAGATGGGTGACGGCGGACGGGCTCGTTTATCCGATGTTCTCATTTGACAATAACGTCAAAGCGTATAAAGGCGGGTTTACCGAATACTATATGTCCTGCGACTACGGCACCGTAAACCCCTTTTCCCTCGGACTCTGGGGCAGGGGCGAGGACGGGTGGTACAGAATTGACGAGTACTACCATTCAAGCAGGGATGAAGGGGTGCAGCTCACCGACGAGGAATACTACGAACAGCTTGAACGCCTTGCTGGCGGAAGAGATATTACGGCTGTAATCGTTGACCCGTCGGCTGCCTCTTTTATCCAGACGGTGAAAAGGCACGGCAAATACAGGGTGATTAAAGCCGACAACAACGTTCTTTCGGGAATCAATCTCGTGTGTCAGGCGCTCAAAAATCGCGAGCTTTTCATCTGCCCGTGCTGTCAGGACGCAATCAGGGAATTCTCGCTTTACCGCTGGGACGACTCGGTTAAACGTGACGCCGTCAAAAAAGAATACGACCACGCAATGGACGACATACGCTATTTTGTCGCAACGGTTATGGGCGGCAAAAAGGGCGACGGCTTTGTGTCGCTTGCGGTAGAAAGGAGATGACATATGGGTTTATTTAATTTAAGACAGAAGAAAAGCGAAACTGCGGCGCTCTCGGTTCAGACCTCGTCATACCTGAGAAACGGCGGGTGGCTGAGTAGCTACTATCCCTTCACCGGAAGGTCGAGGGCGTACGCCGCAATCAGGGAACAGGTGCCGATTGTCGACGCGGCAATAAGCAAGCTCGTAAGGCTCAGCGACGGCTTTACCTTCACAACGGGCGACGAAAACGCGGACGCGATGCTAAACGGCTTTATGGAAAGCGTCAACGTCGGCGGCAACCAGCAGGGGATTTCCGCGTTTGCTTCAAATTACCTCGACCAGCTTCTGACCTTCGGCACCGCCGTGGGTGAGATTGTGCTGAGCAGCGAGGGAATGTACGCCCTTTTCAACAGCGACCTCTCGCAGGTGGAGCTAAAGAGAGCCGACAACGGACTTGACGTGGAGTTTCTCTCGGGCGGAAAGAAGGTTTCAAATCCGCAGCTGATACTCTATTCGGTGCTCAATCCCAGACCCGGCGACCTCTGCGGCACGAGCCTTCTGAGCGGACTTGATTTCGTGAGCGACCTGCTTATGAAAATCTTTGCGACCGTCGGCGAAAACTGGGAGCACGCGGGCAATATCCGCTACGCCGTGACCTGTAAGGACAGCGGAGACGACGCCGAGCGCCGTGCAAACGAAATAGCCGCGGCGTGGGGCGACGCTATGACGAGCGACAGCGTGAAGGACTTCGTCGCGGTGGGCGACGTGAGCGTTTCGGTGATAGGCGCCGACAGCAAAATCCTTGACAGCGAAATTCCCGTAAGGCAGCTTCTTGAACAGATTGTCGCAAAGACGGGACTGCCGCCGTTTATGCTCGGGCTCAGCTGGTCTACGACCGAGAGAATGAGCGCTCAGCAGGCGGATATTCTCACCACCGAGCTTGAGGCGTACCGCAGAATCCTCACACCTGTTTTAAAGAAAATCGCCAATATGTATCTTGCGCTTAACGGAATAGCGAGAGAGGCTGAGGTGGTCTGGAACGACATCACGCTTCAGGACGAATGCGAGCAGGCGCGCGCTCAGCTCTATCTTGCACAGGCGGAAAAACTGAGAGGGGAGGCTTTGGCTTGACACAGGGATACGTTGAAAAAAGTTTAACTACGGGCGACGACGATATGAGCCTGATTAATCAGTACGCGAAAACAGAGCTTGACCGTGATAAGGTCTACATCTTTTCGGTTGTGCTCTGCGACAACGACATAGACCGCGACTACGAAAAGTTTTCGGTGAGCGCCCTTGAAGAGCTTGCCGGTAAATTCCTCGGAAGGACGGGCATTTTCGACCACTCGATGAAGGCGGAAAACCAGAAGTCGAGAATATTCAGCACCTGGGTTGAAATGTGCGAGGGCAGAAAGACTGCCGACGGCGAAACGCTCTGTCAGCTCAAGGCGAAGGCGTATATGCTCGCCAGCGCCGAAAACGCTCCGCTCATCGAGGAAATCGAGGCGGGAATCAAGAAAGAGGTTTCGGTTTCCTGCAGTATGGACAGGGCGACCTGCTCGGTCTGCGGCAACGATAAGAGAAGCGGCAAGTGCAGCCACATCAGCGGCAGAAGCTACGACGGAAGGCTTGCCTACACGGTGCTTGACGGCGCGGCGGACGCCTATGAATTCAGCTTTGTAGCCGTTCCCGCACAGAGGGGAGCGGGCGTTACGAAAGCGTTTAATCAGGAAAAGGAAGTAATTGAAATGTCTGAGTTTATTGAAAAAATCAAGGAGTGTGACAGCGAAATCACGCTCTCAAAATCACAGCTTCAGAGTATTGCCGACGAGCTTGAAAGGCTTAACGGGGAAGCCGAGCTCGGCAGGCAGTACAAGAAATCGCTCTGCGACGAGGTAGTTGCGCTTTGCGCAAGCGCCATGCCCGAGATGGATATAAAAATCTTCGGCTCGGTTGCGCAGGTTATGACGACGGACGAGCTTCAGGCGTTTAAAAAAGCGTTTGTAAAGGTGAGAGCGTCAAAGGACATCTCGCTTCAGCTCAAGCCCGCGGAGCAGGGCACTGCAAAAATCAGTCAGTTTAAAATTTAAGTCAGGAGGAATTATTTATGGCATATGATAATTTAAAACTTGAAAAGGGACTTTACACTACGGGTAAATCCTTCACTAAGGCTCTTGAAGAGCTTGACCCTTCGGAAAACTACAGGGGCACCGAGCTTGAGGGACTCGACGCGTTTGAGCGCCAGCTCAAGAGATTTGACATCAAGGTTTCGGGACCGGATTCCGACACCATTTCAAAATTCTATTCAACCTCAACCTCGTCCGTGCTCTTCCCCGAGTTCATCTCGAGAGCGGTAAAGGCGGGCGTTGACGGCAACGGCAAGATTGAAAAGATTATCGCAACCACGACCGAAATCGACAGCCTCGATTACAGAGCGCTCAAGTACACCGACAGTATGGACTTTTCGCTTGCCCAGATTAACGAGGGCGGCGTTCTTCCCGAATGTCAGATTAGCGTGTCAAGCGACCTTACGCGCCTCAAGAAGTACGGCAAAATCCTCAAGGCGTCGTACGAGGCAATCAAGTTCCAGAAGCTTGACCTCTTCTCAATCACGCTTGCAAAAATCGGCGAGAAGATTTCAAACAGCCAGTTTGAAACGGCGCTTGACACCGTTTTCGGCAGCTGCGAGAACGTTGTTGAAATCGCGGGCGAAAGCCTTGCCTATTCTGACCTTGTAAATCTCTGGCTCGAGCTTCAGCCCTACAACGCCACAACTCTCATCGTGAGCAGGGACAGCGCTGCAAAGATTCTCACGCTTCCCGAGCTTCGCGACGCAAACGCAGGGCTCGACTTCCACGGCACGGGCAGATTCATCACACCGTTCGGCGCCGAGGTTATCGTTTACGACACGGGCACCGATTACGGCGTGTTTGCGCTTGACAACACCTGCGCCCTTGAAAAGGTTCAGGCGGGCGGCATCGTGACCGAGTTTGACAAGCTCATCGACTGCCAGCTTGAGAGAGCCGCTATTTCGACAATCGTCGGTTTCGCGCCGATTTACGAGGACGCAGCTGCAATCCTTACCGAAGAATAAGAGGTGGTAATATGACGGATTACAGCAGTGTAAAAAGCAAGCTGCTGCTTCTTCTCGGCGATGAAGCCGAAGGGGAAGGAACCGAATATGACGGCTTTGTACATAATGCTGTGGACTGTATTTCACCGACCGTTGATGAGGAGCTTCAAAACGATGAAAGAGTGATATTCTACTGCGCCGCAAGAGCTCTTTACGACCTCAGGCTCGTTGAGAGTATGGGCGCGGATTACGTCACTTCCTTCAAGGCGGGGGACGTCTCTTTTACAAGGGACTCTTCCGTCCTTGAAGGGGCGGAAAAGCTTCTTGAAACCGCCCGCGCTCAGTGCAGCGGAATAATCGGCGACGGCGGTTTTTCATTTAAGGCGGTGTGATATGGATATTGCGGCAACAATCAGAAGACAGCTTGACAGAACGGGAAGCACGGCGTATCTGAAGGACGGCGACTGGACGTCCATGCCTTTTCGCGCGGTGGTGCAGCATCTCTGGCGCAAGAAAAGCTCAAACTTTGAACCCGAGATTTCGGAGCTCGGCAGGGTTGACAATCAGTACTATCTGTATATCGGACCGGAAAACCACAATATCAAGGCTCTGAGCAGCAGAGCATCGCTCGAGATTAACGGTGCGAGATATGAGTTTCGCTGCCGCGACGCGGTGACCGTCGACAACCGTGTGGCATACTACACGGGAATACTCAAGAAAATCGGGGAGGATGATGAAAATGCAGACGGATAGAGCGCTTGATGAAATCATAACGCTTCTGGGGAATTACCTCGACGGCGTTGAGGTGATAGGCGCATACCCCGACAGAACGGTCTACACAAGGCTTGAGGAAAGGACGGTCGCGGTCGGCTTTTGCGGCGCGGATATGAGCCCGTCCTCGATTGACGGCGGCGAGAAAAGCGGCGAGGTGAAAATCTTTGCGGACATCTTTGTTCCGCTGAGCTACGGCAGCGCCGAGGCGTTTCGCATACTCACGGACATCTGCCGCGCCCTCTCGCCGAAAAGCGTCGTTTCGGTTTCGGCTGAAAGGCTCTCGTTTGACAGGGCGCTGAGCGCCTACACGGTGAAGTCCGCCATAGGGCTCAGCGGAAGAATTGCTTTGGGAGGCGACGGAAATGAATGAGGATATTGAATACACCGAGGAGATAAGCGAGCTTATCAGACTTGATGCAAAGAGGTATGACAGCAGTCTCGGGGGTGAGGAATTATGATGATGAAATACAAGGATTTACAGTTTTTGAATAACCCCTCGCAGCTTGAAATACGCTCATCAAATCTCATCTCAACCCTGCCCCTTCTCTCAAAGGGCTCGGCGGTGAACTGCGTGACCGATATGCCGACTAAGGTGAAAGCCGTCGGCAGGGTTTACGGCGATGAGGGCGAGGAATGGTGCAGCAGGATGAAGCACTACCTTCCCGACAGGAAAAGCGGCTGGCTTTTCACCCCGTCAGCCCCGCCGATGAAGGCGTTTCTTGAGGCGTTTACCTTCAGGCGCGAGAGCACGACGGACGAGATATGCTACACCGCGGAATTTATCGAGGACTGCAACGGCAAAAGCTTTGAGGCGAAAGAGGGCTTCACCTTCGCAAGGCAGGGCGAAAACGCCTTCGATATTGCATACAGATGTTCAGTCGGCGTCGACGGGCTTGAGGAGCTCAACGGCTTTCCCGACCCGTTCGGCTTCAGTGAAAATGACAGGGTGAGGATACGATGAATATATTTGTGAAAACGGTTTCGGGGGAAGAGTACGAGGTCGGCGGCATTGAGGAAATAATGCTCGACGAGTCAGCCGACGCGGCGTGCGCAGCCCTCACCTTCAGCTTTGTGACGGAAAAGAGCGCGGGCGAGATTGACCGCGTATTTGCCTATGAAAACGGCGAGCTTATTTTTAACGGCTTCTGCGACAGGCAGAAGGAAAAATACCTTTCTTCAAAAACCCGCTGTTTCGTTTACGCAAGGTCGGGCGCCGCGCTTCTTCTTGACAACGAGGCAAAGCCGTTCAGCTATCAAAACGCCACCGCGTCGGTGCTTTTTGACGCTTACGCAAGGGAACTTGGCTTTATAAATAAACTACCGGATATTTCGTGTGAGGCGCTATATGAAGTGCAAAAAGGAAGTTCCTGCTTCGGCGCAATCAACAGATTTGTGTCGCTTGTAAACGGGGGCAGGATATCCGTCACTCCGATGAACGAGATTGTCCTGCCCGAAGGCGGAAAAAGAATCGACGCAAACGCCCTTGACATAATTGAAGCCGTCGCCGCGGTGAACAGAAGCGAGCCGCTTTCCTCGATAGCCTTCAAGAGGGGCGCGGGCGAAAAGAACTACGGCAAAACCGCCCACGCGAGAATAAGCGACGGGCTCGGAATCCGCCGCCTCAAGCTTGTAAATCTTGAAAGCCTTCCCGAGTGGCAGAGGGATTTCACCGTGGTCAGAACGCTTGCCGCTTCCTATGAAAAATATAAAACCCTCGAGCTTACCGTGAGCGGCTATGCGCGCTACGCACTCTTCTCAAAAATGCACTACGCCGCAAACGGCGACGACGGGGATTATATTCTTTACGGCAAGAGGTACTGCCTCGACAAAAGCGGTGAAAAAACAAAGCTGTTCTTCAGAAAAAGCATTGACATAAAGGAGATTACATATGTGGATTAGCAGAAAAATGCGGGAGGAAAGCTCTTCCCGCACCGTTGAAACGGGGGTTGTGACGATGAACGACGCGGGCGCGCTTGAAGCCGTCGGCTCGGGCGTTTCAAGAAACGTCGACGTCTTTTCCCCCTACGGCTATTCGTATTCCCTTCCCGCGGGTGAAAAGATGCTTATGGCTGAAAACGGAGCCTCGCAGGCGGGGCTCGGAGTGATGATGAACGAAAGCGTGAAAACGGGGGAAATAAAGATTGCAAATCCCTTCGGCGCTTATATCTATCTGAAAGAGGACGGAAGCGTTGTGATAAACGGTCTGACCGTGACAAAAAACGGCGAGGTGATAATGAATGGATAACAGAGTATTGCTGAGCTTTTACGAAATTCTTCTCGCCTCGGTAATGGCTCTTCATACGGACAGGGGAAGGTTTTACCCCAACAAGGACTACGGCTCGGGACTGCGCTCCTCGGGGCTTTCCGCCGAAGAGCTTCTCGGCTGCGCGAGGCAGGCGCTTTATGATTTTGACGGCGTCTACGTTAAGTCCGCAAGGCTTGACGGCGGCAAGGCAGTATTTGTGTTGCTGATTAACAACAGGGAAAAGGAGGTTGAGATTTCGTTATGAATTACGGATATGATGAGATACTGAACGACCTGAAACAGGAATACGAAAGAGTGAGCGGAACGGCGCTCTGGGAACAGTCCGAAACCTTCAGGCGCTTCGAGGCGATTGCAAGCGAGCTTTTCGCGCTTTCCTGCTTTGCAAACAGAAACCTCGTGCAGAGCTTTCCGCAGAGCGCAACCGGGGAATATCTCGACGCTCACGCCGCAATCAGGGGCGTTACGAGAAAACCCGCAAACGAGGCGGAGGGAACGCTTACATTCAGCATCAGCGAGCCCTCGGACGGGGATATTGAAATTCCCGAGGGCACCGTTTGTTCGGTTAAAACCAACCCCTTCCTTCAGTTTAAAACGACTCAGGCGGCGGTCATTGAGGCGGGAAACCTCTCGGCTGACTGCCCTGCGGTTTCGCTTGAAAAGGGGAGCAGGTACAACGTTAAACGCGGCGCGGTCACCGTTATGGTAAACGCCCCCGTGGGCGTCAGCGCGGTTACAAACAGCACGGCGTTTTCGGGAGGAAAGGACGCCGAGAGCGACAGTCATCTCAGGCAGAGGGTGCTCTCGCACTACGGAATTATCCAGAACGGCATAAATGCGAGCTCGATTGAAAATCTTGTGATGGAAAACGACTTCGTCACTGACTGCCATATTGCAAACGCGGCTCAGTACGGAAGGACGAAAATGTACGTTTCAACAATCGACGACGCTTTAAGCGCAGAGAGAATTGCGCTGATTAAAAACTGCATTGAGGTCAACAGGGTTTTCGGCGCGGTTATCGACGTTCAGCTTGCCGAGCCCAAAAGCTTTGACATCAGCGTTGAGCTTCACCTCACGCCCGGATACGGCGCTGCCGAGGTTGAGGATGAGGTGTATGATGCGGTCCGCGATTTCTGCCTCGGCGCGAGAATAGGCACGCCGATTGAATTCAACGACCTTGCAAACATACTCTCAAAGCTTGACGGCGTGAAGCGTTTCAGGATAAGCTCGCCCGACGCTTTGGGCGACGCGATTTACTGCGACGCCGACGAGTATTTATTCCTTGATGAACTGGCGGTGGAAGCTATTGAGTGACATTTATGAAAGACTTAAAAGCCTCTTCGGTAAAACGGGCATCGACGTCATAAACGACTCGGTTGAGGAAAACGCGGAATTTTCCGCGATTGTCTACGTCCTTGAAAAGGTGTACGCCTCTCTCTCGGCTGATGCGGCTATGCTCTTTGACGCAGAGGATGAGGACTGCATCAGAAAGAGGTGCGAGCTCACGGGGCTTCAGCCCGATATGTTTGAGGACGGCGGGGCTCTCGCGGCGAAGATTTTTACGCTTTATTCAAATGAATTCGGAACGTTTGACGGCGCAGACCTTGACGAGATGCTTGAGCGCTTGGGGCTTGATTCCGTCCTTGACGCATACCTTCTCAGCGTTACCGCCTCGGGCGACCTCATCGAGTATCTTGATATTCCGCTTCGGCACATAGGTATGGTTTTCGAGCAGTACCTTCCGCCCTTTGCGGACGCCCTTTCCGACCGTATGGGGCTCGACTTTGACGGCTGGGACTCAAAGGATTACCGCTTCGCCGACATCGACCGCTTCAACCTGACTTACAACTTTTTGGAAACGCTTTAGGAGGGAAATATGAGCAGTACAAACAAAACCGAAAACCTGCATCTTAACAAATGGATAGGTTCCGACAAGCCGAAAAGACTTGACTTCAACTACGACAACGAGGTTATCGACCGAGTGATTTCCGACCATATGGAAGACTCGACCGCCCACGTTACGGCAGCCGAGCGCGATAAGTGGAACAGCTTTATCCACATCGGAAGCTACTACGGCAACGGAAACGCCACGAGGACGATTAACCACGGCTGTCCGTTTGACATCTGCTTCGGCATCATCTTTGCCGACTCGAGGGAATCGGGCGTTGCGGATTTTGCAAACAGCAGAAACAGAAGTTATTTTGCCGTGTTTACAAAGGGCGCCCATCAGCTCGGCGTGAGCATAAATAACGACAACGTGCTCACGGTAAAGCAGAGCGCCTCCGCGGAATACGGAAGCAGTTATGCAGGCTTCAACGAACTCGGGGTTACGTATCGCTACGTCTTGTTCAGGGATATGGATTCCGTGGGATAATACAAAGGTGCTGTCTGATTTCAGACAGCACTTATTTTTTTCTTTACTTTTGGGGATTCATATATTATAATATGCGTGCATTGTATCCGCCGGGCGGTTTTGTGTGGCTGCCGGGCAAGAAGGAACAGTAGCAGAAAGGAAAATTAAATATGAACAAAAACACAAAGATTATTGCAGGCACGGGCATACTCACCGCCATCGTCGTGGTGCTTCAGCTCTTCGGCAGTGCAATCAAATTCGGACCGTTTTCAGTTTCACTCGTTCTTATTCCGATAGTAGTCGGCGCGGCGCTGTACGGAAAGTGGTCGGGTATGTGGCTCGGTCTTGCGTTCGGCGTGACGGTGCTTCTGTCGGGCGACGCGGCGGCATTTCTGACAGTCAACCCCGTGGGTACGGTTGTCACAGTGCTTTTAAAGGGCGCTCTCGCAGGTCTTTTTGCAGGACTTGTCTACGCTCTCATTGAAAAGAAAAACAAGATTGCGGCAACGGTTTGCGCGGCAATCGTTTCACCCGTGACAAATACGGGCGTGTTCCTTCTCGGATGCCTCGTCTTTTTTATGCCGACAATCAACGAATGGGCGGCGGGCGCAGGCTTTGAATCCGCAGGAAAATTTATGATACTCGGACTTGTGGGCGCAAACTTCCTCTTTGAGCTCGGTCTCAATATGGTGCTCGTTCCCGTTATCGTAAAGCTTGTAAACCTCGGCAGAAAGGAACAGAACTGATATGCTTTTTGTTATAGACGTAGGTAATACAAACACGGTTCTCGGCGTTTATGAGGGCGAAAGCCTCGTGGCGTCGGGAAGGCTTGTTACCGACAGCAAGGAAACGACCGACGACTGGTCGATGAAGCTTCATTCCTTCCTTCAGATAAACAACATAATCAATATCGACGGCGCGATTGTTTCAAGCGTTGTGCCCGCGCTCAACAGAGCCATTGAAAAGGCTATCAGGGTTGTGACGGGAATCGACGCGCTCGTAGTCGGCCCCGGTCTTAAAACAGGGCTCAATATTCAGATTGACAATCCCGCAGAGCTCGGCGCGGACCTCGTTGTCGGCGCGGTTGCGGGAATAAACAAATACCCCTGCCCGCAGGTCATCTTCGACCTCGGCACGGCGACAACCGCTTCGGTTATCGACAAAAACAAAAACTATCTCGGATGCGTCGTTATGTGCGGCGTAAAGACCGCCGTAAACGCGATTTCAACGAACACGGCTCAGCTTCCGCAGATAGACATTTCCGCCCCCGACAACGTCATCGGAACAAACACCGCTGACAGTATGAGAAGCGGCGCGGTCTACGGCACGGCTGCCATGCTCGACGGACTTGTTGAGCGCTTTGAGAAGGAGCTCGGCGAAAAGCCGACGGTTATCGTGACGGGCGGTCTCGGCCACACTATTCTGAAAGAGTGCAAAACCGAGACGATATACGACGAGAACCTTCTTATCGAGGGACTTCGCATCATTTACGAAAAGAACATCTAACGCAGATAACAGAGGAGAAAAATATGGCTGTATTCCGTGGCTTCAGAGCATACAGACCTTCAAAGAAAATGCAGGAACTCATCCCCGCGCTGCCCTACGACGTTATGAGCAGCGACGAGGCGCGCGAAATGGTAAAGGGCAAGCCCTATTCCTTCCTGCACATCGACAGAGCTGAGATTGATTTCCCCGTCGGAACCGACCAGTACAGTATGCAGGTTTACGAAAAGGCGAGGGATAACCTTCTTGAGCTTGAAAAAAACGGCGACCTTATTCAGGACCCCGCGCCCTGCTTTTACATCTACAAGCAGGTTATGAACGGCAGGGGACAGGTTGGCATAGTCGGCTGCGCTTCAATCGACGACTACACAAACAACGTGATTAAAAAGCACGAGCACACCCTTGCGAAAAAAGAGCAGGACAGAATCAACCACGTAAACACCTGCAACGCAAACACGGGACCGATTTTCCTCACCTACAGGAAAAACGACGAGATAAACCGCATTGTTTCGGACTGGATGTATAACCACAAGCCCGAGTACAATTTCATCGCCGACGGCGTTGCCCAGACAATCTGGGCGGTAAACGACAACTACACGGTTGTGAAGCTTTCAACGCTTTTCAACACCGTGCCGTCAATGTATATTGCCGACGGTCATCACCGCTGCGCTTCTGCGGTAAGAGTGGGTCAGATGAGAAGGGAACAGAAGGGAAGCTATACGGGTGAGGAGGAGTTTAACTTCTTCCTTGCGGTTGCGTTCCCCGACGCCGACCTTGAGATTATGGACTACAACAGAGTTGTAAGCGACCTGAACGGTCTTACCCGCGACGAGCTCATCGGAAAAATTTCCGAAAGATTTACGGTTGAAAAGGCTGACGGCAGATACAAGCCGACCGAAAAGCACACCTTCGGTATGTACTGCGAAGACGGCTGGTACAAGCTCACGGCGAAGGAGGAGTTCATCAACGAGGAAAGCCCCGTTGAAAGGCTTGACGTGTCAATCCTTCAGGACAATCTTCTCGCGCCCGTTCTCGGAATCACCAACCCGAAGGCTGACGACAGGATTGCCTTCATCGGCGGCATCAGAGGGCTTGAAGAGCTTGAACGCAGGGTGAAAACCGATATGGCGCTTGCCTTTGCGATGTATCCGACCACGGTTGCCGACCTTATGGATATTGCGGACGCGGGTATGATTATGCCGCCGAAATCCACATGGTTTGAGCCGAAGCTTCTTTCGGGACTTTTCATCCATCATCTTGACTGAGTAAAGGAATTAAGCTATGACAAAAATGTTTCAGGTTGCAACGCTGCAATCGCTTGCGCTCGGATATACGAAATCCGTCATCACCGTTGAAGAGCTTCTTGAGCACGGCGACATCGGGCTCGGCACCTTTGAGGGCGTTGACGGCGAGATGATTATTCTTGACGGCCGTTGCTATCAGGCGCTTGCCGACGGCAGCGTGTTTGAGGCGGCGCCCGACAAGGGCGTTCCGTTCTGCGTGGCAACTCATCTGCAGGACAAAACCGTTTTCGATATAGGCAGAACGGAAAGCATCGACGAGCTCAAGGCGCTTCTTGACCTCACCATCGACCGCCGTTTTGAGCTCAACAGTATGCACGTTGTGAGAATCGACGGCTTTTTTGAAAAGGTTCAGGCGCGCTCGGAAAGCGGCAGACAGTCCCGCCACGTCGAGCTCAAAAGCCTTCTTGAAAACAATCAGCAGGACTTTTCGTTTGACAGTATTTCGGGCACCCTCGTCTGCGTTTACTTCCCCGACTATATGGACGGAATCAACGCCCCCGGCTGGCACCTTCATTTCGTGTCGGACAGCAGGGACAGGGGCGGCCACGTTTTCGACGTGTGCTTTGACAGCGCAAAGGCTGCCATTACAAAAATCACCACGATTGAAATCAGGCTTCCCGGCGAGCCCGAGTTTGATACCTACGCGCTCAAAGGCGCCTCAAACGACGACATTAAAAAGGTCGAGCAGGGAAAATAAACCCAAGCGGAACAGATGTTCCGCTTTTTTATTTAGATATATTGCATTTAGCGTTTTACTGTGCTAAAATAGATTTGTTAATATTCGAAATCAGGGGGTATAATAATGAAAATAGCTGAAGAATATTCGCAAAATATTGACCTTGAAAGAAATACCGAGTATGCGGTAAAGGGAATCACAAAGATTTGCAACAAAATCGGTCCCCGTAAGCCCGGTTCACCCGAGGAGCTCAGAGCTCAGCAGTGGATGGAAAGAGATATGAAAAACTACTGCGACGAGACGACGATTGAAGAGTTCACGCTTCACCGTCAGGGCTTTATGGGCTTCATTCCGTTCACGGTTTGCTGCGGCGTTGCCTCGGTATTCCTCAACTGGTTTGTAACGCCTATTGCCGCGTTCGTGCTCTGTATTCTCGCGTTCGTTCCGCTTATCTTTGAATTTCTTATGTATAAGCAGTTTGACGATTTTCTTTTCCCGAAGCAGACCTCGCACAATATGATTGCAACGAGAAAGCCGAAGGGCGAGGTTAAGCAGAGAATCATTATGATAGGCCATTCCGACAGCCAGTTTGAGTGGAACCTCAACTACCTTCTCGGCGGTCTTCAGGCAAAGCTTTTCTGCGAAATTCCCGCGGTTGTAGGTCTTGTTATCCAGACGATTTTCGCGCTCGTGTGCATCATCGTTGGCAAGGGCGCCGCTGCAAATACAATCGAAAAGCTTCACTGGTTTTTCATCACGTTCTTCATCGTGAGCATCGTATTCATCCCGTTTGAGATTTCCTTCATCTTCTTCCAGAGCTGGACGAAATCGGTTCCCGGCGCTTCCGACAACCTTTCGGGCTGCTACACGGGTATGGGCGCAATCAAGGCTCTCGCCGAGGCTGGCGTTGAGTTTGAAAACACCGAGATTAAGATGATTTGCTCGGGCTCCGAGGAAGCAGGTCTTCGCGGCGCAAAGGCGTACGTTAAGGCTCACCTCGACGAGCTCAAAGAGCTTCCGACAGCCGTTGTTGCTCTCGACACCTTCAGGGACCTCGAGGATATGGCTGTTTACGACCGCGACCTTTCGGGTACGGTTCAGCACGACTGGGGCGTTAAGAATCTTGTTAAAAACGCTGCCGCAAACTGCGGACTTGAGCTTGAGTTTGCGTCAATCTACATCGGCGGATGCGACGCTGCGGCGTTCACCCAGAAGGGCATCAAGGCAACGGGCTTTGCCGCTATGAATCCCGACCCGCCGAGATACTATCACACCCGTCTTGACACACCCGAAAACCTCAGACCCGAGTGTATCACAAAGGGCATCGAGATTATGTGCGAAACTCTCTGTATGTACGACAAAGAGGGACTTCCCGAGAAGCCCGCCAAGAAGTAATTCATACTGAATAAAAACACCTGCTGTGGGTAAAACTATAGCAGGTGATTTTTTTATGATTTTTATCAGGGCTTTCGTTGTGGGCGGGCTAATCTGCGTTGTCGGTCAGGTGCTTCTTGACAACACGAAAATGACGCCTGCGAGAATACTCGTTCTCTTTGTCTGCGTCGGCGTGGTCCTCGGCGGGCTCGGGCTCTATCAGCCCCTCGTCGATTTTGCGGGGGCGGGCGCCGCGGTTCCGCTCACGGGCTTCGGCAACGCGCTTGCAAGGGGAGTCAGGGAAGCCGTGGGAAAGGACGGGCTTCCGGGGGTGATTACGGGCGGCTTTACCGCCTGCGCGGGAGGCGTTACCGTCGCGGTGATAAGCGCCCTCGCGGTCGCCGTAATCTGCAAGTCGAAGGACAAATAAATTGTCGAAGAAAAATTCTTGATATTTTAAAAGCTATGTGTTATAATATGCCTCAATAAATAACGCAGGTTATTTATAAGTTATTAATTATGGAGGTATAACTATGGCTATGACTTATGAGTCTGTTGTACAGGCAGCAAGAAAAAAGTTTTTAAATGCGGACGTTTCTTCTGTAAACGGTACACTTGCTTTCCAGATTAATCTTATCGGCAAAGTTGAGGGTATTTTTTACATCGAGATTAAGGACGGCAGAGTAAGCGTTGAGCCTTATGAGTACTACGACAGAAACGCTATCATCACCTGCAACGCTACAAACTTTACAAAGCTTATCAACGGCAAGCTTGACCCTGTAATCGGTTTCACAACCGGCAAAATCAAGGTTGACGGAGACGTAAACGCAGCTCTCGAAATGGTAAAATTTTTAAAGTAAACGGTTAAAGGATGGCTGAGGCTGTCCTTTAATTTTCTTTAAAAAGTCTTTGGTATTTTTATTATTTTTAAGGGTGATACTATGTTTAAGGAAATCAGATTTTCGGAAGTTAAGGAAAACGTTGTCGACCTTCTGAACAGTCAGTGGGGACTCGTTTGCGCCGGCGATGAAAACGGCTACAATATGATGACGGTTTCGTGGGGTGCCATAGGCGAGCTCTGGGGAATGGATATGGCGACCGTCTACATCCGACCCGAGAGATACACGAATCAGTTTGTCGACGGTAACGATTATTTCACGCTGAGCTTTTATCCCGCTGAGATGAAAAAGCAGATTCACGGCGTCTGCGGCTCAAAAAGCGGCAGGGACGTGAACAAAACGGAGCTTGCGGGGCTCACCCCCGTTTTTGACTGCGCTCCCTATTTTGAAGAGGCGAAGCTCGTTCTGATTTGCAGAAAGCAGGCAAAGTCGCAGTTTGACGCTTCACAGTTTGTAAATCCCGATATTGAGGGCGACTGGTACGACGGCGACGGACTGCATTATATTTACTACGGCAGCATAGAAAAAGTCTTGATTTCTGAGTAGCATTGTAGTATAATATCTTTTAAGGCAGAAGTCTTATTTTATAATGTAGCGCATAGGCCCTGTGCGACGGGATGCTACGAACCTTGTCAGGCGGGGAACCGAGCAGCAATAAGTGGATTTTTCTGTGTGCCGCAGACAAGTCTGTGCGTTGCATTATGAAATGAGCTTCTGTCTTATCTTATACCAAAAACAGTATTTCAGCGGGAGGACGCCATGTATCAGGCTTTATACAGAAAATACAGACCGAAAAGCTTTGCAGATGTGTATGGGCAGGAGCATGTTGTTTCCACCCTGAAAAACGAGATTAAGGAAAACCGAATCTCTCACGCATATCTCTTTACGGGCTCAAGGGGAACGGGCAAAACGACCTGCGCAAAGATTTTTGCAAAGGCTGTAAACTGCGAAAACCCCCGCGACGGCGAGCCCTGCAACGAGTGCGAAATCTGTAAGGGACTCGACAATTCCACTATATACGACGTAATCGAGATTGACGCCGCTTCAAACAACGGCGTTGACAATATCCGCGAGCTTCGCGAAGAGGTGAACTATTCACCCGCGAGGGGCAGGTACAGGGTTTACATAATCGACGAGGTGCATATGCTTTCCGCAAGCGCCTACAACGCGCTTCTCAAAACCCTCGAAGAGCCGCCCTCACACGTTATCTTCATTCTCGCGACAACCGAAATTCACAAGATTCCCGCAACGATTCTTTCCCGCTGTCAGCGCTTTGATTTCAAGCGTATTCAGCCCGAGACCATGGCGGTAAGGCTTGAGCAGGTGGCAGAGCTTGAGGGGCTGACTCTTGATAAGGACGCCGCAATTCTCATCTCAAGAATTGCCGACGGCGCTCTTCGCGACGGCCTTTCAATCCTTGACCAGTGCGCGAGCAGAAGCAGTAAAATCGACGAGAGCCTTGTGTCCGACGTAGCGGGACTGACGGGCAGAAGCGTGCTCTACAAAATGACAAACGCTATAAATGCCCACGCAAGCTCAGACGTTGCCGAGCTCATCTCGCAGCTCTATCAGAACAGCTACGATATGGAACGCCTCTGCGTTGAGCTCATCTCGCATTACAGGAATTTCCTCATCGCAAAGACGGTGAAAAATTCAAGGGGAATCATCGTCAGCACCGACGACGAATACAACACGATAGTTGAGGGCGCGAAGGAAATGAGCCTTGAGGGAATCCTCTATGCGCTCGACCTTCTTCAGAGCTCGCTCGTGAGAATCAAGGGCGGCGCCAATTCAAGAATCGAAATGGAAATGGCGCTCATCAAGCTCTGCGAGCCCAAGCTCAACGAAAGCCTTCCATCCGTTCTCGACAGAATGGCAGAGCTTGAAAGGCAGGTTATGGCGGGCGGCGTAAGAGCCGAGGCGCCAAAGCCGATACCGGTGCCCGAGGAAAAGAAGGCGCCCGTATCCGAAGAGTCGAAGCCCGAGCCGAAACCCGAACCCGAGCCGATACCCGAGCCCGAGGAAGAACCCGAAGCACCGCCGGCAGAGCCCGAGAGGGAAGAGCTTCCCCCCGAAAACCCGCCAGTGCCCGAGCCGCAGCAGGCGCCTGCACCCGCGCCCCAGCCAAAGGAAAGCGCGGCTCCGAACGGCGACATCCCGTTTGACAGGTGGCCCGAATTTCTCGACGTTATCCACAGGACGGACGTTCCGCTTTTCGGCGTAATCAGCAGCGCAAACGGATTTATCAGGGGCGAGCATTTTCTCATTGACAGCGATAACCCGACGGTTTACAGCTTCATCAAAATCCCCACCCACTCAAAGGCAATAGCATCCGCTCTCTTTGAGGTTACGGGCATAAAGTACAAGCTCGGAATCTACACAAAGAAGAAAGAGGCGGCGGAAAAGAAAGATTTGCTTTCCGACCTGCTTTCGCAGGCTGAGAGCGACGGAATAAAAATCAAGTTTGAATAATCAGGAGAGTTTACTATGAAAGCAAGACTTCCAAAGGGCGTTGGCGGCGGTCCGCAGAATATGCAGAGTATGCTTCGTCAGGCTCAGAAAATGCAGGAAAACATCGAGGCTAAAAAGGCCGAGCTTGAGGAGAAGGAATACGTTGTCACCTCGGGCGGCGGTATGGTTGAAATCACCGTTAAGGGCAACAGGGAGATTCAGTCCATCGGGCTCAATCCCGAGGTTGTTGACCCCGAAGACGTTGAAATGCTCGAGGATATGCTCGTTGCAGCGTTCAACGAGGCCATGCGCCAGATTGACGAGGAGCAGGAAAGAGAGCTTGAGAGCGTGACAGGCGGTCTCAACATACCCGGTCTCTAATACCGAAAGGAAACAACTATGTCTTTTAATATTGCACCGCTGCAAAATTTAATAGACCAGTTTGAAAGAATGCAGGGAGTCGGTCACAAGACCGCTCAGCGAATGGCGTTCTACGTTCTCGGACTGTCCGACGAGCAGGCGAGGGAATTTGCACAGGCAATCACTGACGCCCACACAAAAATCAAGCAGTGTGCCGTTTGCTGCGACCTTGCGGACGACGAGCTCTGCCCGATTTGCAAGAGCAATAACAGGGACAAGAGCGTAATCTGCGTTGTCGAGGACCCGAGGGACGTTGCCGCCATTGAACGCACACACGAGTACAACGGCACCTACCACGTTCTTCACGGCGCAATCTCGCCGATGGACAACATAGGCCCCGACCAGATAAAGATTAAGGAGCTTGTTGCAAGGCTCGGCGACGACACCGTCGAAGAGGTAATTATGGCGACAAATCCCACGGTTGAGGGCGAGGCGACCGCTATGTATATCAGCAGGCTTTTAAAGCCCATGGGCATCACCGTGAGCAGGCTTGCCTACGGCGTTCCCGTAGGCGCGGACCTTGAATACGCGGACGAGGTAACGCTGTCCCGCGCGCTTGAAGGACGAAGCTTAATATAATTCGGAATTCGGAAAGCGGAATTCGGAAAGCGGAATTCGGAATTAATGCTTGGGCGGACTTTGTTCGCCCGAAAATAATCTAAAGGAGTGATGGGCGTGAACGACGATAAAAAAATAATCGCAAATAACAAAAAAGCCTATCACGACTATTTTGTTATTGAAACCTATGAGGCGGGCATCGAGCTTTTCGGCACCGAGATTAAGTCGATACGAAACGGCAGAGTGAATCTCAAGGACAGCTTCTGTTCCGTCGACCGCGGCGAGATGTTTGTCATAGGTATGCACATTTCGCCCTATGAAATGGGCAACCGCTTTAACCGTGACCCTATGCGAAAGAAAAGGCTTCTTCTTCATAAACGAGAGATAATGAAGCTTTTCGGCGAAAGTCAGCAGCAGGGACTTTCGATTATACCGCTCTCGCTCTATATCACAAAGGGCAGGGCGAAGATTGAAATCGGACTCTGTAAAGGTAAAAAGCTTTACGACAAAAGAGCCGTTGCCGCAAAGAAGGACGCCGAGCGCACCGCCGAACGCGCCTTCAAAGAGCGGTACTAATCAATGCGTAATGCGTAATTTCAGGCGAACACAGTTCGCCATACCGACCAAAAAACAGCGAAGCGAAATTTTGGTCGGAGAGGAGAAAATTATGGAGTGGTCATTAGCAAAAGCCACTGCATTTTGCTTCGACCGAAAGATACCGACCAAAAAGCAGCATTGCGAAATTTTGGTCGGAGATGAGAAAATTATGGAGTGGTCATTAGCAAAAGCCACTGCATTTTGCTTCGACCGCAAGTTACCGACCAAAAAACAGCGAAGCGAAATTTTGGTCGGAGATGAGAAAATTATGGAGTGGTCATTAGCAAAAGCTACTGCATTTTGCTTCGACCACGTATTCATTTTCGATTGGGGGATGAAAGGATTTCGACAGGGTATCTGAGCCTTGGTCAGCGAGTAGCGGAGTTGCACCGCTATAAAAGTAACGCTTATAAATTAACTGACACTAACAGATCAGTAGCTCTTGCTGCTTAATTAGCGGCTTGTGCCTCTTCCGTGAGTACCGCGGCACGGTGTGAGGTATCGACTCAGCGGTGAACTTGAACGGGTGAGCGCCCCGCCGCCCGTCAGGTATCAGGGGCTACTTTAACCCGAAGGCTGTTTATCGCCGTCGGGCGAGGGGATTACTCAAAGGATAAACTACACTCGTAGAGCCCTTTGCAAGGATGTTTTGGACGTGGGTTCGATTCCCACCATCTCCACCAAAAACAACGAGCACCCATTGGGTTGCTCGTTGTTTTTATGCGAGGATCGAACAGGGCAATTTGCGAAGCAAATAGAAACAGTCCGGTGGACTGTTTAGGTGCCCGCGTGCGTGCCGGCAGAGGCTTTAGCCTCAACGGGCGATTCTCGCCATCTCCACAAAAAAAGCAGCGGACTAACCAAAAAGGTTAGTCCGCTGTTTCTGTTATTCCTCATCGTCGGGTTGTTTCATTTTTTCAAGCTCGGAGTTCAGTTTTCTGACCTCTTTTTTGTAGCTTAAATAATTTGCAAGCCAGATGATAATGTATACGACTATGAGTATCGCGAGCATAGTCAGGTTTTCCGCAATGTTTTTCGGATAGAGCCAGCGCAGTGTAAACGCCGTTACGTAGTACATCGACATAGAGACGCAGAAATGAATTGCGGTCGATTTGAGAATGCTCCATTTTTCTATTCCGTAAACAACCGTTGTGCCCAGAATGAGCGAGCCGAACACGCCCGAAACGAGCTCCTGAACCACTATCGCAAGCGCTTTGCTGCCGAGTGCGGTAACAAGGTCTTCGCTGCATAAGGATATGCTTGCGTCCTTTGTGCTGAGCGTGCTGATAACCGTTGTAATAATCAGGCAAATCACCATACCGAAAGGAAAGCCGATTGCTGCCAACGTTAAGAATTTCTTTTTAAGATTCATCACTTTCCCTCCCTTTCGCTTAAAAAGCTCTTGATTGCCTTGATACGTCTTCTCGAGGCGTAGGTCTTTACGCCGTTGTTAAACTCAATTATTATTGTTCCCGCAACGCTTATGTCAAAATGCTTTACCTTATAGATATTGACTATTTCGGACTGGGATATTCGTATGAACCTGTCCCTGTTGAGCTCGTTCTCAAGAGCGGCGAGGGTTTGCTTTACGATGTAGTATTTGTTTTTGGTGTCGATAACAATATGCCGTCCCTCGGTTCTGATTCGCATAATATCTCTCTGTGAGATAAATTCGAGCTTACCGTCCGAATAAGCGGGGATTGACGGATACTGTGTTTCTGCGGCGTTTTCAATAGCCTCGATAATTCGGTCAACCTGCTCGGTCTTTGCTTTTGAGCGTATGGTGACCTTCGGCTCTGCGCAGTCTTCGTCAACGATAAACTCGATGTCAACAATATCGTTCATTATGCTCCCGATCCTTTCGTTTAATTTCTATTATTCTATCATAAACGCGGTATGAACACAACGTTCAGTCACCGTAATATGCTTGCCTGCGAAAAACGGGGAGGGTGTTTCGCCCTCCCTTACGTTTTATTCTTCTTTTGTATCTGCAGCGTCCTTTTTCTTTTCGCTCTTGATACCTGCTACAATGCTTACGCTTGCGCAGGCAACGCCGCCTATGATGAATACTATCCATGCATTTTCATATGATTTTGTAATCATTCCTATCAGAAAATACACAACAACCGATACCATACTGATAATGGCGCAAATTCCGCCTATTGCTTTTCCGCTCATAATAATTCTCCTTCTTTATTAAAACTTTGCAACCTCAACCGTGTCGATTGCATTACCGTCAAAGTATACGATGACTGAATCACCCACCTTGATTTCGCCGTTTGAATCAACCGTAAATGCCCACTGGATGTAGGACTGATTTGCGGCGAAGGTTTTTGACGTTGCGTTAACCTTGTATACCGCCTCTTCGCCCGAAACGTTGTAGGCTCTTATCTCAAATTTTGAGCAGTCAAATTCAACCTCCTCGCTGTTGTTGTTTGCAAAAACAACCGAGAGATTGAGCGTTTCGCTCTCACCTACGAGCTCAGCCGAAACCGACTTGATATCAACGCCGTTTTCGGTGTAGATAACGTCGCCGCTTGCAGCAGGAACCGCCGCAGCCTCCGTTGTGCTTTCAGCCTCTCCCGAAGCGTCCTCAACAACCGTATCGGTCTGCGCTTCGGTTGTTTCCCCGCCGCCCTTGTTGCTGCAGGCAACAAGCACCGTGCAGATAAGAATTACCGAGAGTACCGAAATGATAATCGTAAGTAAAGATTTCTTTTTCATTTTATCATCCTTTCTTTTTACGGGTTTGTGCAAACGCCGCTTGAATTGAATTTATATGTTTTTTCGCCGATTATCTTTGACGTGTTTGCAAGCATAAGCGTCGCCGTCAGAAATGACAGTAGTTTTTTTGTAAGTTTCATATATACCCTTATATTATTTTTCAAATCAATTTTATCATAATTAAGGTTTTTAAGCCTGTGCATATGTACATTCGGTAATTTTAGGCGTTTATTCGGTAGCCATTTGAGTATTTGCTTTTTGCGCCCTTGTGGTATTGCACAATTATTACTGATTCCGTTTGTATAAAATAACAACTTATTGTTTTAATTATTAAAAACATTTTACATTGTCAGCCATAATGTGATATAATTTTCTTATAAAAATTAAGGAGATGTGCGTATGCAGATTAAAAGAGGGGAATGCCTTGAACACGGAATCAATCCCAAGGCCGTATATGAATTTATAAAAAGATGCGAGGATGAAAAGCTCGGCGTCAACAGCTTTATGCTTATCAAGGACGGCGTTGTTGTAAGCGAGGGTTACCACAATCCCTACACAAACTCAACAAAGCACGTTATGTTTTCGCTTTCAAAGACCATTACCGCTATAGCTCTGGGCTATGCGGTTGACGAGGGCAAAATCGGACTCGAAGATTCCATCTGCAAATATTTCGGCGAGTACGACCGGCTCGGCTTCAACAAGCCGATTACAATGAGGCATCTCGTAACAATGACCGCGGGCAAGATGATAGGCATGGCGGCGTCGCGAAAGAATAAGGACTGGATAAAGATTTTCTTTGACGCGCCCTACGTTTTCAAACCCGGCAGGCACTTCCTCTATGTCAACGATAATTTCTATCTCATCTCGGCGATTATCTCAAAGGTTTACGGCGTTACGCTTGTTGACTTCCTCAAGCCCCGCCTCTTTGACCCGCTCGGAATAGAGGACCCCGTCTGGGAGGTTGACAAGTTCGGCTACGCCGCAGGCGGCTGGGGACTCTACCTCTCAATCGAGGATTTAAGCAAGATTATGCTCTGCTATCAGCAGGGCGGCAAGTGGGAAGGTAAGCAGGTCATTCCCGCAAAGTGGGTTGAAGAGTCAAGCTCATATCAGGTGCCCACAAACAAGAAGGGACACGTTGACGTAACCATGGGCTACGGCTACGGCATCTGGCAGATTTCAAGACCTAACAGCTACCGTGCATACGGTCTTCACGGCCAGCTCGGTTACGTATTCAAGGACAAGAACACGGTTCTCGTTGTCAACAGCGGCGTTTCAAAGGACGAGTTCACCGGCGACGCTGTAAACGATATGCTTGAAACCCTCTGGGACGAGGGCGACGAGGAATACGACGCAATTCTCAAAGAGTATATTGCCTCGCTCGGCGACAAGGACGACCTTCCCAAGCAGATTAGAAACCGCAAGCTCGAGCTCGACTACAACCAGAAGCCGCTTATGACAAGGTCAAGCGTTTTCGCTTCGATGATAAGCCCGACAATCAGCACGGTTATGAACGAGAAAATCGGCAATATCGACCGTTTCATACTGAGCCTCGACAAGGATTACAACTACTACCTTGCGTGGAAAGAGGGCGAGTATGTAAACAAGGTTAAGCTCGGTATGGAAAACGAGTACGAAAAAACCGACATCAAGCTTGCGGGCCTCGACTACACCGTATATACAAAAGCCGCGTGGACGGATGAAAAGGTTCTCACGGTGCTTGTCAGAATCGGTCAGGCGTGCCACGTAAGGAAGCTCATCTTCGACTTCACGGACGAAAAGCATATCAAGGTAAGAAATATTATGGACCCGGCTCTTCCCGAGCTTGCAACCCATTATCTCGACTTCTCGGGTATGCCGCTTTCACCGAAGCTCGAATCCTTCCTTGAGGGCGTGGTCGTTCCCGCAGTTCTGCTCTACGGCCAGCCTACGTTTAAGATTAAAAGAAAATAAGCATATATAATCGGCACGGTAAAGTCACTATGCCGATTATCATTTTTTTACAATTTTTTACTTGACAAAAGGGAGTAATAGTGATACAATGAGGTTGCAATAAAGATTGCGCACAATTTAATTTTACAAAATTTAGAAGCTTAGGAGGAATACATTATGAGCGTATTTGATTTTAACGTACTCAATCAGAAGGGCGAAGAGGTTTCGCTCAGGGAACACGAGGGCAAGGTGCTTCTCATCGTAAACACGGCAACTCACTGCGGCTTTACGCCCCAGTACGAAGGCCTTGAGGCTATGTACAAGAAGTATAAGGACAGGGGCTTTGAGGTTCTCGATTTCCCGTGCAACCAGTTTGCATTCCAGGCAAGAGAGAGCGACGAGGGAATCAATCAGGTTTGCTCGCTCAAGTTCGGCACAACCTTCCCGAGATACAAGAAGATTAAGGTTAACGGCAAGGACGCAGCCCCGCTTTACAAATATCTTGTTGAGCAGACGGGCGGCGACAAAATCGGCTGGAACTTCACAAAGTTCCTCATCGACCGCGAAGGAAACATCGTTGAGCGTTTCGGCTCAAAGGTTAAGCCCGAGGAAATCGAGGCAAAGGTTGAAGCCGTATTATAAGGCGGTACGAATATGTATGATATAATTATTATAGGCGCAGGCCCCGCGGGAATATCCGCGTCGCTCTATGCAAAGAGGGCGAACAAAAGCGTGCTTGTGCTCTACCACGGGGAATCCCAGCTTGAAAAGGCGCATAAGATTGACAACTACTACGGCTTTGCCGACGGTATAAGCGGCGCCGACCTCTACAGCGTGGGAATTGCTCAGGCAAAAAACCTCGGCGTTGACGTTGTAAACGAAGAGGCGCTCGGCGTTTCAATGAACGCCGATATGAATTACGAGGTCTCAACGAAGAATAATAAATACGTGGGACAGGCGCTGATTCTCTCGACCGGAAGCAAGAAGGTAAGACCTAATATCGAGGGCGTTGACGAGTATGAGGGCAGGGGCATCAGCTACTGCGCAATCTGCGACGGCTTCTTCTACAGAAAGAAGAGAGTCGCGGTGCTCGGCAACGAGGACTACGCCGTTTCCGAGGCGGGCGAGCTTGAAAACATCGCAGGCAGTCTTGTAATTCTCACTAACGGTCTTCCCGCACCCGCCACCGATAAATACGAGGTCAACACCAAAAGGATTAAGGAAATCGCAGGCGAGGCAAAGCTTGGCCGCATAATCTTTGAAGACGGAAGCGAGCTTGAGCTCGACGGACTTTTCGTGGCGCAGGGCGTTGCGGGCGGTGTTGACTTTGCCAAAAAACTTGGTATACTGACGGAGGGGGATAAAATATCGGTCAAGGAGGATATGAGCACAAATCTTCCCGGTATCTTTTCCTGCGGCGACGTTACAGGCGGACTTCTTCAGGTGAGCAAGGCTGTGTATGAGGGCGCCGAGGCAGGACTTTCCGCAGTAAAATATGTAAAAAACAAAAATAAGGAGAAATAAAAATGAGCGTTCTTGAACTTAACAATGAAAACTTTGAGGCTGAAATCCTTGACAGCAACCGTCCGTGTCTTGTAGATTTTTACGCGGTATGGTGCGGCCCCTGCAAGATGATGTCGCCCATAGTTGACGAGATTGCAGAGGAAAACAGGGACATCGTTGTCGGTAAGGTTGACGTTGACGAGGCTGAGGAGCTTGCGATGAAATACGACATCGCTTCAATCCCGACGCTTCTGGTCATCAAAAACGGCGAGGTTGCAAAGAGCTTTATCGGAGTAACGCCGAAGGACAGCATCCTTGAAGCGCTTAAATAAAAGGCAGAACGGGCGGCTTGAACCGCCCGCTTTTTTTATCTTTACATTTTCCGCACCTGCCTATATAATATATGTATAAAGCAGAAAAGGAGATTTATTATGCAGGTTTATCCACAGGTTGAAGAATATATGAAGACCGTCGGTCTTAAATATATAAAGAATTCACAGGACTTCCTCGGCGGCCTTGCCTACCTGACAAGCAGAAGCTACGCGACCGAGGTTGCAACCCTCCTCAACTCCCGCGCGGAGGGCGAGCCCGTTGACAACAGCAAATTCTACGAGCTCAAAAACGATACGCCCGTAGCGTCAATCTACATTTCGGCGGCGTTTGACAGCGGCGTGTTCCGCCACATCGGAAATATGCTCATCGACAGCGCCGAGTCGCTTAAAGGCGAGGTGCTCGATATGGCGTGCGACTGCGGCATCGTTACCTGTTTTATGGCGAAGCAGTTTCCCGAAAGCCATTTTGTGGGCGTTGACATTAACGAAAAGGCTGTTGAAAACGCGAAGGCTCTTGCCGAAAAGCTCGGCGTGACGAATGCGGAATTCCTCTGCGAGGACGTCTACGAGATGGACCTCGGCAGGCAGTTTGACGAGGTGACCTCATTCAGATGCCTACTCGACGTTGCCGACAAATACACTAAGCCCCTCGCGTTCATAGGCGAGAGAAGCTCGAGGGAAGCAAAGTATCAGGAGGCTTTTTCAGCCTACGCAAAGGCTGTGTCAAAGCATCTCAGGGACGGCGGCTCGGTTATCAGCGTTGAGAGATACACTGCGGACTACGGCTGGCTCGGCTGGATGCAGGCTCTGAATGCCGAGGGTATAAACTGTACCGACGGCTGCACCCTGATGCGCGCGCAGGATATTTCGTCTGTCAAGGAATACTCCGTGACCTTCGGCGTCAAGGGCGAGGGCAGCAGCGCGCTTGACGCATATAACGAAGCGCTTGCAAAGCAGTTCAAAAGCGGCACGGGCTACGACGGCGGCATGGCGGAGTTTGCTCTCTACTATGACTGCGACGGCGAAATCGAGATGACCGAGGTTTATAAAAAGGACAGAGTTGTTCACGTTTTCGCATTCGCAACCGCCAAAAACGGTAAGAGAATGTATTATGACGCGAGCCCGGACGTGAGAAAAATCAAGTACTACAACGAGAAAAAAGAAGAGAATATGCGTAAGGATTACGAGATGAAGCTCGGACTTTTCGATAAAGAGGTTTACAAATTTAAGGAAATCATGGTTTAATTTTTGAATATTTTGTTAACTTTTTGAAAACTTTTATTTTTCGATAACAGACATTTTAACGGTTTTTGTCAATTAATTGAAAAAGTGCATTGTATATTTTGCCAAAAAACGCAGTTCACATTTTGTTCACTTTTAACGAAAATAGGCAAAAGTATTGTTTCTTATAAAAATAACTGTTATAATTAATCCGTAATGAAAGACAAATTGTCATAATCTTACAATATCATTCGGCAGGAGTTCAGGCGTGATTACCAAGTTGTTCGTGGCCAAATTAATATTTTCCGTAGTATACGGAGCTGTGTTATTTGGCGCGACGTTACCGCTTTCAAAATGGCTTGCAAAAAGAAGAACGGACGATCCTTCCAAGCTGGCTCCTCTTTTGAAAACTCCTGTAAAGATACTGATTTTCGCGGCAGCTGTGCTTTCCGCCTTCGGTATCAGTCTGGCAACGGACACGAGTGACGGGATTGCCCTTGCAGAGGGGATAAAGAACCTTGCTCTGCTGGTTCCCGTGTTCAGCATTGCGACCGTTGATTCGCTTGTTCGCAAGATACCAAACCCGCTTCTTCTTGCGATGATAGTGATTCAGGTTGCGTACATAACATATGTCTGCATTATGACGCAAAGCATTGACGAAATTCCGAAAGCGTTCCTGGGATTTTTCATAGGAATGGTGGTGTGTTTCATACCGAGCCTTCTCAAAATTCCTATGGGCGCGGGCGACATCAAATATAACGGCGTAATCGGTCTTTGTATCGGCGCGGCGGGATATTTTGAGTCGATGATTTTAATGGCGGTTTTCGTTACGATTGCTTTCCTGTATCTCAGAATCAGCAAGAAGGGCGGCATGAAAACGCTCATCCCGATGGGGCCGTTTATCTCAATCGGTTTAGTGATTTCGATGGTTTTTCCGCTCGGAAAGCTTTTGAGTACGCTTAATTTTTCATTGTCACTTTGATTAAAAAGGCGTTAGCCAATTTAATAAACAAATCTTAAAAGGAGGAAAAACTGATGACATTCTTTAAGGACGAAAACGGACAGGGCATGGTAGAGTACGCTCTCATCCTTGGTCTCATCGCTATCGCAGCTGTTGTTATCCTTGTTGTTCTTGGACCGAAAATCAAGAATCTCTTCGCAAAGGCTAACAATTCTCTCACAGAATAATAAACGTGGGAAAAGTTGTAAAATAAAAAAAGGGGCGGGGAAACCCGCCCTGATTTTTATTTCCCAAATGAAATTAGGTTGGTGATATCTTATGAAACACCTTCACAATCTGATAAAGCAAGAGGACGGACAGGATTTAATTGAGTTCGCCCTCGTTTTGCCGTTATTCCTGCTTCTTGTATGCGGAATAATCGATTTCGGCTGGTTGTTCTATAACTATATTTCCGTTGAAAACGCAGCACGTAACGCAGCTCGTATCGCCTGCGTAGAGTACACAGAATGTTGCTACGACCATATCCAGAAACAGCCCGCGCAGAAGCTGCTGACATATGAAAAGAGCGGGAGCAGTTATGCGTATGTTGATATAAACGACAGAAGCTCGGAACTGACCGAGCAGGAGGAAGACGTCGTTTCCGCTGTTCAGAATTCAATGCCGGATTCCGTTACCAACGTAGAAATTAATATTCAATATACATATGATATGAAAACTCACCCTCAGGGCTACGAAGTAAACGATCGCAGCAATGGGGATGTCGTTGTCGTTGTTCAGGGCGACATGAAGGTGCTTACACCCGTTTTAGGCGTTATGTGTGATAATATGACCAAAACTCTGACGTCGCAGTCTACCTTTAAGGTTGAAAAGCACCCTGTAACGGACGCATAGCGCCTGTTACTATAGAATAAATTTGAATATTAAAGATTCTAATATTAATTAGAATCTTAAAATATATATTAAAAAATTAAATCCTGAAACAATCTAGGAGGTTAAGGAAGGTCAAATTATGAAAAAGGTTTATTTAGTAGCAGTCATTTTTGCTCTCATTGCAGGCTTTGCAACGTTCATGTTTGCAAGAGAGCTTGACAAGAAGACAACGATTAAAGATGCGGACACCGTTCAGGTTTACGTTGCTCAGAAGGACGTTGAGGAAAACACCCAGATTACGGAAGCTATGTTTGCCGAGGGCGACGACCAGGCGGACGCCACATTCGTTCTCAAGACAATAGTTGCTTCCGACGCCGGTCCGAACTACGTTACGGATAAGGCTGATATGATAGAGAAAATCACAGTTGATCCGATTTATGCCGGCGAGCAGGTCAACAGTATGAGACTGATTGAAAAGGACGCTGACACCGTTAGCCTTTCCTTTAAGCTCAAAGAGGGCATGGTTGCATATTCAATCGTTGCAAATGACGCAAACGGCGTTGACGGATACATCGGCCCCGGAGATACGGTTGATATCATCACATACGAAACCGACGAGACGGGCAACACATCGGTGGAGATTGCTTACGAAGACCTTAAGGTAATCAGAGTTTCGAGCAACCTGGATAACGCTACGGCAAACTCCTCGGGCTCGAGCATTACTTCATATAAAAACATCACGGTAGAGGTTACTCCCGACCAGGCGCTTGAGCTTCGCGCGATTGAGCAGAAGGACTACAAGCTCATTCTTAATTCACGAGCAGCAGAGGAAACCACAACAACGGCTGCAACTGAAGACACTACAGCAGCATAAGAAAATAACAGTTAAGTGGGGAAAAACTATGGAAAAAATAAACATTGTTGTCGTTTCTAACAGCACGGAATACAAGGTTGCTTTAAAGAACAAGCTTGTTGATGAAAATCTTGCGATAATCGGTTATGCCGATATGGACGCAAGCGCAAAGGTAAGAATCAAGGGATTCGTTCCCGACGTTGTAGCTTTCCTTATGGAAAAGGATGAGCTTGACAATGCGTTTTTCGACTTTGTCGACAGCCTCGGCCTCAGCGCTTACGGCGCTTCCGCGGTTATACTTACCGAAAGAGTTAACGTTGACCTCGTAAATATGGCTGCCCAGGCAGGCATCAGACAGGTTATGGATATCGGTATCGGCGGCGCAGAGTTCTGCGAGAACATCAACAACATCGTTGCAAGGGAAAGAAAGTTCAGCCCCGCAACAACGGTTGAAAGAAAAACCCGTTCAAACGTCTATGCGTTCTTCAGCGGCAAGGGCGGCGTAGGAAAAACGACCATCTGCACAAACACGGCGGTTGCTCTTGCGGCACAGGGCAAAAAGACCCTCATCATCGACCTTGACCTTCAGTTTGGTGATGCGGATATGGCTCTCGACGTAACTCCTAACGAGACGATAGTTGACCTTGCAAGAGATACGAACGGCGTTTCAATCGACAACCTTACAACCTGCTGCACAACTCATTCCTCGGGACTTTCGATTCTCGCTTCACCGAATTCTCCCGAGCTTGCAGAATATGTTACAAGCGACACGGTAAAGCAGGTTCTCGACATCGCGAGAAACTATTTTGAATACATCCTTATCGACTGCGGATGTCAGCTCACAGACCCGGTAATCACTGCAATAGAGGGCGCTGACACTGTATTTATGGTAAACGACGTAAACATCCTTTCGCTCAAGAGAGCGAAGGTTTGCCTCAACGTTCTTCAGCAGATTAACCAGAAGGACAAGGTAAAACTTGTCATTAACAAAAACGTCAAGAAGAACGCAGTCAGAATCGAGGACTTTGAAAACCTTCTCGGCTTAACTGCTTACTCGGTTATTTCAAGCGACTTCAAAACCGTTAATACGTCTCTCAACAACGGTCAGCCGGTTATCACCTTCAAGCCGCGTTCACCGATTTCAAGAGACTTAACGTCATTTGTAAACAAGCTTGTTCTTGAAAGAGAGGGCACGCTCCCCGCAAAGACAAGAACATCATTTATGAAGAAGTAAGGAAGACTGACTAATGGGATTACTTGACAGATACGGCTCAATAGAGCAGCAGAATAACAACGAAAACGAAAAAGAAAACGGTATGTCCGGCGTTGCGCCTTCCGAAAGAGAAAACTATCTCAGGTCGAGAATGACGGAAGACCCGTTTGCCGAGGTTAAAACCCGAATTCACAACGCAATCGTTGAACAGCAGATTTCGGAGGACCTCGACATAAACGACGAGGCGATGAGAAAGCTCATTGCCGACTATGTCGAAAGACCGGAATACAATATCCCACGTATAGAACGCGGTCTTATCGCCGAAGAGCTCTACGACGACATCATGGGCTACGGTCCCATTCAGGTGCTCGTTGACAGCGATATCTATTCCGAGATTATGGTAAACGGACCCTATCAGGTATACGTTGAGAGCAAGGGTAAGCTTTCCCTTACGGACATCAAGTTCAAGGACGACGCTCACCTTATGCAGATTATCGACAGAATCGTTACCAAGGTAGGCCGTCACGTTGACGAGGCAAGCCCTATGGTTGACGCACGTCTTCCCGACGGTTCCCGTGTAAACGTAATCATTCCCCCGGTTTCGCTTGTAGGACCGATTCTTACAATCCGTAAATTCGGTAAAACCCCTCTTACGGCGGAAAATCTTGTTAATTTCGGTTCAATCTCAAAGAAGATGCTCGAGTTCCTTGACGCCTGCGTTAAGGGTAAGCTCAACATCATCGTATCGGGCGGTACCGGTTCAGGTAAAACAACGCTTCTTAACATTCTTTCAACATACATCCCGAACGATGAAAGAATCGTAACCATAGAGGACTCGGCTGAGGTTCAGCTCAAGCAGGAACACGTTATCACGCTTGAAAGCCGTCCCGCCAACATGGAGGGCAAGGGTAGAATCAGCATCCGTGACCTCGTAGTTAACGCACTTCGTATGAGACCCGACAGAATCATCGTCGGTGAGGTACGTAGTGAAGAGACCCTCGACATGCTTCAGGCCATGAACACGGGTCATGACGGCTCAATCACAACAATCCACGCAAACTCACCCCGTGACTCAATCTCACGTATTGAGACGATGGTTATGATGTCCGGCTCAGAGCTTCCTTCCAAGGCTATCAGAGACCAGGTTTCATCCGCTATCAACCTCATCGTTCAGCAGGCGCGTCTTCGCGACGGTTCGAGAAAGGTTGTATCCATATCCGAAATCGTTGGTATGGAGGGCGACGTTATCCGTATGCAAGACATCTTTGTTTACGATACCGAGGGTGAGATGGACTCATCCGGTAAGTTCAAGGGCGAGTTCGTTGCAACGGGTATCGTACCCAAGTGTATTGAAAAAATCAGAGAGAACGGAGTTAAGGTAAACAATGACTGGTTTAACGCTTAATATCATCTTCATAACAATCGCATTTGCCCTGCTCACCTTTGCTCTAGCGTTTATCTTAGCGTCCGCAATCGGCGCCGATAAAATCGCTGCAGAGGAAAGACTTGAAGAGCTCAGTGCGCTTCAGAACGACGGCGGCGACGTTGCGCTTGTAAAGCACGAGAGTAAAAGACAGCGTGCAAAGCGTGAAAGAGAAAAGAAAAAGAACAGCAACGTTTTCGAGAAATTCGGCTCCGCTATCTTCAAGGAGCTTCAGGCAGCAGATATAGCAATGCGTCCCGAGGAATTTCTCACTATCTGGATTATTCTTGCAATCCTTCCCGGAAGCATTATTTATCTCTTCACGTTAAACGAGATTTTATTGATAATCTGCATAGCAGTCGGAATTGCTCTTCCCGTTGTCTATGTTAAATCAAAACAGAAAAACAGGAATAAAAAGTTTGACGAGCAGCTCGGCGACGCGCTTATGATTGCGTGCAGCTGTCTTCGTTCGGGTCTCAGCTTCAATCAGGCTATGGAGACAATCGCAAAGGATATGGACGCTCCCGTTTCAACCGAGTTTGCAACCGCAATCAAGGAGATGAACATGGGTATTCCTATGGACGATGCGCTTGAAAATATGGGCAAGAGAATCAAGAGCTCACATCTGCAGCTTATGATTTCCGCCGTTCTCGTTCAGAGACAGACCGGTGGTAACCTCTCGCATATCCTTGAAACAATTTCCGACACAATCAAGGAGAGAATGAAGCTCAAGAGACAGCTCAAAACCGCGACGGCGTCAGGTAAGATGTCAGGTCTTATCGTAGGTGCGATGCCCATCGTTCTTCTGGTTCTGTTCACTCTCATCAACTACGATTTTGTAAAGGTGCTTTATACGGAGCCGAGAGGCAATATAGCTCTTGCGGTTGCCGCAGGACTTGAGATAATGGCGTTTATTTCAGTAAAGAAAATCACAACCGTCAAGATGTAGGAGGGTGCATATGAGTTTTGTAATGAATTTCATGATTATTGCATATGCTCTTTTTGCACTTGTAATAGTCATTCTCCTGCTGATGAGAAAAGGTCAGGAGGAAGATAACAACCTCCGCCGTATGAAATCAATCGGCAAGGAAACCGTAAAGGTTGACTACAAAAACGTTGATACCTCCTTCCACGACCGTGTTATAAAGCCGATTCTTGACAAGATTTCAAACAGTGAAAGATACGGCGATAACGCAACGAAATCCGCAAGGAAAAGGCAGCAGAATGAAGAGCTTGCGGCAAAACTCAGAAAAGCGGGTATTCATATTTCCGTAAGCAACTACAATTTCTTCAAAACCGCATTTTCCGCAGTGCTTATCGTTCTTTCAATCGGCGTAGGCTTTGTGCTTTACGGCACGCTCGAAATGAAAGCGCTTTATGTTGCGGGAGGCGGAATCTTAATTGCGATTTTAGGACCGACAATCTTTCTCAACAACAAGGTTAAAACCCATCAGGGCGCTATCAAAGCACAGCTTGCAGAGACGATTGACCTTATGAGCGTTTGTATGGAAGCAGGTCTCAGCTTCGACGCTTCGCTTGTAAAAATTTCGGAGAGAATGGAAGGTCCGCTTATCGACGAGCTTATGACTGTTTTCAAGCAGGTTCAGCTCGGTAAAAACAGAAATGAAGCGCTCAAAACAATGGCGGAGGGCTCGGACGTTAAGGAGCTCAAAACCTTTGTTTCCGCGGTAGTTCAGGCAAATCAGCTCGGTATTCCGATTACAAACGTACTCCAGTCGCAGTCAGAGCAGCTCAGGCTTGACAAGAGTGAGGAAATCAAGGAGGTTGCCGCAAAGGTACCCACCAAGATGACCATTCCCACGGTTATTTTCGTCCTCCCCGCGATTATGTGCGTTATTATGGCTCCGGTTGCCTTCTCGGTAATGGACAGTTTGGGCGGAATGTTTTAATGAAGATTTTGAAGTTAAAAAAGAATGATGAGATTATCTGCGACTACGTTGAGGACGCAAGTAATTTCTTCAGAAGATTTATGGGCCTGATGTACAGGCGCTCCATTCCCCGCGACCACGGGCTTCTTCTCACACCCTGTAATGAAATTCACACCTTCGGTATGAGGTTCGATATCGATACGGTTGCAATTTCAAAGGAGGGCGAGGTGCTCTTTATTGACAGAGCAGTAAAGCCGCGGAAGGTGCGAAAGAAGGTTCAGGGGTGCTATCAGGTGCTCGAGCTCAACAGCGGCGTCTGCGAGGAGCTCGGCATAGAAGCGGGTGACAGGCTCGAATTTATCAGCCGGTAAATATTTTATTAGGAGTTAGAATATATGAGCAATGAAGTAATTGACAGAGAAAGCATTTTAGGTAATTCTGCAAAGTCCTACAACTTTGACAAGGTGCTCAGAGGGTACGACCCGAAACAGGTTGATACCTTCATAGACAATCTTGTCAATTCAAACAAGAGTGCTTCTGAAATCTTCGATTCGCGCTATGCCGATCTGAGGAATGAAAACTCTATGCTCTCGTGCGAGCTTGACCAGCTCAAGAGCGAGCTCAAGCAGATGACAAGCTTGTTTGAAAAGACGAAGAAGGAAAGGGATGAGCTCAGGGAAAACCCCGTTCAGTCAGAGAATATGACGGCTATTTCCACCGCGGAAAAGGCTGAGTATGAGGAAAAGATTGAAAAGCTCACCACGAGAAACAGACTTCTTCAGGAAGAAAACAAGAAGCTTGAGGAAAAGAACAGGGATATGCAGAGAGACGTTGCACATCTCACAAAGAAGGTTGACAAAAACCGCAACGAAATCAAAGAGCTCAATCAGCAGCTCGAGCAGGGAATGGAAAGCGAAGACGCTAAGAAGTATTCCGAGGTTGCGCGTATTTACGAAAGTGCAATCGACAAGGCTGAGGATTTGATTTACAGACTTCAGTCCGAATTTTCCCTTGCACATTCAAAAGCGGAGGACGCTAAGTCCGAATAATAACGTTAATAATATTAATGTAATATAATAATAAGTAAGAAAAGCGAAAGCTTTAATATAAGAAGGTGAGTGCCTTGAAGAATAAAATAAGAATTCGTTTCAGAAAGGAAAACGGTGCCATTACCGTATGGAGTGCTTTAATTCTGACCGCCATGATCGGATTTACTGCGCTTACCATAGATATTGGTCTGAACCATTATATGGGCGCCAAACTGCAAAACGCTGTTGACTCTGCTGCAACGGCTGTTGCGTCGAGCCTCGGTTCGGTTGACACCTCGCTTGAGGACGTGGCATACGAATACCTTGCCAAGAACGGATATGACAAGGATGACGAAAGATTTAACGGTAGTCTTACCGTTGATATCGAAGAGAGATCGGTTGCCGACGAGGAGACGATGTACGAAGGCGAATACATCACAACCGGTTACTACAAGATTACCGCAGAGGTTGACGACAGAACCCTCCTTGCGACAGTTCTCGATATTGACTCGCTTCATCTCAAGAAGACCGCATACGTTAAGTGCGACGCTAACTACGTTGCTATGCCAAGGGCACTCAAGTATACCGTATTCGGCGGCTCAACAAAGGGTACAGCCAGCCTTCCGACGGTAGACATCAACGGCAGAACCAACAGCACTATCAACAGTATTGCAGGCGGAATCCAGGATTTAATCAACGGAATCAACAGCAATTTCATCCAGCCGATTATAGGCATCTTCGGCGGAACACCCAACTATAACGACGTAGTTCATATCAACCTGTCAGAGGTTATCACTGACGGTGATGTTCATTCTAACTCCAACATCGCCATCGGTGTTCAGGCGCTCAACGTAAGCCGTGTTAAGGACAGGGACTACGACGGTGACACCCAGTACAATGAAGAAGCATACAATACCATAATGGTTGATGACGAGCAGTCATACGACGATTACGGACAGGTAACATACACCGCGGTTGACGATATTGCATTTGACAACTCGCTCAAAAACAGCGGTGATTCCAAGACACACGTTTATGTTCAGAACCAGCAGTACCTTGAGCAGACTCAGGCTGCGCTCAATATTTTAAACACCGTAGATTTCGGCTCAACGAATAATCTCAGCCAGCTTCAGACGGCGTACAGAGACGCTGCCGACAAGTATTTCCAGGATCCGGCTCACAGCCTTGTTTCATCGGCTCAGCAGACCGCAATCAAGAATCAGGCAGATAATTTAAACTTCGGCGCAAAGACGAGTTCATACCTCAGTTTTTCGCTTATCAAACAGTCACAGATTGTATATAACGTAAGCCAGGCTAAAGCCGAAAACTACCTTGACCAGGGCGAGCAGCTCGGTCTCGACGGTATGCAGGAGCTTGTAAACACTGCGGGCGTTGACCAGCTTTACGTTGACGCAAACGCAGCTTCCCCGACAATGAGATATGCAAATATCGCAGACGTCAGCGGCTCAATCAACTACGGTATCAAATTTACAAAGGACGATGTGGACCCCAGCATTTCAACCTTCCCCGCAAACCTTACGGTTCAGGGCAGCGTTGTAAACCGTGACCTTTCACATCTCACAGGTTCATACGGAGCAAGTATGTCGCCTGAAACCTATGCGGGCGCTCGCTTTGCGGTATTCCGCACCTTCCAGGAAAACAGCGAATACATCACCGTTCCGAATATGAAACCGTACTTCGAGCGTCAGGTCAACACCTCGGTAAGGTCGGCAACAAAGTCGCTTGTCGAGTTTGGCGCAGACGCTACTGACCACGAAAAGATGGTCGGCGAATACTATCTCTATTCAACAACAATGCCTAAGTCTGTACGTAAGGCATATGAAAACGACCCGACCAACCCCACGTCAACAAGACTTATTCTTAACTCGGACGGAACGGGTTCATACGATTTCTTCGACCAGGGCACGCTTCCCGTTGAATGGGGTACCGCTTCGTTCAAAATCAATCATACCTCGGTAGCCGCTACCTACACGTTCGGCTCCGAGTACAATCTCATCAGCTTCGAATACGGCGGATACAGCTTTACATATAAGGATATCTTCGGCGACAGAACAGTTAAGGAAGCTGTTGCCCACCTTACCGAAAAGCTTCAGACCATCGTTGACGAAACAAAGTATGAGGACGAAACGTTCAAGTACACAAGCGACTACACAAGGCTTGATACAACACCTCTTCTCAAGTACAATCAGACAAGCGAAGCCGCTGCGGCAACGCTTCTTACAGGCGACGCAAGAACAACGCTCAACGGCTATTCGCTCTTCACGGCGCCGAACTCACAGGGTATCCAGTATCTCAAGGACGCTGCAACCCACGTTGAGGAATTCAAGGCGGCTGAATTTGCCGAGGATGAGGACGATTTAACCAACTACGGTTACGGTGCGGTTCAGAAATATTATAATCATAATATATATAATTCCACCACCGACATTATGAAGAGCTACGCAAAGGATGCGGTAGACAGGAAGAAGGCAAGCATCTCGGCGTCTTCGGGCACATCTTATGATGCAAAGCAGACGGCTCTTGCAAGCGATACAAACTTCAACGTTCCTGCAGAAACAGGCGTATTCCTCGTAAAGAATAATACAAATTATACACCTACAGTAGAATATAACAATGCAACCGCAGCGATTGACAACCTGTTCGGCGGTGGCAGCGGAAACGGAAATCCGTATCCGCAGTATGAGGCATCAACCACAAATACAAATGATATCGTAAACCGCGGTATCTGGGGCTGGAACTCTGCATTAAACAATTCCGATACATGGCAGGTAGATATTGGTATTAAATATAATACAACTGCCAACACCTTCATTACTGCACTTGATAACTATCACAGCAGCTGGAACACATATACGGCAAGCGCTGACTGGGACAATAGCCCTGCAAACAAGATAATCATTTGTAACAATGACGGTTCAATCCGTGCATGGCAGGGTACCGAAGGTTTAAGAAAAGGTGATTACTATAAAGTAATCGAGCCCACCGACGGCGCAGTTGCAAGAAACAGAAGCGGTATTATTCCTAAAGAAGGTACAAAATACAGTACTGCTACAGGAGATGACTGGTACAAGGTTTCCTCAGCTTGGGTTTCAGATGGCTCAGGAGAGCACAATATTCAGACAAAGGGCTTCTATATCGGTAAGTCCATGAGATTCAGAACCCCCAATTATATGTATACTCAGGGCGATAAAGCACTTGTTCAGGCTCAGAATTCCGGTCTTGTTATTGACGGCAGCGATTCAAGCGGTTACGGCCTTAAGGTTGACAACAACTGGGATATGTATTCATACTCATTCGCCGCAGTAAAAAGCAGCGTTTATGTTGGTACTTCAAGCAAGGGCGAAGGTAAGGTCACAATGGAAGACGGCGCAATTATCCTTTGCGACGGCAATATGCAGACAAAGAACAGCATTACCATGACCACCAACAGGGGCAGTGCAGGAAACAAGAACCAGATAATTGTTAACGGCAACTTAACCTGTACCGACCTTACGCTTGACACCCAGTCAACAGTAGTTGTAAGAGGAACGCTTACAGTTACGGGCACCCTTACAATTCCTGCAGGCGCAAAATTATCGGCAGGTACAGTTACTGCAACTACAATCTCTCTCGGCTCTACAGCTACTTTGATTGTAAATGACGACCTTAACTGTTCGGATTACACTGTTCCGTCAGGCGCAACCTTCTATGCAGGCAACGTAACAAGTAGTTACAACAGCTGGTTGACTCTTACAACCAACAAGTATATAAACGGCGACCTCAGCGTTCCCGGACTCACGGTTAACGCAGGCGTATATCTTAAGGTTAACAACCTTACAATTACCGGCTCAAGCCACCGTCTTGAAAACTCGGGTATTATCTACGTAACAGGCGACCTTGTTGTAGAAGACGGCCTTGACTGGTTCTCAATCATAAACTCAAATAAGGGTAAAATCTACGTTGGCGGAAACGTTATCTGCAGCCAGGCAATAGCGGTTCAGGGCGACAGCGATTGCTGCTTCTATGCTTGCGGTAACGTTGAAGCCGGTAACACAACGGCGGACGACGACAGCAAATGGGACCTTAAAAAATGTGCTAAAAATATCCTGTTTGTTGCAAATAATCCAAAGGTTTATATCGGCGGTTATCTTGGCGTAAATAATAACGCGGCAAATAAACAGCGCTTTATCTGGGTATCTGCCCGCAAGAGTATTGACGACGGCAATAATTCAAGCACACAGAACGCTATTGTAAGTATCTATGGCGGATTCAGAAATCTGGATGTTTATAACAATGAACAGTCAGGTTCGACTATGTACCTCAAGGGTACGAGCTCTTATCCCCTTACAACGACGATGTCGAGTATGTATACAAGAAACTGGGGAACAATTTATGCGTACTCTGATTTGAAAGTCGCTTCCGACCAGGTTGAACTCAAGAATTCGGGTAAGACCGTTGTAAACGGCAACGCTGTATTCGGTACTGCAACCGCATATACAAACAGTATTCTGACCGTAAGTAACGCCCATTCATTCTACTGCACGGGAACTATTACCGCAGCAGGAATTAAGGCGACCAACGGCTCAAAGGTTTACGGCAGAACGGGTATCGCGCTCAAGGGCTCATACACAGGCGGCGACGCAGGTTGTCTGACAGCGGAATCCGATGACGCTGCTCACAAGAGTGAAATCTTCTGCGGCCCGTCAAGCACCTTCCCGAGCGCAATGGGTCTCAACATCAACGGCGATATTTATATCAAGAGACAGAACGGCGAGGCTATCAATCTTAAGAGACTCGGAATCGGTAAATTCGGAAAGCTTGCCACAACGGGCGACCTCAATGTAAGAGGTACGGGTTCCGGTTCATCCGACCAGGGATACTTCCTCATCGACGGTGACGAGTACAATAAGGGTATGCTCTATGTCGGCGGTACCACAAATATCGAATACTGCCGTATCACAAACTACGGTTGTATGTATCTGATGGGCGGATACCACGCGACAAATCTTCCGTCAATGACAAATAAGGAAGAGCTCATTCTCGGCACTTATTCCGATACGTTCATCGGTAATAACAACGGTTCTACAAGCAGCACGCTTGCAACGCTTACTCTTTCGGGTCACTTCCTCGGCAGAGGTAACCTCTATATTGATAACAACGTTGTAATCAGCGGCTACACCACCGACGGACTTTACAAGGTCGGCGACCGTAACACGTCCATCGTTCAGGACGGCGGTAACACCTATGTAAGCGGTTCATTCGCCGGCGGAGCAGACCAGGCTGTAAGAATCAACGGCGGCGGTTGTCTGAGCTGTCAGAAGGACTTCACAATAGGCAGTACGCTTTATAACGACGGTAAGCTCATCGTTGTTGACGGTAATCTGGTTATAGCTTCCGGCTCAACGTGGACTACCGACGCAACCATGGACAGCCCGACTGCTAAGTTCAAGTACAAGTCAGGCGCTATCACCTTCGATGACAACGAGCTCGCTGTCAATATGGGCAGGTCAATCCAGAACGTTTCCACAAATTCGATAATCTACATCGGCGGAAACGGAAGCATAAAGCTTGACGGTTACATTGAAAACGCAGGTCAGATTTACGCAAGAGAAAAGTTCGACATTCGCGGTTACTACGTTGTTGAAAGCGCGTTCTACACATCTGAACGCCGTTACACAAGACAGCGCAGCGACCTCTGGGATTCAACTCTTGCTCTTGTAGGTCAGAACAAGAATGCGTTCAGACACACACCGAGACTCTCGGTAGTAAACTACAATAACGCGGTAATGCACACCGGCGGAATCGACGCTTCGGGCGGTCTTCACAACAGATACAATGCAACGCTTTCGGCACAGAACGATATGAAGTACGGTATGGTTCTTCTCAACGGCGGAAAGATGGTTGCATTCGGCTCGGTAGGATATTCTTCACACGCATACTACATTAACCATATGGAAGTATTCGAGAAGATTATCGGTATGGGCGATAACCGTACGGGTTCGTACTCCTTCATCAACGGCTTCTGCTACGGCGATAAGGACAACGCTCCGCCGCAAATCAACAGAAACGCACTCTTCTATGCAGGCGGCAACCTTCAGTTCGGCGCAAGCGAAGACGCTGCGGACGACCAGATTGCGGGTACCGTTCAGAACTGGGGTACAATGTACGTAGACGGTAACCTCACCGTTTACTCCAACAAGGCTCTGGCGTACAACATTTCGGCTCTTGTTTGTCAGGCAAATACAAACACCTTCATCAACGGTAACGCATGGAGCTCATCCGTTATCGCGATTATGGGTGATTCGAGCCTCGGCGGTTCAATCTTTATGTGTCAGGGCGACTACACCGCAAAGCGTGCGTCAAAGATTAATATCAGCGAAGAGTTCGACTATAACGACGAGTTCTCACGTTGCTTCGTATACGTCGGCGGAAATATGTACAACAACACAATGGGTATTTCCTCAACCGACTCAACGAACACAAACGACACCCGTGATATGCACGTATATTCAAATACAAGCATCTACGTCGGCGGCTCGTTCTACGCGAACTCGAAGCTCTATATGAAGAACAACTGTACTCTCGTAGTTGAAGGTCAGAAGAACCTTTACGACACCAGCGGCAACTTCATTCAGAAGCTTATCGACGCCGACAGGAACAACGTTCTGAGAACGCTTATCCAGAACTTCCTGCACAGCGATAACTACAGATTCTACGTTGCCCAGTGTCTCGACGTATATCCGAATTCGACGATTATTTCAAACGGCAGTATGTTTGTAAACGATACGACGAAGATTCGTGATATGACCAAGACCTATATTTACGGCAACTTCTACTGCCCGAACTACGTAGAGCTCGGTAAGGCGCTCGACGGAAAGGACGAAACCGAGGCGATTGTATCGGCGTCCGCTTCAGAGCGTGCAAGATACCACTTCTCGCGTGCGGCATATATGTACGTAGGCGGCAACTTCACCTCGCAGAGATACACCAAGATATTCGCGTCGTCAGCTCTTCACGTTAAGGAAGACTTCAACACGTGGAACTACCTGACGCTTCGTCACGACGCTGAAATCTTTGTAGGAAAGAAGCTTCGTTCGGGAACTTCAATCGACGGCGGCGTATTCTCCAAGTTCCGTGTAAACGGCTCAATGGAGGCTGCCGGCTCGTTCATCAAGCTTCGCGACGGCTGCGATACCTTCGTAGGCGGCAATATGACCGCATGGAGCTATATCGAGCTCGGTAAGTTTGACGAGACGATTCAGCAGGGAGACGGCGCACGAGCCTCGACGATAACCAACGGCGTAAACGAAGGCGGCGAGGACCAGTACGAAGAAAACGGCAGCGAAGAGAATCCCGAAGAAGGCCAGACAGAGACCGGACAGGGCGCTGAGGCTGAACAGGAAATCTCGGTAAACGAGGAAGCAATCGTTGACCAGAAGACCGTTGATACCGCAGAAGAGCTTGCAAGCGACAACACCGACTATGCGAAGGGCGGAAACTTCTACATCGGCAAGAAGCTTGTAACCTACACGGGCTACATCAAGGAGTTTGCATATTCACAGGTTGCGGTAGGTAACTACGTATTCTCGCCGAAGTACATCACGCTTCGTAGTAATTCCGATATGTGGGTACTTCCGCCGAGTTTCGAAA
Organism: uncultured Eubacterium sp.; assembly: GCA_905234495.1. Lineage (GTDB taxonomy): Bacteria > Bacillota > Clostridia > Oscillospirales > Acutalibacteraceae > Eubacterium_R. The sequence continues at coordinate 48,736 of CAJOHE010000012.1, read as the reverse complement.
ACATCACTTATGAATATGTTCCGTATGTTGCAGAAAACGACGGCACAATCCTTGGCTGGATTAAGGACTTTGCACTCAATGTTGCAAACGAACTTTCAAATACGTTCCTGCCCCATAACGGCAGTATCTACAGCCTCGGCGAGCTCACGCTCAACAAGAACGCGTCGCTCTTCGGCACATACGACTGTAAGGTTCTCGGCCAGTGCGTACTTCGTCAGAGCAGCCTTGTTTACCTCGGCCACGACTTTGACCTTACCGCACCGAGCCTGAACGTATCGCTCGACGTATTCAAGGGCAACGAGTCCGTAACAGGCTTTGACACCTACGGCTGGGCTTCCGCAAACGGCTACACCTTCCCGGTAGTTGTATACGCCGACAACGAAATCAACATCATCACAACAATGGATATGAAGCTCACATATCTTGTTGCAAACAGGGGTAACGTAAATCTCGTCTGCATCTACACCAAGAGTGAGAACGCAGAGAGAAACGCAAAACAGCTTCCCAACGCAATCAGCTCGTATCAGGCAGATGTTAACTACAATGCGATTTACGGCAAGATAGGCGCGCTGTTCTATGCACCCGAGGGTAATGTTGATATCGACGGCTACTACACCGAAATCTGGGGCAGCATGCTGGGCGACAGAGTACTCTTCAATGCGTACTACACAGCTCTCCACAGGTTCACCAACTGGAGAACGATGCAGCTCAACGTAGCTGAGTCAGGCTCTGTATATCTCATCTCCGAGAAGGAATTTGAGAGGGCAGAAAACGACCTCAACGGAATGTCATGGTACTATCAGTTCAGGGCTAAGGATAATCCGAATTACGTATCCGGCGACAAACCGTTCTACTATTAATAACAAACGAGGAAGGGGTTCAACCCCTTCCTTTTTTGTTAAAAACTATTGATTTTTATTACCTCATTTGATATAATATTTTAGCACAACGAGGTGTAACTCAGTTTGGCTGGAGTGCCTGCTTTGGGTGACGAAAGCGACCGCTGCCGGTGGCAGATGAAGGGAGCTTGAGGAAGCGCAGCAACACGAGCGTCAGCCGCGGGAGCGGATGAGACGACGATTTTGCAAGAGGGCGAGCAAAGCAGGAAATGAAAGAAGGAAAAAATCAATAACGAGGTGTAACTCAGTTTGGCTAGAGTG
>CAJOHE010000012.1:0-47506 GCA_905234495.1 uncultured Eubacterium sp. | reverse complement strand
GGCGACGATTTTGCAAGAGGGCGAGCAAAGCAGGAAATGAAAGAAGGAAAAAATCAATAACGAGGTGTAACTCAGTTTGGCTAGAGTGCCTGCTTTGGGAGCAGGATGCCGCAGGTTCAAGTCCTGTCACCTCGACCAACGGGACGGGTTTTCCAACCCGTCTTATTTTTATGCAAATCGCTCTAAATTGGCTTAAATAGGCACTAAACATAATATGCAAAAATCCGAATGGCTGACTTCAGTTGCCTTCAGCGCACTTCAGTTTTCCTGAACGTCAACCACTTGCCAACCACTTTGCAAACAAAAATATAGCCTCGGCAGTGTACTGCCGAGGCTGAAACTATTTCAAGAGATTTGGGTATTGTCTGAGTTATGAACGGATAAAGACATAAAACTCGGGTTCCATACCGCCATAAATGTAGTTACCCATTTTCCACTCCATAAACAAATACTCTGTGCCGTTTATTACACGTATTTCATAAGCAGCAACGGTTGTCCGATGAAGATTAATAACAGACCCTTTAGTCCATTTGTCGTGCCAAACTTCATCCATAGTAGTCTGTTCTAATCTGCCGTCAGAAAAGAATTCGATTTCTTTCAGATAAAGACCGTCACACTCATTGTCAGGGGAAAAGGCATCTATTGCATCTACAAATGCAACTGACTTCCACTTTCCGATCACCCGCTTATCGTAAACAAACGGAAGGTTAATATTATCGTGTCTTCCGAGAGTTGCTTTTGTGTAGTGTTTTGAGTTGACCTTAATGAAAACTTCGGTCTTATCCTCTACTCTAAAAAACAGATAATCCTTATTGTCAATTCTTTGAATATCATATTTGTATGTTAGGATAGGCTCATCTCCACCGTAATGTATTAAAAGAACGCTCTTTGTCCAGCCCTCAAATATCCAATATGACTCACCGTTAGGTAGAAAATACAGAGTATCATATTCACCGCTTTTTTCATTTAAACTTTCAAGTGACGTACTATATGTATTATCAAGCCAACCAATATTATTCCATTTTCCTATTACGGCTTCATCATTTATGAATTCCATACCGTTTGCTATTTTCATTATATCTCCCTTTATTTCACAACGCTTTTAATTCATTGCCGACAAAATGATATATGTTTTCTTTCTTGTATCCGTACAGAGAATTTGCTTTGCCGATGTGTGGTTCAAAAGTAAAATACTCAACGCTTCCGAGTTTCTTTTGGTTTCCTTTTTCTAAATAAATCCTTTGTATTTTGTGTTTAGCAATTGAATGACCAAGGTTTTTGTTAAAATCCAAGTTTATGAAACCGTTCTTTGTAATATAACTGTTCATTTGAAAATACAGTTCTTCAAATGTAGTATCCGGCGTAGCAAAGGATAACAATTCTTTATGCAGCTCGTTTTCAAACAACAATCCTTGTTTCCATTCTGCATTGCTAATATCGTTTATGTTGTTTACAACCTCACCATTTTCAACAACTATTGTCCGTGCATAATCACCCCAAACGTGATTTGATTGCGGACTTAAATCAATAGTGATTATGTCGTTAACTTGAATTTTGCTGCTTGGAGTTTTATATATTCTTCCGGAGATAGAAATAGTTGTATCCGTTCCTGAAAATACCAATGCACCTATATCATAATACCAAAATGAATCTGCGCCTAATTCAAGCATTTTGTTTTCGCAGAGACTTCTGATTTTTTCCAATGACTGACCGACACAAATCTGTGTTTTAATATATTCAATTGTTTGCTTGGCAATACTTTGAATTTGTAGATTTGTCATTTGATTTCCCTAATGAAAAATATTATTTGTCCCATTATATCACAACACACAAAAAAAGTACAGCCACCGATTTGGTGGCTATACGCTTATACTCTCCGTTCCCTGCACCAGTCAATGAAAGCGGATTTCATAACTTTGTAATTCTTGCCGACCTTGATAGTCGGGAAGTCCTCACGGTAGAATAATTCTCTCGCCGCCTGAACGGAGCAACCGATGATTTTGGATACATCCATCGGGGTGAGAAATACGAGTTCATCTTCCTTTTCGTTTGCGATTTCTTCTTTAATAATTTCTTCCATCGTTAACTCCTTTACATAAATAATCCTTGTTCCTGTTCTTGCTCATACGGCGTATTGTAGGATATCTTTTTGTTGAGTTCGGACTTTGTAACCTTGTAGCCGTGTGCGCGCATTTTCAAAACTAACACATCAAGCACCTTGTCCTCAACCTCGTAGTAATCGTAATTATCAAAGTCGGGTTCCGGTGTCGTCAGTGCTGCAAGCGTATCGAAGATTAAGTTATCCAGTCCCGTTGTGCAGTCGCCTGACTTCGGCGTTTCATAGGTTTCAATCGTTTCCGCAAGAGGCGATTCACAACCGCCGAGCCAGAAATATGTCTGCAGGTTTTCTTTCAGCAACCGTTCGTCAAACAGTTTTGCATCTCTTACCCTGTGATCGTTAGCGTCGGTGTAAGTCATATACTTGTAGTCGGGATTGTACTTTACATCTATTCCGTGCAGTCTCATTTTCTCAATGAAGTCCGACATCGAATAAGACTCTTTCATCATCCGCAGCGCCATCATTCTGATTTCAAATTTCCAGTGCGGTTCTCTGTTTCTGTCTGTCTTGGCCTCGGTAGTTTTGAAACCGTTTTTCTCACAAAGATAATTACTATATTCTTTTATTGCAATTAAATCCTGCGGAGCCACGTTCATCTTATTTCCGTCAACCATATTCACCGAATTGATAACGAAATGATTATGCGTGTGCTGACGGTCAATATGCGTTGCAACTAACACCTGATATTCAGGGAAGCAATGCTCAGCCATCTGCAAACCGATTTCGTGCGCCTGCTCCGGTGTGATGTCATCATCGGAAGCGAAGGACTGAATCATATGATAATATGTTCTGCCGCCGAGCTTGTTGTACTTGAGCTTCGTCATTTCAAACTCATCAAGTACGCTCTCGGGCATACAGTTGTCCTCGGTTTTCTCTTTCTGCGTGACATAGTTTACGATAATGCCTACTGATATTTTTCCAGAAGTGAGTTTAATAATCGCCATATCTTTGCCACCTCTTTTCTTGTTTCTGAAAGGTCAACGCATTTTACTGCACCTGAATTAGCAAGGCGAGTCAACTGATTCAGATTGTTACCGATTGCGTTCAGTTCTTCATCAATACCCGTAAGACCGGGCACAACATAAATGTCCTTACCAAGCGCAGCGTCACGAAGATAAGGAGCTAACGAGTCATACTTTATATATGCCTTATCTTCAATGATCTGCCGTTCTTTCTCCGTCACTCTGAAATTCAAAACGATATCTCTGTTCATATCCATCTCCTGAAAGCGGGGTTTGGGGCGTCAGCCCCATTGGCTTTGTATCGCCGCCTCGGGCGAGCGATATACAAAGCCGAAACTCGCCTATATTCAAAGCCCGTTTACTAACCTCTTTTACCGCTTAAATACCTGGTTCCGCGTCTTTTGTTACCTTCCAGTACCCCGTTCATATCTGCTACAAGGTTGTATATGGTTTTATTCTTTTTGGTGATGTAACAGAGTGAATATGAGCTGGTAGTTTGTATGTTATCCTTGTATCGTTTTTCAATGTCAATCAGCCCGTTATCAACTAATTCCTTCAGTGCTCTGTCAACAGTTGAACGGGTGATATGACAATGCTTGCCTATGGTGTATCTTGAGGGATGACATTCGCCCATATTATCACTGATATGAGCGAGGTAACACAAAACGGTAAACGCCTTCGGCGTTAATTCATAACTGAATATATCGTTGGGGATAAAGAAATAATTTCCCGCTTTCAGATACTCAACCTGCTGCCTGTAATCCATATACAATCCTCCTTCCGCAAATCAGAATATTTCATACGGAACCTTGTCCAGCCTAATGATAACACCGCGCATATTCGCGCGCAATAACATGTTAAAATCAGTACAACTTTTGGGACACAATGGTAACTGAAGTTGCGTTTACCTTTATTAAATGATATGATGCTTAAGTGATTATTCGCGTTACAGATATAATTAACTTGATTATTAATAATATTAGAGAAAAAGGAGGTGCGCTTATGTGTACAAAGAGTCAACTTAATATAGTTACAAGCTCTGTTGCCGAAGAAGCAAAGCGCCTTCTTGGTGACAAGCTGGATGCAGTTATTCTTTACGGCTCATACGCCCGCGGCGATTATGATGATGAATCCGATATTGACATTATGGTACGCATCAAGTGTTCGCGTGATGATCTGATGAAGTACTTTTATGATTTTAGTGATATCGGCAGTCAGCTTTCTCTTGATAATGATGTTACGGTTTCCATATTGATTTATGATACCGACACATTTAACCGATATAAGACGGCAATGCCGTTTCTTGTAAATGTTGAGAGAGAGGGTGTTAAGGTTGCTTGATAAAAGTGTTATTGAATTATCAAAAATGCAGCTTGATGAAGCGCAAGAAATCATAACCTTTATCCCTGCATACATTAATATCGGTGATTATAATGGCGCTATCAGCCGTGCATATTATGCTGCTTTTCACGCACTGAAAGCGTTAGAGGTGTTGGAAGGATATGACTCAAAAAAGCATTCCGGAGTTATCTCTCATTTCAGGCAGAAATATATCAAAACGGGTAAAATCGACGCTGAAATGTCAAAGGTAATCGGTAGGTTGCAGGAAGCAAGAGGCGCCAGTGATTATGATGTTTGATTGATGCGCAAGAAGCATTAGATAATGCAAAAACATTTGTTGGTGAAATTGAAAAGTATATTAAGTCTGTAATTGAATAAAAGCAACAGCCTTCGGATTAACCGAAGGCTGTTGCTTTTATAGTTTTATTTCAAAGTGTTTATGATTTCCCGGAACTCTGGCGTTGCTTTGAACTCATTGGGAAGCGGATATTTTTCTTCAAGAAGTGTTTTAACACGGCTGCTTGCAACAAAGGTGCTGCCAAGAGTGTGTTTATCAAACTCTCTTCCTTCGAAAAAGGTAGAGTGCATAACAGTAAACCTGTCAAGGCTGTCAAAGCGCTTTGCAAGTTGTATTTCTTTTTTGAAGGCATTTATGCTATTTTCATAATCTCCTTTTCGCACATAAAAATATCCAAGATAGCCGTAGGTAAAAATGATATTTCGCCAAGCTCGTCCGTAATTACCATCATCATAAAAGGAATTTAACAGATTAATTTCAATATTTGCAACTTTAATAAGCTTATCAATATCCTCAGCATTTTTGCCGTTTACAAAGTCAAAAAGATGAGCTATACCGTGACACAGAAGGCTTATTTCCTCCTCAACGGCTTCCATCGTATTCACTTTCCAATCATCCGTATCGTGCGGATAAAGGTAAGAGCGCAAAAACTCCTGACCGTCCCGCATATACGGCATTTCACTTAGGATTTTTTCACAGTCCTTATACGTGATGCCGCTCTCTTCATGGTAAGCAAGCATATTGTAATAGGCGGCTAAATAACGCTTAGCGCAAATGCGAATTGTATCAGTTCTGCAGTTGCGTTGTATGTTTTCATAAATCGCCCTGACCTTCGGCAGATTCTTTTTATAGTTGGCAATAGCATTTCGGAATGCCAAATCGCTCATTTGGCGTAGCTGCAAACGAAAATCATTCGGGTATTTCTCTATTGCCTTAATAATGATTTTGTGTTTTGCTTCCGAATCCGTAAGATTATCATATTCTTCAATTATGCTGAGTATTTCTTGTTCGTTTTGAGCACGGTTTACACCGAGCAATTCATCCACGGAAATGCCGAAATACACTGCAATTTCTGGCAACATTTCAATATCGGGATAACTTTCGCCACGTTCCCATTTGCTGACTGCCTGAAAAGAAACGCCGAGGAAATCGGCAAGTGCCTCTTGCGTTAATTCACGCTCCTTGCGAAGTTGTTTGAAAATTTCGCTAAAATAAATATTCATTTTTTCACCTCAATAATTATTGGCGGTACCGTCTGACTTAATAATAGCGCAATTGCAACACTATCTCAATAACTTAATTATTGAAAACAATTCAACCATTGGTAGAATTGTCATAAAAAAGTATAGCCGAGGATTCCTCGGCTTATATGATATTCCTTTTTTCAAGCTCATTTAATAAAAACCGCTGCGTTAACGGATAAGTCCAGTTGTCAGGTAATTCATCCGTTATAATAACTTTTTCTATTTCGCAGTGCAGTTCTTTTTCAAATTCAGTTATATCAGCGTAGCACAGCAGACCGAAGGTTTCTTTGCCGTCAAAGACGTTCGGAATAGTAACCGAGTAATAACAAACAGGCTTAATATCGTATTTTATTGCACCCGTTTCTTCGTAGAGTTCACGGCGTGCTGTTTCCATTATGCTTTCGCCTGCGTCTCTGCGACCGCCCGGAGATTCATAAGTTTCCCGATCCCTGTGTTTACAAAACACCCATTTTCCGTTTGACTTTGCTACAATTACAGCGAATTTAAGTTGATCGTCAGGCGCAGTTTCATAAATCTTTACTTCGCACATAATAATTTCAGAATCAAAATACTGTTCCTGAAAATATACGGCGGTTTCAATTTCTTCCTTTGTAAAGATGATGCCTTCCGGTGCGACTACCCACTTTTCCTCAACATCATTGTTTCTGTGGATAATGGCAATCACAACGCCTTCAAATTCAGAAACGGGCTTATCAACGCCGAGAATATATGCATCCTGCTCTTCGCCGTCAGGTGCAATAATTCCGTCAATATATCCGTAGTTTATAGGATAGTTTAAATCCTTATGTTTCGGATGATATGTACCGAGTGGTCTGTCAACCGTTACTTTAACTTTTTTACCAAGCATTTATTATACCTCAACAAACAATCCATCACCATCATCCATACGAAGAACACTGCAATTATTATCAAGTTCATATTTTTTGATTCGCTGCTCAAATCTGTCAAATCTATGAATAAACCTTTGATAGTGAGGAATGATTTGTACATCGACAATCCCAAGTGCTGAAAAATCAGGTAGATTTACTGTATCATTCATTTCGGGGGTAAACTCAGCAATCAGATTCATATCCTTTTGCATAATAATGGAACCTGCACTGATTCCAATTAAAAGTTTTTCTTTAGATATCCGCTTAATCAGCGTTTCAGCATAAGCCTTTTTAATTGCTGCAAGCAGATAAAACGGATTTCCCCCGTTAATTTCTATCACATCATACTGCAATAATAATTCGGGTTCGTCAGTATCAAAATCAAAGTAATCTACCGACAAACCTAAATGCTTTAATTCTTTAGTTATTCGGGGAATGTGCTTGTTTTCTTTATAAGGGAATGAAGCGGTTGTAATAATAACCGCTTTTTGTAGATTTTTCATATATGGTTTTATTTCTTTAATCAGCTTATTTGAAGTTAAGCCATTTGACGTTAACACAACCATAGTTTTCACCTTAAATCTCTATTTCAATCCCTACAACGCCGTACTTTTCAATCTGCTCTTTAGAATAGTATTCAAGCATATCCTCGGGCGAGGCGGTTGAAATCTCGTTCGGAGCATAACCGCATTTATCAAGCGGTAACGCCGCATACAGTTCTTCAAAATCTTTGAAAATATGTAGCGCCTTAACCGTAGCAGTCAGTTTATCTGTTTTTGACTTAAAGCAAATACTTTCACCAACTTTTATCTTACGCCGCTTTTCGTCATAAAGACGAAGTTCAATAGTCTTTTCTCCACTTTTTATTTTTTCAAACGGTTCTTCGTATAATTTCATAATCATATTTTTATGTTTCACTTAATTCTATAACACTTGTGTTATCGCAGTTAACGGTTATTACATAAACCTTTGCATTATTCATGCCTTCTGCAAGATAATGCTCAATACAATACTTCGCAGTAACCGGCATTTCTTTTTCCATCAATTTATCAAACGGAATCCACTGCAAAATACCTTCGTTACATTTCATAGTGAGTTTTGCAGTTTCTTTTAAATCAGCAAAGAAGTATCGTCTCCAACATTCCGAAGCCCGATATAACGAAGTGAAAGATTGTCCAAATCCTTCTCGGTTAATCGTATTTCTTCTTTCATCTCACGAAGAACAGCGGCTTTTGCATCTTTCATTTCTTTTTCCTTAAAATGACCGCCAACGCCGCAAAAACATTCATCGACAACCTTAGAGCCGATACGGTATAACATTAGCATTTCATCGTCTCTGCGAATGTAAATCGTAGCCATATTTCTTATTTTAGCTTCCATTATCTCACCGCCCAATAGTTATGTGTTCATTTTACCACAAGCAAACATATATTGCAAATTTCATAGAAAAAATCGTTCTACGATTTATAAGGCGATTTTCGGCAAAAAAGAATTGGTCTACGCTTGGCAAATTTGAAAGTTAGCCTTTCAGCTTCAAGTATATGTATTACGGCTTAGCTTCCGTTGTTTCTGTTCGCTAAAATCGGTTACCGTCACGCTTTCAACCCCTGAAACGCCGAATAAGGTGTAACTACCTTAAGAACTCTGATGAAAAAACTGCCAAAAGCGTGACTACATATCCACTAACAAAGAGAAACGGTTTTCTATTACAATTTGTATTATTATGCGCTCTTGAAAAAGTCATTTTTGGGGTGTTCTCTTCGGGAATACAAGTATGTCTTGGTCTGTGTGTTATTTTTAGACAGCGGCTTGTCACTCTATAAACAGTCATTGTAAAAATATACAAGTTGTAATACAACAAGGGCGGCATCACGCCGCCCCTGTTTTTTATCTGTTATGTATTTCTGCGAACTTCATTCCTGAGGTGAAGGTGTCGAGACTTAGTTCGGTGTGAAGCTTGTCCCAGCACTCCGCATACTCGGTGAACATCCTTTTGTGCTCACGGTCAAGCTGCGTCGTTATCTCCGCTTCCAGATGTTTCAGTTTCTCGCACAGTTCAACCTTGTCAGCCAGGTTCCTGAAATTATATTCCTTCTGATACTTTGGGTTGAGTATAGTTTCAACAATTGTGTTCGGCATTTTGCCACCTCCTTGTAACAAACACCAATATCACAACTACCGTCCAAAGTCCAGAAGAATTTTCAGAAACCTTTAATAGTTCGTATAAAGTAATTAAGCGTTTAATGAACTCTAAATTCATCCAGTATTATCGCCGCTTGTTCGCTGTTATATTTTATCAGATTTTTGAGTATGCTTTCGAATGCATTAGTCAGTTCTATATCCATTTTAATTGCGTCGTTATTATCCACAAAAGCTTTTACAACAATAAATTCCAATGTATTCATAAGCCGTTTTACATCGTCTTCAAAGTTGATTTTATTAATACTCATTGCTCCTTCAAATGAAGCGTTAATGGAAATAATAACTTCTGGCAACAATTCTTTAATATTCATTTGCATTATAGTCTCTATAAAACCTCTAAAATGATATTTTCCATATTTTGAAAACATTTCGTTCAGAAATTGTTTATCACTGAAAGAATAATAGGTTTTACATTTACTCCAGTCGCCCTCATAACCTTTCAACGAAAAAATCAGCAACTTAAATAATTCACGCTGCATTGTATCAATAGTTACACAATCCTCGATCTCGCTTTCGAGCTTTTTTATGATTTGCTCACATTCTTTCCGTTTGGGTTTGTTGTTATAAGCATCATAGTAGGTAGCCAATAGATCACTAAATATATCGTGGTTAAAGTCAATTATGTCTCTACTGTAACATAAAAACTCACGATCATTAAACAAAACATTAAACACTTTATCTTTATCGTTGAATAACTCATTATATAAGGAGCGACTTAGATTATGTAACTCATATGCTTTAATGTTGTGTTCACGACAATTCCGTTTAGCACTAGTTTGCCATATACTAAACAAACAATTAATAACACTGTCTATTACAATATAATAATTATTGTCGTTAAAGTTTAAACCACAATTACACACATTATAAATTGTGTGAATATCGTAGTCCTGCATATTAAAATATGAGTAATCTACTATTTTATTATTATAAAGGTATTCTGTTATTAGTTGTTCTTTTAAACTGTGGTATAATGGCTTTCCATCTTGTTGCAAATAGTAATCAACACCTGATAACTTATTTGTTATGTTAGGCTTAAACTCTACTTCATCACCTCTGCCAGTCTTGACTAAATAACTATAGTTGAACTTTTGATGTTCCATTTCATCTTTTGCAAGCATCACAATAGTGTTAAATATAGCCTGAGCAGTTTTAGCGTCTGTTTGCAGGTGTTGTATGGCGATTGGTTTTAGATTGCTTATTCGACCGTCTTGGTCATGGTACAAACATAGAGATAACAAAATCTGTTTTATTCTGTTTTTGGTTTCAAGATCGATATTAGAATAAATCTGTTTAAATAAAACTGATAATGTTTCTCTTTCAAAAATAAACGATTCTCCCGCAATCATTCTTTCAATGCCCGTAATCCAATAAATACAAAAATCCGAACGTGTTTTAGATTCAAGATTTTCATCATTAAAACAAGCTAAAATCATCACAATAATATTTTTACTGAATTGAATATATTTTTCTAAATCGTTTGACGTTTCTAGTATTCTATAAATGATCGATGATATTGCTACAGTGTTAGATTTGTCGTTGTTGTAAATCTCACAAAATTCATTAGTCAACGCTTCTATTTCTCTTTGCGACTTGCTTGATTCTCTTACTCTTTCTACTACTTTTTGTGCTTCTCCTGTTATTTGCGGACTTATTGCAACTCGTTCTTCGTCAACTCTTTCGATATCTGTCTTACGAAAATCCATTTTCTGAACCTGAAGATTATCTTCTGCATTATCAACCGTATTCGGATATTTGAAGTACAAGTAATCCAAATATTTGTAGACCCTGTTTCGGGTTTCATCACTTAAAAACTGAGACTTTGCCACATATTCCTGAAGAGTCATAGTCATTTTTGTTCCTGTATCGTATCTTCCGGTTATATTAGGCATACCGACAGTTCTAAAGAATTCTTGTTTTAATCGGATGAGAGTGCCGTTTGGGTTTTGTTCGTGATATCTTTGTATATCCCAGTTGATTAAGTCTATTTCTGAAGATAATTCCAAAGCATATCCGGGTAGTTCTTCGATATAGCTAGTGCCAATATCTTCAATGATAGTAAACAAGAGTATATTATTGCATTTAGAATATATCGTTTCTTTAATGCTATATGCAATTGTAGTAAGTGAATCTCGGTTTTTGTTTATCATTTTTAAACTACTAATAATTGTTTCTTTGAGAATAAATACAATATCACTCAACAATAACGGAAGAGGACGTTCCATGGTCCCAGCTAACCACATAACCACATTCCCATAGTATTGTCTATGATTATCGTTATCAGCAAAATACAAATCTATTGTTTTTGTAGATTCGTTATTATTCTCTGAAAACACCTTAGATGCGTTGTTTAAGAAACTAATAGCCCATTCAAATCCAATTTTGAAATTGTGTCGCAACAGTACACTAAAAAAATGATATTCTTTTAAAGAATTCAAGTCATGCTCATAGTTCTCTGCATATTTGTTTAAGCCGAAATATGAGCAGTTTGACAGTTCTAAATCATAGTATAACCTATCGTCATTATTTGTTGAAACAGTCCAATATTCACTAGCTAGATTACAGAGTTCTGCCGGTAAATATTTCACTAAATTTACTGCTGTGTTTTTTAGTGTGTAATCAGCAATATCGTGTCCAATGCTAATAAGGCTTTCATCCGTATCATGTAAATAATCAACCAGTCTACTCCATAAATCTTTTATCCATTCAGAAGAAAACTCTGACATTATGTATAATGCTGATAGACTCTTATAGAAGTTCTTGTTATTATGAGAAGACTTTAGAAACGCCTCATTGAGCTGGTTCTCTAAATAGAATTCTAATATTTCGCAACAGTAAGTTGCAGTCTTCTTATCAAACTCTATGCTCTGAGAATAGTCCCAACACAGTTTTTGAATTTTATCAGAATTAATAACATTTCCTTTATACACGTTATGTTTGAACACTAGATTAATTAGGTCAATTCTTCCTGCGCCAATGGGACTTGTTAATAAATATTGGTATTCATTTTCAAATAATATGCTAGGCTCGAATGCATACAGATTAACGGCATCAATAAATTCCTCCATCTTATTTTCACTCATAATATTTGTTTCTTGATCATAAAAGAAATCAGAGCAAAACCGAGATTTCACTATGCCGATCTCAGTTTGTTCTGTCCATTTTTTTGGAGTGTTATTTGAAAAAATAATACTGTATAAAAACTTATCTCTATTGGTTCTGTTTAATAGTTTATTTGCAACCCATATCTGATATCTTCTATATGCACATCTACCAAATTCTTCTATTTTCATAAAGAAATCAGAATAAACGCCCTTACATTCGTCAAACATAATGTCCAAGCGTTTTTCAAAACATATGTCTTCAAATATATCATATTTCAAACGGATATATTGATTATTAGAAGTGACAACTCCTTCAGATATAAGTTTTTTTACTACTCTTGAGTTCAGTTGAGACTCATGTACTCCTACGGAAAATGCTTTTGCTCTTTGAAATGCAATGGCATTTATGGTTTCCGTTACATCATTTAAACTAAAATCACAATTTGAAAGTTTACCTTTTAAGCATATTACATTTTCCCATATATAGTCTCGAAGTTGCGATTCATCATTAATGCTGTTATAATCCGTTATATTGCTTACTATGATGTTAATATAGAAAGGCGTTCTTACTAAAAGTGAATATGCCGGGTTATTAAACATTTTTTTGACAATAGGATATGTTGTTTCAATTTTTTTAAGTTCAGCACTTGTTAACTCTGGTACAAGTATTGATTCAACAGCATATAGTGAGTGTATTTTTACAAAAGCAGTTTTATCGTTTGTTCTGCACGAAGTAATGATTTGAGCATTATCAAATTTGGAAACAACTGAATACAATGATTGTAATAAATCCAGTTTTGTCTTAGATGCATCGGCAATGAACTCAAGTGAATCAATATAGAAGCAAATAGGTTTTCCATTTAAACACTCAAGTGCTTTTTGTATGTCAAAATGCCAAATATCATCAAGTGAACTTTCTTGAGTAAACCGTTCGGCACGAGCACACAAAACCATATCTCTGTTCTCTATCGATTGTTTACAAATAACAGATTTTCCGCTACCTGCCTCTCCCTCAACGCAAATGAATTGGGAATTGCTTGAAGTGATTTTTTTTATTATTTCGCTTCGGTCGATTTCATATTCACTATTAATTAAAGTTTCAATGCTTTTCAATACAACGTCTTTACTTTCGCATATAGCTTTGTCCAAGGCGTTTGATAGGGCTTCACAAGTGTTGAATTCGCTCTTTAGTAATAAAAAAAGTTTTTCCTGAAACTCTAGATTATGCTTCGCTTTATTAACTATTTTGTTAGTTGTAATAAAATCGTTTTTAGGTTCAAAGTCTATATTACCTATTCTATTATCTCCAGAATACTTTCTGACATTTTTTTCTGTTTCATTACTCAAGTCGAAAAAAACAAGTCTATCAATTTTATGGAGATCGTTATTCTTTTCAATTGATTGAAGTGTTCCTTTTATCTTACTTGGAATATCTTTTTGAGTGCTAACTTGCACATAAATATTGCCGCTACTAGAAACAAGGTCTACGCAGGGATAATTAAGATTAATATCATTTAGATTTATAAATCCTTCGTCAAACCACAACTCACAGATTTCTTTTGCAAATAATTCAAATAGTTTGGCAGAATCAAATAGACCATTTTTATTAGCCAACTTTATTTTCGCTTCATATGCAGAAATGTAGGAAATAATGAAATCCATTCTCTTCTCAGTATTTAACATAATTATACCTTCTTATTAAATGATATACTGATTATACCATAGAATATAGACATTTGAAAGCAAAACGATAAAAATGCTTGGTGTTCTACAGGATGATTATCATATGTGTACTCTTTTTGGGACTAATAAAACAAACTTAACCGAAAGACTTGTAATTGACATTTTTAAGAGTTAATATGCAAGCGGAGGTGAAGACTATGGCAAAAGCAAAGAAGCCGAAAAATCACTACGGTCAGGGCAGTATCTTCTATATCGAGAATAAGAAAAAGTGGATGGGACAGCTTGACCTCGGCAAGGACGAAAGCGGTAAGCGTATTCGTAAGACTGTTCTAGGCGATACTCCTGAAGAGGTTGAGGAGAAAATGCAAAAGGTTAAGTTTGATATTTACTCCGGCAAGTTCGTTGATGCATCTACCATTACCTTTGAACAACTTATGAAGCAGATATTAGCGGAAAAACGTGCTATGAATGAAATCCAGGAGCAGACTTATTTCCGTCATATTGAAACTCTAAAGCAGTGCGCTGCTATTAACGATATTCCCGTTCAGAAGATAGACACCACAATGCTGAAAGCGTTAATACTGTCCAAGGTTAACTATTCGCAGTCCACTATCCGTAAAATTCATATGATGCTTAACCAGGGGTTTGCGGAGGCAGTACGGCGTAAGATTATTATTGATAATCCTATGCTTGATGTCCGCCGCCCGAAGTCGTCCAAGAAGCCGAGAAAAATCCGTGCTATGACGATGAATGAGCAAAAGGCGTTCCTTGAGGTTATAAATACCGAACGGGTGCTTTATGCCGATCAGATGCTGATATCTATGTTTACCGGAATGCGTATGGGCGAAATCAACGCTCTTTCCGTTAAGGATATTAACACCAATTTCAATTCTATCAATATTGATAAAACCATCGCAAAGGGAGAACGAAATGAAGCGTTCCTGAACAGTTCGCCGAAAACGGATAAGGGCAACAGGCAAGTTCCTATCAACACAATGGTAAAACCCGTGATTGATAAGGTATTGAAGAACTATGTTCCAACCAAGGACGGAATGCTGTTTCATACAACGAAGGGCACGCTTGTACCAACTACCTCTGTTAACGCAGAATTCCGGCGCGTGGTAGAAACCTATGGCATTAAGGAAGATTCCATCCCCGGTGACTTAACACTACACAGCCTCCGTCATACCTATGCGACCCGCTGTATCGAGTCGGGCATGCCGCCGAAGGTATTGCAGAATCTGTTAGGGCATACGGATATAAAAGTTACGCTTGATACTTACTCCGATGTCTTTGATAATTTCCAGAATGAGAATGTTGCGAAGGTTGACGAGTACTTAAGTAGTGCGGGATTGGCAATAAATGCGTAAAAGTGACTGAACGTCAACCGCAAGCCAACCAAAGTTTCAACAAACCGCCTAAACACTTGATAATTTAGTTATTCCAACCCTACACCTCGACCAACAGGACGGGTTTTCCAACCCGTCCTTAACTTATGCCAAAATCCCCCAAAGCCGCTTAAACAGTGGCTTTGGGGGATTTTATAATTTTACTTGAGAACACTTGAGATTGCCTCAGATTCGTTGAATTGCAACATAGTTGCAACAGATTTATAGTCTTACATTTCAAATAATAAGAGTTCTATCTCGTCTTTTAAGAACTCTTTATTATCAAATGAATCATAATTAAGTCTTGGAATATGCTCTTTAAAGATTCCAGCATATTTAACGTGTAACAAGTAATTGATGTTTATACTGTCTGCTTCTGATAGGTATTTATAGCCAACAAAGCCGGTGTTTATCAGTAGTTTTGTTGTTGCTTTGGCAACAGCGTAACATAAATCAAAGTATGAAACATTATAGTAGTATTTTTTATCGCCATTATGTGTAAAGGTATTGATTTCAATCTCAACATCAAAACCATTGTCAATATGGCGTGATATTACCCATTCAAAAATTTCACCTTCGTTGTCCCACCATATTGATGCTTTTAAGTCTGTAATATGAGAAGGGTATAACTCATCGTTACATATGTATTTAACGCGACTGTCGTTAGTGCTGCAATTCTCATCAGGTATTTCAATATACAATTTATAAAGCACCTCAATAAAAGCACCGAGCATATCACCCATAGTCCAACAGGGATTAAAATAATGATTTTCTCCATTAATGGTAATGTCAAAACCTTCCCATCCATCAGATGGTCTGCTGATTTCAAATAGAATATCGCATTGCCTTTTTGCTAATTTGTGTTTAAAGAACATAGATTACCTCACTCATTTTATGGTTATATATAGATGTTTATACTCATTAACTATCGCAATAAATCTGTCAGCCGGATTAGGATATTTGATTTTATACTGTTCTGAGTTCATATGATTTACAATAAAACTGTCATATTTATCAACTCTGTGTTTTCGCAGAAATTGAAAAGCTCTTTCGCAACTCATTCGTCTTATCAGTGAAGTGGAAACTTTACCGTTTTCAACATATCCAATTTTATCTGCACTCCTGCGATATGCTTCTATACAATAAATGACGGAATAGCCGTCACCTTTAATACTAAAGCATCTGTTGTCAGTGAGTAAAACCTCGTCGCCTATTAAAGCACTTGTAAACATCGTATAGTATTCTTCAATTTGTTCTTCAAGCGTTCTATCTCTCAACTTTTTCAGCGTGATGACATAAGGGAACACACTGCCGCTTTCAGTTGGTAAACGCCTTAAACGGTAGAAGCATTTTTGATGATTCAAAATTATTTGATTTATTTCATTTGCTCTCTGCTTTGAAGGATTTTGTCCCATAACATCGCCTCTCCTGATATTAATGGTATCATAACAATTGTTCGTTTTCAATCAAAATGTCTTTCGCTGCACCATTTGAGGAAGGCGCTTTTCAGCACCTGGTAATTCTATTGGAACAGACTACTGTGCTTTTTGAAAAAATCATAATATATGCGCGTGTTTTCGAGCTCCCACCAGTTGCGGATTTCAACGGGCGTTTCATCAAGATTATAAATTCTTGCATTCTCGAGAGCAAGAATAAAAGGCGAGTGAGTTGCAATAATAAACTGACAGCCGCAGTAGTGAGAAAGCCGTTCAAGCATCTCTACAAGCTCCAGTTGCATTTTCGGCGACATACTGTTTTCAGGCTCGTCAAGGCAGTAGAGAGTGTCAAATTTCAGCTTTTCTTCAAAGTAATTCAGCGCTGTTTCGCCGTTACTGTTTAGTTTAACCTCATCGCCAGCGGTTTGCTTTATAAACTTTCTCCGTGAAACGGATTTCTTTCTTGACAACACCTGTATTCGGTAGTCCTCATAATCTTTAAGTCCGTTAAACTTTACGGTTTTTCCGTATTTTATCTCGGCATAACCGCCGTTTTTCGCGTCCTCTTTTTGCTCGCTGATTTCATTGTTGTTATCGCGGACAGTCAGCATATAATCAAATATATCGTCGCTTGTGATTATTCGACTGCCATTGGGGATTCTGTGTCTGTCGCCCTCGTCATCAAATCCAAGTTCATATTTGCAAACGTCAACATATAAATCAAACATCTCACTTGAATTATAGGGGGCTATTCTTTTAAGGCTCAGCTTTTGGGCAATAATATTTAATAGCGTACTTTTTCCCGAGCCGTTACCGCCGTAAAATACGGTAACGGGTTTAAAGAAAATGTCGTAAAAATACTTATCCGAAAACAATGTGCAGGGATATGGGTTGTCAATATAACCGTATTTTCGCCCGTTATGCCATTTTTGTATTTCCAGTATTCTTTCTTCTTCCTCGCGCAGCGGAAGGGAAAAGCGGTCAAGATACATAGCAAATGCCTCCTTATAATTTATTACATTATAATGATAACATTGTATAAACCTGTGGGCAACATCAGAGCTTCGGTAGTACCTTTTTCGGGACTGAAAAACGACCCTCGCATAACACGAAGGTCGTTTGTAAGCCCCGATGACTTCAACGTCGAGGACTAAGGCACCTTGACGCTGATATATAAAGCATAAATTAATCCCTCAAAGAGCTTTGAGGGATTTAACTTTTATTTAAAGTTTGTGTGTTCAGTTATAAGACTGTTTTCCCGGTACGCCGCAGCACCGTTTGTATTTTTTACCGCTGCCGCAGGGGCAGGGGTCATTGGGACCCGGTTTATAATCAAACGAGTGCGTTTCGAAAACAGGAGCAGGCGTTTTTTCTTCCACGCCCGCCAGACTGACGATGCTTTTGAGCAGCTTCTGTATTTCCGAATTATCCCTGTCAATTTTGTTGATGGCAACCACCTGGCATGCGCTGAGTGCAAATTCAAATTCGTCGTTGAGTATTACGTCTTCAATCTGCACAGGAAAAATAACCTTTCGGTAATTGACTGCACGTTCAAGTTCCTTTGTAACCCATTGTGAACCTTGGGACGCCTCGGAAAGGAGCAGAAGGAAACAGGAACAGTTTTTTACCGCCTGATTGATTTCTCTGAGATAGGAACTGCCCGTTGGTATATCACCGGGCGCCATCCATGTTCTGATGCCTTCGTTACTTAACAGGTTTTTAATTGCGTTCGCAAAATTCTGATTTTTACTGCTGTAACTGATAAATATATATCCCATATTGGTTTATTTACCTTTGAACTTATAGTTTATTACGGATTCAGGCAGGCGCCCGAGGCGCTGAACTTGTAGGTCTTGCCCTTGTAGGTGAGGTTTGCGGTTCTCATCGCGCCGCCCGGGTTGAAGTAGTACCACTTGCCGTCAAGCTGCTTCCAGCCCGTCTGCATTACGCCCGTCGGGTTGAAATAGTACCACTTGTTATCAAGCTTCTGCCAGCCCGTCTGCATCTCACCCGAAGTGCTGAAATGATACCACTTGTTGTCGATTTTCTGCCAGTCGGTGAGCATTTCGCCCGAAGCGCTGAAGCAGTACGGCTTGTTTTTGATTGTCTGGAAGCCCGTTACCATCACGCCGTTTTCGCCGAGGTAGTACCACTTTTTGTCAACCTTCTGCCAGCCCGTCTGCATCTCGCCCGTGTCGGCAAAATGATACCATTTTTTATCTATTTTCTT
This sequence comes from uncultured Eubacterium sp., assembly GCA_905234495.1. Taxonomy (GTDB): domain Bacteria; phylum Bacillota; class Clostridia; order Oscillospirales; family Acutalibacteraceae; genus Eubacterium_R. The sequence goes on along the minus strand of CAJOHE010000012.1, from coordinate 28,609 downwards.
CCAGCCCGTCTGTCTTTCGCCGGTCTCGCAGAAATAGTATTTCCTGCCGTCGAGCTCTTTCCAGCCCGTGTACATAGCGCCGGTGCCGCTGAAGAGGTAGTACTTGTCGCCAATTTTCTGAAGGTCGGTGAGCATTACGCCCGACGAGTTGAAATAGTAGGTCTTGCCGCCGATTGTTTTGAAACCGGTCGCCATTTCGCCGTCGGTGCCGAGATAGTACCATTTATTACTCAGCTGAATCCAGCCGGTCTGAAGCTCGCCGCTCTCGCTGAAATAATACCAGCTGCCGTCAATCTTTTCCCAGCCCGTCTGCCTCTCGCCGCTCTCGTCAAAATAGTACTTCTTGCCGTCGAGTTCCTTCCAGCCGACGTGCATTTCGCCCGTCCTGTTGAGGTAGTACACGCGGCCGTTAAGTACGATTAAGCCTGTCTGCATAACGCCGTTTGAATCGAGGTAGTACCACTTGCCGTCAACCTTCTGCCAGCCCTTGAGGGGGGCGGAATTTTCGTCGTAGAGATACCACTTGCCGCCGATTTTTTCCCAGCCTGTTCTGAGATGTCCGTCGCTTGCGAAGTTATAGGTCACGCCGTCGATTGTCTTTGTGCCCTTATACATTCCCGTGGCGTCGAAATAATATCTTTTGCCTTCGATTTTCTGCCAGCCGAGCTGCCTTTCGCCGTTCTGGTCGAAATAGTATTCAACGCCGTCAACGGTAATCACGCCCGTTGTCATCACGCCGTTTTCATCGAAGTGATAAGTCTTGCCGTCGAGCTTTTTGAAGCCCTTTGCGATTACTGCATTTTCGTCGGCATAGTACTTTTTGCCGTCAATTTCCTGCCAGCCGTACGCCTTTGCGCCGTCAATGTAGAGATATTCGTTGCCGCCGATGTCCACAACGCCGACCGCAAGCTCGCCCGTCTCTCTGAAGTAGTAGCTCTTGCCGTCGATATTGTTGTTGCCTCTGAGAACGCCTTCCTCGGTTGCATAGTATGTGCTGCCGTTTGCCGTCTGCCAGCCGAACGCCATTTCGCCGCTGTCTGCAAACAGGCGCTCAACGCCGTCAATCTCGGTCACGCCGACAAACATTCTACCGCTGTCGAGGAAGTAGTAGGTCTTTTCCTTAATCTCCCTGAGACCTGTAATCATTATTCCGTCTTCGCCCATATAGTACCAGTCGTCGTTATCGAGCACCCAGCCGGTTTTCATCTTGCCGCTGTTCTGGGCGAGATAGTACCACACGCCGTTATATTTGAGCCAGCCCGTACGCATTGAGCCGTTGTTGTTGAGATAGTACCAGTTGTCCTTGTACTTGAGCCAGCCCGTGCGCATTGAGCCGTCAGAGTTGAAATAGTACCACTTTTCGTCTATCTGTTTCCAGCCCTTGGCAAGCTTGCCGTTGACGTAGTAGTACCACTTGCCGTTTGAATAAACCCAGTTGCACATCAGCTTATCGGGGTAGAAGATTACGTTGAGGTCAAACTTTTTGTTGCTTGCAACGTCCTCGCCGACGTACTGCCAGATGTCCGCATAAACGCCCGTGTTGCCAACCTTGACGGGGGTGTTGAAATCCTTGGGCTTGTACCAGTTTGCATACCAGATTTTATAGCCCTTTGAAACAACTGTGTCAAAATTGATGTAGTTTGTAAACCAGTCGAGATTTGCATAAACCATCGGCGTGTAGCCCTTTTCGCGAATCATATCGCAGAAGGTCACCATCTGATTTGTTATCTCGGTCTTGCGAAGCCCGTGATTGAGAAGCTTCTGGTCCTCAAGGTCGTAGGCAACGGGAAGTGTGAAATATTTGGAATAGGCGCCGAGCTTTGAGAGAACGTTGAGAACGAACTTCGCTTCCTGAGCCGCCTGGTCAACCGAGTAGGCGTAGCTGTAATGATAGAAGCCGAAATTAATCTGCGCCTCGTGAGCCTTCTTTACGTTTTCCCAGAATTTCTTGTCAAGCGTAACGGAATAGCCTATGCGAATCATAACAAAGGTCTTGCCGTTGTTTTTGACCTCGTTGTAGTCAACGTCGCCGTTGTGTTCCGAAATATCGTAGCCGAAAATCGGGTTTGTTGCAGGCGCCGCATTGACGCTTATCGCGCCCGAAAAGAGCGTCGCAACCGTGCATATTATACATAAAATTGAAATGAGTTTTTTTGTCATATGTAAAATTCCCTTCACAGGTGTATCTTTTATTTTTAATATAATAACACTTTTAATATGATTTGTCACTAAAAAGGACGAAAAAATATTTACTAATTTTTGCCGCTGGGGTATAATGAAAAAAAGGAGGTGGCAATATGGCGGTCATACATTCATTTGAATCACTTGCGGCGCTTGACGGCGAGGGAATAAGATACGCTGTCTTTTTTACGGGCTGCCCGCTTCGCTGCGCCTACTGCCACAATCCCGACACCTGGCAGAATAACGGCACGGAATATTCCGCGGAAAAGCTTGCCGCAAAAATAAAGCGCTACAAGCCCTATTTCAAAAACGGCGGCGGCGTGACCTTTTCGGGCGGCGAGCCGCTTCTCAACGCCGACTTCATCAATGAGATTTATCCGATGCTTAAAAAAGAGGGGATAGGCTACTGCCTTGACACCTCGGGCGCCGTCGAGCTCACCGACGGGGTGAGGAGCGCAGTTGAAAACGCCGATATGGTCATCCTCGATTTAAAGTTTTACGATTCCGACGGCTATAAAAAATACGCGAAGGGCGACATTGAAAAGGTGCTTTCTTTCGGCGATTTCTGCACGGAAAGGAAAAAACGCCTCTGGCTTCGCACGGTGATTGTCCCCGACCTCAACGACAGTAAAGACGATATCGGAAAATACGCCGCGCTTGCAAAGCGCTTTGATTTTGAAAAGTACGAGCTTCTCGCGTTTCACACAATGGGCTTTTTCAAGTATGAAAAGCTCGGGCTTGAAAATCCGCTGAAGGAATGCAAGCCGCTTGAAAGGGAAAAGCTCACCGAGCTTCAGGAATATCTCGATAGTATAATATAATCAAAGCCTCTCATCTGAGAGGCTTTTTATTATTCATAATCTTCTTTTGTGAGCTGCAAGGGCTTGGTTACGTCCTCGCCGTTTTCGTTTTTCTCAACAATCGTCACGATTTCGGGATACCAGCCGTGTGCGAGCTTATAGGGGTTATCCTTGCCGCTGTCGTCAAAAACTGCCTGTGGGAAGTGAATCCTGTCGGCGTCGTTGTCCTTCGCGGTGCTCCTGTCGGTGGCGTCGGTCAGCTTGCAGACGAGGACGAACTCAAAGTCCTTTCTGAAATCCGTCGGGCAGGATATAATCAGAAGCCTGTCCTTGCGGGAAAATGAATCGCCCGTAGAGTAGAGAAATCTTGTCTGCAAATCCGTCACGAAGGTGGACGCGCTGTCCTCGGTCATCGTTTCGGGCGTTGCGTAGGGGAAGACGTAGCCGTTGTCGTCCTCGGGCTTCGTGTTGGTGTAAAACGCGCTGATAACCTTGTAGCTGAAATTGCTGAAAAGGTTTGAGTACGAGATGTACTGTTCTGCGTTGTTGTACGCCTCGGCGCTGTTGTAGTACTGCTCAAGCTCATTCGTGTCGAGGTAGACTATGTAGTTTGCAAGGTCGCAGTCCTCCCTGCACGATTTAACGTAGGGGAAGGCTTTTTTGCCCTCGGCAAAAACGGGGGTTTCAAGAGCGAGGTCGCCTATTTTTATAAAGCCCGACGTGTTTCGGTTTTCGCCGTAGTAGTCGCAGTATTCCTTCAACATTCCGTCGGGGAAGGAGAAGCCGTACTTGCTCTCGTATGATTTGAGATATGAGCTTTTTGAGTTGCTCACAGCAGAGCTGATGCCAAACGCAAGGCAGATTACGGCGACAACCGCAACAACTGCGATGAGCGCTCTTTTAAACGACTTGCCCGTCACGTATTCCTTAAACTTCTTTGAGTAGTCGGGCTTTTCCTTTTTCACCTTTTCGGGCTTCTTTTCTTCATCCTGTGAGGGCAGAAGCTCCTGCGGTGAAATTTCCTGCGTCTGAAGTGGCATCGGCGGTGCAATCGGCTCAAGCTCGCCCGTCGGTTCATCAATCGGTTCGGGCTCGGGCTCGGGCGTTGCCGCCGGTTTCGGTTCCTCTTTGGCAAGGGGCTTCGGCGGCTCGGGAGCGGCGAAGTCAATCAGCTGCTCCACCTTGCGTATTCCCTCATTGGTTTTATGCTGGGTTCTCTGCTTCTGATATTCCTCGAGAAGCTTGCCTATTTCGTCTTTCTCGTCCATAAAATCACTCTCAGTTAATCAGCTTGAATCTTGCGTTTTCCGTCGCCTCGTCGATGAGCTCTTCGAGGTTTTCTATTCCTGCCTCAGCCTTGAGCACGTCGTCAAGGCGCGGTCTTGTCTTCGGGTGCTTCGGGGTGAACACCGTGCAGCAGTCCTCATAGGGCTGAATGGAAGTTTCAAAGGTGTCAATCTTTCTTGAAATCTTTATAATCTCTTCCTTATCCATACCGATGCAAGGTCTGAACACGGGCATCGTCACCGCGCAGTCGGTGCAGCCGAGGGCGTAAATCGTCTGGCTTGCAACCTGCCCCACGCTCTCGCCCGTGATGAGGGCTGAGCAGTTCTGATGCTTCGCAATTCTTTCGGAAATCATCATCATAATTCTTCTCATTATGATTGTGAAATACTCCTCGGGGCAGTTGTCCCTGATTGCTTCCTGAAGCTTTGTAAACGGCACAACGTAGGTTGTGATGGTGCCCGAATACTTTGCAACTCTTTTGAGAAGCTCCATAACCTTGAGCTCGGCAAGCTCCGAGGTGTAGGGGGGCGACGCAAAGTGAACGGCGCAGAGCTCAACGCCCCTTTTTGCCATCATATACGCGGCAACGGGGGAATCAATACCGCCGCTGATGAGCACGGCAGCCCTGCCGCTCGTACCCGTCGGCATACCGCCGGCGCCCTTGATGTTGTTGCCCCTAACGAATGCGTACTGGTCCCTTACCTCAACGGTTACAATGATGTCGGGATTGTGCACGTCAACCCTGAGGTGGTTGAACTGCGAGAGGATGTAGCCGCCGAGTTCCCTTGAAATCTCGGGGGATTTCATCGGGAATTTCTTGTCAGAGCGCTTAGCCTCAACCTTAAAGGTTTTCGCGTCCTCAAGCTCTTCGGCAAGATATTCGCAGGCGGTCCTTTTGATGTCCTCAAAGTCCTTTTCGCACACGCAGGCTCGGGAAAGCGCGGCAATACCGAACACCTTTGAAAGCCTGTCGACGGCGTCATCAAGGTCGATGTCCTCATTCTGCGCCTCAATCATAATCGTTGACTGGCTTTTGGTGAAGGTGAAGCTTCCCAAATCCCTCATATGCTTTTTCATATTCTTGATGAGCACGTCCTCAAAGCTGCTTCTGTTGAGCCCCTTGAGGGCGAGCTCGCCGTTTTTTACAAGTATTATTTCCTTCATAACTACCTCATTGTTTCGGGTGTTTTTCTATCAAATCAACAAGCGCGTTTGCAAGCGCGTCAACGTCGTCTTTTGTGCTGTACCTTGAAAAGCTTACCCTGATGCTCTTGTCAATCACCTCGTCGCCAAGCTTCATCGCAGTCAGCACGTGACTTCTCTTGCCCTTCGCGCAGGCGGAACCGCTGCTGACAAATACGCCGTAATTTGAGCAGAGCTCCTGAATAATTGTCTGGCTTCGCATAAAGGTGGGAACGTAGAAATTGATGATGTAGGGCGACGCGTTTTCCGCACTGTTGAAGCTGAGCCCTTCGATTGCGGAAAGGCGTTCCTTTGCATAGGCGTTAAGCTCGCTGATTTTCGCGCTGTTTGTGTCTATCAGCTTGACCGCCTCGCCGAAGCCCGCAATCAGAGGCGCCGCCTCGGTGCCGGGGCGCAGTCTTTTTTCCTGCTCGCCGCCGAAGGTGCGCGGGAAGTTCTGGCTTGTGAGGTTTGCTTCCTTGTTCACATAGAGCGCGCCGACGCCCTTTGCGCCGTGAATCTTGTGCGCCGAAACCGTTGCAAGGTCGCAGCCGAGCTTCTTTACGTTTATGTTCATCTTGCCGTAAGCCTGAACGCAGTCGATATGAATCAGGGCGGGGGAACCCGCCTTTTTAACCGCGCGCTTTATAACATCAACGGGCATAACCGAGCCGACCTCGTTGTTTACATACATAATGCTGACGAGAATCGTGTCGGCAGTCACCGCGCCGAGTATCTGATTTTTATCAATGAAACCGCGGCTGTCGGGCTCAAGGTACACTACCTCGAAACCCTGTTTTTCAAGCTCCTGCATCGACTGAAGCACGCTCTCGTGCTCAATCGCCGTTGTCACGATTTTTTTGCCGAGCCTTTTTCTCGCCTTGACTGCGCCGAAAATCGCGAGGTTGTTTGCCTCGGTTCCGCCCGAGGTGAATATGATTTCCTCGCGCTGAGCGCCGAGGGACGAAGCTACCGCTTCCCTCGCGTCAATAACGGCCTTCATCGCGTTTACGCCGAGCGAGTGAAGAGAGGACGGGTTGCCCCAGTTTTCCTCAAGCATCGCCCTTACAGCCTCAACGCATTTTTCGCAGGGCCTGGTTGTTGCCGAGTTGTCAAGATAAACCGTCATAGGTTTTTAATCTCCTTTAATTTGAGAATGCCGATAATCGTCTTCGCGTCCTTGATTTCGCCGCTCATAACACGGCTCAGGCACTCGCCGAAGGGCATTCTGATTACGTCGAGAAATTCATCGTCGTCAAGATTCTGCTCGCCGAAATGAAGTCCCGTGGCGCAGTAGAGCCTGATGATTTCGCTTGTGTATCCGGGGGTGGGGTAAATCTCGCCGAGCCATTCAAAGCTGTCGGCGGTCGCACCGCACTCTTCCTGAAATTCCCTCTTGCCCGCCTCAAGCGGTTCCTCGTCCTTTTCAAGCTTACCTGCGGGAATTTCGTAAATCATTTCCTTGTAGGGGTATCTGAACTGACGAACGAGAAGCACCTCGTTTTCATCGGTCAGCGCAACTACCGCAACGCCGCCGGGGTGCTCGACAATTTCTCTTTTAGCCTCGCTTCCGTCAACGAGGGAAACCGTGTCGTGGTGAATGGTGATAACGCTTCCGCTGAAAACGCCCTGAACGTCCTCAGTCTGCTCGTAAAAGCCGAGAGCGATTGACTCAACGTCCTCGGGCTTGTCGATGATAAACTTCGCGCACGCTTCGATGAGCTCAAACTTGGTGCCGTAGCCCCACGTAACGCCGATGCACTCGAGCATATTTGCCTTAGCGCCGTCGATGTCAAAGCTCTTGTCGCCGACCATAATCACTTCGTTTGCGGGAAGGGCGAGCCCCTCGAGGCACCTGCCGACGATGCTCGCCTTGGACTCGCAGTCGGTCTTGAAGCTTACGCCGCAGATAACGTCGAAAAATCTCCTGATGCCAAACTGCTCAAGAAGCGTTTCAATATAGTTTTGCGGCTTTGACGAGGCGATTGCAAGCTTTATGCCGTCGGCTTTGAGAGCCTTTAAAAGCTTGGGAATTCCGTCGTAAAGGCAGCTTTCAAATATGCCCTTGTTGGTGTAGCGCTCGCGGAATTTCTTCACAAGCGCGTCCGCGGTCTGAGCGTCTGCGCCGTATTCTTCCTGAAACGTCACGAGAAGCGGCGGGCCCACAAAATGGGTGAGCTCCCTCCAGTCCTCGGCACATTCAATGCCAAACGCCTCAAGCGCGTATTTTGCGCTTTTGAGTATGCCTTCGCCCGTGTCGCAGATTGTTCCGTCAAAGTCGAAAATTACTGCAGAATATTTCATGAGTTTATCCCCCTCATAAATCATCCCTGTTTTTTCATCAACAGGTATTCCAAAAGTGTATTATAACATAAATTTTATATATATACAACTATTAAGAAATGTGGTAGAATATAATAAATATAAGGCAAGGGTGAATTTATGCAGGAAGGTAAAAGAAGAATTCATATGCTCGATGAAATACGGGGCTTAGCAATCCTGTGTATGGTGGTGCATCATACGCTTCTGGATATAGGCGACGTCCTCGGGCTGAGCTGGGGCTATGACGCTTTTGAAAAGCTCAAGGCGGTTCAGCCGATTTTCTGGATGGCGTTTATAATTATATCGGGAATGTGCACGAGGCTTTCGCGAAATCCCGCCAGGAGGGGAGCGCTCGTCCTCGTATTTGCGGCGGGAATAACGCTTGTGACCTGCTTCATTATGCCGAGGCTCGGCTATAGCGGTATGGAAATATGGTTCGGAATACTGCACTGCCTCGGCGTGTGTATGGTCGTTGCGGGGCTTTTGATGCCGCTCATAAAGAAGATTGACTACCGCGTCGGCGCGTCGGTCTGTGCGGCGCTCTTTGCCCTCACCTACGGCATCGACAGCAAGACGATGCTCTTCGGGCTTATCAGGCTTCCCGACTCGCTTTACCGCTTCAACGCCTTCGCGCCCCTCGGTTTTTACGGCAAAGGCTTTTTCAGCGCGGACTATTTCCCGCTTCTGCCGTGGATATTCGTCTTTCTTTTCGGCGCGTTCGTGGGGCAGCTCGCAACGGACGAATGCCTGCCCGAAACGATGTATAAAAAGCGAAGCAAGCTATTATCTTTCGTCGGCAGAAACAGCCTCTGGGTTTACGTCGCCCACCAGCCCGTGATATACGCGGTGCTGTGGGTTGTGTCCGAGATAATCGTCTTTCACTACTCGCACTAAGAAATCACAAAATAAAGCATACCTCATAGGATAAAGAGGTATGCTTATTTTTTTGCGTTTTAAGTTTACCTAAGGCAACAGTCCGTTTGAAGGGGTGGCGTCCGCCCGTGAAAAGCCCCTTCATCCATCGGGCTGATTATATAGAGCGGCGGCTGCTAAAAATATTTCAGCCACTGCTCGTTTGCCTGATTGACGCTGAAAAGGCAGTATGAGAGGAACTTACTCAATATCTTCCGCCCCGAATTAAGATGCTTTGCAACGGTCGGCTGAGAGAGGTTCAGCCTATCTGCAATTTCGCGCTGAGTCATTCCGTAGGTGTAGTGAAGCGTGAGGCATTCGTTCTGCCTTTTTGTCAGTTCCTTTGAAGCAATCAGCGGCAGGACCTTGCTTATAGCAATAACCGTAGTGTCCTGTTCGTTGAAGTTTTCAACAACGCCGTCCTTGCAAAGCTCGTCCATAAAGCGTATGTAAAAATTACTCATCTTCACCCTCCGCCTCATAGTAGTGGGAAAGCAAAGAGAAAACCCTTTTACATTCACAAGCCATATCGTAATAAATTCTCATCTTTTTTCTTAACAGATAAAGGTCCTGACCGGTGTAGACGCAAAGCAGGGGACGAAGCCCCTCAAGCTTTGCCGACAGAATCTTATACTGCTGCTCGTATTCGCGAGCCAATTCATCAATATTCACTTTACTATCCTTCTTTCCTGAGCATAAATTGCCCTTGATATCACCTATTCGGAGTCGGTGAGCGCACCTGAGCCGACCGGGAAAACTCAGCTGCAAATTCTATATTATACGAACATATGTTCTATGTCAACGAAAATAATTAAAAGAGTACCGAAAAACAGACTCAGAGGGATAAAAAACAATTTCCCGTAGAAATGTCTAACTTTTTTCAACAAATACTTGACATATTTGTTAAATTAGCCTATAATATAGATGAATTTGAGATGGGCCGCACCATCTTAAACTCTGGTCCTCCATAGTTTGTAATAACAGAGAGGAGAAGGTCGGATTATTTCGGCCTTCTTTCTTTTTGTGCCAAAACACTTTACATTTTTATATAATGGTATTAAAATAGAAAAAAACAGAATTTTACGGTGGAACCATGTATCACAGAACCTACGCAAAAATTAATCTGGACGCAATTGAATACAATATTGAAGGCGTGCTTAAAAAGCTCGGCGGAAAGGCGAAGCTTCTCGCCGTAATCAAGGCGGACGCTTACGGTCACGGCGCAGTCGAGGTCGGCAGATTCCTTGAAAACAAGTGCGACTTTTTCGGCGTTGCAAGCGTTGAGGAAGCGGCTGAGCTCTACCGCGCGGGAATAAAAAAGCCCGTGCTGATTCTCGGCTACGTTTCGCCGCTTCAGTTTGAAGAGGTCGTGAGGGACGATATCCGTATTCCCGTTTTCTCGTATGAAAGCGCAAAGGCTCTTTCCGACGAGGCTGAAAGGCAGGAAAGGGTTGTGAAATTCCATTTCTGCATCGACACGGGTATGAGCCGTATCGGCTTTCAGGTGAATGACGAGAGCGCCGATATATGCAAGAAAATCTGCGCTCTTCCGAATATTGAGGCAGAGGGGCTTTTCTCACACTTTGCAACGGCTGACGAAACCGACCTTTCAAAGACCTTTGCCCAGAAAGAAAGGTTTGAGCGATTCATCTCGCTTCTTGAAGAGAGGGGAATCGATATCCCGATTAAGCACCTCTATAATTCTGCCGGAATTATGGTGTTTGACGAATACTTTGATATGGTGCGCTCGGGAATTATCACCTACGGTCTTTACCCCTCGCACGAGGTTGACCGCTCAAGGCTCGACATCCGTCCCGCCCTCGAGTGGAAGAGCTACGTATCCCACGTCAAGACGCTTGAAAAGGGCAGGGAGATTTCCTACGGCGGAACGTACACTACTGATAAGGACACCGTTGTGGCGACCGTCCCCGTTGGCTATGCCGACGGCTATCCGCGCTCGCTCTCAAACAAGGGCAGGGTGATTGTAAAGGGACAGTATGCGCCGATTCTCGGCAGGGTTTGTATGGACCAGCTTATGATTGACGTCACGGGAATTGACGGCGTCTGCGTTGAGGACGAGGTTACTCTCGTCGGAACCGACGGCGGCGCGCAGCTTTCAATCGAGGAAGTCAGCGAGCTTGCGGGTTCCTTCAACTACGAGCAGACCTGCTCGCTTGCAAGAAGGGTGCCGAAGCTTTACTACCGCCACGGCGAGCTTGTAAAAACAGTTGAATACTTACGATAAGAAAAAGGCAGATGTTTAATCTGCCTTTCTTTTATACAAGATATTTTTTGTCGATTGTGCCGCTGAAGAAGTTGATTATGTTTTCCGCAGCGAGCGTGTTCATATCAATGAAATTCTTTCTGGTAAACGGCGCCGTGTGGGGCGTGAGAACAATGTTTTTCACCCCTCTGAGCGGTGAATCCGTACAGGGCTCGCTCTCATACACGTCAACCGCAGCCCCGCGGATTTTCCCGCTTTCAACCGCTTCTTTCAGCGCCTTCTCGTCCGTTATCCCCGCGCGTGCAACGTTTATCAGCACCGCGGTATTTTTCATTTTTGAAAGGGCGTTTCCGTCAATCATACCCCTCGTGTCCCCGGTCAGCGGAAGGGCGAGAACGATATAGTCGCTTCGCGCGTAAAGCTCGTCAAGCGGTGCGAAGGAATACCCGCCGCTATTCTTCGGTGTTTTGCAGTTATAAAGGATATTCATATTGAACGCGTCGGCCCTTTTTGCAAGCGCCTGACCGATTTCGCCGAAGCCGATGATGCCGAGCGTTTTTCCGCTCAGTCCCTCGGTCATCAGTCGCGACCATCTGCCGCTCTGCATATTCTCATTCTGGGCGGCAACCTCTCTTGCAAAATGCAGCATATACGCCATCGCAAGCTCGCTCACCGCGTCGCCCACCGTGCCGACCGTACGCGATATTGCAATACCGAGGTCGGCGCAGGCAGCGGCGTCGATATAGTCGTAGCCCACGCCGCGAACCGATATAAGTTTAAGTTTATCGCACTTTTTAAGAAGCGCTCCGTCCATCGGCTCAAAGGCGTTGATAACCGCGTCGGCGTCCTTGATTGCCTCGTAGTAGTCGCCGTCGCCTGCAAGCTCGGCTTCAAAGCCGTTTTCCCTGAGCAGGTCAACAGCGCCGCATCCGTCAAATATAAAATTTCTTGCGGAAATTACAACCTTCATAATATCACCCGTAAAAAAGCAGGGCGCTCAAAACGCCCTGCTTTGCTATCAGTCCGAAAGAAGCATTCTGTCGTTATCAAGCTCTTCGCCCGAATTTGTCTTGAACTTTTCAAGAAGCTCAGACTTGTGAAGCTTCTTCTTTTCCTCGCCGCAAACGTCGTAGATAATCTTGCCGTCGTTCATCATAATAAGTCTGTTGCCGATGTTGATGGCGTCGCGCATATTATGAGTAATCATAATTGTGGTGAGGTTGTGTTCCTCAACGATTTTTTCCGTGAGGTCAAGCACCTTCTTGGCGGTCTTGGGGTCAAGCGCCGCGGTGTGCTCGTCGAGAAGAAGCAGGTTCGGCTTTTTGAGCGTTGCCATAAGAAGGGTAATCGCCTGTCTCTGACCGCCCGAAAGAAGTCCTACCTTAGATGTGAGTCTGTCCTCAAGACCGAGGTCAAGGCTTGCGAGGTACTTTTTGTATTCCTCTTTTTCCTTGCGCTTGATGCCGGGCGCAAGACCTCTTCTCTTGCCCCTTCTTGAAGCGAGAGCGAGGTTTTCCGCAATCTGCATATCAGCCGCGGTTCCCGTCATCGGGTCCTGGAAAACTCTGCCTATGTACTTTGCCCTTTTGTGCTCGGGAAGCTTTGTAACGTCGGTTCCATCAATCACAATGCTGCCGCGGTCAACGGGATATACGCCTGCAATCATATTGAGAAGCGTCGATTTACCCGCGCCGTTGCCGCCGATTACGGTTACGAAATCGCCCTCGTTGAGGATGAGGTCAACGCCGTCGAGCGCCTTTTTCTCGTTTATGGTACCGGGGTTAAAGGTTTTGTGAACATTGTTTATTTCAAGCATTATTCCTTAACCTCCTTGTTCTTGACTGTCTTTTCGGCAATCTTGCTTCGCCAGTAGGGAACGCCGAGGAAGAGCGCAACAACGAGCGCCGTGAAGAGCTTGAGGTCGTTCGGGTCAAGACCGAGACGAAGTACAAGCGTGATAACCGTGTAGTAAACAACGCCGCCGATTGCAACCGCAAGAAGCCTCAGGGCAAAGTTGTTCTTTACAAGCTTGCCGAAGAGAACCTCGCCGATGATAACCGCAGCAAGACCGATAACGATTGCGCCGCGGCCTGCGTTTACGTCTGCAAAGCCCTGGAACTGGGTGAGAAGCGCGCCTGCAAGCGCCACAATGCCGTTTGAAAGGATAAGGCCGATAACCTTATTCTGATTTGTGTTGATACCGTTTGAACGCGCCATAGCCTCGTTGTTACCCGTCGCCCTGATGCTGTGACCGAGCTCTGTTCCGAAGAAGCAGTAGAGAAGCGCGATGAGAGCCGCTACAAAGATTACGCCGAAAACGAGGGACTTGGGTATTTCGCCGAGGGATACCACAAGCTTGTAGTTTCGGGAGCTGAGCGCCTGATTTGCCTTGCCGCCGAGTATGCGAAGGTTCATCGAATAAAGCGAAAGCTGGGTGAGAATACCCGCGAGGATTGCCGGTATTCCGAACTTGGTGTGAAACATACCCGTCACAAAGCCTGCGACGCAGCCCGCGCAAAACGCTATTGGCATACTAACCCAGACATTGAGTCCGTGCGTCATACACAGAACCATAATTGCGCCGCCCGTGCTCATCGTGCCGTCAACCGTAAGGTCGGCAATATCGAGCACGCGGAAGGTGATGTAAACGCCTATCGCCATTATTCCCCATATAATTCCCTGCGCAACCGAACCCGGAAGCGCGCCAATGAATCCTGACATATATATAATACTCCTCTTATTAAAAAGATTATAATTTATATCTCGTATCTATATAGAATAGCAAAAAAGAATAAAAAAATCAAGAAAAAAATTAAAATTAATAAAGGCTTTTGAGAAGGATGCAGAATTCCGTTTTCTTGCGAGCGGGTGCTGTATGTTGATACCGCCCCCGAGGAAAAAACGGAAAACGACAAAACAACCGTGGATTCGATGTCCACGGTTGTTTTAAATCTTTAGGATGATACACAACGGCACAAGCGGGTGATACACAACCTGTTTAATCCGTCGTGTTTATGCGTCCTTATCGAAAGCCTTATTCTTCGCTCATATCGATTGCTACGTAATCTGCGGGAATAGTAGTGCCGAGAGCTGTTGCTCTGTCTGCAACATATTCCTTTGTGAGGTCAGCAGGATCTACGTAAGCGATTTCCATCGTTCCGGGGTCTGTGCCGTTGAGAAGGATTTCAGCAGCCATTTCGCCTGCCTTGTAGCCGTTTGAATAGTAGCTGATTGAAAGAGTTGCAACGCCGCAGCCCTTGCAGATGCCCTCTTCGCCTGCGATAACGGGAACGTTTGCAGCTGAAGTAATCGGGTCGATTGTCTCGGTTGCGGAAGCGATTGTGTTGTCGGTCGGGATGTAGATAACGTCTGACTCGTCACAAGCTGTCTGTGCAACGCTTGCTACGTCGTTTGTGTCAGCAGCGGTGAAGCTCTTTACTGTGTAGCCGAGAGCCTCGAGCTCTGTTGTAACAACGTTCGCCTGATAAACTGAGTTAGCCTCAGCCGAGCAGTAGAGGATACCTACTGTCTTAGCGTCCGGATAGAGCTCTTTAATCATTGCTGCCTGCTCTGCGAGAGGTGCAAGGTCAGAAGCGCCGGTTACGTTTGTGCCTGTTGTGCCGGTCCAGTCTGCGATGTCGAGAGCTGTAGCGAAGTCTGTTACGGATGTTGCAACAACGGGAATCTCGGTTGTTGACTGAGCAGCTGCCTGAAGAGCGGGTGTTGCGTTTGCCATAATGAGGTCAACGCCGTCTGCTACGAAGCCGTTTGTGATTGTTGAGCAAGTAGCTGAATCGCCTGCTGCGTTCTGCTCTTCGAATGTTACCTTATCGCCGAGCTTGTCTGTAAGAGCAGCCTTGAAGCCCTCTGTTGCAGCGTCAAGTGCGGGATGCTGAACGAGCTGACAGATGCCTACAGTATAGGTCTTGTCGGTCGGTTCGCCGTTTGTTGTGCCTTCGTTTCCGCCGCCTGAACAGCCTGCGAAAGCCGCGCCGATGAGCACTGCCGAAAGTGCGATAGCGGTGATTTTCTTAACTAATTTTCTCATAGTCCTCAAATCCTTTTCTGTAATTTTTTTGCTAAGTTAAAATATGACTTTTAACATTACTCATACAGTTTAGCACAACAAAGCGCTAAAGTCAACGATTTTTTATTGTGTTTTTGCGCTGCAGGTGGTATAGTTAAGATGAGGTGAGAATAATGAATAAGGTTTTAAAGATAATACTTTCCGTATTCGCCGTGCTGCTTTGCATCGTCCTCGCGGTCGGCGTTCTCAATCTGGCGTACTATCCCATGTATAAAAACAAGGGCGTAAAATACGACGCAAAGGAATTCGGCGAAAGCGACAGCATTAGCATTGTCAGCGCAAACGTCAGGACGTGGAGCCCGACGGATATCCTCAAAAAAAGCTGGTTTTACAGGGCTGATTTGCTTCTTGAAACCGTTGCCGACAAGCAGCCCGACATCATAGGCTTTCAGGAAGTTACGCGGATGCACTACGGCTATCTTACCGAAAACCTCAAGGGCTACGACAACGTGATGCAGTACAGGGACGACAGCAAGCTTTCCGAGGGCTGCCCGATATTCTACAGGGCGGACAAATTTGAGCTGGTCGACAAGGGCTATTTCTGGCTTTCCGAAACTCCCGAGGAAATGAGCAAGGACTGGGGCGCCGCCTGCTACCGCATCTGCTCGTATGTAATCCTGAAGGATACCGACGGCAGGGAACTCGTTGTGTTCAACACCCATCTCGACCATATCAGCGACGAGGCGAGAATCAACGGCATCAGGGTCGTGCTCGACAAGATTGAGCAGTTCGGCGGTATGCCGAGCGTCATTATGGGCGACTTCAATGCCGACGAAAAGAGCGAAACCTATGCCGCAGTCACCGAAAACTTCAACGACGCGAAGTATCAGACCGACAATACCGAAAGCGGCGCTACGTATCAGAACTGGGGCAAGGCGCTCGACCGCGAAAACATAGATTACTTTATGATTTCGAAAGAGGGCATTACGGTAAACGAATATGATATTCTCAACACGACCTATGACGGCGTTTACCCGAGCGACCATTTTCCGATATACCTTAATATAAGCCTGTAAAAAGATTGATAAATATTTCACAAAAATTTTCGGTCATTTATTTACTATTGTTACATTTTAATGAATTTTTATAGATTTTATTGAATTTTGACGCCATTTAAATTATAATTACAGCGTAGAAAAATATCTATCAGATTATTCATAGGAGGATATAATATGGATACAAAGTATACAACAAATCCGTCGCTTCTTGCGTGGCTTGACGAGAAGATTGCTTTCTTAAAGCCTGCAAAGGTTGTATGGATTGACGGCTCACAGGAGCAGATTGACGCGCTTCGCGAAGAGGCTGTTTCAACGGGCGAGATGTTCAGACTCAATCAGGAGCTTCTTCCCGACTGTTATCTTCACAGAACGGCTGTAAACGACGTTGCACGTGTTGAGGACAGAACCCTCATCTGCACAACGCTCGAAAAGGACGCAGGTCCCACAAACCACTGGATGGACCCCGCAGAGTGCCACAAGATGCTCGACGAAATCGCAGCAGGCGCATACGAGGGAAGAACGATGTATATCATCCCTTATTCAATGGGTCCCGTCGGTTCAAAGTTTTCAAAAATCGGTATTGAGATTACTGACTCTATCTACGTAGTTCTCAATATGGAAATTATGACAAGAGTAGGTCTCAACGTTCTCGAGTGCCTCGGCGATTCCGATGACTGGGTACGCGGTATGCACTGCAAGTGCAACGTTGACCCCGAAAAGAGATGGATTGTTCAGTTCCCCGAGGAAAACACAATCGTATCCGTTAACTCGGCATACGGCGGAAACGTGCTTCTCGGCAAAAAGTGCTTCGCGCTTCGTATCGCTTCCTACCTCGGTAAGAACGAGGGCTGGCAGGCAGAGCATATGCTCATCCTCGGCCTCACAAAGCCCGGCGAAGAGACAAAGTACATCTGCGCAGCATTCCCGTCAGCATGCGGTAAGACAAACCTCGCAATGCTCATTCCGCCCGAAGGATACCTTCGCAAGGGCTACAAGGTTGAGTGCGTTGGCGACGATATCTCCTGGATAAGAAAAGGTCCTGACGGAAGACTTTATGCAATCAACCCCGAAAACGGTTTCTTCGGCGTAGCACCGGGTACAAACGAAAAGTCAAACCCCAACGCTCTCGCAGCAACCAAGAAGGGCACAATCTTCACAAACGTTTGCCACAACCTCGAAAACAACACGGTTTGGTGGGAAGCTCTCGATAAGAATCCCCCGACACACTGCATCAACTGGAAGGGCGAGGAAATCAACGGAACTTCGGATGAGCCGCTTGCAAACCCGAACTCAAGATTTACCGCGCCTGCAGTAAACTGCCCCTGCCTGTCACCCGAATTTGAAAATCCGGACGGCGTTCCGATTTCGGCAATCGTATTCGGCGGCAGAAGAGCAAAGCTCACCCCGCTCGTATATCAGTCAAAGGACTGGAATCACGGCGTATTCGTTGGCTCGATTATGGGCTCTGAAACAACTGCGGCAGCTACGGGTGCAGTAGGCGTTGTTCGCCGTGACCCGATGGCTATGCTTCCGTTCTGCGGATACAATATGGGCGATTACTGGCAGCATTGGATTGACATCGGTAAGACTCTCGACCCCGACAAGGCACCGAAGATTTTCAACGTTAACTGGTTCCGTAAGGACGGCGAGGGCAACTTCATGTGGCCCGGCTTCGGCGATAACCTTCGTGTACTCGACTGGATTATCGACCGCTGCGAAGGCAAGGTTGACGCTCAGGATACCGAAATCGGCTATATTCCTTATGCAAAGGACATCAACCTCGAAGGTCTTGATATGACAGAGGAACAGCTTGACGCAATCCTCGACGTTGACAAGGCAGCCTGGGAAGAGGAGCTCAAGGGCGTTGAAGAGCTTTATGCAAAGTTCGGCGACACGCTTCCCAAGGAGCTTGCTGAAAAGCTTGAAAAGGTTAGAGCTAACCTCAACAAATAAGAATAAATAAAAAGGCGTTCCAAACGGAACGCCTTTAATTATTGTATTTACTGCTGCGGAGGGTATTGTTGCTGTTGTGTATATTGCTGCTGCTGCGCCATCTGCGCGTCGTAGTGATATGCCGCCGCCTTTTCAACCGAGTTCATAAAATCGTACTTGTTCACCCTTCCGTCGGCGATTGCGCGTTGGCGGAAATTTTCATAGTAGAGCGCGTCCACCGTGCACTTGTAGGGAAGCACGTAGATGCCGACTATACCGAACGAAAGCAGCGTGAGAATTGCCCAGCCGAGAAAGCTCAGGTTCATCACAAAGAGCTCCGTGCGGTTGCCCTTTGCGATTTTCTTTGAAAGCGCAAGCGCGTCGCTCACCCTGAGGTTCGGGTAGTCGCTGAGAAGCTGATAGGCAAAGTATGAGCTCATATAAAACACAACGCCCGGCACGATGAAAAGCGAGGTCAGAAGCACGAGGATGACGTTTTTCACAAGCACCGCAACGAGCTTCTTTCCATAGTTTGCGTTGAAGGTCTGCTTAAAGACCGCGCCCATTTCCTTGCCGACGTCAAACGCCTCTTCGGGGGAACGCCTTATCAGCATAACGTACATCGCGCAGAGGGTTACGTTAAGCGGTCCGAATATCAGCGCAAACGCCGAGGCGAGGGTTGAGAGCCCGCCGAGAGCCACGTCCATGGGCGAGGGCAGAGTTGAGAAATCGCCCTCTTCAGCGTCTTCCTGAATTTCCTCAATAAGCGTCTGCGGATTTCTGAGCCTTTCAAAATCCCTGAGAGAGCTTAAAAACGAACCGCCGCTCATCAGAGCGTAGACAACGAGAGTAATCAGAAAGAGGGGCAAAACCTTTCTTCTGATATATTCCTTTGCCTTCATTTTTATTTCTTTTCTGTCAAATGCGTTTTCCATAATATCACCGAAACCATTATATCATATAAATTCAAAATATAAAAGAGGCATTCAGCGAATGCCTCTTGTTTGTCAGAATTCCATTTTTTCCTCGAGGAAGGATACGAGCTCGCTAATCGGAATACGAACCTGATCCATCGTGTCGCGGTCGCGGACCGTTACGCAGCCGTCGTCAACCGACTCGAAGTCGTAGGTGATGCAGTAGGGGGTACCGATTTCGTCCTGACGGCGGTATCTCTTACCGATTGAACCCGTGTCGTCGTAGTCAACGTTGAACTTCTTTGTGAGCGTGTCGAAAACTTCCTCAGCCTGCTCGTTGAGCTTCTTTGAAAGCGGAAGCACTGCAGCCTTGAAGGGCGCGATAGCGGGTGAGAAGTGCATAACAACTCTTGTGTCGTTCTTTTCGGCGTCGATAACCTCCTCGTCGTATGCCTCGGTGAGAAGCGCAAGGAAGAGTCTTTCAACGCCGAGCGAGGGCTCGATAACGTAGGGGATGTACCTCTCGTTTGTTGCCTGGTCGAAATATTCGAGGTTCTTGCCGCTTGTCTCGATGTGCTGCGTGAGGTCGTAGTCCGTTCTGTCGGCAATACCCCAGAGCTCGCCCCAGCCAAACGGGAACATATACTCAAAGTCGGTCGTTGCCTTGGAATAGAATGAAAGCTCTTCGGGGTCGTGGTCGCGAAGACGGAGGTTTTCTTCCTTGATGCCGATTGAATAGAGCCAGTCGCGGCAGAAGCCTCGCCAGTATGAGAACCACTCAAGGTCCGTTCCGGGCTTGCAGAAGAACTCAAGTTCCATCTGCTCAAACTCTCTTACGCGGAAGATGAACTTGCCGGGCGTGATTTCGTTTCTGAAAGATTTACCAATCTGAGCAACGCCGAACGGAACCTTTTTTCTCGTCGTTCTCTGAACGTTTGCAAAGTTTACAAAGATACCCTGTGCGGTTTCGGGACGAAGGTAAAGCTCGTCCTTCGTGTCCTCGGTAACGCCCTGGAAGGTCTTGAACATAAGGTTGAACTGGCGGATGTCGGTAAAGTTGTGAGCGCCGCACTTCGGGCAGGGGATGCCCTTTTCGTTGATGTACGCCGCCATTTCCTCGTTTGACCAGCCTGCAACGTTTGTGCCGTCGAAGCTTTCGATGAGGTCGTCGGCTCTGTGCCTTGTCTTACACTCGCAGCAGTCCATAAGCGGGTCGGAAAAGCCGCCGAGATGTCCCGACGCAATCCACGTCTGCGGATTCATAAGAATCGCCGAGTCAAGACCTACGTTGTATTTGTTTTCCTGAATGAACTTTTTGCGCCACGCTCTCTTGATATTTTCCTTAACCTCTACGCCGAGCGGACCGTAGTCCCAAGTGTTTGCAAGACCGCCGTAGATTTCGGAACCGGGATATACAAAGCCTCTGCCCTTTGAAAGAGCAACGAGAGCGTCAAGCGTTTTTTCTGTATTCTTCATATGGATACCTCCGTATTTATTTGTTGCTATTTTACTATGTTTTATATAATAAGTCAATAAAAATATAAACAAACTTATGTTGACGAAAATATGAAAATATGCTTTAATACTAACAAATGAAACGAGGTGAGCGGTATGTATATACGTCCTGCAAAAAAGAGCGACGCTGTGGGGATAATTAATCTTCTCAGGCAGGTGCTCGAGCTCCACGCAAAAATCAGACCCGACATATTTGTTTCGGGCACGACAAAATATACGGTTGAAGAGGTCGGGGCGATTATTGCCAACGAAAAGAGAAGGACCTATATTGCCGACGATGGCGGCGAGGTCATCGGCTACGCGCTCTGCGAGCTTGAAGAAAACCCCGCGACAAACAACAGCGTGGCGGCCAAGACTATGTATATAGACGACATCTGCGTTGACGAAAGCGCGAGGGGACAGCATATCGGCGAAAAGCTTTTTGACCACGTTAAAGCCGAGGCGACGGCGCTTGGCTGCGACGACATCACTTTAAACGTGTGGGAAGGCAACGACGGCGCGAAAGCCTTCTATGAAAAAATGGGAATGACCCCGCGTAAAACCCTTATGGAAATGAAAATAAAATAGCTGCAGAAAACCGAAGGCAAACGCCTTCGGTCTTTTTTACCATTCGTATTTCGTGAGCCTGCCCTTTGAAACGAGCTCGGGATAGCCCCACTGCCTGAGCACCTCATACGTTCCCACGCACACGGCGTTTGAGAGGTTCAGGCTGCGTATGATTCCTCTCATCGGAAGCCTTACGCACCTGTCGTGATTTTCCTTGAGAAGCTCTTCGGGTAGCCCCTTCGTTTCCTTGCCGAAAACGAGGTACGCCCCGTTTTCGTAGGTCATATCCGAGTGGGCGATTTCACCCTTCGTCGTGAAATAGTAAAACTCTCCGCCCGCGTTTTTCTCAAAAAATTCCTCGGTGCTGTCGTAGAACGTTATGTCGAGCTTGTCCCAGTAGTCAAGGCCCGCGCGCTTGACCTGCCTGTCCGTGATGTGAAACTTCATCGGTCCCACGAGGTGAAGCCTTGCGCCCGTGGCGGCGCAGGTTCGCGCTATGTTGCCCGTGTTCTGCGGAATTTCGGGCTCAATCAGTACTATGTTAAGCGAGTGTTCCATCTATGTAAACCTCTTTGATTTCAAGATTTTCGCCAAGGAAAACGAGGTCGGCAGCCTTGCCGACTGCAATCGAGCCGATGCGCTCATCCTCGCCGATTGCCCTTGCGGGATTGATTGTGCAGGCCTTGAGCGCCGTTTTGAAATCAACGCCGATTTCAACGAGATTTCTGAATTCCTCGTGAAGATTTGTGATTGACGCGGCAAGCGTTCCGTCCTCAAGCACGGCGTATTTTCTGCCGTCCTTAACGTACACGGTCTGTCCGCCGAGGTCGAATTCGCCCTCGCCGAGCCCCGCCGCTCTCATAGAGTCGCTGACCGCGACCGCTCTGTCCTCGCCGAGAAGCCTGAACGCGTTTCTCAGCACCGTGGGGCAGATGTGTTCAAGGTCGCAGATGAGCTCGCACGTCACCCGGCTGTCGTCAAGCGCCGTGCCTACAACGCCCGCCTCGCGGTGATTCATAGGCGTCATCGCGTTGAAAAGGTGGGTGATATGCGAGGCGCCGCAGTCGATAGCGCGCCTGCACCCGTCGGCGTTCGCCGCGGTGTGACCTATCGCAACCCTGCATTTTTTCGATACGTATTCAATAAAGCCGTCGCTCTCAAACGCCTCGGGCGCAACGGTTATAAGCTTGATTTTTCCGCCGCTGAGGGCGTAGAGCTCGTCAAATTCTTCGCGGCTTCCCGCACGGATGTTTTCGGGATTCTGCGAGCCCTTTTTGCTCATTGAAATGTACGGCCCCTCAAGGTTGATTCCCGCAACCTTCGTGCCTTTGCCCTTAAAGCCCGCAATAGTCGAAACCGCTTTTCTGAGGTCGCTTTCCGACAAGGTCATGGTCGTTGGGCAGAACGAGGTAACGCCGTGACCGGCAAGTTCCTTCGCCATTTTTTCAAGACCTTCGGCATCGCCGTCGCTTGCGTCGCCGCCCGCGCAGCCGTGAATATGCACGTCGACAAAGCCCGGCACGAGAAGCGTTCCGCCCATATCAACGCCGTCGCCGAGTATGCCTATCTGTTTGATTTTTCCGTCTTCAATTTCAATGTCGCCGAACTCTTTTTCAAAGAATTCATTGAAAAAAGTACAGTTTTTAAAAATCATAATTCGTTCTCTTTCGCAATTCTGT
Organism: uncultured Eubacterium sp.; assembly: GCA_905234495.1. Classification (GTDB taxonomy): domain Bacteria; phylum Bacillota; class Clostridia; order Oscillospirales; family Acutalibacteraceae; genus Eubacterium_R. The sequence continues at coordinate 6,030 of CAJOHE010000012.1, read as the reverse complement.
ATGCAAGCTCTTCAAGCTGCTCATAGTGCTCGAAGCCGCTTATTTCCCTGCGGTACGCCGCACCGTTTCTTATACCCTTTGTATAATATCCCGCGTGGTGCCGCGCCTCTCTCATCGCGGTATATTCGCCCTTGTACTCAATTATCTTCTTAATATGCCTGAGCATAACGAGCATTTTTTCGTTTATTCCAACCTCGGGAATCACGCGGCATTCCGTGAGATATGCGTTTATTTTTTTGAATATCCACGGGTTTCCGAGAGCGCCACGTCCTATCATAACCGCGTCGCAGCCCGTCTTTTCAAGCATAATCGTCGCGCTCTGCTCGTCGGTCACGTCGCCGTTTCCGATAACGGGGATTGAAACCGCATTTTTAACTTTTCGTATAATATCGTAGTCCACGGTTCCCGAATACATCTGCATTCTCGTCCTGCCGTGAACGGCAATAGCCGCTGCGCCGTTTTTCTCGGCAAGCTCGGCAATCTCAACCGCGCTGACGTTTTCATCGTCCCAGCCCTTGCGAAGCTTGACGGTTACGGGAATATCAACGGCGCCCGAAACCGCCTTTACGATTTCCCCTGCGAGTCCGGGATTTTTCAGAAGGCTCGCGCCCCCGCCGTTCATCGCAACCTTGGGCGCGGGGCAGCCCATATTGATGTCGATAATCTGCGGGTGAAAGTCAAGACACCTGACCGCAGCCCGAGCCATAATCTCGGGGTCGTCGCCGAAAATCTGTGCCCCCGCGGGGTTCTCGCTCCCGCCGAGAGTCAGGAGCTCCGCGCTCTTTCTGTCGCCCATAGTGAGCCCCTTTGACGACACCATTTCCGTCACCGTATAGCCCGCGCCGTACTCAATGCAGAGCTCGCGGAAAGCCCTGTCGGCAATTCCCGCCATCGGCGCCAAAAATATGTTGTTTTTAAATTCAACGTTTTTAATTCTCATAATGTAATTACTATATCACATAATATTTATTTTATCAATTATCTTTTATATCATTATGTTTTGTGGTATAATATGTTTTAATAAATTCAAGAGGTGAGTTATGAAGCTTTTAATTCTTGACGGAAACAGCATTGTAAACCGTGCTTTTTACGGTATAAAACTGCTTACAAATAAAAAGGGCGAATACACAAACGCAATCTACGGCTTTCTGAATATTCTCTTAAAGCTTGAGGACGCCTGCAAGCCCGACTGCGTTGCGGTCGCTTTCGACGTTCACGCGCCGACCTTCCGCCATAAGATGTACGACGAGTACAAGGCGGGGCGCCACGCCATGCCTGACGAGCTTCGGGAACAGATGCCCGTGCTCAAGGAAATACTTCAGAGCCTCGGCATAAAGACGCTCGAGTGCGAGGGCTGGGAGGCGGACGATATCCTCGGCACCTTTGCCCGCACCTGCCGCGAAAACGGCAACGAGTGCTTTATCGCAACGGGCGACCGCGACTCGCTTCAGCTTGCCCACGGCGGCGTTAAGGTTATGCTTGCGCGCACAAAAATGGGGCAGGCTCAGACCGATATATACGACGAAGCCGAGATTATGGCTGAGTACGGCGTGACTCCCGACGAACTCATACAGGTTAAAGCGCTTCAGGGCGATTCAAGCGACAATATCCCCGGCGTTGCAGGCGTGGGCGCAAAGACCGCGCTCGACCTCATCAGCCGCTACCATACCATTGATTACATCTATGAAAATCTCGATGAGCTCGATATAAAAGCGGGCGTTAAAGCCAAGCTTGAAAACGATAAGGACAAGGCGTATCTCTCGCTCAAGCTCGGAACAATCAGCACCGACGCCCCCGTCGACACTAATCTTAACGAATACAAAACGGGCAATATTGATATGCAGAAGGCGGTTTCGCTCTTTGTAAGGTACGAGCTTTTCAGCCTCATTCCGCGATATAATCTCGACCCGAACGCCGCGACCGTCAGCGAGGAAAGTGAAAGCGCGGAGCCCGAAAAGGAAAGGAATATTTCCTGCGAAGGCTGTGCGGATACCGCCGCGCTACTTGAAAAGCTCAGGGGCGAAAAGGCGTATTTCTATCCGAATATCGTTGACGGTACGGTCACCGATATGTACTTCGCGTTCGGCGACGAAATCGTTGCGCTTCCCTCGGAAACGGCGGGCTACCGCGAATTTGTCTGCGACTTTTTCGGTGATGAAAGCATAGAAAAATACTCATATAACACCAAGGAACTGCACCGCCTTGCGTGCAGATACGGGGCTGAGCTCAGGGGCGTGAAAAACGACGTTATGCTCTGCGCCTACCTTCTCAGACCGAGCGATTCAAACTACGACATCGAGCACCTCTGCCTCGAATACGGTATCAGGCTTCCCGAGTTTTTAAACGCTCTCGGCGAGACTGACAAGGCGGTTTCGCTCGCGTCGGTTATCAAGCCTCTTTCGGACAAGCTTTTGAAGCTCGTTGACGAGGCGGAAGAAACGCAGCTTCTCACGGACATTGAGCTTCCGCTTTCAAGAGTGCTTGCAAAGATGGAATTTGCGGGCTTCGAGGTTGACCGCGAGGGCATCGAGGAATTCGGCAAAATGCTCGGCGTGAGAATAAACGAGCTGACCGATTCGATATATAAGAGCGTCGGCTACGAGTTCAATATAAATTCAACAAAACAGCTCGGCGTGGCGCTTTTCGAGGATTTGAAGCTTCCGTGCAAAAAGAAGACCAAGACGGGCTATTCAACGAACGCCGAGGTGCTTGAAGGGCTTATTGAAGAGCATCCCGCGATTTCACAGATACTCGAATACCGCTCGCTCACAAAGCTCAAGTCCACCTACTGCGACGGACTTCTCAAGGTAATCGAGCCCGACGGCAGAATTCATACCCGCTTCAATCAGGTTGAAACGAGGACGGGCAGGATTTCCTCGCTTGAGCCGAACCTGCAGAACATCCCGATAAGGACGGAGCTCGGCAGGGAAATGAGAAAGTTCTTCGTTGCGGGCGAGGGCAAAAAGCTCGTCGACGTCGACTACAGCCAGATTGAGCTTCGCGTGCTTTCCGACCTTGCAAACGACGAGAATATGATAAACGCCTTCAACAGCGGCGACGACATTCACAAAATAACCGCGGCGCAGGTTTTCAACCTCCCGCTTGAAATGGTTACGCCCCAGATGAGAAGCCGCGCAAAGGCGGTCAACTTCGGCATCGTCTACGGTATCGGCGCATTCTCTCTTGCAAAGGATATCGGCGTTTCAAACTACGAGGCAAAGCAGTATATCGAAAGCTATCTTGCCCATTACAGCGGCGTTGACAGCTATATGAAGAGGATGATTGAGCTTGCAAAGGAAAGGGGATACGCAGAAACCCTCTTCCACAGAAAACGCTACCTTCCCGAGCTCTCCTCAAAGAATCATATGCTTCGCGCGTTCGGCGAGAGGGTTGCAAGAAATATGCCGATTCAGGGCACCGCAGCGGACATAATCAAGATTGCGATGGTGCGCGTTGACAACAGGCTTTCGGCGGAAAATATGAAGTCCCGCCTGATTCTTCAGGTACACGATGAACTGATTGTCGAAGCACCCGACGACGAGGCTCAGAGGGCGCTTGAAATCGTCACGGAAGAGATGGAAGCCGCGTGCAATATGAAGGTTGTGCTTCGCGCGGACGGCAATATCGGCGACAGCTGGTACGAGGCACACTAATCAATGCGGAATTAGGAATGCGGAATTATATGGAAATTGTAATTGACACTCTGAAAAGTGAATATATTGACGGCGTTGAAAGGCTTGAAAAGCTCTGCTTCTCGCGCCCGTGGTCAAGGGGGGACTTAGCCGCTCAGCTTGACAGCGACACCTCGCATTTTTACGTTGCGCTTTCAGACGGCGAGGTCGTCGGCTATATGGGCTTGCAGATTTTTTCGCGCGAGGGCTACGTGACAAACGTTGCCGTTTTGCCCGATTACAGGCGGCAGGGGATTGCAGCAAAGCTCATCGAAAGGGCTGTGCAAAACGATATGGATTTCATCACCCTCGAGGTGAGAAAGAGCAACGCCCCCGCGATAGCGCTTTACGAAAAGGCGGGGTTTGAAAACGTCGGAATACGACCGAATTATTACTCAGCCCCCGACGAAGACGCATTGATAATGACAAGGAATTTTGTATGAAGATTTTGGGAATTGAGTCCTCGTGCGACGAAACCGCGGCTGCGGTCGTTGAGGACGGACGAAAGGTTTTATCAAACGTAATAGCTACCTCGCTTGAAGAGCACAAGCTCTACGGCGGCGTTGTGCCCGAGATTGCCTCCCGCCGTCACGCCGAGTCGATAAGCGGTGTGGTTGAGGAAGCGCTGAGGCAGGCGGACTGCACGATGGACGGCATCGACGCGGTCGCGGTCACCTATGCCCCCGGGCTCATCGGGGCGCTTCTTGTGGGCGTAAACTTTGCCAAGGGTCTCGCGCTTGCGACGGATAAGCCCCTCGTGCCCGTTCACCACATCAGGGGACACATCGCTTCAAATTATATCTCAAACGACGCCGAGCCGCCGTTTCTCTGCCTTGTTGTCAGCGGCGGTCATTCCCATATCGTCGCCGTGAATTCCTATACGGATTTTGAGGTTATCGGCAGAACGCGCGACGACGCGGCAGGCGAGGCGCTCGACAAGGCGGGCAGGACCATGGGGCTTGAATATCCCGGCGGCGTGAGCATTGATAAAATCAGCACCGAGGGCGACGAAAACGCCTTCACCTTCCCGAAGCCGAAGGTTACGGGAAGCCCCTACGATTTCTCGTTCAGCGGGCTCAAAACAAGCGTAATAAACACCCTTCACAATGCGGAGCAAAAGGGCGAGGAGATAAGCATTCCCGACCTTGCGGCGTCGTTTCAGAAAAGCGTTGTCGACTGCCTTATAGGTAATCTCGAGGCGGTTGCAAGCGACAGGGGATACGGCAAAATCGTCATCGCGGGCGGCGTTTCGGCAAACAGAAAGCTTCGCGCGGAAGCTCAGAAAATGTGCGCGCGCCACGGTTGGCAGCTCTTCCTTCCCGAGCTTAAATACTGCGGCGACAATGCGGCTATGATTGCCTCGCAGGGCTACTACGAATACCTCGCGGGCAGAAGGGCTGACGAGAGCCTCAACGCCTACGCCACGATGCAGATTGAGGAAAACTTATGATAATTCACCCGATTGAACCGCTCTGCTGCGACAAGTCAAGAATACTGATACTCGGCTCGTTTCCCTCGGTTAAATCGAGGGAAAGCGGCTTTTTCTACGGCCACCCGCAAAACCGCTTCTGGCGCGTTATGGCAAGAATCTGCGGCTGCGAAACGCCGACGAGTATTGACGAGAAAAAGCGGATGATTTTAGATAACGGCTTTGCGCTCTGGGACGTGATTCACTCGTGCGAAATCACGGGTTCCGCTGACAGCACGATTAAAAACGTCAAGCCGAATGACCTGAGCGTAATCCTTGACAGTGCGCCGATTGAGCGCATTTTCGTCAACGGCAGAAAGGCTGAGGCGCTCTATAAAAAGTATATCGAAAACGAGGTCGGCATCACCGCAAAAGCCCTTCCCTCAACGAGCCCCGCAAACGCCGCGTGGAGCGAGGACAGGCTCTTTGAATACTGGCAAAATGAATTAAATAATATTTCAAAAAAGTTGTAAAAAAGATATTGACATACTATATTTAATCTGTTATTATATTTAAGCACTTGAGAGATATTCCTCAATAGCTCAGTCGGTAGAGCATGCGGCTGTTAACCGCAGGGTCGTTGGTTCGAGTCCAACTTGGGGAGCCAAAAAAAGAGTCAGCTTGGGGTCTCCTACATAAATAGGGAGTACCCCAAGGGCGTCCTTGAATTAAGATTAATGGCATAACTACGGTTATGCTGTTTTTCTTTTTTATGCTGTTTCTTGGATAAGTTCTACACCGAACAGATTACCTTTTTCATAATTGCGTTCAAGGTCATCTATGGTTGTTTTTATTACACCGACATCGTTGTAATAGATTTCAATGTTTTGATAACGCTTGCCGTCAACATAGTATGCTTGCGAAACGGTTATTTTTTCAATGAATTCATTT
>CAJOHE010000011.1 GCA_905234495.1 uncultured Eubacterium sp. | reverse complement strand
CGCAATTACTGTTTGTGTATTTCCATACACGAGTACAGATAAAACTCTCAAAATTTTATCGGGTTCCTTTTTCGTCGTTGTTTAATTGTCAAGGTTCTTTTTTGCGCCCGTTTTCACGAGCGCCTTGAAATATTAACACATATGCAACCCATTGTCAATAACTTTTTTTCGATTTTTCAGGATTTTTTTACAAAATAGCAAATTATACAAAAATTTTAAGTTGCATTTGTATATTTTATTTGTTATAATCATATACACGCTACGCAGAGCGGTATAATATATTAATAACATTATATGAAAGGAGCTGATATCATGCCTATCAGAATAGACGACGCTCTTCCTGCGAAACAAAATCTTGAAATAGAAAACATATTCGTGATGAGTAAGATGCGTGCTGATACTCAGGATATCAGACCTCTTAAAATCATCATACTCAATCTGATGCCCACGAAGCTCGAGACTGAGACTCAGCTTCTCAGGCTTCTCAGTAACACTCCCCTGCAAGTCGACATAGACTTCCTTCAGGTTAAGAGTCACGAATCAAAGAACGTGTCCAAAAGCCATATGGATAAGTTCTATTACACGTTTGACCAGATTGTAGACAACAGATATGACGGAATGATTATCACGGGCGCGCCCGTTGAGCATCTTGAATTTGAAGACGTCGACTACTGGGACGAGCTCTGCGACATTATGGAATGGTCAAAGAAAAACGTTTACAGCACGTTTCATATCTGCTGGGGCGCGCAGGCAGGTCTTTACTATCACTACGGCATAAACAAAAAGCCGCTTGAGAAAAAGATGTTCGGCGTGTTCCCCCACAAATCGCTTGACGAAACACATCCTCTTATGAGAGGGCTTGACGACAGATACTACGTTCCCCATTCAAGGCACACGACGGTATCGATGCACGATATCGCGCGCGTCAAGGATTTACAGGTGATTTCCTACAGCGATATGGCTGGCGTTCACATTGTATCGGATATGGTATGCAGGCAGTTTTTCATCACAGGTCACAGCGAGTACGACAGGGATACGCTTGCAAAGGAATATTTCAGGGACAAGGGCAAAGGGCTTGACATTGAAATTCCTTACAACTACTTCCCCAACGACGACGAAAGGCTTGTGCCTGAAATGAGTTGGAAGAGCACGGCAAGTATTCTTTTCTCAAACTGGCTCAACTACTTTGTATATCAGAAGACGCCGTATGATTTGACGGAATTATAATTAAGAAAGACGGGCATTAGCCCGTCTTTTTATGTGTATTATACTATATTATATTTCGCAGTTTCTGGAGGAGGCGCTTTTCCTTGCGGGAAACTTGCACCTGCGAGACGCCGAGAAGGTCTGCGGTCTGCGACTGTGTATAGCCCTTATAGTATCTGCAGTCGACAATCTTTTTCTCGGTTTCGTCGAGATGCTTCATAAGCTGCAAGACGGAAAGGCGGTCGAAAAGCTGTTCGCTTTCGTCAACCGGTATATCGACTGTGCTGTCGCCGTCCTCGCCGAAAGAATCAAGCGAAAGAGGCGGGCTCATAACGTTGAGTATGTCGGCGGTATCCTCAACGGAAATGCCGAGAAGAACCGATAGTTCAGAAACAGTTGGCTGACGAAGCCTGTCCTTTTCAAAGCTTTCGCAAACCGTCTGCGCCTTCATTGCCTTATCTTTTAACGAGCGGCTGACCTTGACGGTACCGCCCTCGCGGAAAATCCGCTTAATCTCACCCATAATCACGGGAACGGCATAGGTTGAAAACGCAAAGCCCCTGCTTTCATCGAATCTGTCCACGGCTTTAATTAGCCCGACGCAGCCGCTCTGAAACAGATCGTCATACTCAACTCCCCTGCCCCTGAAACGGTGAGCAATCGAATGGACGAGCCCGATATTTTCCTCTATCATTTTCTCGCGTTTTGCATCTTCTACCATTTTGATTTGCCCGAAATCTTTTTAGTAAGCGTTACCGTCGTGCCGCAGTTTGGCTTTGAGCGAACCTTTACGCTGTCACAGAAGCTTTCCATAACCGTGAAGCCGAGCCCTGCGCGGTCGCCGTCGCCCGTTGTAAAAAGGGGCGCGGTTGCCTGCTCGATATTATCAATTCCGCAGCCCTTATCGCGAACGGTGATTCTTACGATGCCGTCATCAAATATCGCGCCGTTTATATAAATTTTTCCGTATGTATCGCGGTAGGCGTGGACAATGCAGTTTGTCACAGCCTCGCTCACTGCGGTTTTAAGGTCTGCCATTTCCTCAAGAGTCGGGTCGAGCGGGGTTATGAACGCGCCCGTAACCGAACGCGCAAAGCTCTCGTTTGCGCTCATGCTTTCAACTGTCAGTCTGAATTCGTTAATCTTTTTCATCGTTACACTCCTTTATCATTGCAATTCTGCCAAGCCCCGCAAGTTCCATAATTTTCTTAGTCTGCGTGCTGACGTTTTTAACAAGCACCGTCGCCGTCGGGTCAATCGTTTTAAGAAGCCTGTAACGCCCCATAACAAGCCCGATGCCCGAGGAATCCATAAAGCTAACGTTTTTAAAATCAAGTATCAGCTCATTCGGTTTCTTGACGGACAGAGCGTCGTCTATTCTTCTTCTGACGTCCGCGGCGGTGTGGTGGTCAATCTCGCCTATGAGGTAAGCGACTATAATTCTGCCGCTTGACTCTATTGTTACATTCATATTTTTCACTCCAAAAAATAACGGTCCGCTAACATAGTAGCAGACCGAGAGTGAATTATTTATCGAATTTTGTTTTAAAGCAAATCTTTTCTTATTTCCTGCGCGAGATAGAATGAACCGCAAACAAGAGTGAGCCCCTGCCCTTTTGCATACGCGAGAGCCTCGCGGGGATTATCAATGCTTATAACGTCGCCGCAGAATTTGCGGGCGATACGTGCCAAGTCATCGGCAGGCATTGCGCGGAAATTATCAACCTGAGTTGCAATAATCCTCTTGCATTTTACCGCAACATTTGATAGGTACTCGTCAACGTCCTTATCTTTCAGCATCGCGATGAGCGCAACCTCGTTTTCAAGAAGCGGCGCGAGAGCCTTTGCCGCCTCGGCGTTGTGACCGCCGTCGAGAAGCACGCCGCCGATTCTTTCCTGCCTTGCGGGAAGAGAAGGGTATTCGGCGGTTTCGTTTATTCCGAGTTCTCTTAAAACTGCGTTCGCGGTTTCAAGATTATTCTGCCTGAAGTCGCCGCAATCAGAAACTCTAACGAGCTTTGCGTTTTTCTCTTTGCAGGCCTTCTCGAAAACATAATCGGTTTCGGGGTTCGGATAGAGAACGCAGATTGAATTGTCTTTAATTATTCCCGCTTTCTGACGGGCTATTTCTTCAATGCTGCCGCCTAGAAAATCGGTGTGGTCGAGGGATACTGAGGCGATGACCGAAAGGTTTCTGCTCTCGGTATTTGTCGCATCCTCAAGACCGCCCATACCGCACTCGACTACAGCGTAATCAACATCGCTGTCGCTGAAATACTTATACATAATCGCGGTGAGAAGCTCGAACTCGGTTGCCTCAAAGTCGGCGTACGCATTGATATAATCAGCAAGCACCTTTTCGGGAATCGGCTCGCCGTTGAGCTGAATCTGCTCGCGGTAGTCGGCAACATAGGGCGAGGTAAAGAGCCCTACTCTTTTCCCCGATTTCATAAGTGCGTTTGCAATCATATTAGCAACGCTTCCCTTTCCGTTTGTCCCCGCTATATGGATAATACTCAGCTTTTCCTGAGAGTTGCCCATATAATCAAGAATATTCATAATGCGAGCAAGACCCGGCATAATGCCGAGTCTTTTTTTATCGTTTATAACTTTCAGTGCATCGTTATAATTCAAATTACTCACCAAGCGAATTTATTGAATTTTTGATATTCGCAATTCTTTCCTCGAGAACCTTTGCGTCAGCCTTGTTCTGCTCAACAACCTTCTCGGGCGCCTTGTTTACAAAGCCCGGATTGTTGAGCTTCTTGTTGATGAACGCAAGCTTATCCTCAGCCTGTGCAAGTTCCTTTTCAAGGCGCTTGCGCTCTGCGTCAAAGTCCACAAGGTCGCCCATCGGGATATAGATTTTAGCGTCGTCGGTAATGATTGTTACCGTGTTGCCGAGGTCGCCGAAGCTGTCGCCAACCTCAACCTCGCTCGCGGATGCAAGACGGACGATGAACTTTGCGCCCATCTCGAATACAGCCTTGTCCGCAGTTTCAACGTAAACCTTAGCCTTCTTGCTCGGCGGGATATTCATCTCGCTTCTTCTGTTACGGATTGCGCGGATTGCCTTCATAATCTTTTCCATTTCAGCCTCTTCAGCCGAATAGGAAAGCGCATCGTCAAACTCAACCCACTTTGAAATCATAATTGAATCGTCATCGTGAGGGATTGCCTGATAGATTTCCTCGGTAATGAAGGGCATAAACGGATGAAGCAGCTTGAGTATATCGGTGAGAACGTAAACGAGAACCGAGGTAGCGTCGCTCTTTGCCTGAGCGTCGTCGCCCTGAAGTCTGATTTTTGCAATCTCAATATACCAGTCGCAGAATACGTCCCAGCTGAAATCGTAGAGCTTCTGAATTGCAATACCTAGCTCAAATTTATCGAGATTATAGGTAACCTCTTTTGCAAGATTGTTTACCTTTGAGATAATCCACTTGTCCTCGATTTCAAGATTTTCGGGAAGTCCGTTATAGCTGAAATCGTCGGTAAGATACATAAGAACGAAACGTGCGGCGTTCCAGAGCTTGTTTGCAAAGTTGCGCGAAGCCTTAACCTTGTCGTCAGAGAAACGCATATCGTTTCCGGGAGAGTTGCCCGTTGCAAGGGTAAAGCGAAGGGCGTCAGCGCCGTATTCGTCGATAACCTCGAGCGGGTCGATACCGTTGCCGAGGGACTTACTCATCTTTCTTCCCTGCGCGTCGCGAACAAGGCCGTGAATAAGTACCGTATCAAACGGAACGTTGTCGGTATGCTCAACTGCCGAGAAAATCATTCTTGCAACCCAGAAGAAGATGATATCGTAACCGGTTACAAGAGTATTTGTCGGATAGAAATAGTCGAGCTCGGGGGTCTTCTCGGGGAAGCCGAGAGTTGAGAACGGCCATAATGCTGATGAGAACCAAGTGTCGAGAGTGTCCTCATCCTGCTTTATATTCTTGCTGCCGCAGTGTTCGCAACAGTCGGGATCGGTCTTCGAAACGGTTACCTTGCCGCAGTCGGCGCAGTACCACGCGGGGATTCTGTGTCCCCACCAGAGCTGACGGGAAATACACCAGTCCTTGATGTTTTCCATCCAGTGATAGTAAATCTTGTCAAAACGCTCGGGCACAAACTTAACCTTGCCGTCGCGTACAACCTTAACTGCCGGCTCTGCAAGCGGCGCCATCTTAACAAACCACTGCTTTGAAAGCCTCGGCTCAATCGAGGTATGGCAGCGATAGCAGGTGCCAACGTTATGGGAATAATCCTCAACCTTGATGAGAGCGCCCTCTGCCTCAAGGTCCTTAACGATTTCCTTACGGCACTCATATCTGTCCATTCCGCTGTACTTGCCCCAGCCCTCAGCGATGTGGCCGTCGTCGGTCATAACGTCTATGATTTCAAGATTATGGCGAAGACCTACCTCGTAGTCGTTAGGGTCGTGTGCGGGTGTGATTTTAACAACGCCGGTACCGAATTCTATATCAACATAGTCGTCGGCAACAACGGGAATCTCGCGGTGAACTATCGGAAGAATAAGAGTTTTACCAACTAAGTCCTTATATCTCTCATCCTCGGGATTAACTGCAACTGCGGTATCGCCGAGCATTGTCTCGGGACGGGTTGTGGCAAGTTCAACGTAGCCGTTGCCGTCCTTGAAGGGGTAGCGAAGATGCCAGAAATGGCCTGCCTGGTCCTCGTACTCAACCTCTGCGTCGGAAATAGTTGTGCAGCAATGAGGGCACCAGTTTACCATTCTCTTGCCCTGATAAATCAAGCCCTTGTTGTAGAGGTTTACAAAGACCTCGCGAACCGCCTTTGAACAGCCCTCGTCCATTGTGAAGCGCTCTCTGTCCCAGTCGCAGGATGAGCCCATCTTCTTGAGCTGCTCAATAATGCGTGAGCCGTACTGGTCCTTCCACGCCCAGGCTCTTTCAAGGAAACCGTCCCTGCCGATATCGTCCTTTGAAACGCCTTCCTTTCTCATAGCCTCAACAATCTTTGCCTCGGTTGCGATGGAAGCGTGGTCGGTGCCGGGAAGCCACAAAGCCTCGTAGCCCTGCATTCTCTTATATCTGATGAGGATATCCTGAAGGGTGTTGTCAAGCGCATGTCCCATATGAAGCTGTCCCGTAATATTCGGGGGCGGAATCACTATGGTGTAGGGCTTTTTGTCAGGATTGACCTCGGCGTGAAAATATTTATTATCACACCAGAATTTATAAGTGCGGTCCTCTACCTCACTCGGATTATACTGTTTTGAAAGTTCCTTTGCCATAAGTCAAAACTCCTTTAAATAAAAAATGCTTCCGCCCGTTTTGAGGCGAAAGCATAATAATTCCGTGGTACCACTCAAATTGCACATTTCTGTGCCGCTTAAATCTTTAACGCAGATATACGGGCGGGGCTACTGCCGTTTCACCCCGTCGGCTCAAAAGCTACCTTCGTCCGTTTGCCCTGTATTCTTGCACCGACCGAATACTCTCTGAAAAGGCTTTGCGGATTACTCCTCTTTTTCTCAGCCGTTAAATATTGAAAATATATTATCAAATTATTCGATAAAAGTCAAGCCTACATAATAACCCCGTCTTTGAAAATTGAAATCTGACGGTAGCCGCCAAGCTCGTTTTTAGTATTCTTTCCCGAAGCTATGTCAATTATCAGGCTGATGAGTTCATCGCCGAGACTATCAATGTCTGCGCCGCCGATAACTGCGCCCGCGTCAAAATCAATCCAGCCGCTTTTCTTTTCTGAAAGAGCAGTGTTTGACGAAATCTTGACAGTCGGAACAGGCGCGCCAAGGGGCGTTCCCCTGCCCGTTGTGAAAAGAATAAGAGTTGCGCCCGCGGCGGTAAGATTTGTTATAGCAACTATGTCGTTGCCGGGACCGCTCAGAAGTGAGAGGCCTGCTTTGCTTACGGCGTCACCGTAACCGAGTACGTCGGTAATAACCGCGTTACCGCCCTTTTTAATACAGCCGAGGGACTTTTCCTCAAGGGTTGTGATTCCGCCCTCGTGATTTCCGGGCGAAGGATTCTCGTAGCATTCCTGACCGTGAGAGGCAAAGTAACTCTTGTAGCCGTTTATAAGTCCTACTGCTTTATCAAAGACGGTCCTGTTTTCAGAACGTTCAAAAAGAAGGGTTTCCGCGCCGAACATCTCGGGAACCTCGGAAAGGATAAATCCCGAACCCTGAGCGGTCAGCTTATCCGTTACAACGCCGCAAAGAGGATTTGCAGTTATACCGCTGAATGCGTCCGAACCGCCGCACTTCAAGCCGACTGAAAGAAGACTTATGGGAAGCTCGGTTCGATCAGCTTTTGAGGCATATTCATAAAGCTCGTCAATGAGCCTTGCGCCTTCCTCAAGCTCGTCTTCGCAGTCCTGAGTAACGAGGAATTTCACGCGGTTTTCATCATAGTCGGCGATATAGCTTTTAATGATTTCAGCGTTCGAATTTTCGCATCCGAGGGAAACCACAAGAACGCCGCCCGCGTTCGGATGATTTACGAGCGAGGCAATAATCTTTCTCGTATTTTCCTGGTCATCACCCATCTGGCTGCAGCCGAAGGGATGAGTATAACCGAAAACGCCATCGCAGTCGGGATAGCTTTTCTTTCCGGCATTTTCCGCAAGAAGCTCGACAGTCTTGTTAACACAGCCGACTGTTGAGATAATCCATATCTCATTTCGCGTGCCTGCTCTGCCATCCTCTCTCAAATAGCCGTTGAAGGTCAGCGAGGGCTTTTCAGCCTTATAGGTCGTATCGCCGCAAAAGCTGTATTCAAGCTCACCCGAAAGATTCGTTTTCAGATTGTGTTCGTGTATATGCTCGCCTGCTCTAACGTCGCGCGTCAGATGACCTATCGGGCAGCCGTATTTAATAACGGTGTCGCCCTCTTTCATATCGCAAAGCGCAACCTTGTGGGCGCAGGGCACATCGTCAATAAGGGATATACCCTGTTCGGTATATCCCTTTTTAAGCGCTTCAAGCGCAACTGCTACGTTGTCTTTTCTGTCAATAATAAAAAGCTTGTTCATTATATCTCAATCTTATCGTAGAATTCCTTAACCTGCTCATAAAAGCCGTCAAGCTTGGACATATCAATTTCCCAGATTGACGAATCTGACATTATTGCCTTAACGGGATTATCGGTCTTGTACGCTTTTTCAAATGCTTCAAGCACCTGCTTTGAATCCCTGATTTCATATTCCTCGGGCTTGCCGTTTTTGATTCTCGTGCCGATGTACTTGCCGTCTTTAAACTCGCCTCTGTAGAAGCGGATGAGATACGCAAGCGCCTTTGACATATAAAGCGGCTGCTTTGAGTAAAGCTGATAATAGTCGAGAACCGTTGACATACAGCGCGCCTGGTACTTTGAAATACTGTTGAGCGCGATATCAAGAAGCTTGTGGTCGATATACGGGTTCTCAAATCTCTCGATAACGGAATTTGCAAATCTTCTCTTAACGTCGTCCGCAAGAAGAACTGTCGGAAGGATTTCCTCTTCAAGGCAGTTGTGAGCAATATCGCTGTATTCTGCATTCATAATAACGTCTCTTACAATATCAAAGCCGTGGATATATGCAGCGTGAACCATCATCGTGTGAAGTCCGTTGAGGATTCTTACCTTTGAATCCATATAGGGCTTTGTGTCGTCAGTAAAGATAATATTCATTCCCTCAACGTACGGGAACGCCTTTTTGCATCTCTCGTCGCCCTGAATGACAAAGCTGTAATAGGGCTCGCAGTAAACCGAACACGGGTCCTTGTCGCCGTCGATATGACCGGTTACAATCCTGTCTACAAGCGTATTGCAGAAGGAACACTCGTTATAGATGTACTCGATAAAATCGTCGTCAAGTCCCCATCTGATTGCGTGCTTTAAAACATAGATTTTAAGCGTTTCGGCATTTGTTTCTATAAGCTCGAGAGGAAGAATAACAACGCCGCTCTTTCCCTTCTTGAATCTCTCGTAAAGAAGAGTCGTGAGCTTTGCAGGGTACGACACCATCGGCGCGTCTTCCATCTTATCCGTAGCAACGTACTCAATGCCCGCTTCGGTCGTGTTTGAAACGATAATCTCAAGCGTGTCAAGACAAGCCGTTTCAACAACCTTATCCCACTCGGAAACGGTATCATAGCAGTTTGCAATAGAGGTAACTCTCTTTCTTGCGTCAATGAGAATTCCTTCAAGCTTGCCCCTTACGATAACGTCGAACTCATTGTTCTGGGCTTTGAGCGCGTCGATAACCTTTGTATTAGTCCTCGGCTGGCACATAACAATACTGCCGTAATAGCCGTAAAACTCGTTTGAAAGCTGAATATAATAATCAAAGAAGGCTCTGATAAAATTACCTTCGCCTATCTGAAGAATTTTTACATCGTTCATACTGCCACCTCTTTGTTTTTCTTTGATATAATTATATTACAGTTGACAGGCGGTTGCAAGATAAATATTGTAAAATAAATATAAATAAAGAAAGAGCGTATTCCGGCACAAAAAAACTCTCGGTATTTCTACCGAGAGTCGTTATTTTTTACTTATTAACTGATATAAGTTTAAACGTTATTCAGTTGTTATTGATTAGTACATTGGACTGACCTCTCTACATAATAATTTCTTTGATGTTGAATGATTTTCTGTTTTTCATAGAAATCACATCCATTCGTGAATTATTATATTGTCGTAGTTTTAACTACTTATCTCATTGGTCCATACCTCAAATGTATTTTATTGTGTGACTTTTTATGTCACAGATTATTGGTCGGCGATAATCGAAATTAATTATATGTAAATTTATTCAGTTGTTTTTGCACCTGATGTAAAATTTACCAATCCGACTCAATAACTTACTTTCTTATTTCATTAATGTACCCGTTGATTTTATTAATCAATCTGCCGGCACGCGTTTTTCCGTTATATTATTGGATTTTACATGCAGGTGCTTGTCTTTGTTGGTTCCATAGACAAGCCTCCTATTAAATTATTTTGAACAATCCTTCAACTACATCCTAAAGGCTTCCTCCTTTGTTCAACTACATAGTAGCACAACCTTTGGTATTTGTCAATAGTTTTTTTCAACATTTTTATGATTTTTTATACATTTTGAACAAGTGACCATTTTCATTTAAAACTATTGACGAAACGCCTTGCAATATATTATAATAGATGTGTTAGCGCACTTGAAAGGATGAAAGCAATGGCAGAATTTGAAAATGAAGAATTCTACGAGCCCGATATTATCAGCGTGTCGGACGACGACGGCAACGAGATATTATTTGAGCTTCTCGAAAGATATGAAACCGATGAGGACGTTTATGTAGCAGTCACCCGCTACTACGAGACGGACGAAGAAATCGTTGACGGCGACTATGAGGTCATCACCCTCAAGGTTGAGTCTGACGACGACGGCAACGAATACCTCGTTGAAATTGAGGACGAGCTTGAATACGAGCAGGTATCTGATATTCTTATGGCGAGGATTGAGGAAAAGTACGACGTTGAGTACTATGACCCTCAGCAGCAGGAACAGTAAATATTACGCATAATGTCTGCCCTTCTCGACAACCACATGCCATTATAACCCGAACAAGTAATTTAAGGGATTTGACTTTCGCCTGTGGGAATGCAGACCTCCCCTTTTCAGGGACGCTGGGAGCACAAAGCACGCGAAGCGAAACCCACCTGCGTAGGAAGCAGGTTATCATCGGCTGTGGCGGCTGGGCGGATTTTTATAAAAAACAGGATTACACGAAACCGTGTAATCCTGTTTTTGTTTTATACTGCGTGAATTTTGTTTTCCATATCGTCGTGCTTGCCGTCGAGGTTATATTTCCTGTCGCGCCTTTTTTCAAAAAACTTGACGGCAACAGGACCGAACTGAGCGTATGAAAGAACGTCCTCTTCCTGCTCATAGAATTCTTTAATCTCGTCCTTGTACGACTGAATGGTGTCACTAATAAGGTCGGCCGGTCTGCAAGTGATAACATCTTCATCGCCGGCAATCTTCTTTACAAACTCGGGGTCAATATCACAGGGCGTTTTGCCGTACTTGCCGCAAACCATATCCCTGAATTCCTTTGTAACCATCTTGTAGCGCTCGCCCATAATAATATTGAAAACAGCCTGAGTGCCGACAATCTGGGAAGTCGGGGTAACGAGGGGCGGATAGCCCGCATCCTCTCTAACTCGCGGAACCTCGTTGAGTACCTCTTCAAGCTTATCGGCTTTGCCCGCCTGCTTGAGTTGCGATACAAGGTTTGAAAGCATACCGCCGGGAACCTGATAAAGAAGAGTGTTTGCATCAACGCCGAGCATCTTCGGGTCAAGAAGTCCTTCCTCGATATACTTCTCGCGAAGCGGATTGAAGAAATTGCGGATTTCGGTGAGAGCTCTGATGTCAAGTCCCGTGTCGTATTCCGTATCCTTGAACGCCGCAACGATTGATTCCGTCGCGGGATGTGACGTTCCCATAGCAAGAGGACTTATTGCGGTGTCGAGGATATCTACACCCGCCTCAACGCCCTTAATATGAACCATTGAAGCAAGTCCCGACGTGTAGTGGGAATGAAGCTGAACGGGAATGCTAACCGTTTCCTTGAGCGCCTTTACAAGGTCATAGGTTCCGTACGGTGTGAGAAGTCCCGCCATATCTTTGATACAGATAGAATCCGCGCCCGCGCTTTCAAGCTGCTTTGCGTAGTTGCAGAAATAATCGTTGTCAAAGACAGGTCCCGTCGTATAGGAAATTGCCGCCTGAACGTGGCCGCCGTATTTCTTTGCGGCGTTGATTGCAGTCTGCAGGTTTCTCACGTCGTTGAGCGCGTCAAATATTCTGAGAATATCAATACCGTTGTCGATGCTTTTCTTTACAAAATAGTCAACAACCTCGTCGGAATAATGACGGTAGCCGAGCATATTCTGACCTCTGAAGAGCATCTGAAGCTTTGTGTTCGGACATTTCTCACGGATGAGGCGAAGTCTGTCCCACGGGTCCTCGTCGAGAAAACGAAGGCAGGAATCAAAGGTCGCACCGCCCCAGCACTCAAGCGAGTGGTAGCCGATTTTGTCCATCTTTTCAAGTATGCCTTCAAATTCGTCAGTTCTCATTCTCGTTGCAAGAAGCGACTGATGCGCGTCACGAAGGACTGTTTCAGTAATACCAATTTTTGCCATTTAATTAACCTCTTATAAGTTGGTGCCTAACTAAGTGTGATAATAACCATACCTGCTTCAACGGTGTCGCCCTTGTTCACCTCAACCGATGCAACTGTTCCGTCTGACGGGGCAACGATATCGTTTTCCATCTTCATAGCCTCAAGGATGCAGAGCACCTGGCCGTTTGTAACGGAATCGCCAACGGAAACCTTTATGTCAAGAATGTTTCCGGGCATGGGCGCCTCAACCTTAACGCTGCCTGCGCCGCTTGCTGCGGGCTTCGGCGCGAGAGGAGCTGCGGCAGGTGCAGCGGGTGCTGACTGTACGGGTGCTGCCGATGCGTCGCTCTCTTCAACTGTTACATTGTAAGGCGTACCGTTTACTGTGATAACATAGTTTTTCATTTATTTGTCCTCCATTATTTAACCGAGTGTTTACGCGGTAATGTGTTTTCTCTTTTACCCTCGAGCATATCAAGAGCCGCCGCAAGCTTTTCGGCAGTCTTATCAGGCGTGCATATATCGTCAACCGCGCCGCAGGCAGCAGCCGTATAAGGCGATGCAAGAGAAGCCTCATATTCCTTTTTGAGCTCTTCCCTGTCCTCGCCGTTTGCAAGGCGGTCGTTGTAGAAAAATGCAACTGCGGCGTCAGCGTCAAGCGGAGATGCGACCGCGCTGTCCCACGCGATTGTGTAGTCGGCATTTGCGCCTTTGCCCGCAAGAGCAATATATGCGCTGCCGACAGACGTTCCCGTGATAACGGAAATCTTAGCGGTCGTAGCCGATGCGTAAGCGCTTGTCAGCTTGGTAAGAGCCGTGAGCATCTGATTCTCTTTTTCGCGGATTAAGCCGTCAGCATTTGCGACTGTGATAATCGGAATTGAATAAGCGTCGCAGAGCTTAACCATAGCCTCTGCCTTATAAGCGCAGGCAGGACAGAGTGCGCCGCCGTCAAATGCAACGAAGCCGACCGTAGCGCCGTTGAATGTGGCAAGAGCCGTGTTGCAGTTGGCTGCATATTCGCTTTTAAGTTCTGCAACGGTGCCATCGTCCGCGATTGATTTTATAAGCGAAAGAGCGTCCTTGTTATCAACAGCCTTCTGTGAGTTCTGAGAATCAAAGGAAGGAACGACGTCGAGATTATTTGAAGGAAGAAGGTCAAGAACGTTTTTCACCTCTTCACACGCCTTGCCGAAATCATCGCAGAGAATATCAACCGTACCCTCTTTTGCGGACTGCTCAGCGGTAACCTCACTCGGAACCGATACGTAGAAATCAGCGTCCCTGACCGCAACTACAACGTCTGCAAGATTTGCAATAAGAGCTGACGTGCCGAGGCAGGAACCCGCGATAACGGAAATCTGGGGACATACGCCGCTCATAGCCGCGGAAGCCTTGACAATCTCGCCGTAGGCATTCAGTACCTCAAAGCCCTCTGTAAGCTTAACGCCGTTTGAATCGTAGATGCCGACAACAGGACAGCCTGTCTTTATCGCAAGGTCGTATATCTTATTTATCTTTCTGCACTGCGAAACGCTGAACGCGCCGCAGTTAACGCTTACGTCCTGGGAAAAAGCGTACACGCCTCTTCCGTTGATATATCCAAAGCCGGCAACAGCCTCAGCCTCACCGTCGGCAGATTTTGAATAGCCGTCAATCTCGGTGAAACCGCCGTCGTCAAAAAGAGCTTTGAGTCTGTCAAGCGCTTTTGAATTTTCCATATCGTTTCCCCCTTGGGTTCTCAATAATATATTAGCTTTGATTTTAACACTTTAAAATGACAGAATCAACATATATTTTATTATTTATAAATATTAGACAAAAAAACAGAGAGTTGACAAAACTCTCTGTGTATTTTTTATTCACTTTCGCCCGGTGAGGCAGAACGCAGAAGCTTTTTTACGTCGTTTTCGCTGAGCATCCTGTATTTGCCTGTCTGAAGCATTCCGAGCTTAATAGGTCCAATAGAAATTCTTTTGAGCCTTGCTACCTCGAGACCGACAGCCTCGCACATTTTTCTTATCTGGCGGTTTCTGCCCTCGCGAAGGATGAATTCAAGCACAACCCTTCCCTCTTCCTCGGTAATAACGCTAACCTCGCAGGGGGCGGTTTTGCGCCCGTCAATCTCAATTCCGTTTCTGAGCTTATAGAGCATACCGTCGTCAACCTTTGGTCTGACGGTAACGCGGTAGACCTTTGCGTAATTGTGCTTCGGGTGCATAAGGGCGTTTGCAAACGAGCCGTCGTTTGTAAGGATAATCAGTCCCTCGGAATCCTTATCAAGCCTTCCGACGGGGTAAACCCTTTCCTCAACGTCAACCAAATCCATAACGGTTTTCCTGCCGCGCTCGTCCGACACGGTAGTAACATAGCCCCTCGGCTTGTTAAGCGCTATATAAACAAGCTTTTCAACCTTGTTAATCTTCTTGCCTTTTACCGTCACTATATCCTTTTTCGGGTTCACCTTGTCGCCTATGTGCACGGGGTGACCGTTCACCTTGACCTTGCCCGCCTCAATGAGCTCTTCGCTCTTTCTTCTTGAGGCAACGCCGCAGTCAGCCATAAATTTCTGCAGTCTTACTTCATTCCTGTTTGGCATAATTTACATCCTCGTCCGCCGTTACCGGCAGCTTTTCAATCATTTTATTTCCGTTATAAGCGTAGGCGCAGCCGATAATGTCGCCCTTGCTGACAGGAGCGTACACAAAGGGGTGGTAGTAAACGGACACCGTCGGTTCGTCAATCAGACTGTACTCATATGAGTAGCTTCCCGAAACGGTTTCGCTGTCCCCGCCCGCAACGCAGACGCTTACGCTTTCGTTTCCGTCATAGTTTTTATAACATTTTTCACATTCTTTGTAAAGAGCAAGATGGTCGTTCCAGTCGTCGGGGGCGTTGAGAGTAACGCAGATAAGCCTGTTTTTGTCAAAGAGTTTGGCTGAAACGAGGCAGCGCCCCGCCTTTTTCGTATATCCCGTCTTTACGCCGAAAACGTTTTCATCCATGGCAAGAAGCTTGTTGTGATTATATACCGTAGTCTTTTTGCCGTTTATGTATATATCCATATTCTGCTTTGATACAATTTCAACAAAGCTTTCATTTTCAATGCAGTAGGCAGTCAGCACCGCCATATCGTAAGCGGTTGAGTGATTGTTGCCCGAATCAAGCCCTGAGGGCGTGACAAAAACCGTTCTGTCCATACGAAGCCCCTGCGCCTTACTGTTCATCATATCGGCAAAAGCGTTCACGTTACCGCCGACTGCCGTTGCAATAGCGTTTGCCGCGTCGTTGCCGGATGTCAGAAGCATACCGCATATGAGGTCGTAAAGAGTAATCCTGTCGCCGCTTTTAAGCCCGAGCGAGGTTCCTTCAACCTTCACCATATCGTCGGTAACAGCTATGTATTCATCAAGCCTTTCACTTTCGAGGGCGATTATCGCAGTCATAATCTTGGTAGTCGAGGCAATCGCTCTTTCGTCATATGCGTTCTTATTATAAAGCACGGTCTTTGTGTCGGCGTCTATGACTACAGCACAGGTCGCGCTGCAGTTAATCTCATATGACGCAACGGGTATGAAATACAGCGCCATTACGACGGCAAGCAGTCTTTTTAACAAAATAATCACCCACACATATATATGCGGGTGATTGATTATTATTACAGATTATTCGGCGTCCTCTGCAGGTGTCTCTGCCGGTGCCTCTTCTGCGGGTGCTTCGTCCTTATTGTCAGACCTGAGAAGCTCTGTTACCTTATCAACGAGTTCGGGAATCATAGCGATTGCACGGTCTGCGGATGAGGTGAAATTGTTAATCTGCATCATTCTGGTCTTACCGTTTTCAATGACGATAAATGCGATTGGGGTGATTGAGATACCACCGCCGCCGCCACCGCCGAACAGTTCCTGATTTGACTTTGAAGGAAGGTCTGTTCCGCCCGATGAAAAGCCGTATGTAACCTTTGATACGGGAATAAGAGTAGTTGTGCCCGTTACCATAGGCTCGCCGATAATAGTTGATATATCAACCATCTCGCGAATTCTTTCGATTGTTGTTTCCATTATTTTGTTTACCGGTGTGTCTTTCATCTTAATAATCCCCTTTATAATTATCTTTTTTTATTTGCAAAATAGTTTTTAAGAAATACAAATCCCGCTCTGAGAAGCATACGGACAAGAAGCCCTATGCTGATGCTTGCTATGAACTGCATTTCAAACACGGTTGCAGGCGCTATGTAATCGGCCTCAATAATATCGTCGTAATTATCGACCTTCATACCGTTTAAAATTATACCCTTCACGGGATAATAAAGCCTGCAGATATTGCCGTAACGCTGTGCTATAACGTCGGCATCACCGCCACCGACTATTATCATAACATATAATGAGTAAATATGCAAACCCTTAAATAAAGTTATTAATGCGGAATTTGCGGTATCCATAAGATTTGTTGCAAAAGAGAGTATTCCGACGATGCCCTCGTCGTCCCATATTTTCTTTATCGGGTTTGATTTAGCAGGCTTTTCTTCTTTCTTATCGTTCTGCTTTTCCTCTTTGCTCTCTTCTTTTTCGGGCTCTGCCTTCTCTGTTTTCTCAGCGGAGGAAGGCTTGCTTTCAACTGTCTTAGCCTCAGATTTTTCCTCTTGGGCTTTTTCCTTTTCCTGCTTTTTCTGCTCTTTTTTCTCATTTGCAGCCTCGGCGGCTTCCTGTCCTTTCTTATCGGGGAACAGAAGCAGTGAGAGAATGTCTGAGAGAACAATGTCCTTTTCTATCCACAAAACGCTGACCTTGGTTGACCAGCCCTTGTCGTGAACGATTGTAATAGTTGCAGAAAGCGAGAAAATAATTGCAAATATAAGTACAATTACCGCAACAACTATTAAGAAAACAATCAAGTCTCATCCACCTCCTCATCGCCTTCATCCTCAGCCTCTTTGAGGATTTCTTCCTTCTCCTTGTCGAAAAGCGAGGTCTGGTCTTCATCCTTTTCGGCGGTATCCTCGGGAAGGTCGGGAAGGTCTTCAAGGCTGTTGAGCGAGAAGCATCTGAGGAATCTGTCGGTCGTGCCGTAGACGAGAGGTCTTCCGGGAAGGTCGAGTCTGCCCTTTTCCTCAATGAGCCCCTTCTGGATGAGATTTGCAATAGAGCCGCTGCAGTCAACGCCGCGTATCTGTTCGATAAAGGAACGGGTTACGGACTTGTTGTAGGCAACTATTGCGAGCACCTCGAAAGCAGCCTGACTCAAGGGTGTGTTCTTCTTTATTTCAAGAAGGCCCCTCACCTCTTCGCCATACTCTTCGCGGGTGCAAATCTGGTACTTACCGTCAACGCGGATAATTCTCAGTCCGCCGTTTCTCTCGTCGTACGCAGCCTGCAGATGGCCGAGCATCTTTATAACATTTTCAACGTCAATATCAAGCACCTCTGCAAGCTTTGACGGCTCAACAGGGTCGCCCGCCGCAAATACCATCGCCTCTATTGACGCAAGCACATTGTTACTGTTCACTTTCGTTTACCTCGTTTACTATCTGAACCGACGGATTTTTCATATTTCCGTCGATGGTTATTTTCTTTGTTTTTGCAAGCTCGAGCACCGCAAGGAACGTTGCAACCATATCACTTTTTGACTGAGCGTCGTCAAAGAGAGTCAGGAAGCTGACCTTTTTGCCGCTCCAAAGCTTCCTCATAACGGTGTTTACCTTTGTTGCAACCGATACGAATTTCCTCGCAACGAGCACCTTGAAAGACTCAATCGGCGGCGGAAGCTTTCTCTTGCCCCTGCCTGCCGCGCTGATATAGGCGTTAAGGAGTTCGTCTCCCTCGTGGAAGCGCTCGTAGGAATAGTTAACAAAACCTTCCTGTGCAGGTCTAACGAAGCGGTTGAAGCCGTCCGTCTGCTGTGAAAGCTTTTCCGCCATCAGCTTGCAGTCGCGATATTCGATAAGCTCGCCCGTAAGTTCCTTTTTGAGGATTTCGGCTTCCTCGTGTTTGGGAAGAAGCGAAACAGTCTTGATATAGATAAGCCTTGCAGCCATCTCAAGAAACTCGCCCGCAACGTCGAAATCCTGTTCCTGCATCTCGCGAACATAGGCGAGATACTGGTTTACAAGCTCGATAATCGGAATATCGTTGATATCAAGTTTATGCTTTGAAATGAGATGCAAAAGAAGGTCCATAGGTCCTTCAAAAACATCAATCTTGTAGTTTATTTGTTCCATAGTTTACCTGAAAATCAAATTTGGAATTATTGATATGTATTTCATCATAAGGTCTGCAAGAAATGAAATTGGTGTTGAAAGAACGCCCGTAAAGAGAAGTATCATAAGGGCAATCATCACATATCTCTCATACTGCATATACTTATAATAAACATTTGTCGGAAGCAGCGCGGCAAGAACCTTTGAACCGTCGAGCGGCGGTATCGGAAGAAGGTTGAATACCGCAAGAATTACGTTAATTTGCGCTGCTAAATAGAAGAAATAATATATGAGCACTGCCGGTGTTGAAGTCGTGCCGGCAAGGCTGTAAATTGCAGTGGCAATAAAGTTGAAAACAAATCCCATCAAGAGGTTTGAAAGAGGACCTGCAAGAGAGATGAGAGCCATATCCCTTTTAGGATTCTTGAGCCTTCTCGAAGTAACGGGCACGGGCTTTGCGTAGCCTATACCGAAAAGAAGAATCATAACCGCGCCTATGGGGTCAAGATGCGCAAAAGGGTTCACCGTCATTCTGCCCTGCTGCTTTGCGGTATCGTCGCCGAGCTTATATGCCGCATAAGCGTGTGCACATTCGTGCACCGGCGTACAGCAGAGAATTACGAATGTCCTTGAAAGTATTACCACAATTACAGACAATACATCGCCGGTTCTTATATATTGAAATATACTGAGCATTAAACCATTCCTTTTACCATACGGTCGTTGCCGTAGATATCTTTTAAAACTTCTATTTTTTTATAATTAGAAAGAATACCTATTATATCCTCGCCCTGCTCTTCCCCTATTTCAAGGAACAGCAGACCGTTTTCATTTAAGTTTTTATACCATTTATCATTTATTATACGGTAGAAATCAAGCCCGTCCTCGCCGCCGTCAAGCGCCATTTCAGGCTCGCGCAGAACCTCGCTTTGCAGCTCTTTAATATCATCGCTTCTGACGTATGGCGGGTTTGAAATAATTATATCCGCCCTGCCCTCATAGGCTTCATTGATATCGTACAAAAGCGGCTTTGCGTTTTTTACGCCTTCTGCGTTTTTCAGCAGATATTCAAACGCCTTTTCGCTTTTTTCAAAAAGCGTTACCTCTGTATTCGGACAAGCCTTTGCAATACTCAGCCCGATACAGCCGCTTCCCGCACAGAGGTCGAAAACCGTGAGTTTCTTATCGCCGATATGCTTTATCGCAAGCTCAACGAGTTCCTCGGTTTCGGGGCGCGGAATAAGCACGCCCTCGCCCACGTAAAACTCGCTGTCATAGAATTCCCATTTGCCGAGAACATACTGCAGGGGCTCGCCTTCCTTAAGCCGCCAGAGAAGCTTTGCAAGCGTTCCCTCAAAAACGAAGTCGTCCTTGTGAAGCGGGTAGTCGCTGTTTTTTATCTTTGCGATATGGCAGCAGACGCAGAGCGCCTTGAAATCAGCCTCGTCGACGCCGTTATATTCAAGAAACCTAACGCTGTAGGCGTATGCGTCTTTAAGTGTCATTTGATTTCATCGTCCTCGGGATTGTCGGTAATAACCGCCTTGAGCGATTCAATACCGCATTCGATAATGTCGTCGGTAGGTTCCTTGGTTGTGAGCCTCTGCATTGCAAGTCCGGGCGCTGAAAGAATCTTTACGATAACGTTGTTGTGCCTGCCGGCGTATTTGATGAATTCGTAGCCTATGCCCATAATCAGAGGAATGAGCGGAAGCTTTATAAGCATCCAGAGAATTCTGTTCTGCTTGAGCTCGGGCGGAACGAACGCCGAGAGAATTGAAACGATAACAATGCTGAGAATGAGCATTACAAATATAAACGACGTTCCGCATCTCGGATGAAAGCGGGTGCATTTTTTCACGTTCTCAACCGTGAGTTCCATACCCGATTCGTAGCAGGCTATGGACTTGTGCTCAGCGCCGTGATACATAAAGGTACGCTTTATGTCCTTCATCTGACCGACGATTGCCATATAAGCAACGAAAATCACAATCTTGATTACGCCCTCAATCGTGCCCTGCAAAGCCGAAAGAGAACCGCCTGCCCACTTATTTACAAGATTAAAGAAAAGCACGGGCAGATAGAAGAAGATTACAAACGCAAGCGCAAAGCCGAGAATCGTTGCAATCGTCATTAAGAAGCTCATAAGCTTGTCGCCGAACTTATCGTTTATCCACTTTTCAAACTTGCTCATTTCGGAGTCTTCAAGGTCTTCCATTCCCGAAACCTCGGCGGAATACATCAGCATCTTGTAGCCGAGTACCATTGAGTCGATAAAGCCGATAATTCCCCTGATAAGAGGGATTCTGAAAATCTTTGATTTGTCGGCAATCCTCTTTACCTCGTGATGTTCAACGAGGATATTGCCGTCCTGCTGTCTTACTGCGGTTGCAACGCCCTTGGGACCCTGCATCATTATGCCCTCAATAAGCGCCTGACCGCCGACGGATGTTATGTGACATTTTTTATTTTCCATAGTTTATTCCTGTTCGTTTTCCTTAGTCTGTTCTTCCTCCTCGCCCTCGTCAGCCTGCGGCTCTTCGGGTGAATTTTCAATAGGAAGATATATCGTAACGAGGGTACCCTTACCCTCGACGCTGTCAATTTCAATGCTGCCGTTATGAAGAGTGATTATCTCGTTTGTAACGGCGAGACCGATACCCGAGCCCTTGACGGATACGTTTGCCTTGTAAAACTTATCCTTGACGTGGGGCAGGTCTTCCTTGCTGATACCGCAGCCCTGGTCGGCAATAGAGATTTTTACAAAGTTGTTTTCGTCAACCTTGGTAAATTCAGCCTTAACAAAAATTGTACTGCCCGGGCGTGAATATTTCAGCGCGTTATCAAGAATGTTGAGGAACACCTGTCTGAGTCTGTTTGCGTCAGCCTCAGCGATTGCGGGCGCCTCGGGAATACTGTATTTAACGCCGATATCCTCGCGCATTGCTCTTTCTCTGAATGTGAAAACAGTTTCGTCAAGCTCTGCAAAAATATCGGTCTGGGCAAGTCTGAGCTTCATTCGTCCGCTCTGCAGACGCGAGAAGTCGAGAAGTTCCTCAACGAAGCCCTCAAGTCGGCTTGCCTCTTTGATGATTACCTCAACGCCCTTTCGGGTGATTTCGTCGTACGAATCGTCCATTCCGAACATAAGCGTCTCGCCCCAGCCCTTGATTGAGGTCAGCGGCGTTCTCAGCTCGTGCGAAATCGTTGAGATGAAATCGTTTTTCATTTTGTCGGTGGTTGAGATTTCCTCAGCCATAACGTTGATAGAGTCGCAGAGGTCGCCTATTTCGTCATTGTATTTTTTCTCAATTCTTACCGAATAGTCGCCCTCGGAAATCTTTTTGGTGGTTTCATTAACCTCTTTAACGGGGATAATGATTGAGCGGATAAAGAATAGATTTGAAAAGATAATTATCGCAAATACGAAAACAAGTAATAGAAAGATAAAGAATATAATTGTGCGAATCTGATTGTTAATCTGCTTTAACGAGGACATAACGCGGATAGCGCCGATGATATTGCCGTCGCTGTTTTTGAGCACGCGGCAGACAGCCATAATGTTTTCGTGCTTATCGTACTTGCCGACAAACTTTCCCGAATCGTCTTCGGATGAAAGCGCCTGTTCAAAATCGGGCATTTCCGTCTTTTCAACGCTGAAACCAGATGATGAAAGAATAACGTTGCCGTCGGTATCAATAATCCATATTGTGGTTTTGTCTTTATAGCTGTAGCTGTCGATATAGTCGGCAGCCGCCTCTTCGAGCGAATCGCCCGCGTCAAAGCTTGATGAAAAATAGTTTACCGCAGTGCTTGAAGCACCGGAGGTAAGAATACTTTCAACGTTTGAATAGTAGTGATTTTTAATAGCGAAGGAAGCGATAACAAAAACGATGATAAAGAAAATGGCAATAACACCGAGGATATTGATTACCCATCTAAGAGTAATACCCTCAGGCATAAACCTTTTTAACTTTTCAATCAGTTTTTTTGCTTCTTCCATTTTTCTTTCCTAAAAAATTATACTACCCACTTATATCCGAGCCCCCAGATTGTAACAAGTCTTGTGGGGTTTGAAGGATTGTCTTCAACCTTCATACGAAGTCTGCGGATGTTTACGTCAACAATTTTTTCATCGCCGAAATAGTTTGCGCCCCATACGGTTTTGAGAATATCCGTTCTTGAAAGAGCAGCGTTGGGATTTTTGAAAAAGTATTCAATAATCTGAAATTCAACCTGCGTCAGCTCAATGGGCTCGTTGTTCTTTGTAAGGGTTCTGTTTCTGAGGTTGAGAACAAACTCGTCGAGCACAATGCTGTCGCCCGTCGTATCGTTTTTCCTGAAGCCCCTCGTCATCTCAACACGGCGGTAAACCGCGTCAACCCTTGCCATAAGCTCGCTTGGCGAGAACGGCTTTGTTACATAATCGTCCGCACCGAAAAGAAGGCCCGTGACCTTGTCCATTTCCTGAGTTTTTGCGCTGAGCATAATTATACCCAAATCAGATGAACGCTTGCGAAGTTCCTTACAAACGGCAAGTCCGTCAACCTCGGGCATCATAATGTCGAGGATTGCAACGTCAAAGCTTCCCTCGTCCTGAGAAAACTTTTCAAGCGCAACCGCACCGTTTTCCGCCTGTTCAACCTCATAGCCGCTTCGTGTTAAGTTTATGACTATAAACTCTCTGATGGATTCTTCATCCTCGGCAACTAATACCTTTTTCATATTTACCTCCAAAAAATCTTTATCATAAATTTCATTAATATGCTTTGATTACCCCTGAAAGATACTCGGCGTTGTAGTCGCTCTCGCCGTCAAATCGGGCAAGATAAACATATCCCGAGCTCTCGCTGAGCTTAGTAAACTGTGAATACGCCTCTGCGTTGTCCTCATATTCCGACTGCAAAACTGCTTTGATTTCGTAGCAGAACTCGTCGCCCTTCGTAACGCTCAGAAGCCTGTTTTCCTCATCGTAGTTAAACGTGAGCTTTTCGTATTCGTTATTCGTGAGAAGGATTAAATACGCGTCCCTCTTGCAGGATACCGAATAAACCTTGTGGGTGAAAATCGTGTTGTTATACGCAACCCAGTTGTCGCCCTTTATGTCATCGGAATTTGTATCAATATCGGCGTCGGTCGGAATTTCAACTTCGCCGTCGTCATCAATATCCCTTGAAAGAACGAGGTCCCTTCTCGTGGTGTCGGCAGTCTTGCCCGTCGAGTAGCTGTAAAGCGGTGAAACGATTGAACCGTAATAGTCCGACCAGTAGATGAACTCGGTTACCATCGAGCTGCCGTCAGCCCTGAGAGCATCGAGATAAATGCTCGTGCCGACCTCGGTCTCGCCCACCGTAATCTGTTCAAACGACATAATCGAATTGTCAAGCTTGGTTTCGCCTATGAGTTCCTTGTCGCCGTACGCAAAGGAATAGAGTTCCGAAAACGGCGATTCCGTAGTTGAGCCGGTTGAGAAGGTCAGAAGCTCGGCAACGCCGTCGTCGTTTGCGTCAACGCAGATAAACTCGTCGGCAACCACGGGCTTTGAGTTCTGCTCGTATTCAAACCCTTCCTCGGACTTGTTGTAAACGTCGATATAGGAAATCTGCGATTTTGAAATAACGCTCCAGCTGACAACAATATCGTCAAAGCCGTTGTCGGTAAGGTCTGCAAAGTCAACCGAATTAACGTCAGAGCCTTCGCCCTCTACGTTATTAACAACGTTCCAGCCTTTTTCGCCCTTCTGTATAATCGCCATATTGACTGTGCCGAGACTGTCGAAGGGCTCGTAGAAAGCGACCGCCTCTTCAGCGCCGTCGCCGTCAAGGTCATAGAAAATGAACGCCGTCGTATAGTTGCCGCCCGTCGGAACCTTGATTGAATAACCCTGCTTGCTGTACTCGTTGAGAGCCCGCTGAACCTCGGCGTTTTCGCCGCTCGGCGTAACCGGAGCAATCAGGTCTTCTATTGAACTTGCAAAGCGTATATTGCGACATCCCGTAAATAAAAGAGCGACGCAAAACAGTAATAAAATAATTCTGAATTTTTTTATTTTTTGTCACTCCTTTAAAACATATTTAATTCATTATAACAGAAAATTAAAAGAAAATAAACAGTTAAATCAAAATAATTACAAAAATAATAAAAAGAATTATCATTTTTACCATTTTGTAATTTGAGATTACACAAAGAAAAAAAGCTGCGAATGTGAAGAATAAACATTCTCACATCCGCAGCAAACTGATGAATTATTTTAATAACGGCTTTAAATACTGCCCTGTATATGACTTTTCGCAGGAAGCCACTTCCTCGGGTGTACCCTCAACCACTATCTCGCCGCCGCCGTTTCCGCCCTCGGGACCGAGGTCGATTATATGGTCGGCTGTTTTGATTATGTCGAGATTGTGCTCGATTATCAAAACGGTGTTTCCTCCGTCAACGAGCATATTGAGAACGTTGATGAGCTTGTGAACGTCAGCCGTGTGAAGCCCCGTCGTGGGTTCATCGAGGATATAAATAGTCCTGCCCGTGCTTCTCTTTGAAAGCTCTGTCGCAAGCTTTACCCTCTGCGCCTCGCCTCCCGAAAGAGTCGTCGCGCTCTGTCCTATTTTGATATAGCCGAGACCGACGTCCGAAAGGGTTTTCAGCTTTCTGTAAATCTTAGGCTGCTGAGCAAAGAATTCAACGCCCTCGTCAACCGTCATCTCAAGCACATCAAAAATGGACTTGCCCTTGTACTTAACTTCAAGCGTTTCCCTGTTGTATCTCTTGCCGCCGCAGACCTCACAGGGCACGTAGACGTCTGCAAGGAAGTGCATCTCAATCTTAACGATACCGTCGCCCTGACAGGCTTCGCAGCGACCGCCCTTAACGTTGAACGAAAAGCGATTTGACTTATATCCCCTCGCCTTTGCGTCGGGCGTCTGGGTGTAGAGGTCCCTGATGTCGTTGAAAACACCCGTGTAGGTTGCGGGGTTTGAACGCGGAGTTCTGCCTATCGGCGACTGGTCGATGTTAATCACCTTGTCAAGTGCCTGCTCGCCAACAATCTTTTCAAACTTACCCGCTCTTTTCTTTGAGCCGTTCAGAACGTTTGAAAGATACTTGTTTATTATCTCGTTTACAAGGCTCGATTTACCCGAGCCCGAAACGCCTGTGACAGCTACAAATTTGCCGAGAGGTATTTCAACGTCGATATTCTTGAGATTGTTTTCAGCCGCGCCGAACACTCTGAGTTTCTTTCCGTTGCCGACTCTTCTCTTCTGGGGAACGGGTATTTTCTTCTTGCCGCTGAGATATGCGCCCGTGATTGATTCCTCGCAGGCTATGATATCCTCAACGCTTCCCGAAGCAATCAGCTCGCCGCCGTGAATACCCGCGCCGGGACCGATGTCTACGATATAATCCGCGTGGCGCATTGTGTCCTCATCGTGCTCAACTACAATGAGCGTATTTCCGAGGTCGCGAAGGTGCTTGAGCGTGTCGAGAAGCTTGTTGTTATCCCTCTGATGAAGACCTATTGACGGCTCGTCAAGGATGTAGAGAACGCCCATAAGGGATGAGCCTATCTGCGTTGCAAGCCTGATTCTCTGTGCCTCGCCGCCCGAGAGAGTCGCCGCCTCACGCGCAAGCGAGAGATAGTCAAGACCAACCGAATTCAGGAAGGTCAGCCTCTCTTTTATCTCATTAATAATCAGCTCGCCTATAAGCCTCTGCCTCTCGGTCAGCTCAAGCTCGTTAATGAATTTGAGTTCCTCGGAAATCGGAAGCGTACAGAGCTCGTATATATTGAGCCCGCCGACCGTTACCGAAAGAATTTCGGGCGTGAGCCTTGAGCCGTGACAGTCGGGGCAGATACAGGTTGACATAACGTTTTCAATATCGTTTCGCGACCATTCAGAGGTTGTTTCGGTATACCTTCTGTTGAGGTTTGAAATGATGCCCTCAAAGTCGGTTTTATATGTTCCCGAGCCGTATGAGGTCACCCTCTGCATTGTGAGCTTTTTGCCCTTTGTTCCGTAGAGAATCGCGTTCAGCGCTTCCTCGGGAATCATCTCAATCGGCAGGTCAAGCGAGAAATTGTATTCCTTGGAAAGTCCCTCGTAATACATCTTGGCGATAGAGCCATCGCTTATATTCCAGCCCGAGGCTTTGATTGCGCCCTGATTGATTGAAAGCTTTTTGTTGGGGATAATCAGGTCGGGGTCAACTTCCTTGTAAAAGCCTATTCCGCCGCACTTTTTACACGCGCCGAAAGGATTGTTGAACGAGAACATTCTCGGGCTCATTTCCTCGATAACCGCGCCGTGCTCGGGGCAGGCGTAGTTAAGCGAGAAGAGCTCTTCCCTGTCGCCGACAATGTCAATCAGAACAAGTCCGTCGGTGAGATGAGTTGCGGTTTCAATAGAGTCGGAAAGCCTTGATTTTATCGACTCGTTTATAACAAGCCTGTCGACCACAACCTCTATGTTGTGCTTCTTATTTTTGTCAAGCTTTATGTCCTCGGAAAGGTCGTACATATTGCCGTCAATCCTGACGCGGACAAAGCCCGATTTTCTGATGTTTTCAAGTTCCTTGACGTATTCGCCCTTCCTGCCTCTGACAATCGGCGCCATTACCTGAATTCGCGTTTTTTCCTCGAGTTCAAGGATTTGGTCAACAATCTGGTCAACGGTCTGCTGGGTAATTTCTCGGCCGCATTTCGTACAGTGCGGCGTGCCGATTCTCGCGTAAAGAAGCCTTAGATAATCGTATATCTCGGTAACCGTGCCGACGGTTGAACGCGGGTTTCGGCTCGTTGTTTTCTGGTCTATGGATATGGCGGGTGAAAGCCCGTCGATGTAGTCAACATCGGGCTTTTCCATCTGTCCGAGAAACTGCCTTGCATACGAGGAAAGAGATTCAACGTATCGCCTCTGTCCCTCGGCAAAAATCGTGTCAAACGCAAGGCTTGATTTACCAGAGCCGGAAAGTCCCGTAAACACTACGAGCTTATCCCTCGGTATTTCAACGTCAATGTTTTTAAGGTTATGCTCTTTGGCACCCTTTACTACAATATTTTTAACCATTCAGATATTCCTCTAATCCCTTTCTTCCCTCTTCGGTTACGGGCTTAATCCATTTAAGACTGCGGTAGTGGTGGTTGCAGAGAAGAACTTTTATAAAGTCTTCAAAGACGTACATAACGATGAAGCATACAACAAACGGCGCTTTGATTACGTAGGCGGCAATAAGCGTTGCCGGAATTGAAAAGAGCCAGAGCGACGCCAAGTCAATTTTCATCGCCGAATAAGTATTTCCGCCCGAACGAAGAACGCCGACAATAAACACGTATTCAAGCGACCTTATCGGCATCATAACCGAATATATCACGATTATCGCCTTTGCCGAGCTGATTGTGAGCTCGCTTATATTATTTCCCATATCAAAGAGCCCGACAAGCTGGGAACGGAAAATAATTGCTATTGCGCCGATGAAAATCGCGCTTACGGGTATAATCGTGAGAAAGCGCCTTGAATTCTGTATACCCTCTTCGATATTACCCTTGCCGATTGCCTTGCCGACCATTACCGCGCACGCGCTGCAAAAGCCGATGAAAAAAACGTATGAGATGTTTTCAAACGAGCGCTGAATCGTGATTGCCGCGTAGTATTCGTAGCCCATATTCGAGAATATGAGATTGTAGACAAATACACCCGCACCCCAGAGCGTTTCGTTTAAAATAACCGAAACGGCTTTTCTTGCGTAGATTTTTACGTCGTTTAATGTGTAGCCGAAAACGTTTTTGATATTTGTGATGAGAATATTCTTTGTTGCTGCTGAGATAATCACAAGCACCGCAACGCCGAGCCACAGCGAGATAACCGTTGCAAGCGCTGCGCCCCTGACGCCCATTTCGGGAAAGTCGAACTTTCCGAAAATCATACAGTAGTCGAGTATGATATTTGTCACGGTTGTGACGGCAGAAACATACATCGGAAGCCTTACCTTTTCGGTTGACCTGAGAACAACCGAAAGCACGTTTGTAATCGCAACCGCAGGATATGAAAACGCGATTATCACAAGGTAGTAGCTGCCCGTTGTTATAATCGGCGAATCAGCCGCCTCGCCTCTGTTGAAGAGCCCGAGTACCGTATGCGGAAACGAAAAGCTGAGCACAAAGAAAAGAAGCGATACGATAAGCGCGACGGTCAGCGATATTCCCATTGTTATTCTGATTTTAGCTTTGTCCTTTACACCCCAGTACTGCGACACAAAGACCGCCGTTGCGGAACAGACGCCGAATATGAACATATTCATAAGCCAGCCCCACTGGCCGCACATACCGACCGAGGCGAGCGTTACGTCGCCGAGACGGCTTACAAGCAGCGTGTCAACAAGGGTAAAGGAACTTGTGAGCATATTCTGTAAAGCGACGGGCATCGCAAGCTTTATCGCCGTTTTCCAGAAATCCTTGTCATTGAACAGTTTTGTCATTCGTCCGATAATTCCTTTATCTTATCCCTGATATATGCGGCGTGCTCAAATTCAAGCATCTTCGCCGCTTCCTTCATTTCCTTGGTGAGCTCGCGGATGAGAATCGCCTTTTCCTTCTTGTTCAGGCGGCGCGTCTTGCCGTCAAGCTTTTCCTTGGAAGTAATTTCAATAATCTGATGAACGTCCTTTTTGATTGTCTTCGGGGTGATGCCGTGAGCGCGGTTGTACTCTTCCTGTATTCCCCTTCTTCTGACAGTTTCGCTGATAGCTCTTTCCATTGAGGGGGTAACGGTGTCGGCATACATAATAACCTCGCCGTTCTCGTTTCTCGCGGCTCGTCCTATCGTCTGAACGAGGGACGTTTCCGAACGCAGGAAGCCTTCCTTGTCGGCGTCGAGAATTGCAACAAGCGAGACCTCGGGAATATCAAGACCTTCACGAAGCAGGTTTATTCCGACGAGAACGTCGAATTCACCGAGCCTGAGGTCGCGGATAATTTCCATACGCTCAATGGTGTCGATATCGTGGTGCATATATCTGACCTTGAGGCCGTAGCCTTCGAGGTAGGCTGTCAGGTCTTCCGCCATAGCCTTTGTGAGCGTCGTTACAAGCACTCTTTCGCCCCTCTCGGCACGGATGTTGATTTCCGACATAAGGTCGTCCATCTGGTCGTCCGTGGGTTTTACGGTGATAATCGGGTCAAGCAGACCCGTGGGTCTGATAACCTGCTCGACAATCTGAGTGCTGTGTTCCTTTTCAAAGTCGGCGGGCGTTGCCGACGTGAATATAACCTGATTCACTCTTTCGTAAAACTCGTCAAAGCGAAGCGGTCTGTTGTCAAGAGCGGAAGGCAGACGGAAGCCGTACTGCACAAGGCTTTCCTTTCGCGCCCTGTCGCCCGCATACATTCCCCTGACCTGAGGAAGCATAACGTGACTTTCGTCGCAGAAAAGAAGGAAATCCTTGGGCATATAGTCAAGAAGCGTAAACGGCGCCTCTCCGGGCTTTCTGCCGCTCATAATCGCGGAATAGTTTTCAATGCCCTTACAGAATCCCGTCTCGCGAAGCATTTCGATGTCGTTCATCGTGCGTTCCTTGATTCGCTGAGCCTCGAGAAGCTTGCCCTGTTCCTCAAAGGTTGCGACCTGCAAAACCATCTCGTCATAAATCTGTTCAATGGCTCTTTCCATTTTTTCCTGACCTACAACGTAGAGGGACGCGGGGTAAATCGCAACGTGGGAAAGCACGCCCTCAACCTTACCCGTGAGGGGCTGAATCTCACATATTCTGTCTATCTCATCGCCGAAGAATTCAATTCTTATTGCGTTGCCCGACGAGCCTGCGGGGAATACCTCAAGAGTGTCCCCCCTAACCCTGAATTTATTGCGGATAAAGTTGATGTCGTTTCTCTCATACTGAATTGAAACAAGCTTTGCTATGAGCTCGTCCCTGCCGTATTCCATACCCGTGCGAAGGGATATAACCATGCTCTCGTAGTCTACGGGGTCGCCGATTGAATAGATGCACGAAACCGAAGCCACGATTATAACGTCGCGCCGTTCAAAAAGAGCCGAGGTTGCCGAGTGGCGAAGCTTGTCTATCTCGTCGTTAATCGATGAATCCTTTTCGATATAGGTGTCCGTCGTGGGAACGTATGCCTCGGGCTGATAGTAGTCGTAGTACGACACAAAATACTCTACTGCGTTATCGGGAAAAAATTCCTTGAA
Organism: uncultured Eubacterium sp.; assembly: GCA_905234495.1. Taxonomy (GTDB): domain Bacteria; phylum Bacillota; class Clostridia; order Oscillospirales; family Acutalibacteraceae; genus Eubacterium_R. The sequence continues at coordinate 30,031 of CAJOHE010000011.1, read as the reverse complement.
CTCGCTGCAAAGCTGAGCCGCAAGGGTTTTGTTGTGAGCAAGAACAAGGGTCGGTCTGTTGACTCTTTCGATAATGTTTGCCATCGTGAAGGTCTTGCCCGAGCCCGTTACGCCCATAAGCGTCTGCTCTCTGTCGCCCCTTAAAACGCCCTCTACAAGCGCGTCTATCGCCTGCGGCTGGTCGCCCGTGGGTTTGAATTTTGATACCAATTTGAATTTATCCATAAAATTTCTTTGTACCCCTGACAAGTAAATTTTTTAATATTTTTCCGTATTTAGAATATTATATAGCATTTTAAAAATAAATGCAACAAATAAAAAAGGACTGACGCTGTCAGTCCTTTAAAATATATGTTTTTTACGGATTCAGGCAAACACCTGAACTGTTGAATTTATAAACCTTGCCTTTGTAGGTCAGATTAGCGGTTCGCATTGAGCCGTCGGAATTAAGGTAGTACCACTTTCCGCCGTCCTTGAGCCAGCCCGTAACCATAGCTCCCGAGGTGTTGAGATAGTACCATTTTCCGCTATCCTTTACCCAGCCTGTAGCCATAGCGCCGTTTGACTTGAGATAGTACCATTTGCCGCCGGACCTTATCCAACCCGTTGCCATAACGCCGTCGGTTTTCAGGAAATACCATTTGCCGCTGAGCTTGAGCCAGTCCGTCTGCATAATGCCGTTCACGTCAAAGTGGTACCAGTTGCCGTCCACTTTGAGCCAGCAATTCTTTACGGGGACAGCGTTTTCATCGGTGTAGTACATATATCTGACCGAGCGTATCCACCCCTCTCTTGCGTAACCGTCGTCGGTGAGAAGATACCAGCCGCCGTCGATTTCCTGCCAGCCTGACTGTGCAACGTCGTCGACGTAATATCTTCTTCCTTCCTCTTCGTCAAACCAGCCGTTTCTGAGAAGCTTTGAGCCCTTGTCGGTCACGGTCTGCGTTGCGCCGCAATCAGCGCAGGTGCGCGTTTTCGTTCCGTCAGCGTCATAGGTTGCGTCGTTATTTGAAACGTATTCGCCGTAATCGTGGGATTTGAGAACGTAGGTAACGGGAACCTGACATCTGTAGACAAAGGGGCTGTTATGGTGCTGAGCGGACGTTGCAAATTCAATATATCCGCTGTAATCACCGATGCCGAGTTGGTCATTCGGATGAACAAGATACTGAACGCTCTCGCCCGGCTTGATGCTTACGCTTTCGTTAATATCCGACCGGCGGGTAAATAAGAACGCGTTACTGCTTGATGGATATGACCACGGATGAATATAAAGGGGTTGGTTACCGACGTTTGTAACAGTTACGGTTACCGCGTCGGGAACGTGGGATTTATTGCTCTTGTAACAGTGGGTGCCGAAGTCTATTGCTTCAACGTCCGCCTCTACAGAATAATCAAGATACTGTTTAATCTCAACCTTCTTTGCGGCGTTTGTTGTGCAGGTATCAAAGCTGTCGCCATTGATATACGGCTCTTCAGCGGACGAATCCCAGATTGAAGTGATGTTCATTTTGGCAACGCCCTCGCCGAACATTTCGTTTGTAAAAGCGCCTTCAACAAGTATAGTGCAGGTTTTATATGACGACGGGGTTTCAACTCTCACATTATCGGAACAGGCAAACTCAGTCGGTTCGCTGTCCTCGCTGCCGGTTGATATTATTGCAAAAACGCCACCCTCGGCAGTAAAGTTGCCGTTGTTAAACTTGCAGGTGCCGCCGTCAACCACTGCCGCAGCCAATCCAAAAAATGAGCCGCAGGCGTTGACCGTACCGCCGTTCATCTCAAAGGTGGACACTGCGCCGATGCCGAAAGAATCACTCTCTGTTAAGTAGTCTTTAGCAAAAACTTTAATATTTCCGCCGCTTGCCGTAACCGTTCCGCCGTTAATTACCATATCGAGCGCAAACAACATTCCGGCATTTACTACGCCGCCGTTTATTGTCAGCTCCGTTTTACTTGCAACGCCGTATGAATTTACCGTGCCGCCGTTAATCTCTTTTGCAAAGAGCATAACGTCGCAGTTGAGCTCGCCGCCGTTAATGACGGTATTCGCTCCGGAGTTTGCGAAAACAAACTGTGTGGAATTTTCGTCAATATCTGCATTTTTGAAATCGTGTATGATATTTATCACACCGCCGTCGACAACAAGCTTGGCGCCGGCAGAAGAATCGGAATAAGTGCGAAGTGAAATATTGCCCTCATATATGTTGAGCGTTCCGCTGCCCGATATGTTTAAATCGCCCTTGCACAGAACGGGATAAGCGGGCGAACCCGAATCTGTAACTGTATTTGAAAGCAGATTGTTCTCGCCTTCAATAACGATATTCAAATCACTATCGGAATTAATGCAGGTGCCGCCCTCTGCTCTTGCGTCTATTGTGGCGTTGTAGAGATATAGAGTTGACGTTTCCGTTTCATAGCACCAACCCTTTGCGACCTTGCCGTAAACGCCGCTTTCAATCTCGTCCGCGCCCTGCTTGTCAAAACATTCCTGCCATGTGCCGCCGTCGCGGTCAAGATTTATAGCGTTGGGGAAATTGCGTTCGGAAATAACAACTTTTTTAGCAGCGTTTGATTCCACTTTCATAAGTGTTTGGTCGTAGTCGTAAGTAGGTTCCTCAACATCTGCGTCCCATATTGATGTAACTTTCGCCTTAAAATATGTGGGTACGCCATCAACAAGTATCGAAAAATCATTTTCTGTCTGCAACGTATTGACGCTATAAGGTGAGGGTGTGCTTACCTCAACATTTTTCGAGAATCCAACAGCATCATCTATGCCGTCCTTTGTAAAAGCGCAGATTGCGATGCTATCGCTTTCAGCAGTAAAACTGCCGCCGTTAAAGGACAGCGTTGGATTACCGTCGCCGTCATAAGGCATTGTTGCCAATGCTTCTTCTTCTCCGAAAACAGATACGTTTCCGCCGTTCATTTCAAAGGTGTTTAGGACAAGAATTCCCGTAGCGTGCGAATCGGTAAGATAACTTGAAACAGTAACATTAGCGATTCCGCCTGTAACATTGAGCGTACCGTCATTAATTATCAAGTCATGTGCAAACAGCATACCGGCATTAACTTCACCGCCGTTTACGGTCAAATCTTTTTTGGTGGAAATAATGTATGAATTAACCTTGCCGCCGTTTATTTCCTTTGCCATAAACATAACGTCGCAGCTGAGCTCGCCGGCATTTATAACGGCGTTCTGATTATTGCTGCCGATAACAAGTGAATTTGACTGTTCATTGATTGCGGGATTTTTAAAATCGTGCGTAATATTAACTTTGCCCGAATCAATAACAAAATCACAGGAGGATGAAGTGGCATAAAACGAGAAATTACCCTCAACTATATTGAGAGTACCCGTGCCCGAAATATTCAGGTCGCCCGAATACTTAACTGTATCACACAACGAAGAATCAAAAGTATACTGCGTCCTTGAATAAAGATAGTTTTCGCCTTCAAGAACGATGTTTAAATCTTCCGTTGCAGTAATGCAGTTGCCGTCCAGTTCAGCTGAGCTGCAATTAATGGTAACGCCGCTCAACACGAGAGTGTGAGTTGCAGCGTCATAACTCCAGCCTTCCTGCTCGCTGCTCATTGACTCAGAGCCGAGAACGAGAGCCTCAGTCCTTGTAGTATGAGCGTTTGCATTTGCAACAAGCGGAAAAGCCGTTACAAGCATTATAACGGAAAGTATTACCGATAAAGCTTTTTTCATAAATATCACCTCAATGCAAGAATACAGTATTCCCGACGAAAATCAATAAGTTCTGCACAAACGCAGAAAAAAACGTACGAAATGCAATAATGTATTTGCTTAATTATATTTTAACTGTTATGCAAAACCTTGTCAAGGAAATTGATAAAAGTCTATATAATAGAATCATATTCTGTTATTCCACCGAGAATAGACTCATACGAGGCAGCAAAAAACGGGAAGGCATACGCCTTCCCGTTTTATTTACGGATTTAAACAAACCCCTGAAATGTTGAATTTATAAACCTTGCCTTTGTAGGTAAGATTAGCGGTACGCATTGTACCGTTTGTGTTAAGGTAGTACCACTTTCCTCCGTCCTTGAGCCAACCCGTAGCCATAGCGCCGGAGGATTTGAGATAGTACCATTTTCCGCCGTCCTTAACCCATCCTGTAGCCATAGCGCCCGAGGGTTTGAGATAATACCACTTTCCGCCGTCCTTAACCCAGCCTGTCTGCATAACGCCTTCGCTGTCAAAGAAATACCATTTGCCGGAAAGCTTTGCCCAGCCCGTCGCCTTCGTGCCGTCGTTATTGACATACGACCAGCTGTCGCCTATATGAAGCCAGCCCTTTTGGGGTGCAAACTTTTCGCCCTCGAAATTTGCGGGAATAATTACCGATTCGAGGTTTGAAAGCCATGAGGTTTCGTCCCTTCTTCTTGCGGTAAGAGGATTGACGATAACGGAATAGGTGCTCATAATATTGAGTTCACCCTCGGGGTCGGAAAGACTTCCCGTGTCGCTGATAACGTAGCCCGTTTTGTTCTCTGTTCCGAGATATACCATAACGTGGCCGAGATTACTGTAGAAATAGAGAAGCGAGCCGATGGGAAGCTTTTCAATAATAGCCATTTTTTCCTCGTCGGAATACTGCGAAATAAGAAGTCTTGTGCCCGGAACGTTTTGCTGCCACGTGGTGTTTCTCGGCATACTCATTCCGAAGCATCTGTAGATATCCCTTGCATAGAGCGAGCAGTCCATGGAATCAAGCATTCCCGACCAGCCGTATCTGTTGCCGAGGCAGGAAAACGCTACCTTGAGGACGTTCCTCTCGGTCATCGGAAGGAAGCCGACGCTAACGTCATAGTGCTGCGAAATCAGAGCCGCCTGCTTGACGTAATTGCCGTTTTCATCCCTTGTCGGAAGGTAGACAACGTAGTTATTTATCCTGTTTCTCTCGCCGATGTTTGCGGGAATTTCATCCTCGGGAACGAGCTTTAAAACCGCGCCGATTGTGAGCTTCACCTCATTGGTTGAGGGAACTTTAATAGAGGGCTCGGTCACGATTTTATCCTGTGTTACAACGATGAAATTATCGTCGTGAACGTCAACCTTCCACGAATCAAGCCACTCTTCCCTGCTCGCGCAGATTGCTATGTTTTTGGAATTAACCCAGCCGAAGAGATGGTTATATAAAACATAATAAAACGTTTCGCCCTGATAGTCGCACTTCTGTTTGATTACAACGGCATCGTTTACCTTGAGCGCGCCGAGCTGGTATTCGCTGTCGGGGTCTTCTGTACTGTAGAGAATAACGTCGTCAGTCGGAAGCGCCATAACGTTCGCCTGCTTGGTGCAAACGCCGTATTTAAGGTACATATTTCCGCTTTCGTCATTCTTCCAGCAGGTGTCGTTTACTGCCTGCTTGAGGGTATCGAAGTACGCCCTGTTGTCAAGAAGCTCGTCGCCGATATATAACTTTCTTGTTTTATAATCGGCTTCAATGGAACCGATAAGCCTCTGAGCGTAAGCCTCGCCGTCGTAAACTGTTGTGAAGTCTTCAACGTCAAAGCAGTTTGTGCCCGACGCTTCGATTGCCGCCTCATTGTATCTTTCGATTTCGTCGGCAGTCATAATCACCTCGTCGGCGTTTTTTGATTTATTCGCCCAGTAGTCGCCCTCGCACATTGAGCTCGTAACGCCCGAGATATAGCCGATATTCGACGCGGCAAGCGCGTCAATCGGCAGAAGCATTACTGCGGCAAGCGCCAGAGCTATAACAGATACCGTTAATCTTTTCATATGTTTCTCCTTATCAATGCAGGGGGAAGTCTCGCCTCCCCCTGCTGTTATTTAGAAATCGTCGCCCATCGTTGTGCCTTCGCCGCCGTCGCCGAAGCCTTCGGTCAGCGATTCCGTGCATACGTCAATATAAACATTGAACCTTTCAATTTCAGCACTCGGGGTAATATATGATTTTTTCATATTCCGGTCCTCCCTGTGCTAAATTACGCTGACTCGGGTGTCTGCGTCATAATGGTCTTCGAATACTCGGAAACGTTGAGCGTTGCGGTGTGCGAAGCGCCCTCGTGGTCGATGTAGCTATAGGTTAAGCCGTAAGCGATATACGCTCTGAAGTAAACCTGAGCAAAGCCGCTTCCGCTCGAGCTAATCGTGTATGAGTACTGACCTGTCGGACGGACTGTCGAGGTCTTGAATACCTGAACATTGTTGCCCACAACCATATTTGAATCGGTTGCTCTGTCCGTATAGGTGGTAGCCATTGAACCGATATCGGTGTACGATGTAGCGCCCGTAGTTACACGGCAGTAAACCGTTGCCGATGAAAGCTTGTTGTTGGCGTTGGTGTCGCCGTCAGTTGCAATAATCGATACAAACGGATTCTTAGCAGCGAGCTTCTGATTGAGAAGCGAATCCGCATCCACGCCTTCAACCGAGAACTTGACGTCAACGTTGCTTGCGGTGAGCTTGTCGCCGTTTGCGTAGTATTCGCCGCCGTCAACTGTAATCGGATAGAAGGTTTCCTCCGTTACTGCGTTGAGGGTCATACTCGTGCCGTATGCGGCAATCTGATATTTGTCGCCAAGTACCGTTGCCCAGCCGTACGCGTCCGCATTTGTAAGCGTTACTCTATTGTCAAACGCCGCAACGTAAGCCTCTTCCGTGCTGTCATATGCAGCGCCGGTTACCGTAGTTGTCGCGCCGCCGTCAACGTCGTTTACATTGAGCGTTACGCTGTCGCCCGCATTGTAGTAGGGCTTGAACGTTGCCGTCTTGTCAGCGCTGTTAATCGAAACCTTCCACTGAGTAAAGGTGTAGAACGGAACGTACGGCGCCGTTACGGTTGTGCTTGTGAAATTAAGCGTTTTGTTCGTAGCCCAGTCGGATGCCGCCATAGCGCTGTTGAGGTTTTCCTCGGAAACGTAGATTGTGTCAACTACCGCATAGTACATATTCTTAATCTGTACCTTATAGGTGTTTGACGCAGGCGCCTGATCGGTTATCCTGATTGTTACAACCATATCGCTGATAGCGTTCTTCGTGAAGGACGAGCCGTTGTAGCTTACCTTCTGAGAACCTACAGTCCTGTTGTTGTCGTAATGGTCCTTATAGGTTACGGAAATCTCGCACTTGCCCTGAGCCGCTTCGGGGATTGCAACATTGTAAATATCACCGTAGTAGAAGATGTTGCCGCCGCGTGCGGTGTTTGTAAGTGCAACAGGTGATTCGTAGCCTTCAATCGGTGTTCCTTCGTAATCGGTTACCTGAACGGTTCCCGTGAACTGCTTTACATAGCCCTGAGTTACGTCGTTGAGCGTATTTGCAACGGTAAGAAGGCTTGTGGTGTAGGCGTCAACCTGATTGAGACCGAGGTTCTTGAGCTGGGATGACGTTGAAATCGAACCGCCCGTTACCGCGGCGTTATAAGCCGAAACCACTGCTGCGGTAGGCGTGATGTAAACCGTGCTGTTACCCGACGCGCTGTACTCTGACGTCTGCTTTGCAAGCTCGGTTGTGATTGCCGTATGAGCTGCGCCCGACGTGCCGCCGACGTACTTATCGTAATTGATGGAAGCGCTGATTACGCCGTATGCAGCGTCGTAGCTCTGGTATGCGGATACCGTATCAAGTGAAACGAGATTCATACCGCCGAGAACGTTTGCATTTGTGCCGCCGCTTACGTTTCCGCTTGCATCGAGGTTAAGCTCTGCGTAAACAGCTCGCTGAGCGTCGGAAGGCGACTTGCCTGCATCGGTGTAGTTCGTTCTGTCAAAGTCTGCCGCGTTAAATACCTGCGAGTAGAATACTACGTCGTCAAACTCATATTCATCAACGCCGGTTACGTCAAACTTACCAACCTGGAAGTAAACGTCTTCGCCGCCCTCAACAGGTGTGTAAACAGCCTGCTCGTCGTGTCCCGTGGGCGTTTTGAGAGCCTCTGCAACAGGAATTCTGGTGTTAATCTTCAGCCAGCTGTCAAGCGTGTATTCCTGAGCGCCGCCCGTACCTGTAAAGATACCGCCGTCTCTGTCTGCCTTCTTATCGGTTAAGAGAGTATCAAGATCGACTGTATCCACCTTCGGCATCAGCGATGACTGAGCGTTACCGAGGATATTTCTGAGCGTTCTGTACTCTTCTGCCGTAAGATTAACGTTTCGCCATGACTTTTCGTGTGAACCGTGGCTGTCCTGATCGTCGTAATCAAACGCGCCGCTTACGGATAATACGAGAGTTACGAAGTTCGTCCAAGAGTCGTCCGTGTAGTTTTCGTCGTCAAACTCTGCGGCAACCTCTTCCTTGGTTGCATCCTCGTAAACCTTGATTGTGTCAACGTCTGCGATTGTGGTCGTTTCGGTGTCGCCGTCAAGAAGCTCGATTGCGCCGTAAGCTTCCTCAGCTTCGGTATAATCAGTTACGCTGAACAGCTCTTCATATGCGTCGATAACGTTCTGGATAAGCTTAGCCTGAACAACGTCGGTGTTTTTGTTGGCTGTGCCAAAAACATCCCTACCGCTTGTTGAGTTGATGTAGATGGGTTCACCGCCGTTTGTATATCCTGTAATGTACTTTTCAGAGGTATTATATCCGCTGTTCTTGTAATCCTTGAAGGTTGTGTTTCTCGGATTTTCAACAAACCAGTTGAGCTCTGCGATAGCATCAATATACGCCTGATAAGACTTAACGGTGTAATCCTGTGCATTGATTACATCTGCTTCGGTGACATCTGTTGTGGGTTCACCGTCAGCATCAAGATAAATCGGTGCGCCGGTTGACTGGTCAACAATAACTGTATGCTCGTGAGTTACAGGATCTTCAGTAGTCTGAAGCCTCTTCTTCATATAGTTTTCAGCAAAAGCTCTTGCCGCACCCTTATCACAGGTGCTTACGCCGATGTTGTAGTAATGGAAAGTTTCTTCACTGATAGCACCGGCTGTAGTGTCAAAAAGTCCCCACCAACGGAATACCTTGACGCCCTGCTCATACGCAAAGTTATATGCAGTTGCTGCCGTGTTTCCACTTGCCTTGGTTACATTTTGGAAACCTGTTCCTGTGAAGGCGAGTCTTCCCTGCCATCCCGAAGTTTCGTTCGATGCGGTATCAACATATATAAAGCCTTCAGAAAGCTTGCTCTTATCGGTGGAACCGTCGCTTGTCATCGTTGAAAGAATGGTATCATAGGTTCCGCCTGTCTGGTCGTTGAGCAACCAAGTTGTTGAAACGCCAAACTTATCGGGATCAGTATTGTTTCCTGAATTTCTTATCTGATTTGCTCTGATATAGTAGTAGATGTTGCTCGATTTAGTTGAGGAGTAATAAGTAGCTGCGCTCGGATCATTTCCGTTAGGATGAGAGATTATCGGAGCAACGCTTGTCGGCATTGACAAGCCTGTCCTATTACTAACATAAGAAGTAGCACGCGAAATTCCCTCGTCCTGCGTCTTTCCGTCATAACCCTTTGCGTTCTGCGGATGTGACCAGTAAAGGTTTGAAGCGTAGAAATTAAAGGAATAACCTGTCGGTGCGCCGCTGCCGTTTCTCGTGATAAGCGTATTGTCCTCATCAGAATAGTCAATGTAGTAATCTGCATTAACTATATTAGCCGATGCGGTGTAAACGCCCTTATTGCTGTCGGCTGTTGAACCGCTGTCATAATGCTCAACCAAACCGAACGAACCGGAGTTTGTACCTACCTTTGAAGTGTAGTATGTGAATGAGTTCTTGATATTTTCAGCGCCGGTGTAATGCGAATCGTCTCTGGAATCTGCTGTTCCCGGAAACTGATACAGATAATTGAAGTTACCAGTGCCGAAATACTCTGATGTTTCGTTTTCCCAGTTAACGGTTGAGTTAACCTTTTTAGCTGCGGGTTCAATGGATGTTGCCGAGCCTTCGGAACCTTCCATTCTTGTGAACAGGGCAATACCGCCTCGTCTGTCTTCGGTACCTGAATTGTCCTTATTCCTCGTACCGATAACGGTATGAGCCATTGACGGATTAGCCATTACGTAGCAGAATTCAAATTCGCTATACTGAGCACCCGTTGAAATATCGGTATAACATACGATGAGCGATACGCCCGAATCTGCGTATTCTCCCGTTTCAGCGTTGAAATAATAGTCGGATACATAACCTTCAAGACCGTAAACTCTGTGAAGGTTATCCGCCTGTACCGTTCCAGCCTGAACTGCGGCCTTAGCCTGATCGTCGGTATAGTAATTCGTACCGTCAAACCATCTGTTGTTATTGAGAGGAATAACAGAGAATTCTCCGCCCGAATAGTCGCCGGTTTTGCAAAGAGCCTCATCGCTCAAGCAGTAAATAGCCGTCGGATTTGTAACGTCAATCTTTGCAGGATATGTTGTAGTGATTGAGGTGTATCTTTCACCGGTGCTTCCTGACTGACCGTATGTGAAGTTGTCTGAAATCTCGTGGCCGTACTTTGTGTAGCTATCCTTTGCAAGGTGAGTATAGATAACTCCGTCCATTGAAACCGAGTTACCAAGTGACTCAACGTCTGCCGACTTCGGAATTTCGCCTGCTCTGTATGTCCATGAGTACTCGCCATAGTATTCCGGTTCGTCAAGAGTTGTACAAATCTCAGCAATACAGATAATGCTACCGTGCTTGCCGATAACTCCGATATAATCAATAAGTTCGGGATCGGGATTTCTGAGATACTGATTGTAAGCAACCTTTGATTTGTACCATGTTGCATACTGAGTACCGTCCGCACCTTTTGTAAGCTTTATGTAGCCCTTGAAGGTGTAGCCGTCGTTATCAGTACCGTACTCATATGCGCCTGTGTTGGTTGAATCTTCCTCATCGGCGATGATTGTATATTTATAATTCTCAGACCAGTTGTAATACTCTGTAAGCTGCATATCATTAGCTACGTATACGCCTTCGAGATCTGTTGCGGTAATGGTAGCTTTAACCGTGTCTGTACCGTCATACTGGAACGGCATCATTACGGGCCAACCATCTTCTGTATAAGCAATCTGGTTGATGAGATTTACGTTACCGTCAACCTCGCTCTGACAGGTTGCAAGCGCGCCGTCGGGAAGAGCCTTCCAGTCATGGCCCTGATTCGCAATAGGTCTGCCGTGAACAGAATTGAGGGTTACAACCTCACCGTAGTTGTTAACTGCCTGATATACAGAGTTATGACCTGTTGATACAAACGTGTAGTCATATGCAGGTAAATCAAACGAGCCTAAAATCTGGTTTCCGTGAGTCTTGTGTGTCGTGTCGTCAGTTGCGGCAACACCGTTGAATCCAACGAAACCGCTCATCGGACTGTCTGACATAAATACACGCTCAACGTATGAACCCGAGTTCTGACCGTAGGAAACGTAGAGATAATACTTTCCTGTTGTCTTGTCAAAGGTTACATATGCGCCCTCGCCTGACGTCGGGTCAGAAGCATATTCAAGGGTGTTGTTAATCGGATAACATACATCCTTTCTTGTGCCGCTGTAATATCTGCCGGTGCTATCAAGATTGTAGCCTACGATACAGGTATTACCCGAGCTCCAAGAACCGAAGATGAACTTCAGTCCGTAAGGATTAGGCTTGTATACGCCGCCCTGCTGTGTGTATTCATAATATACGCATGCATCGATTGCATTGGGATGTGAGTTTGATTCGTAAACATCAAGACTGAATGTGTAAGGACCTGTTACGCTATCGTTTGTAACGTTTTCACAAACGAAGATTGCAGAGGTCTGCGAACCCCAGGATGAGGTTGAACCGTAGTACATCCAGTTATCTTTTACGATGTTATACATTACGTGAGGCGCCCACTGAAGGTGACCTGCGCCCGTACGCGTATCTCTTGCTGCATATGCAAGAGGTGTTGCGAGAGCCGTATGGTATTCAGCACCGAAGAGATCTTCGTTCTGATAACCGCATCGACCTTCGCTGTCGCCTACTACTTCCCACTTTCTGTTTGTGGCGTTGTAGTGGTAAATCGTCATACCTGTACCGAACGAATAGTAATCAATAGCGGTTACCTTCGTTGTATCTGTAGCGTCGATTCCGTAGTAATCGATGAATTCCTGACCAACCTTCTGACCTGCAGTTGTGGTCTTGGCTGTTCCCGCACCGCCTGAAACTTCGGCGGGCACTGTGTAGCTTATACCGCCTGCAAGAGTATATACGGATACGTTGGTCGGGTCGTGTGAGGTTGAAGTGAATTCGCTCTGAACATCAGCGTCGTCGCCGATATACATATTGTTGATATCCACCTGAGTCTTAACGCCGGTGTAAAGCCTTACATCGTCGAAGTAGATATCACTTGATGTTGCCCAGTAGCCAAGACCGTTGGCAATCGAAAGCTGAGTATTGCCGTTTGTTACAAAATCAATGATGTCGGCTGCAAGAGCAGCATCGTTGCCCGTGTAGTTGCCTTGAGTTCCGCCGGCGCCCGCAGTAACTGTAACTGTATGCGGCTCGCCGTTCGTGTAAATCATAACGGAATTGGTTGCCTTGCTCGGGTCAACGGTAACAACGATGTTCACCCAGCGGTTACGTCTGTTACCGGTAGCGTGGCCCGTGTTGTCCTGCTCATTCGGCTTAATGTCAACGTACTTGTTATAATCATTGTTTCCGTCAACCGCACCGTCAGAACGGCTCACATATGCCGCGCTTGTGATTGTGTAGTAATGTGTATTGTCCTGACTAAAAGTGATACCGGGCGTCCAAAAATCACCGAATGATGAATCTTTTGTGCCGGGAACGTAACGCCAGAAGGAAACCGTAATACCCGTGTTCCTTGCCATAGTGCTTGCGCCCGCTGTTGCGAACGGATTTGTGCTGAGCGTCATTGCCGCCGCACCGGTTCCGCCAGCAACGGTGCCGTCGAGCCTGAGAACGTTATTACGCCAGTCAGGTGAATTATTATTGCCGTCAATGAATCCTGCGCCTTCTTCAATACTGAAGGAATCCGCTGTTCTTGCAGTTGCAGTACCGTTTGAACCGCTGAGGGCAAGAACGGTTGAGCTCGACTTGCTTGCGCCGTCAAAGCTCTCGTGGAAAATGAATTCATCGTAATCGACTGTTACAAACGTGCCTTTTGCGATTGCTGTCTTCGTATTATCCGCAATTACGTAGAAATTGAAGGTTACCGCAATATGGTCCTGATATGCGGGAAGATTGTTGAGATTATCCGAATCAATACCGTTGTTGATATTGTATTCATGATATACGGGTGAATTGCCGCTTGTTTCAAGCTGGCCGTCAAGAGTAACCGTGTAGTAAATTGTCCTGCCGCTGAAAGAGCTTGCGATTGAATCCTGAATGAAGAACTTACCGTTCGCGTCAAAGCTTGACGTTGAAGGTGTGTTCGGATTCGGCTGCTCGCTGCTGTCGGTAATCCAGTACATTGAATAGGGCTGACCCTTGCGAAGAAGAGTAAACTCAGATGTTTCTGCGGAAACAGTATTGTTATTTACCACTTCCCTCGCCTTGATTGTAAGCTTGAGGTCGTCGAGATAGCTCTGCATAGCAAACGGTGTGATTGCTGAAGAATAATCCTGCCAGCCGTCCCACGTTGTGCCGCCGTCAGCACTGATATTGTACTGAAGAGTGCCGTTTGAGCCCGTGTTTGCGCTTGCGAGCGTGAGCGTATCTGTTGATGTAAGCTCTGTATTGTTTACAATAGCCGAGCCTGATTTGTTAATAACAGGTCTTCTGAGATAGTTTACTGTAATGCTTACAACTTCCGACTCAGCGCCGTTTCTCGTTGCCTTGGCATAGTATGTAACCGAGCCCGCCGTATCGGGATTCTGACCGGTAAACGGTGTAAAGGCAGCGGAATACTGAGAATAAGAGCTGCCGTCTGTCGAATAGTAAACCGTTGAGGAGTTTGCCTCGGAACCGTCGTTTGCGCTGATTGTTACGGTATCGTCTGCGTCGATGAACGCACCGTCGGCACGGTTGAATACCGGAACGTTCGGCAATCTCTTGAATGTATATGTCTGCGTGATTTCAGAGGTTGAACCGCCGGCGGTCTCTTTAACAATAAGAGTTGCAGTCGTAGTGTTGCCGCTGAACAGTGTTACGCTGTTGCCTGCTGCCCAGTTAGCGCCGTCAAGGCTGTACTGGATAGTACCGCCTGCGCCCGACTGAGTTGTTGCAAAGTTTACGGTTGTATTTGCCGCAACCACCTGATTGTTCAGAGCTTCAACGTTATTAATCTTAACGGTCGGTGCAGAGAAATATGTATGAGTTACGCCGTTTGCGTTGTCATATTCAGTTGCGCTGTCAACCGTTGCAGATACACGGATTAAATATGTGCCTGCAGCCAAAACGCCGAACGGTGCAAAAGTGCCGGTGCTTCCCGACATTGAAACCGAGCCGCCGTTAGTCCACGTTGTGCCGTTGTCGCTACTGTATTCCCATGCGTACGTTGCGTCGCCGCTGTTTGTATCGGTAACGGTAATAACGTCGTTGGGACCGAGATAGGTATTGCCCGAAACAGAGGGCGCGTTTACCGAAACGAGGCTCAGGTCGTTGAAAGCGCTTGTAAGCGCAGTCGCCTTCGCTGCTGCCGTTGAATCGGTGTAGTTTGATGTCAGATTGGTATTGTAGTTAGCTGTACCGAGAGCAGCCATAACGCCGGTTGCGTTAGCGTACGCAGTCTGTAACGTGCTGAAGCCTGTAAGCTGAGTGTCAAGCGTGCCGTTGTTGTCGGTATCAACATAGCCGTTGTCAGCGATTAACTGACGGATGCTATATGTGTTGCCTGCAAGGACAGTGCCTGCAAGACCTGTGGGTGAACCGCTGAGGTCGATAGCGGCGCGAAGCGCGTTATAACCGTTTGTATCTGCGGTTATAGACTGATTGTTCATACCATTGATAACGCTGGTCATAGCTGACTGACATTCATTCCAATTATTAGATGATGTAAAATATGAATTCACATTATAATCAGTCATAGCGTCAAAAGCAGTAAAGAAATCGGCTACCGTATGATTGCTTGCGTTTGCCTTATTCTCTTTGTAGTCGGAAATCTTAACACCGAACGCACTACCGTCATAGCTATTGATTTTATTAACCAAACGAGCATAGTTAATTACATGGATATCAGTATCGCCTGTCAGATAGTTATTCTCGCCGTCGTCTGTTTTCCATGAATTAGCGCTATTATAATACATTGTAAAAGCAGGAGTAATGGTGTAATACGCAACGCTATCGCTCATAGAACCTGTATAGCGAATGTAGTTAGCAAACCTATATGTACTATTTGATCTGTTGTTACGGACTCTTCTCGTGTCGCTTGTAGAAAAATTTGTTGCACTATCATTCGTAGCGTTAAAACTAGATGTTCCCGAAGCAATACCCCAAGTAGCATCGTAATTATTGCCTATTTCACCTTTCCACTTTGTATTAACCAACGTGATATTTGATGTAGTGGTAAATGCGGTTATAGCATAACGTGTACAACTTTTACTTGAAATAGTAGAAGTACTCCTATCACAATATGGTGAAATAATCATTGCTAGCGTTGGTAAGCTACTTGCACCTGCATAAAACATAGTAGCTTCAGGATAATAAAGATGTGACTTCGCATAACTGTCACCTGAACCGGTAGCAGCAGCTCTATACCCACCCGAATCCCCATCGCTCGGGTTATAATTTGTCTGTAACCACAACAAATTATGGTAAGCATACTCTAAATCAACACTATCATTAGTAAAAGCTCTGTTATATGTATTTGCCGGAGTTTGAGCAGTCCACTCAGTCATATTAGCAAGTGCTGTATTGAGCGCAGTATAAGCAGCAGAAATCTGAGCTGTGGAGGAATTACCGTACACAGCTGCATCATATGCCTCATATGCATCAACATACGCCTTATATGCGGGCGCAAGGTTTTTGTAAACAGTGTTTGAACCCATCCTTGCTTCGTACTGATCTAAAAGAAGTGCAAGCTGACCTGCAGAGCCCGAGGTGATGCCATCTATAAACTTAAAGTTTTTAATATATCCCTTGAATCCGTTTGAACCACTACCATTTGCAGCTCCGATATAGTAGTCCGCCAACGCATCAACAATTGAAGTTACATTAGCATCTGTAATACCATGGCCATTTGTTAATGAACCATAGTTAGTTTTATATGTAGCCTTAAGGACGCCATCAATATAGTATTCATAAGCACCATTAGTATTCATAACCAATGTGAACCTGTACCATTTTCCCTCGCTAACCATATCATTCATATAACCGTTTGCACCATTAGTCGGAACCCAATATGTACAATAGTCAGCATTGAAATCCGAAGTATAATACTCACGTATATTTGAACTATTCTGGAAAGCAGAACGATATCTCCAATACCAAGTTGTGTCGGCAGCATTCATAAGATATGCATTACTACCACTGTCATTAAAGTGGAAATACTGTCCAAGAGATTCATCTGTATCGTTATGATAAACATCAAAAGACACAGCGAAACCGTTTGATACAGAAGCATTAGATAACGGAGCATCATCAAGCTTCAAATAATCGTCGCCGTCAAATGCCCACGCCTTCATGGTATTGTCCCAAACAGCAGTACCCGAAAAGCCGTCCTTTGTACTGCTTGTGAGATATTCACTCACAACGCCGTTACTGTTAACAGCTGCAAGCGCAGTAATGCCTGTCAACGGTGCGCAAGTGAATACCATTAACGCCGCCATGAGGATGGACAGGAATCTTTTACTCAGTTTTTTCATAATATTTCCTCCTTGTCTGAAAACATAAAGTCCGACATCGCTGCAGTTTACTGACTACACAGCAGTTATTCCGAATTTATGTGTTAAAATTACATAACTATTTTTGAAAATAATAGTCCCAGTTTAAGATAGTAAAATTTTAGCATATTAATTACAATTTTTCAATAGTTTCGTGCAAAAAAATATTAACAATTTGTTTACATTATTTAACAAATTATTCATAAATAGCCAGTAAGCGACTTTCTCTTTAAAATTTGTATATTTTCAGCGCTCGTAAAGACAGTATTTCAAAATCAAAAATATGAATTTGACAAGCAAAACCGAACATAAAATTTATCAAAGGAGGGTTTATGTTTTCAGCTTTACTATCTTTTCTGAGTGCAAATATTCTGTTTTTCATACTGCACGTTCAGAACACCTCGTCGTTTCCGAAGCCCCTGCCCCACCGCGAGGAACAGAAATATCTTGAGCTGATGGCTCAGGGCGACAGAAACGCACGGGCTGTTCTGATTGAAAGAAACCTGAGACTTGTAAGTCACATTGTCAAAAAATACTACTCGAAAACAAACGATACGGACGATTTAATCAGCATAGGAACAATAGGATTAATCAAGGCGATTGACTCGTTTAATCCCGAAAAAGGAACCCGTCTTGCAACATACGCATCGCGGTGTATTGAAAACGAAATTCTGATGTATTTCAGGTCGCTAAAAAAGACCGCCGGCGACATTTCCTTAAGCGACACGATTGAGGTAGACAAGGACGGAAACCCGCTCACAATCGAGGATACGATAAAAAGCGAGACCGATATGGAAGAGGAACTTGAAAAGAAAATAAGGTGGGAAAAGGTTGCCGAAAGCCTGAGGAAAATTGATGATGAAAGAGAGAAAGAAATCATCATTTTAAGGTACGGACTCAATAACAAAAAGCCCCTCACGCAGCGCGAGGTTGCGGAAAGGCTTAACATCAGCAGAAGCTATGTTTCAAGGATTGAGAAAAAGGTGCTCAACAGGATTAAAAATGAGGTTGAACAGCAGTAAAAAAGCCGAGCGTTTTGCTCGGCTTTTTCGTTCAGATATATTACATACAGGTATATCCGCCGTCAACGGGAAGGATTACGCCTGTAACGTATGTTGATGAAGGTGCTGAAAGGAAGATTGCTGCTGAATCAAGCTCGCCCTCTTCGCCGTATCTCTCAAGCGGAATCATTGTTCTTGCATTCTGCTGGAAGAAATCGGTGTTAAGAGTTTCCCTTGTTAAATCGGTGTAGAAAAAACCGGGGCAGATTGCGTTAACCGTGATTTTATACTTGCCCCACTCTGCCGCGAGAGCTCTTGTAAGGTTTACTACGCCGCCCTTTGCTGCATGATAAGGCGCGGAACCTGCAATCTTGTTGCCGACCATACCGTACATTGAAGCGATGTTGATGATTCTGCCGTACTGAGCGGGAATCATAGCCTGCTTTGCAACTGCGCGAGCTACCTTGAATGAGCCTGTGAGGTCAATCTTGCACTCGTTTTCAAACTGCTCGTCGGTGATGTCCTCTGCGGGGGCAACTGCGCCTGTGCCTGCGTTGTTGATGAGAATATCAATTCTGCCGAAATGCTCGAGAGCCTTGGCAACAACCGAGTCAACAACTGCGGTATCGGTGATGTCGCACTGAAGCGGAAGAGCCTCAACGCCGTACTCTGCCTCGATTTCCTTTGCAACTGCTTCAAGCTTGTCCATACGGCGGGCAACTGCTACGATATTGCAGCCCTCTGCTGCAAGAGCCTTTGCCATCTGAACGCCGAGACCGCCCGAACAGCCCGTTACAAGGGCAACCTGTCCCTTCAAATCAAAATACTTGTCCATTTTTATATATCCCCTTTACAAAATATTATTGCCGTTAAGCAGTTAAATTATAGCAGTAAATTACCCCTCGGTCAATGCTTTTTCAAAAGATTGTTATTTTTTTAACACTTTTTTCAAACTGTTAATTATCTGAAAAAACAGCGCGCTTCAAATGTGCTTGATTAATAATGTTATATATGATAAAATGATAGTATTAATGAAAAGGAGAGTAATTATGGCAGTAAACAAACAGAAGGTTGTTGACCTTTTCAACAACGTCAAGTATTACTGGAAAGAACCGCCTAAGGGCAAGTATATGTCCTTTAAGGAAATAGCGTCGTATGCATTCGGCGGTATCGGTGCTTACTTTATAATTCAGCTCGGCTCGACCCTTATCGTCAGCACGACCAATATTATCGTCAGCACCGCAATAGGCGTATCCCCTTCCCACTCTTACATAATCTATCTTATCGCCACCATTCTCAACGTACCCCTGACGGGTATAAGGGCGAATATGGTCGATAACACGCGAGGCAAGGGCGGTAAATACCGACCGTACCTGCTATCCATGGGTATACCGACGGCGATTACGGCTCTGATATACGTCTGGTTCCCGTATGAGAAGATGTATCTGCTGTTCCCCGGCGAACGCTTCGGTCTTGAAAAAGGATATATAATCAAGCTAATCGTTGTATTCATATGCAACCTTGCTCTTCATTTCTTCTTCTTCTTTTTCAAAGACGCATACGAAAACCTCATTCACGTTCTTTCGCCCAACACTCAGGAAAGAACCGACGTTCTTGCGGTAAAGGCGGTTGTTTATTCGCTTGCGCCGTCAATTATGAACTTTGTAAATCCGCTTATTGCTCAGTTTACAAAGACGGACCAGTCAAATATTCTTGTTTACAGAATTGCTTATCCTATCTATGCGGTAATCGGTATTGCGCTGACGATAGTAGTTTTCGCAAATACTCAGGAAAAGATTGTTCAGGCAAAGACTCATACGATTCAGATTCGCTTTATGGACGCTCTGAAAGAGGTTGCCAAGAACAAGTATTTCTGGATTATCTCGCTTGCAGGCTGGCTCGGTTTCCTTGAGCTTGCTTATTACAACATTCTCTACTACAACCAGAACTACGGCAAAACGGTTGACCCAGCCACCTATGGCGTTGCGTGGGTTATTATCGGTAACGCTTCGTTCTGGGGAATGATTGCGGCGCCGTTCTTTGTAAAGCGCTTCGGTAAGAAGAAAGTTCTCGTAACCGTTAACCTTATGAACGTTGTCTGCATTCTGTTAATGCTTATCAACTTCCGCAGCTTCTGGTGGCTCGTATTCTGCGTATGGCTCAACTACCTGTTCAGCGCATTCGAGCAGATTACAACGCCCGCTATTCAGGCGGATATCAGGGACTATCAACAGTACCGTTCGGGCGAACGTATCGACGGTATGTTTGCCGCGGTTGCCACAATCGGTAACCTTGTTACTCTCGCAACCTCTGCTGTGCTTCCCGCCGTTCAGGAAATGTTCGGAATCAAGGAGGGCAACGGCTATGAGAAGTCATTTGATATTCTCTTCGTTGACTCGGGCGAGCCGGGACTTCTCTGGAAGTTCCTGCCGGTGCTCATCGTTATGTGCGCAGTGGGCGCGTTCCTAAACGTTGTCCCCTACTTCTTCTACGATTTCACCGAGAAAAAGCAGAAGAGCGTCATCCGCGTGCTTCAGGTTCGCGCGCTCTTTGAGGACTATGCAAACGACGCGCTCAAAAACGCGCAGCTCGTTGAGGCTATCGACCTTGTAAACAACGCGCGTGAAATGGCGGTTGCAGAGCCCATCAAGCTCAACAAGAGCGTGGGCAGAAAGCAGTTCCGCAAGGACCTTGAATTTAATGAGGAAATCGAGATTTCGCAGTTTGTATGCAAAGAGCTTGACAAGTTCAACTCCGACCTTTACAAGCATCAGGTTGAGGTTTATCAGGGCATCTACAACACGGGTCTTGACACAATCAAAAACATTGACCTTGCTTCGGCTAAAAAGAACCTTGCAGAGGCAAAGGCTATGCCGAGAGGAAACGAGAGCGAAAGAGAGCTTCGCAAGTTTGAGATTGAGTACTGCAAGAAGATGATTTCCGCAAGAAGAGCTTACGACAAGTACTACGGCACGGTTAACGAATTCAAAGAGCCGAGCATGGAAGAACTCACCGGTTACTTTGATAAGGAAGACGAGCTTGAGGCTGAAATCTTCGCTCTCTTACGCGAGCAGAAGACTGCCGACAGCGCACGCAAAAACGAGCTTAAATCAATGCTTGTTGCTCTTCAGGGCGAGAAGAAGGACGTTCAGAAAAAGGCAAAGGCTCTTATGGATGAATTCGCAAAATTCAACCGCGCCGCAAAGCCTTATAACGACGCTAAGAAGCTTCTCAATCAGCAGGAAGAATACAGCCACTTTGACGAGATAGCAGCGCTTTACGACGAGGCTAAGCTCAAGGCTGAGGAAGAGGAAAAAGAGCGCAACGCAGCCGAGGAAGCCAGAAAGGCTGAGGAAGAGGCTGAGCTTGCAATGCGCAAGGAAGAAAAGAAGAAATAATACAAAGAATTATGAGGGGTCGCTATGAAATTAAGACGATGTATAAAAATATTCAGAAGAACCGGATTGCTCAGGATGCTGCTAATATTTGTTGTCTTTTTCAACATAGCGTCTCTGATTATCAGGCTTGTTGAGCCCAATATAAACACCGTAACAGACGCGCTCTGGTACACGTTTGTCGCTTCCACGTCAATCGGATTCGGCGACTTTGTCCCCGTAACTCATATAGGAAGAGTCGTAACCGTACTGATAACTATCTATGAAGTAGTTATTGCCGCTATGATTCCCGGCGTTGTTGTGGCGTTTTATATGGAATATCTGAAATTCAAGGAACAGGATACGATTTCCACCTTCCTTGAAAAGCTTGAAAACCTTCCGAATCTTTCGCAGGAAGAGCTCGCCGAGCTTTCGGATAAGGTTAAAAGATTCAACAAAAAATAACGCTCTGCGTTAAATAAAATTAAGGAGAAAAACTATGTATCTCTACATGAAACAGAAGGTATTTTCCTGGAAGGACAAGTTCAGCATTATGAACGAGGCGGGACAGGACAAGTACTACGTTGAGGGAAAGGTTATTTCCATCGGCAAAAAGCTTCGCGTTTACGACACCGCAGGCAACGAGCTTGCATTCGTAAATCAGAAGGTTGTTTCGCTTATGCCGAAATTCTCAGTTGAGATGAACGGACAGGAAGTAGCCGTAATCAAAAAGAAGTTTACCCTTCTCAAGCCCAAATACTTCATCGAAGGTCCGGGCTGGGAGGTTCAGGGCGACTTCTTCGGCCACGACTACGAAATCACCGAAAACGGTCAGACAGTAGTTGCAATTCACAAAAAGTGGATGGCGTGGGGCGACACATTCGAGCTCTTTATCCCCGATGAGAGCAAAGAGGTTCTTGCAATGGCGGTAGTTCTTGCGATTGACGCAGTACTTGACTCGCAGCAGAATAGCTCAATCAATATAGGAAACTAAATGAACTGACGAAGGACGGCAACGCCGTCCTTTATTTTTTCATACGGAAGTCTATTAAAGTCTATAAGATATATAATTACTTGGCAATATATTAACCAGGTAAACATTATTGACTGTCTGGAATACTTTGACGTAAACGATGACCCGGGCGGACACGAGGGACCCGAGGACCCGGGGGTTGACCCGAAGAACCGATTGACGAGGGAGGTGCGTAATAATGAAAAAGATTAAGATAATTGTTTCCGTATCGGTCATTATTGCAATAATCTGCACCGGCACCAGCATCGTCTTCGCGTTTGCAGACCAGGAAAACGAGCTTGAATTCTGTGACCACGATTACACGATATTAGGATTTGAAAACGGTATTGCAACAGCGTACTGCTTCGATTGCGGCAGCACGGAATACCTGGAATTCGAGGATTATATCAACTCCGAGGATTGCGAAGAGCTTGATATGAACAGCGACGGTATCGTAAACGCAAGGATTATGCGATACTGAGATGGAAATTCGGTTAAAAAAAAGAGCAGCAGCGCTGCTCTTTTTTTTATTATATTTATTCCGATAAATCAACCGTGCCGCCGTCGTCGCCTTCACGGATATTCAGCATCTCATACTTATCGAGGAACAGCAGATGAATTCGCTGCTTTGCTTTCGCCGTGTTTTCGGGTGAATATGCGCTGCTCTTTTCGCTGACAGCGCGGTTATACTTGATAAGCGAATCTGCCACGATATCGCAGTAGTCAATCAGACGTTCAAGAGTGTAGCAGATATCTGCAAAGATTGTAGTCGACGTAAGACGTCCGTCAGCGCCGTGCATACGCTTGTAATGACGGGCTTTGATGATTTCCGTAATTCTCATTACTTCCTCACGGTAAATCTGAATCGTTTCGGACAGGCGCACGTCTTTTCTCTCATAGCCCATAATCGTGAGCTCAAGAATCTCTGCGATTGAGTCGCCGAGAACAACCGTCTCGGTTTTATCCGTTTCTCTGAGCATATCCGAGTTTTCCATATCGGTGAGCTTTTCGGTGTAGTTGAGAATTGACTCGGTGAGAAGTCCTATCTCGCCGAAAGCCGTGTTTGCGTTAGTCAGAAGAAGGATGTATGCGGCGTCCTTTGTGTCGTCAGTATGAGCGGACAGCTTGGTGATGTAGTTATCAATCTGGTCCCTGTACTGCTCAATGCGGTTAAGAAGGATTTTCGTTTCCTTGGCGTTTTCCGAATCATAGCTCAAAAGCGAGCGCATCGCGTCTTCAACCGTATCGCCCATTGTACACACCGCGCGGTCCGTCTGGTCAAGCGCGATTGAGATATTGCGAAGAAGGTTTTCGTCGAGCATAGTGAGCTTGTTATCCTGAGCCATCAGCTCTTCCTCGCTAAGCGGAATCGTCTTCTGAGCAAGCACAACAATCACACCGCCGAACGGTATCCAGAGAAGTGCGCCGAAGAGGTTGATTAACGAATGGCAAAGTGGTATGCCGATTCCGCCGACGTTCTGCTCCATAAACGGGAAATGGAATATTGCGTTTGCACCGTAGAACAAAACCATAAACGGAACAACTTTAAGAAGCGAATAATAGAGGTTGATGAGAGCGGTTCTCTTGCCGTTGTTTGACGTGCCGAGAGATGAAATCATCGCAGTAATGCAGGTTCCGACCTGAGCGCCGCAGATAAGCGGAATTGCCGTTGAGAAGGAAAGTCCCATCGAAAGGGCAAACGCCTGAACGATGCCGACCGTTGCGTCCGAGCTCTGAATAAGCATTGTGATGCCGCAGGCAACAAGGAAGCCGATAATCGGATTTGAAAATCTGACAAGAGCAGACTGAAGCGTGGGAAGCTCTTTGAGCGGCGCCACGCCCTGACTCATCAGGTTCATTCCTATCATCATAATCGAAAAGCCAACTACGGCATTTGCGATATTAATCGTCTTCTGCTTCTTTGCAAAAAGAGTGATAGCCACGCCGATGAGCGCCAGAAAAGGTGCAAACGTGCTTGGCTTGATGATTGTCATAACTATTGATTCGCCGTCAAGCGCGTTAAGCGATAACAGCCATGCGGTTGCCGTTGAACCCAGACCGCCGCCTATGAGCAGACCCAAAGCCTGCTGCATAAGGATTATGCCCGAGTTTACAAGACCGACCGTAAGAACCGAAACAGCCGAGGACGACTGAACGACTGCGGTCAGAACCGTACCGAACACAAACGCCGTAAAGCGGTTTTTCGTCACCGTGCCGAGCACCTTGTCAAGCATACCGCCTGTCAGCGTTGAAAGCGACTTGCTCATCGCGTTCATACCGAACATAAACAGCGCCAGACCGCCCGACATAGAGACAACGACCATCAATATTTGTACTGCACTCATTTTATATTCTCCCGTTAATAAGGTTATTAATAAATTCAGTATATCATAATGAAATTAATCTTTCAAGGATTGAGATGCTTTATTCCGTTAAAGAAGCAGCGACTAATGCCGCTGCTTCTTTAACTAAAATTTAGTTATCATAATAATATTTGTAATTGTTGTCGGGCTCATAGTATGAGCAGTAAAGATATCTTATTGCACCGTCCTGAATAACAACCCGAAAATGTCTTGAATAGTGGTTTCCAGTGGCGTAACCGGTTACTGTTCCGTCAACAAAATCGTAAGAAATATCGCCGTCATTGAGGGTTTTCTTTTCCTCATACGGACCA
Organism: uncultured Eubacterium sp.; assembly: GCA_905234495.1. Taxonomy (GTDB): domain Bacteria; phylum Bacillota; class Clostridia; order Oscillospirales; family Acutalibacteraceae; genus Eubacterium_R. The sequence goes on along the minus strand of CAJOHE010000011.1, from coordinate 5,239 downwards.
AACATATTTACAAGCTCATCCTCTGTCGGGGTGTCTCCTATTTTGAGGCCGCACACAGAGCAGTCCTTGTATGTTTCGGTTTCAACGGTAAACGTCTGCCCGATGCCGACTGAGTAAACGCTGCCATTTTCCACCTTGGTGTTACCGTTCGTTTTATTTACTACTCCGATTTTACCAAACGTACCTGCTTTATCTTTATGAGCTATTTCCTGTTCTGTTGAATCGTCGGGATTGAAATTTACAGGCTCGACTATACAGTTTATATTCACACAGCCCGTATTATCAAGCAGCTCTTTAAAGGTTATTGAACCGTCGGGCGAAAACTCGTAGCCGTTTATAACTGCATAAACCTTGGCACCGTTTAAAAATTCGTTAGTAGTATTGAAACTGAAATTCTCTTCGTCGTTGTTTTTCCATTCGGTATTCAGTACGGATGAAAACGTTTCATAATCCGAATTCGTTTCATTTGCTACTGTCAGACTTTTAGCCCAGTAATTCAAATTTTTATAATTGTAAAATGAGGATGTATCAATTTCCTTGACGTCGGGAATATCCACGTCGTCGTCCTTGTCAAAGAGTATATAAATGTCTATGCACGATTTACCGATATCAAACGTTTGATAAAGACTATCTTTTACCGCGTTTTCAATTTCTTCCTGATTATCCGTGCTGAAAGAGGAATCAACGGTTATGTTTATGCAAAGGTATAACTGCCCGATATAGTAGTAAAGGTCGGGTTTTTTCGTTCCGAAGGTATCGCAATAAACATAGTCGTTCAGATTTACAACACAGTAGTTATAGTGCCCGTCGCCGAAATAGGCGTCAAGGCTTTTTTCAATAAGCGGGTTGGCATCGTTTTTGTATCTAATACTTAGATAGTTGTCCTCTGTATTCTTTAACTCGAAGTCATTAAAAGCGTGGACAGTTTCATCGCCGCATAACTTACTTTTAAATTCATAGCTGTAGCCGTAGGGCTGAAAGCCGTTAAACAGGTCTTCTCTATCAACCGCAAAATTAACAAGTTTGAAATCATCGTCGGCATACTGTTGTTCAAGCTGCCTTTCAATCATACAGCCCTTAAAAAATGAATCAACAGTAAGCGCCGGACCAATCGGCCGGTAAACAACCGCAATAAAAACGTTCAAAAGAACAATAGTCGCAACAATGCTCGCGATTATTAAAAGCACTGATAATGCGCTTTTGTTTTTCAAGTGTTTCACCCCCCTCAATAATCTAATTATACATCAAATGAAATCGTAATACCATATATTAGCCTATGAATTTAGAAATAGTTTATAAACCAAAGCATAGCGGATATCAGAAGATATTTGCTCTGTTTTGGTGCGGAAGATGGGACGCGTCCAAACACATTCCGCAGTCGAAGCAAAATACAGTTGCTTTTGCTAATGACTGCTTCATATGTTTCTCCTTTCAGCTACAGTACAAGTATCTGTCGCTGTATTGGGTTCAAGTCCCATATTAAAACAACCGTGACACCTAAAGGTATCACGGTTGTTTTGGTGCGGAAGAAGGGACTTGAACCCTCATGAACGTACTGTTCACTAGAACCTGATGGTAACGCAACCTCGGTGAACGCTCAAAAATGGCGGCATCAAGCCGTTTTCTGCACTTCTATTGTGTGCATAATATAACATACGAAAAACGAAATATCAAGTACAACTTAACTAAAAAATTTTAACTACCTCCGGGTAATAATCTTTAGAAAATCAATAAGAAACCCTCTGTAAATTAATCATCAAACCGGAATGATAAGTCAAATATGAATTGCGAACGATTGCTGATAGTTTTTCTCTTAAACGAAGTATCACACGACACCATGAGAAACCGAACCCTCATCATCATTTTGTGATTCATTTTCTTTAGGCTATAAAATAGCGATAATATATCTACTTTTTTCTTCTCTTTTTTCTAAAAATATAAAACATTTAATTAAATAGAAGCTTTTAGAAGCTTTATGTTTACATTTAAGAAAATATGTGTTATATTCTATTTGAACAAAAATAACTTTTTGTAATCCTATCGAAATGAGGCGAATCTTATGAAGAAAACCTTTAAACAGTTGATTTCCGTTTTGCTTTCATTAATGCTTGTGTTCGGCGCTCTGCCGATGACGGTATTTGCGACAAACGGCACCTGCGGCACCGGCGTTTACTGGACGCTGACAGACGGCACGCTCGCGATTACCGGTAACGGTCAGATGGATAATTATTCATCTACCACTGACGCGCCGTGGCAGGAATATGCCGATGAAATTACAGCGGTTACCGTGGCGGGAACCGTTACCAAAATCGGCAACTATGCGTTCTGGGGTATCGAAGGGATTACCTCCGTTACGCTCAACGAGGGGCTGCAGAACATCGGCACCTACGCGTTCAATTACTGCACTGCGTTAACCGAGCTGACGCTGCCGGCTTCAACGGACAGTATCGGCAACGCGGCTTTCGGCAACAGCGGCATTAAAAAGATTACTTTCAACGGCAATTATATGAGCGCTGTCGGAAACAATACATTTAAAACAATCAGTAACGCAAAGATTATTGTTCCTGCCGGCTTTGAAATCGGCGGCAACTACGGCGGCACAGCCGTTGCAGCCAAAACAGGCGAAAAGCCGTTTTATAACAACTATGTCGGCTTCAGCAACGGCAAGGCAACTGCTTATTGGGTAAATGACGACGGCACCGTACTGGAAACCGATACCGACGTTACGCCGGGCAGCACCGCGACCTATGACGGCGCAACGCCTGCCAAAGAGGCAAGCGGCGGCACCACTTACACCTTTAATGGCTGGGATGAGACGCCTGCTGCCGTTTCGGCTAACGAGGTTTACGTCTATACGGCTACTTATAGTGAAGCCGTTCAGAATTACTATACCGTAACATGGATGGATGAATTAGGAGAGAATGTTCTCGGCACTGACAGTGTTCTTGAAAACGAAGTTCCTGTATTCAGCGGCGAAACGCCCGCAGCACCGCCTGAGGACGACTATGCCACCTATGCTTTCTACGGATGGCGTGATGAGGATTGGAATAGATATGCCGCCGACGCGCTTCCCGCCGTGACGGGTGATGTGACCTATTATGCGACCTTCAACAGCACACCGAAGTATTACGACATCACCTGGAAGAACTGGGACGGCAACGTTCTGGAAACAGACGAGGATGTGGAAGCGGGAACCTGGCCGTCCTATGACGGCGAAACCCCGACCAGAGAAGAGGACGCAACCTACCGCTATGCGTTCCGCGGCTGGACGCCGAGCGTAGAGGGTGTTCACGCCAACGCAGTCTACACGGCGGATTATACAAGAATCAGAAAGAATGCGCCGTATATCGACGAAAACGGCACAGCAAATACCGTAGACGCAATTGTGCTCGACGGCAGTGAATCAATGGCGTATTACGATTATTCTTCCGCGCTGTTCCTCGGCGAGGACAACACTACCTCCTGGTATATCGTGGAGGATGCTGTTTCTTATGCCGATCCCAATAATCTTAATACAAATATCCGCATCAAAGGCGACGTCCACCTGATTCTTGCCGATGGTGCTTCGCTTAACGTAAAAGACGAAATCAAAACGCCGTATACGGATGCGGCAAGGTCTCTCAGCATTTACGGCCAGAGCGCCGGCACCGGCTCACTGACAACCGGCAGCTTTACCAGATATTACCAGTTTGATGCGCTCAATATCTACGGCGGCAATGTCACCGCAAGTCAGATTGACCGTGTGGAGGACGTCACCGTTGTCAGCGGTAATCTGAATATTTCCGGACAGATTCACAGCTGGGGCGCGATTACCCTTGGCTGCGCAGATGCTGATGACAGCATTACCGCAGGCAGTTATGAGGGCGAATCTGTCAGCATTGCCGCCGGTCAGACGCTGACCGACGGTACTGATACTTACACCGGCACCATTGAATATGCGTCGGTGCTTAACGGCAAAACGCTGACGCTTTATCAAACGGAACCGAGTGCAAAGGACAAATACAACCTGACGCTGACGGATAATATTGATGTCAATATGCTTATCGATGTTGCTGGTCACACAGCAAACGGGGAAGCGATTGAAAAGATTGAATATACCTATCCGGATATCAATTCTCAAACCCGCACGATACTGACGGAAACTGTTACAGACGTAACGGCAGGTGCCGACGGTTACTATGCAAAGTCCTTCACAATGGCGATTGCTCAGGCTAACGAACCGATTACTGCTACTGTCTACTTCACCAACGGCACGACTAAAGAAATAACGGTATCCGTGGCAGGTTACTGCGATTACATTATCAAAAACGCAGCGGCAAATAACTATTCCAACGAGCTTGTCAATCTATGCTATGCAGTGCTGGATTACGGCAAGAATGCGGCGGACTACTTCAAATACTCCTATGATGAATATCCGTCCTACACCTTACCGTCCGATTTCGATGCAGAGCCTGAAATCACAAGTCAGGCAGGCATCGATAAGGGAAGCGTTGTTACGGGTATTGCTGCAACGCAGATGTTCATTCTTTCCAAAGCAACGATGCGCCTGACCTTCAAGGACGACCTCAGCTCAGTTAAGGTAGTTAGCGCCAAGGTGACTAAAGCAAATGGTGAAGAAGTATCATTGAACGCTGAAATAACTAAGAGCAACGGTCAATATTCAGTGGATATCAGCGGTATTAGTGCAACCGAACTCTGCAAGCCAATCGTCCTTGAGCTTTCCGATGAAACAAAGGTACAGTACGCTGCAACGGATTGGGTAAAGAGCATACTGACTTACAGCACAAAAGCAGACTCCAAAGCACTTGCTAAATCCCTTTACTATTACAGTAAGGCTGCTACTGATTACTTTGCATAAGAGGTGTCTATGGAAAAGTATATGAAACCGGAAATGACGGTAGATAATTTCCAATCGGTTGATGTTATAACAACATCAGCCGATATGGATGGCGGCTCATCAAGTGAGCCGACAACAAGACCGAACAGTACGCCGTATATCCCAATACCGTAACGGAGGATGGTTATGAAAGAAAAATATGAAAAGCCAAGCGTTGCGCTTGATGAATTTGAAACGCAGGATATCTTAACAACCTCGGGCGGAGAAAGCACGCCGCCTTGGGGTGGTGAAGAAACTCCTTTCATTTAATGGAGGTTGAATATGGAAAAAATTTGTGAATACCAAGTGCCTGAATTCAAGGTAATCAAATACAAAAGCCAAGATGTTATTACAACCTCCGGC
>CAJOHE010000010.1 GCA_905234495.1 uncultured Eubacterium sp. | reverse complement strand
CGACAAGGTATCAAAATATGACCAGAAAAAGCCGGATAAATTAAAGGGATTTGCTGCCGCTTGGCGAAAAAAGGTAATGCAATATCAGGTGCCGCTATATTCATCAAAAACGCAAGGTAGCTTTCTCATTCACTTTGACGATATCCTTGCGGATGCATTAGAACGGGGCGAGCTACAAAACAAGGATTTTGAGTTATCGCACGAATTAACGGAACAACTCATATTATCAACGCCAAAAGGGGTAAAACCGGAAGCGTTAATAACGCTTTACAAGTACTACATAGCAAACAAGCAGGACAACACCGATTGGGTTATCCTGCCTGTTACTAACTTTGATGCATACTTCGGCACAACTGCTTTTGGGCGCAGATATTTGCAGCTATTAAAAGAAGCAAATATCATTGAAACCGAGATGAGTTATGGGGTTAGTAGGTTTATAATAAATAACATATAAATATGTTTTTCACAACAGTACATAATTCTTGCATAGGATAATATTGATAGCAGTTTTCTTATGGTTTGGCATTATATAAGTATACAGTAAATGGGCTAATATTCTTAACTAAATAAATTGCGTCAAACAATATATCGTATTTTTTCACTTGACAAACTACAATATTTAGTATATTATATAATAAAAAGTTTAATAAATCATAATTATTTAGCATAAATTAACAAATAATTATTGATTTTTTATTTATTTTTTTGTATAATAAGAGAGCGTTGCCAAAGACAGTAGGTGCTTTATGCATAATTATCCTACCGAGGAACACTGAATCAATCGCAAGAATTTTGAGCAGAAGAGTCTTTGGTTCTTTTGCTTTTTCTTTTATTAAGTATCAATATGGTGTTTACGGATAAGTTTATTTATGAATAAGTTAAACAATTATGTAGTACAATTATTAAACAAAGAGTTTTATTTAAAAATTAACAATAAATGCAAACCAAAAAACAATATTCTTTTTAATATCTTGGACATAATAGTACTAATTGCAAATACAATTATTGCATGTTCAAATGCTTGGAATACTGATTTTAAAAATATAACAGCGTCAGATGTCGATTCTTCGAAAATAATCTTTTTATTAACTATGATTATAGTTTTTAGGAATTATATCGCTCTGCATAAAAAACGCCATAATCAGAAAGATTTATGTTTGAAAAAAGACGGATTTAGTTGCGAAAAAGAAAGTGGTTTTTATTATGAAGTGCCTTTCTACAAAAATGCTATTAAAGCACATGCATATTTATTTATTTTTGTTTTAATATCGTTTTGCCTTACTATAAAATATCAAACGGATGCATTAGTGATCAGCGTTAAAATCTTTTCGACTTTAAACTATATTATGGCTTTATGCTCTGGCATACTTTCTGATATATCTGATTTGTATAACGTAAAACCAATAACTTTAACTATTCCAAAAGGATGAGAGGTGTTAATGTGAGTGGATATATTCTTAATGGAGCAATAGTTTTATCAATGATATTGTTTGCTCTTATCTCAGCGGTTGATGTTTTAAGAATGCACAAATATTCATCGAAAAAATCATCGAAAGATTTAGAGTCGTTGAATATTAACAATAGTATTAAAGAGGATTTTAATAAATCATTGGTTAAACTGAATTTTTCGGAAGCCCCTTCAGAAAAATTGGCAGAAGAAATAAAAAATATGCACATTGTTGGAGAGAACTATTCGGTAATGGCTAATGGTTCTGTTAGGATGGCTGGTAATATTATTGGATCTGTTGATTCAATTCTTTCTGAAGAAAAAGAGATTATTTTTCCGTGAGTGTGGAGATAATTATGACAGAAATTTATATTGCTGAATTTTGGAAAAATTTTTCAATTATTCAAAAAAAAACTAAAAAAGTATACATTTTAACTGAAGAATATGATGAACAATTAAGATCATTTATACAACCGATAAAAGAACAACGTGATGCGTTGGAACACATAACTAGAGCTCTTTCCCTTTATTATAGTTATGATAATGCTGAAGATATCACTCCAGAAGATAATGATAGAATAAAACGTAATCTCAATAGTGCAATAGGCCATATTTTCAGGGCTTTTTTTGATAGTGCTGATGTTCTTAGCATAGAGTTAAGAAAAAAGCTTTCTTTGGCAATAGAGAAATACAGTTATGAGCAAATTATAAAGGTGTATCCAAATTATGAGCACGATAGGAAGGTTCTTATAGAACTTCCGTATATGTTTGCTTCATTTAGAGAACAAAAAGATATATCAAATAGTGTAGAAGAAATTATTTCCAAAGTTAATTTGTATTATACGCAACTAGAAAATCTTTTTAATATTTATAAAAACTTTATGTTGAATGTTTATCCTGAACTTAAAGCAAATTTTCTCAACTAAAATCACATTTATGATTATATTCACTAAACTATATCCTGTTTTTTATAAAAATTACTTGAATGGTAACAAGCAAAAGTTTGTTACACTACTGATGAATCTGCTCATGAGATTATCAAAATGAACAGTATCGTAGGCACAACTATTTCTACTTGCGGGTGGAATTTTATGGGAGAAAATCCTAGCGCAAGAGAAGAATCACTATGGACTGATGCGTTAAACGAGTTAATACGTTATGGTTTAGTTGAAGATAAAGGATATAAGGGTGAAGTGTTTCGCGTAACTACAATTGGTTATAAAAATGCCGACAGAATAAAAGAGGCGTTAGGCATTGACACAAAGAATTCTCCTTTTGATTATTTAGATTAACCTAAAAAAGCAAAACTGCCTCAAGGTGCAATCCTTGAGGCAGTTTTTGTATTATATCCCGCCGCCGATGTCGAGGTCGGGATCGGTGTTTGGGTTTCCGCTTGTGGTTAGCACATCAACCGTTTCGTACTCGTCCACGGTTATTTGCGGTTTTTCATATTTTAGTTTCATATCATTCCTCCATTGTGCTGCTGACAATATCGCTGTAAATTGTTTTTACTTTGCCGTCTGCGGTTTTGTAGTTCACATAACCTCTCGCGTACCAAGTGTCACCGCCATTAACATTGCTCTTGTAAAGCGTATATGTGCCGCTGTTTGCTGTTTTGACCGATGTGCCTTTCAGCACACCGTCAGCACCGATGATAAATGTTCCTTCATTAAGCATACTGTTACTTGTGAGAATTATACCGTGTGAAATAACCGTGCAGTCGCTTGGTATTTCCCTCTGTGCAATAAAGGTTATCTTGCTGCCGTCCTTATCTGGCACAGCATTTGTAATGCGAATCAGCGGCTGGTGCTTAAATTCATCATCGCTGTAAACGGCATATATGCTGACATCACCAGAAACATAGAAGCTGAACTCATCGTTATAGCTCAATACCTTGCCGTTGCCGTCAGCCCAATATGCAAACGGCGTCGTTTCGGTATAATCGGGTGTTATCCTGACAAGTGATAATTCTCTGTAGGAGTTTTCTCCGTTATCATTATCGCTGTCTGTATAGGAAACATAACCGCCGCCGACATTGACTGAATAGTATTTGATATTCTTTTCAAATTGAGCAGTAACGCAGACGCACTCATCATTTTGCAGCAGCTCGTTAATTTCATCAACCGTCATGCTCCAGCCTGTAAAGGTGTGTCCGTAATAATCAGGAGCAGGCGGAAAATTGTTTCCTGTAAACTGTGTATATGGATTTGAACAAATCAAATCACCGTTTGCGTTATAGAAATTCACATAGCCGATATCTCTGAATTTGACCGAAAAGGAAACATCATCGCCCGAAACAAAATGATATTCCGATTTTGTGGATTTAACCCTTCCTCTGCCGTCAAGCCACGCTTCAAAGTTATCTCCCATAACGGACAGACAAATATAGCTGCCTGACGGTACAGTTGTATCAATTACATATTGACCGTCTCTTTCTTCAGGAACGAGCTCGTTGTCATTGGAAAATACATAGAACGGAGTGTTCGAGGTCACATACAACTTGTGCGTTCCTTCGTTGTCCAAGATGGGCATATTTTCTTTTGGTGCTTTGCCGTTAATGTATTCAGGCGAAATATTATAAAATACTCGTGATTCATCGCCTTCATATTTTGGTATGTTAAGGTATTGCAAAGCAAACGGCTCTGTAGTATCGCTGAATCTAATAAGATATTGATTCTTGATTTCAGTAAAACTCGGCAAATCTATTTCCTTTAATTTGTAGCAATCAACGAAGAATGCAAAATAATCCTTTCCGCTTCCCGTTCCGTCAAGGCTTTCAAGCAAAGGAATATACACGCTTTCAAGGTTAGGTCCATACAGACTGCACTTTTTCGCTTCGGTTACCTTTGGAAGATAAACATATTTCAATTTTTCGCCGCCAATGGCATTTTCAACATAAGTGCAGTTTGGAAGATAAAGCGTTGTAAAGCCGCTGCCTGTGGATTTAACGGTTTGCGCGCTGTCAAGATTTAATGATTTAACATTATAACAACCGCTAAAAGCCTCGCTTTCAACATAAGTTACCTTTGGGAAATCAATCTTTGTAAGCGATTCGCACTTCTTAAAAGCATCGGCATTTATTCTGGTAATATTCGGCATATTTACGGTTTGCAAATTAGTGCAGTTTTCAAATGTATGGCTGTCTAATTTACCCGTAAGATTTTCCATATCAACTGAGAGTAGTTTATAACAATGGTTGAAAGCGTACGCACCTAAGCTGGTGCAATTGGGGAATGATAAATGCTGCAAATATCTTCCAACACTGTTAAACGCATATCGCTTAATCGTTTCAGTCTTTGGAGCAGAAAACATCTGAATATATTGACAACTTGCAAAGGCGTATTGACCTATAGAAACTACGTTCGGCAAATCAACCGTTCTGAGCCCATAACAATTATAGAAAGCATAATCCGGTACATCCGTAATAGCATCGTTACTGAAATCGCTGATTATCCAGTTGTTCGCCAATGAATACTTTCCTATTTTACTCAATGAAGGCACAATGAACTCAGTCATTATACGGCAATTTTTCAAGCCATAATCTTCAATCGTTTCAACGCCATTACCTTTGAACAATGCAAGAGACGTGCAATTTTCAAAAGCATTTGCTCCAACTGTTTTGCAGGTATCGGGCAAAACCAGCATTCGCAGTGCAGTATTGAGCCTGAAAACACTTGCACCAATTGCAGTAACTGTAAAACCTTGAATTGTTTCCGGAATACTCATATATCGATTGTCTTCACGAACGCCGTTAAAGGCAGTAATTGTGCCGTCCTCGTCAATAGTGAAATCATCTTCATTTGCAGGTATAGCAATATAGTAATCTCGGTGTTCCTGAATGCTTTTGAATTTACCCTCAGCATAGGCAACAAAATGAAGTCGTGTAACGGTGTCAATGGTTATCGGTTCTGTATATAATATTCCGTTTTCTTTTGATGCAACCGTTCCGTCAAGTGTATAGTAAATTTCTGCCTCTTCTTCGCAACTCAACTCAACGCTGATAACATCTTCAAAATACCATGTGTCAATGCTTGCGGTTGGTGTAGCGGTTCGGTCTATATCAACTAAATTGCGAAAACTTAAATGATCATAATCCCAATGGTCGTTTTCCCAAGAACACCATTTTGTGTTTGGTCCTAATATCCCGTTTTGCCTTATTCTATTTTCCATATAATCAGTAGTATAAGTAATATTATAGGAAAGCATCATTGAAACGGCAGCGGTAACAAATGGTGCCGCCATTGAGGTGCCTGTTAGTGTTGCATAACCATTATGATTTTCGTCATAAATATATGTGCTATGAATATCTGTTCCCGGAGCATCAATATCAACAGGAAAACCATAATTTGAATGAGGACCGCTATGAATAAATTTAACTGGCCATTGTTTCAAACAAAAATTACCAACAGTTATACATTCATCAATCCCAGCGGGCGTGAACATCGCAGCCGGCCAGCCATTATTACCTGCCGCAGCAATTACAGTAATGTTTTGATTTCGTAATTCTTTTATATATTTTTCAAGTAATTCACTTTCTCCCAAAGCGCCAAGACTTAAATTAATTGCTTTTACACCCTGTGAAACAGCGTATTGCATACCTTCATATACTTGATAAAGAGTTCCTTCGCCGTTGGCATTCAGCACCTTGACATCAAGCACGGTCACATTATCAAGAGTATTATCCGTTACAATACCCGTAACGTGCGTGCCGTGTCCGTTGTCATCCTCTGATGAATTTGGGTCGCCTGAATCGGAGTAATTTACAGGTGCACAGATAATTCTATCCTTTAACATTTCATGCGTGGAGCATACACCAGTATCAACTACTGCAACAAGAACGTCATTAAGTTGCTGCGTGGCAAGATAATCATTCAAATCATCAACGCCAACACAATCTCTGCCCCAACCGGTCATATGCCCGTCATCCGTAAAAATCAAATCATCGGAATCATTGATAGTTACAGGTTCTTCAACCTCTGGTTCATCTCCGTCACACAGATTGAATATCGTATCCGGCTCAACAGCAGACACGCCCTTCAAATCTTCATAGTATTCTGCTGCAGCAATAGCATCCGTTTCCGTCTCAAATTGAAGTATGGTAATGTTGTTGACTTCATCTCTAACGGATTCAACGGAGTTCAACTCATCTATATTTTTTGTTGTTGAAACAAGCAGACGACAGGTTTGATACGGTCTTGTCAGTAAAACGCTGTTGTTTTCCTCGTAACATTCATAACCGAGTGCATCTGCAACCTCAGTTGCAGGAAGCATTAGCTCGCCATTTTTCTCATAGGGAATTGAATCAAAAACAAATATATCATCCACCCTGTCCTCTGATAAAGCGTATGCTCCGCAATCTGCGTCAAAAGTCAGCGTTCTGTCTTCATATGTGATTGTGTCATAGCCGCTTTCGTTTTCTTCATAATCAGCGGCAATATACCTGCAAAGAGTTTCGGCAGGCACCATAATTTCTCCCTTATCAGACATTTCCGGAAATAAGGTTTCATCTGAAGAAATTGCAACATCATCGCCGTCAAGGTTGATGTTACTATCGCCTTCAGTAAAAACGATACCGTCCATAAAGGCTTTATCTTCATCATAGGCACTAACAATTTCTCTGTATTGTGTGTTTACATCCTCTTCAGGTGCTTTTGCGTATACCGTAAGTGGCAGCGTTGGCACAAGCATAACCGCGCAAAGCAAAATTGATAATAACCGTTTCATAATTTTACCCCTTTCATAATAAGTGCTTACGGTTGAATAATAAAATAAATATGCACCTTTTTGTATATAAGGTGCAAAAGTGTTGAGTTAAAGTGCAAAAACGTTTTGAAAAGGGCAATTATTTATTGTATAATTATAATGGTGATTAGTGTGATAATTCACACTAATCATAGATTATATTGCCCGCTCAGTTTGTCGGCAAGCGACAACGAGCGATGGCTAAATTCCCATTATACGCCTTGTCTGCCTAATAAAAAGTATAATGTGGATTTCAATGAGTTTTTTCGGGCAGAAAGGCTATGGGAATTAACATGAGAATTTGTATATGCGATGACGAAAAAACAGCTATTTTTGATATTGAAAATCGGCTGAAGAAATTTGAAAATAGTAATAATGTTAGCTTTGAAATCGATTCGTTTTACAGCCTTGATGAATGTAAGAACGGCATTTTGCAAAATGACTACGATGTTGTGATTATGGATATTGAGGTCGGTGACGGGAACGGCATTGATGCGTTAATTGAGATTAAGCGGGACAAGCCCGATATTATCGTATTTTACGTTTCCGCCTATCCCGAATATGTTTTTTTCTCGTTTGAAACGGAGCCGCTCAACTTTATCAAAAAGCCGATTGACGCGGAGATTTTTAACAAAACGATTCAGCGCGCGGTGGATAAATATGTCAGCCTGAATGAAAGCATTTCTGTCAAGTGGAGGCACACGGCAACCGAACTGCTGATTAAAGACATCTGCTATATTGAAGGTTATCAGCGGCATTTGCTGTATCATCTCATCAACGGCGAGAAATATGAAGCGGTCGGCAAGTTGTCCAAACTCTGCACGACGCTGCTACCGCACGGTTTTGTGCAGTCGCACCAAGGCTTTTTGGTGAATATGCAGCAAATCAAAAGCTTCGGCGAGGACGAAATCTATATGAAAAACGGCGATACCGTTTTAATGAGCGTCAGGCGGAAGCTCGCCACCAAGCAAGCGTATTATGAATATCTTATGAGGGGTTAAGTTATGGTTATTAAATACATTTCTTTGGTTTTCAGCGCAATATTTGAAATCTATTATGCGGATTTGTTCTTCAAAATATTTGCAAAGCCCAAGTATAAAAAGAGTGTGCATGCACTTGTTTTAACAGTAATACTTGCGCTACAGATTGTAAATTCGCTGTTTAATGCTCAATTAATTCTGTTCGGTTTTGCAATAGTAATTACGGCAGCGTTAAGCGTATTTTATACAGGCAAGCCATATATCAATATACTTTTATCTCTTGTCCTTTCGGTGCTGAATGCAATCTCGGAATTAATCACAAGCGGACTTGTGATGCTCGCTTTGGGCAATGAATATACGAAGGTTGCGGAAAACGAGTTTGCCTATGCCGTAACCGTTTTCACCTCAAAGTTCCTGACGCTTGTTATTATCCTGATTATCAGAGCGTTCAAAACAAAGTTCAAAAATCTTGCGCTTGCAAAGGGCAACACGGTTTTGCTTGCATTTCTGCCCGTAACAACCGTATTCTTAATGCTTTTAATGTGCAAAATGATTTTTGCGGCAAACAATATGCAGTTGAATACAATGTTTGTTGTCGCTTCGATTCTGCTTTACTTTGCCAATATTGCGACGATTGAGTTGCTTACACGTCAGGCTGATTTAACGAGAAATCAAATTGAGCTTTCCTATCTGAAGGATAATATGAAGCATCAGATTTCGCACTATAAAGATATCTTATCCCTGCAAAATGAAACTAAAAAGCAGCGTCACGACTTAAAGAACTTTTACACAGCAATTCTTGCAATGCTTTCAAGCGGAGATATTGCAGGCGCCGAAAGCAAAATCAGCGACGAGTTAAACCTGCTGAGCAATAAAGAAAATACTATTAACACTAACCATCCCGCTATTGATGCTGTTATTCAGAGTAAGATTGATGTTTGCAACGATATCGGAATTACTACAGACTTCAAATTCAGATATAATCAAAGCATAAATGTTGACGAAATTGAATTAGCCGTTATCATAGGAAATCTTTTGGATAATGCCATTGAAGCGTGTATTAAGATTGATAATGATGAACGGTGGATAAAAGGTATTATCAGCACAGCCGATGATGAAATAACCGTCAGCATACTCAATAGCACAAACGGCGAAAGCAAGGATTTGAAAACGAATAAGTCCGACAAAGTCAATCACGGCATAGGCTTGAAGAGCGTTAACGAGCTTGTGAACAAGTATAACGGTCAGTCAAGTTATTCGTTTGACAGTAACGAATTCAAGGCATTTGTTGTTTTAAGGAATAATTAAAATATGATTAGAATTATTGCAAATATTTTCGGTGCGCTGTTGCAGGTGTACTGTATCTATATATTCTTTGATGCGTTCAATAAACCGAAGGTTATCATAAACAAATGGGTGAACAGGGCGATTATTACTGCGGTTTGCGCATTTCATATCGTAACGTCGATTTATCTGATGGGCACGCCTCTGTTGCTGTGCTTTTTGCTTACGGCATTTATATTGAGTCAGCTGTTCAGCTCAAAGCAGTATATAAAGTTTGTGCTTACCATTGTAATTGCCGTCATCTGCGTTGCTTCCGAGTTTATAGTGAGCGCGTCAATAATGGCATTTTCAAATTCTGATTTTGAAAATGTAACGGGAGACGACACGCTGTATTCACTCGGGTTGTTGTTATCGGCTTTTATTCAGCTTGCGATTGTTGTTATCGTCAGACTATTCAAGCACGATTTTTCGGTTGACAGCATTAAAAGATCGCATTTAGCGGTGATCAGCGTGCTGCCGATTTCAACCATATTTGTTATTGATATGATGTATCAGGTGCTTGGCGTAATAGAAAACCGCACGCTCAAGGTGCTGTTCGTTATTTCAAGTATGCTGCTGATTACTTCAAACATCGTAACGGTTGAGGTTGTTAGGCGACAGAACAGAATGTATAAATCTGAGCTGGAGCTTGCCTTCGTCAAGAGCTCGCTCGCCGAGCAGAAGAAGCATTACGCCGATATTTCCGCATCGCAGGAGCAGATTAAGCGCATCAATCACGATCTGAAGAACTTTTATATCAGCTCCATTGCACAGATTGAAAGCGGAAACGCTGACAGTGTTGCAGATAAGATGAAGCAGGAACTTGATGTTATTGATGCTGACAAGGCATTGATTGACACCGGTCATCCGGCGATTGACACGATTTTTGAAAACAAAATTGCCGCAGCAAACAGCCACGGCATCACTTGCGATATTAAATTCAAATATCAGGCAGAAATCCTGATTGATGAAATGGATATTTCAATCGTTGTCGGCAACATTATGGACAATGCTATCGAGGCGTGCCAAGCCTTTGACGGCAAAAAGGTAATTGAGGGATACATTCACTCAAACGAATCCGATGTGGTTATCAAAATCGCAAACAGCTCTGCAAATAACGACGGACTGAAAACCAAAAAGAGCGACAAGCGCTTCCACGGTTACGGCACAAAAAGCATAACCAGCCTCGCCGAAAAATACTCCGGCAGCGCCAAATTTACATCGGATAATAACAGGTTTAATACGCTGGTTATATTGACGAATAGATAAAGCAACAAAGAACAGCCCTCTATTAATCAGAAGGCTGTTCTTCTTTTTCAGGAGTATTGTTTTCTTCATCAAGAATATCATCTAATTCTTCGTATGATACCTCGATTCCGCTACCAATAACATCGCACTTTGTAGCATAGTTCACATCTGCAGTAATAATAAGTCGTTTTAACGTTTTATGCAAATAGTCGAACAGTTCTTCTTTGGTAAAAGGAGCTTTTAGTTCTGTGCTGTATTTGCTGTAATAATATGTTTCGTTTTGTACATTAATACCTAAAGGAGCAAAATCATCAATCGTACAGTCTTCAAAAGTGAATTTTATATTTGTAACGCTGTAATGAATTAGCGAACTGTTAATAAGAAACATTTGGTTTGCACAGTATTGGTCACTTATTCTGTGCATATTCTCTGTGAATTTTATCAGCAAATCTGTTTCTGCTTCGTCCCAAAATGTTTCTCTGCTACCCAAATAAGTGTCTGGTTCAAACTCTTTTGAGGAATCAATTAATAGTTCTTGTTTATGCTTGTTTTGATTGTTAACTTTTTCTGTTTTAATATTTTCTAAAAAACTGCTGACGAACAAGCGATATAGATAATTTGTTATTGATTCTGAAATCCAATTGCTTAGTTCTTTCTGAGCAAGCTCATTAACATCAATAAAATGATTTATTTTGACCGATATGGGCTTGGTCTGAATATTATCAAGTTTATTATTGAAAATGCTGTAATCAGAAAGTTCAGAATCAAAAAACTTGTATAGCTTTTCTCTGTATTCTTCTAATACGGCATCTTTTATACACTTTTCTTTTACTTCATTGAGCAATTCTTCTTTGTATTCTCTTTCTAACGCACCTCTTACGATAACCTGCGCGGATTCTAATTTGTGCTTTTGCAGTTCAGAATTAAATAGTTTCTTATGAAAACTCTTGTATTGGTCAACAAAAAGATTATCTCTTCCAAAATAATTCATTATTAATGATTCAACATGGCTTGATGTTATTAGTTTAAAACACTTTGCCAGACTCTTTTCATCATAATATTTTTCTATGCATATAAAGAATAAGAAATTCCTAATTGATGGTTCAAGAATGACAGTTTTCATTACGCCGTTCTCATATTTTTCCCAATTTCTCATCAAGTTAAATATATCTAAAACATGTGCTTCAAGCATTTCAGCAAGTTTTATATGATATAGAATAGTATGAATATCTTGCTTCCTTATAGCTTCTAAAAATTCATTGGCGCTATTTTGTTCGTCTGTACCGTGTACCATAGGTTCAAGATAAGCCAAATAAAATGAGTAAATGATATTGATCACATATATAAATGCGTTATCTATATCTTTTAATCGGTATTCTTCATGCCTTAAGTATTTGCTTTTTAATAATTCGATTTCTCCGTTTTCTATAAGTGTTTTAATTAGATAACATAGACCTGTAATCCGCTTTTGTTTTAATTCTTTATTACTTTGGCTTGAGTACAACGCGTCGGTATATGCGTCGTCGAATAAGCTTTCTTTAAAATACTCGATATCATCTTTTTCAAAATCCCGATTGCTTTTTTTAACAACATATACATACATCCATAAATAATAGTATTCTAAATAGAAATTATTCTTTTCTTGGATTTTTTCGCTTTTGTTCTCGAATTTTTGATTGTTTTCTATGCTCCATTTGAACTTGCGATAATCAAACTTCTTGTAGTTTATTAATTGCGGCATACTTACAGTACTAATAAATGTCAGGTATTCAGAATAAATGTAGCTCCAAATATCCAGTTCATATTCATCTTTTGCAGTATCATAGAGTGATTTAATTGATTTTAATATGCCAAATACCATATCTTTATTTCTAGAAAGATATCGGTTGATGAACAAATCTGTCAATATTTTTTCTATTTTTTCCAATATTTCATTTGAGTAATTTGCCTTTTTAATCTCAAAATTAAATATTTCGTTAATAAACGATAAGGTTTCTTCAACACCGGCAGTATTTTCTAAAGTTGCAAATTCATTTGCCGATTTTTCCAATTCACCAAGATAATCAAGATTGATATTTTCTTTTATGTACTGTCCTATTTCATTGCTAATTTCCGAATGACTCTTAAAGACAAAAGCCGTATCAATAATCAATACACATGAAATAATAACACTTATTACAAATATCATTACCGATACATTATATAAACCAAACGAAACAAAAACATAGTTTAATACGGTTATTATTAAATCTGCAATCATTAGTGTTTTATGCTTGAATAGGCAAGGCTTTAGTGTGGTAATATAATTTGTAACTGTAATGCCATAAACACTTTCAGTCTGAAATCCTGTAATAATAGCAATTATCGATATGCTTAAAGCTGCTATCGTAGCTTGAACAGTAAAGAGATTAAAAAGCAAATCATGTTGTTCTTGTAGTGACAATGAAATATTAAAAAAGCCTATATTAAATGGTGTATAAGTGTATACAAATGAAATTATTAATAAGAGTATTGCAATAGCACCGATAATATACTCTTTTCTTCTTTGCTTTAATTTAATTGTATTATTTGTTCGTTTTTTACGATTTTCTTTAAGCATAAGAATTCCTCATATAATAAATACTATATCCACATTTTATCATATATAAAAATGATTTGCAAACCACATTGAAAAAACTGTTAATAAGAGGCATTGTATTTTACCAACTAATTATCTAGCGATTCAGCAGTTCACGAATGGTTCAAACATTATGATTTATTCATCAATTATACTGCAAATTTTCTTTTTTGAATTAAATACTATGGAGGCGAGGATTAGCACCCTCGCCTCATTTTTATGTATGTCAGCTATACTTAAAATTACCAGTCCACGTGCCACAAGAACACGACCACGCTTCATATCCGCACGGACATTTCTTGTAGTATTCCTTGCGGGTTATCTCTCCGCGCTCTTCCTTGTCCGACCAATATTTCATTTCCTTGTCAACGTGCTTTTTCAGAGCCTTTTTGGACTTAAACCATTTGCCCATATTGCCTTTGGGCATATTGTGCTTGTGTTTATGCTTTTTCTTTTTATGGGCTTTTGCTTTTATACTTGCCGTTATCGTAGTAGGCATTTTTGCAGATGCAGTTATTACTCCTGAATCTACACTTGCCGAAAACAAAAAAACTATCGCCATGATGATTGATACGCACTTTTTCATATCAAACACCTCCCTTCGAGCAGATAACATCGTTATAGACAATCTCTCTAGCTTGATTTGCGATGTTATTCATAGCCTGCACCCAAGCCATCATATCCTCGGCTTTGAGCTGTTCAGTAATACCTTGCTGCTCTTTTAGTTGCTGAACAAGGTTGTCATACATCTCGGTTGCTCTGACATCAACCTCATGCAAATATGAGTTTAGTTTACAACTCGTCAAAAGGGAGTTATAAAGTACCTTATGATGTTGCTTGATATAATCACGATGTCTTTGTCCCCAATGACCTATCTCATAATTTGTTTCGCTTGAAATCAAATTGGGCAGATACACCTCGCCTACAAGTGTATAGTTAATACCCGTCTTTTCGTCAGTAATGTACTTTTTCATATTCAATTCCTCCTAAAATAATTATTTTAATCTCATTATATATAGGAGTATGAAATCTGTCGAATGTGTGGATTCAAAAAAGAGCCAAGAATGAAAATCCTGACTCTTTTTCTTATGCTACTCTTGTGCTTTCACATCTATCCTTAAGATTGCGTAGCTTCGGGTGTCCGCAAAAATATTATTTATTCACTTACGATTTTTGCAACGAGGTCGCCCATCTCAGAGCAGGTTACCGTGGGCAAGCCTTCCTGAGCGATGTCGGGAGTTCTTGCAAGGGTGAGAGCCTTGTCAACCGCAGCCTCGATTGCGTCCGCAGCCTCAGCCTCGCCGAAGGTGTAGCGAAGCATCATAGCGCCCGAAAGGATTGTTGCAAGCGGGTTTGCCTTGCCCTGTCCCGCGATGTCGGGTGCCGAGCCGTGAATGGGCTCGTAGAGACCGAAGGTGCCCTCTGCAAGGGACGCGGATGCAAGCATTCCGATTGAGCCCGAAATCATAGAAGCCTCGTCGGAGAGAATGTCACCGAAAATGTTTGAGGTTACGATTGTGTCAAACTGCTTCGGGTTGCGTACAAGCTGCATAGCGCAGTTGTCAACGTACATATATGAAACCTCAACCTCGGGATAATCGCTCTTGATTTCCTCAACAACCTTTCGCCAGAGCTTTGACGAGTCGAGCACGTTTGCCTTATCAACGCAGGTGAGGCGCTTGCCCCTCTTCATCGCGTATTCAAAGCCCGCCTTGACGATTCGGCTGATTTCGGGATAGGTGTAGCGCTCGGTGTCAAACGCGCCCTCAACGCCGTTTTCAACGTACGTTCCGCGGTCGCCGAAATAGATTCCGCCCGTGAGCTCGCGGACGATGAGAATGTCAAGGTCGTCGCCGATGATTTCCTCTTTGAGAGGTGAGGCAGATTTAAGCGGAGCAAAAATCTTTGCGGGGCGAAGATTTGCGAAAAGACCGAGGGATTCGCGGATAGCGAGAAGTCCCTTTTCGGGGCGGATTGCAGGGTCGATAACGTCCCACTTCGGACCGCCCACAGCGCCGAGAAGAACGGCGTCGGATGCCTTGCAGGCAAGCTCTGTTTCCTTGGGATAAGGAACGCCCGTCTCGTCGATTGCAACGCCGCCGAGAAGCTTGTAGTCATAGTCAAACGAGAAGCCGTACTTTTTTCCTGCGGTGTCGAGCACCTTGAGACATTCGTCAACGATTTCGGGACCGATACCGTCGCCCTTTAAAACAGTAATCTTATAGTTATTCATAGTTTTCTCCTTAGCAAATATCGAATATACCGGGCATTGAGTCGTCGCGGACGGTGTCGGGCTGGTCGCGGTTAATCGCGCAGATGATGCCCTTCATTGAAGCGTAGCCGATGTTGTGGCTTACGCCGATGCCGAAAACGTCCTTGCCGCTCGGGTTTTTAAGGTGAATATAGCTGATAGCCTTTGAGTCGGAACCTACCGAGATTGCGTGCTCGCTGTAATCAACGAACTCATAATCGGTGATGCCGATTTTCTTTATAGCTGAGAAGAACGCGCTTATCGGACCGTTGCCCGCGCCCTCAATTCTCACGGGCTCGTTGTCCTTGTACTTGATTGTGCCCGTGAAGTAAACGGTTGTGAGGTAATCCTCCTCGTTCTTTTCCTCGCTGATTTTGTAGTTGAGAAGTCTGTAGGGACCGCTTACGTTTCTGTATTCCTTCTGGAAGAGGTCGAAAACCTCGTCGCTCTTGAGCTCCTTGCCCTTTTCGTCGCACGCCTTCTGAACGACTGCGCCGAATTCGGGGTGCATCGCCTTTGGCATCTTTATGCCGTACTCGTTTGAAAGAATGAACGCGGTTCCGCCCTTGCCCGACTGGGAATTGATGCGGATAATCGGCTCGTATTCCCTGCCCACGTCTGCGGGGTCAATCGGAAGATACGGAACCTCCCACATCTCGCTCTTGCTCTCGTCCATATAGATTTTGCCCTTGTTGATAGCGTCCTGATGAGAGCCCGAGAAGGCGGTGAAAACAAGCTCGCCGCCGTAGGGATGACGGGGATGAACCTTCATCTTCGTGCAGCGCTCATAAACGTCTCTCACCTTGTTGATGTTTGAGAAGTCGAGCTTCGGGTCAACGCCCTGCGACCACATATTCATTGCAAGGGTTACGATGTCAACGTTACCCGTTCTCTCGCCGTTGCCGAAGAGGGTTCCCTCAATTCTGTCGGCGCCCGCCATAAGAGCAAGCTCCGCGCCTGCAACGCCCGTGCCGCGGTCGTTATGCGGATGAAGCGAGATTATTGCCGCTTCCCTGTTCGGAAGATGACGGCAGAAATATTCAATCTGGTCTGCATAGCCGTTTGGCGTTGAGCACTCAACGGTTGAGGGAAGGTTGAGGATAATCGGGTTATCCTTTGTGATGTGGAGAGCCTCCATAACCTGACGGCAGATTTCCACGGCGTTATCCATTTCCGTTCCGGTAAAGCTTTCGGGGCTGTACTCAAAGCGGATATTCATATCGGGATGCTCTTTCTTCTGCTGCTCGGTGAGCTCGTAGATGAGCTTTGCGCCGTTTACGGCAATATCGATTACGCCCTGCATATCGGTCTTGAAAACGACCTTTCTCTGCAGAGTTGAGGTTGAGTTGTAAAAGTGAACGATAACGTTCTTGCAGCCCTCGATAGCCTCAAAGGTTTTCTTGATGAGGTGGGGTCTTGCCTGAACGAGAACCTGAATGGTTACGTCGTCGGGGATATAGTTTCCGTCGATAAGCGTTCTGAGGATTTCGTACTCGGTTTCGCTTGCCGAGGGGAAGCCGACCTCAATTTCCTTAAATCCTACCTCGATAAGAGTTTTGAAAAAGAGGAGCTTTTCCTGAAGGTTCATCGGGTCAACGAGCGCCTGATTACCGTCGCGCAGGTCTACCGAGCACCATATCGGAGCTTTAGTGATTGTTTTGTCAGGCCATGTCCTGTCGGGCAGGTTAATCGGCTTGAACGGTGTGTACTTTTCATAACCCTGTTTCATAATAATTCTCCTTTACTTAGTACATTTTCTGCACAGGAGCAAAAAAATAAGCCCCTACACACAGTATAGGGGCGTAAAATACGCGGTACCACCCTATTTCAGCAGGTTGCCCTGCCCTTTAGCATCCATCAATGCCTTTACCTGTAACGCGGCAAAACGTCTGTTCCTATTGATTTCTGTTCAGAACAGCAGCTCCGCAGAGAGCTATGCACTAAAAAGCCTGTATTGACTTGCACCGACCGTCAACTCTCTTAAACTAAGCTAAGTAGTCTTTTTCTGCTTCAAAGCCTTTGTGTGGGTTTTATTAAGTTGTAAATATTATAACAAATAAAAAATATTTGTCAAGAGGGAGTTTTCAATGCGTAATGCGTAATTATCTATGTGACAGGGGACGGTTCTCTGTCACGTTTTCAACTAAGTGCCTGTAACCACACCTTCAAAATACATTTTTTGATTGCTTTTGGAAAGATCATTATAATAGCAGGAAAAAGTGAAAGTAGTATTTTCCAATTCTTTTTCGATTTCTTCATCTGTCATGTTCTCATTGACGAATGCATACAATTCACTGCTTATAGGATTATTCTTATAAATAGGAAATGTGGGTTCCAAATCCACACATCCATAATGTGTTTCAATTTTTTCATTGCTTGAGCTCTCAACATTTAACGCAGAGACTTTAGCTTCTTCAATATTAGTAAATGTGCATAAAAGCTTTATCATCTTTTTCCCTTCGGGAGCTTTTTGATACTCGGGATAGATTGAAAAAAACAGTTCGTCGCCCTCAACCTCGCCGGCATAGCTTATTTGGACTTCAACATTTGCCTTTTTTTCAGTATTACTGCAAGAACAAAAAATTGTTAATAAAGACATAAGCATTATTGTGACAATTATTTTTTTAATCATTTTCATATTAACACCTCATATCTTTACAAATAATAGATATATATCTTTGTATTCTTGTATTTGTTATTCTTATATATTTGTTGAATATAAGCTGAAGAATAAGTCTTACTACCAGGCAAATAACACTCACCGTAACTATCCGATGTATGCGCATAATAGTAAATGTAGTAAGTATTATTTGGGCGCCACCACAAAATATCCCCTAAAATTGCTACATGATCAAAGCGTCGTACTTTATCATACTTATTACCGTCCCAATCAAAAAACAATAGAGCTGAACATCTTTGTTTGCCTTTCATACTTTTTGCAACTTTATTTGCTTCAGAGCTATTATTAATTATATAATTAGCTTTTTTTGAAATAAAACCATTGTCCGATAGCCACAGGTATAAATCTTCGGCTCTGCCCCAAGCTTTAGAAATCTGTTTTTTCCCACCTATATCCCAATGGTGCCAACCACTGTTTTTAGTGCCTGTCATTTTGCTTAAACCGCCTGCATATAAACATTGAGACACAAAATTTGCACAATCTCCATCAGGTAATGGATTGGTTTTGTATCTACCTATATTATAATCAGCCCAATATTTCCTAGCATATTCCCAAGCTTTTTGTGCACTATAGAATCCTGATGGGTCACAATCGTTTACCGGATCATTTCCGCAATAAGCAAAAAGGTTTTGACCGAAAGCATCATCTTTTGAGTTCTGCGCTATTTCAGGAATGTCAGAGTTAATAAACCTGCTGATCTGGAGGTAGTAATAGCCTGTCTCTGTATCGTAATAATAACCGCGATAGCGGATTGGGTTGAGCTCAACAACATATTCTAAGTTTTCATTGTATGTATATTGCGCAATTATCTTTGTGACACAGAGCCGTCCCCTGTCTTTCCCCAGTTATTCGGTGAAATTTGCTTTTAACGCGAACTTTAAAAACCACACTTTAAATGTGATAACATTACTTTTCTCATTTAGCTCGTTTGCTATGTCGCTTTCCGTTGCTGTATTTGCGACTGCATAGTAATAACTTCTTGAAAAAGCGCTGCCGCTGTCAATATCCAACACCGATTCGCATAAAGCTGAATCCCCTATTAATTCTAACGATTTATATGAAGCGTGATGAATACTTACCTTTTCAATACTGAAATTTGAATTGTTGGCAATGTTCAATTCACATTTTGCAAGGTTTTGAGAGTGAGAATTAAAATATTCAGAATAATCGTTCATCCATTCCAATTCGCTGTTTTCGGCTTCCATTCCTTCATAGCTGAAAGCGACATCCACTGTTTTATATATGTATATGTAAGCTGCAGCATAAAAAATCAATACAATTAATAAGAAGCAGGAAACAAATGAAAAGACTTTACTTTTTGTACTCATAAACAACTCCTTCATTGTAAAACGCAAATATATATACGGCAATATTTATAATCATCAAATGCTTTTGATAATGGGCATTTATAGTATTTTTTATTATCTTTATCATAATACCATCTATCATCACCCGCGCGATTACTTGTGTGTGCATAATAATATCCGTCATAGGTGTATTTGTGGCTTCTTGCATTATAGCTGGAAGTAATCTTTCCTAACAAGGCGGCATGGTCAATAGTACCATCATTGTTCCAATCAAAGAAAACCGCTGCATAACATGCAGGCTTTTGATAAAGCTTTGCTAATTCAGAACTTAGCCCACTTTTTGTTTTGAATGAGCTTTTGTTATAAATGTGGTTTGTCTTATTTAACCAATTATATAAATCATTGGCTTTAACCCAAGAACTTGAATATTTCGCATGAGCTACACTATTGTTTGGATAGTATTTATCCGGCTTATAATACCATTGATTATTACCTGATGTTACCTTTTTACTCAATCCTGCATAAAATAAGCATTGTGAAACAAAATTGGCACAGTCATTATTGTATCTCAAATAGCTTTTTTTATTTGTACTGTTCCACCATTTATCAGCGTAGGACTTGGCCTTACTAGGATAATACTTATACCCTTCATAATCAACATTGTTCACCGGGTCATTTCCGCAATAAGCAAAAAGGTTCAGACCGAAAGCATCATCTTTTGAGTTCTGCGCAATTTCGGGGATGTCAGAGTTAATGAATCTACTGATGCTCGGGTCATAGTAACCTGGAGGTAGTAATAGCCTGTCTCTGTATCGTAATAATAACCGCGATAGCGGATTGGGTTGAGCTCAACAACATATTCTAAGTTTTCATTGTATGTATAATGCGTAATTATCTTTGTGACACAGAACCGTCCCCTGCCACGCAAAAATCAAAGCGGGCGAACTGAGTTCGCCCCTACTTATTGTCCGAGCGCAGTGAGTAACATATAATTCCGAATTCCGCTTTCCGAATTCCGAATTAATCCGTCGCGGTTATGCGCTCTTATCGGAAGTCTTTATAAATCAAGCATTGAGTAGCCGTACGCATTTGCGACGGCTTCGATGGGCTGGCCTGCCTTGCAGTACGGGCAGTCGTAGCTCGGATATGATTCGTAGCCGGGAAGGTCGCTCTTATGGAAGATTGTGGTAACCTTTACGTCGTCGATATTATGAAGCATTGAGAATACGGAAGCTATTCCCACAACCGCACCGCCATAGTAGTTAACGCTTTCCATAGCGCGCTGAATTGTTTTACCCGTTGTGATAGCCGAAATCAATACAACTACCTTTCTGTTTCTGATTCGCTTCACGAGATTATCCCTGAAAATGATGTTGCCGTTGTTGTCGTACTCGGGACCGAAAACGTTGATTTGATTATTGGGATTGGGGTGAAGCATTGTCGGCTGCGAGAGCTCGTGGGCAAGATATGCGCCGAGCACCTGGGTTTCGTAAAGGCATAAAATCGTGTCAACCTCGATATTGTTTTCCTGATAATACCTTGCAAGAATTTTTGCCGCCTCACTTGAAATATCGTGATTATGCTTTATATCGGACGCGCCGACATAGTAATTAAGATGGGACGAGCCCGTTACAAAATGCCCCTGCATAACGTGGATGAACACGTTTTCATTGTCTTTGGCGGTTACTGTGTAAACTGTTTTTTCCATAAATATCCCCTTTAAAACTTTATAATATAATTTTACATTAGAAAAATTGCATTTTCAAGAGCGGCGATATAAAAAAATGGGGCGCTATTTTGTTAAAAATACACAAAAGAATTGAATGGACAAACGCCGTTAAATTTGCTATGATACAAGTAGAACATATAAAGGAGGAACAAATATGAAATATGTTTGCACAATCTGCGGATACGTTTATGACGACGCAGAGCACGACGTACCGTTTGAGGAACTTCCGGACGACTGGACCTGCCCTCTCTGCGGTGTAGGAAAAGAAAATTTTGAAAAACAGGACTAACAGAAAAAGGCGTTCACAAGAGTGAACGCCTTTTTTAATTCGGAATGCGGGATTATCGGTATTTAATTAACAACATTTATCTGATTTGAGTATGCGGTTTTGAGGTTGCCCGATGAATCGTAGTAGGTCACATATCCCCTCACGGCGAAGTTGAAATCGCTGATGCGCTCAATGTCGAGAATGTAGATATCCTCGTCGGTGTCAAACTTCGACGTGAGCATTTTGTTATTAATCGTCAGGGTTGTGCCGTTCGGTGCAAAGGTGGCGATACTGCCGTAGGAAACGAGCATTCCCTTTGACTCAACCGTGCAGCCCTCGGGCACCGCGTACGCCATAATGAATACGCCGACGTCGTTGCCTTCATCCCTGTCAAACGCCATATTGATTACGGGAACGTCCGCATTTGCAACGGGCTGTTCGGGAAGCTTTGACGGGTCAATCGCCCTGACGTATTCCGCGCTGACGGTTACGTTATTACCCGAGCGAAGCTGAGAAAGCACCGCCGCGTTATCGTATGCCCAAGCGCCGCTTGAAGCGCCGTAGGAATAAGGAACGTCGGGAAGGACTGAGGCGAGATTTGATACCGCAAGCCACTCGGTGCAGGTCTTGGTAATCACGTCTGCAACCCAGCCGCTGTCGTCTGTAAGAGTGAGCGTTGCGCTGTCGTTTGCCGTGAATACGGCGAGAAGATTTGTGTTTGAGGTGATTACAAAGGTGTAGCTTGAATCGGTTGAGAAGAAGCGCTTTGTATCCTGCTCAAACCAGCCCATAAAGGTGTAGCCGCTGTCGGGCGTTGCAGTAAGCGTTATGCTGTCGCCGAAGAGAACGGTGCTTTCGCCCGTCGTTCCTGCCGTGTTGTTTACGGCTACGGCTGCAGTTCCGCCGTTCGCCTCAACGTTAAGCCTGAGATACGGAACGAGGTCTGAAATCGCAATCAGGATACTGAACGTTGCGCGGTCAACCTCGACCTGAGTCGGGCTGCTGCTTTTTAAATTCGCATACTGATTTAAGGTTGCGGTCAGATTCTGATATGACTGCACCGAATAGTCGGCGCTGTCGAAGGTATTTGCATAGAGCACCGCGCTGTCGTATGCCGAATAGTCGGACACGGGGGCGTTTTTAAGCGTACAGTAAACGTAGGTGTTTTCGGTGAGTGAGAAGCTGTAGCTTGTGCCGCCCTGCTGAGTTGCAATCACGTTTCCGCCTACTCCGCTTCTTGCATACCACGCATCAACCGTTCCGCTTCCCGAATAGGTTACGGTAACGGTGCTGCCGCCCTGAAGCGTCGTGTTGTCGCTAATCTGCTGACCGCCCGAGGTTAGCGTGATGTCGTTGTACTCGCTTCCCTGCGGGATATAGAGCACGCCGAACTTTCCGTCATAGCCGTTCATCCACGCGCAGGAGCCTGCGCGGACAGAAGGTATATCGTTTGTAAAGCTGTTCGCATATTCTGATGCGAGCAGATTTTTTTCTGTTTTATAAAGGGTGTTTACCTCTGCGTCGGTGAGCGCGTGGTCGAAGCACGCGACATTATCAAGCGAGAGCGAGCAGGTGCCCCAGTAAGGCGTGAATGAGCCGAGATAGAGCTTTGTGCTGCTGCTTGCAAGGAAATTCATCAGACCGCCCGTCGACTGGTACTGCGAGGTTCCCGTTACTGTCACGGTCTGCTGATACTGACCGTTGAGGTAAAGTCTGAACTGATAGTCGTTGAGAATTTCAACGGTGACATACTGCCACTGCTGCTTTACAATATCCGGATTTGCGGTGGTGTAGTCGAAGTAGAGCCCCGCCGATGAGAGGCTTGAATCACTGCCGCCGTTGCCGTTATTGAAGCGGATATAGCCGTCGGTGCCGATTGTAAAATACTTGCACTCGCCCGTGCCGCCCTGTGCAAAGGTCAGGCTTTCCTTGTCCGCCCAATAGTTGCCGTTAATTCTCTGCCAGAAGCTTACCGTGAAGCCGTTTGAGGTGCTGAGATTTGCGAAGGGGCTTTCGTTTGTTGAAACGTAGTTTGCGCTCGCGCCGCCATTGTTGCCCCACGGGAAGGACGCCGAGCCCGTTCTGCCGTTGTTGTCGGATGTATCGTGGATGACGTACTTGCCGTTGTCGGGCGAGCCCGTTACGGCGGTTCCGCCGAGGCCGTCCGTAAAGTCGTTGAAATAGGCAGGCTCGCATAAGCCGTCGGGCGCGTTGACGAAGCTGTAGTATGCAACGTCGTCAAGATAGGTTTCCGCCGTGCCCGCCATTGTTGAATAAATCGAGAAGGACGCGCCGTAGTAGAGATTAACGTCGCCGCTTGCAAGATACGAGAATATGCCGTTGTTGCCGCTCACGCCGTAGGGATAGCCCGAGGCGCAGATTGAGCTGAGGTTATAAGACCTTGCAAGAGCGTTGTCGATATAATAATCGAGGATATGGTTTCCGTTTGAATCGGGATAAACCGTAATGTCAATCTTCTTCCAGCCCTGACCGACGGTGTTTACGGCAGAGCTTGAATTGATGTCGAAATAGCAGTTGTTCCATCCGCCTGCACCGCCGTTGCCGTCATTAAAGAGGATGGTGCCGTTTGACATTATGATGAAATATCTGTTGTCGTCGTTTCTGCCCGTTGAGAAATTAATCAGCGAGCTGTTCCAGTTTCTGTCCTCAAGGGCGTTCTGCTTGAAGCTGATTGTGAAGCCCTTTGAGATGTCCTTGCCTGCGAAGGGATTTGCCGCTTCCATAACGGTGTTTGCACCCTTTGCGCCGACAAGATACGTTCCGTTATCCATAACGACGTACGGGATTGACTTGCTGTTTGCATAGGTCTGGGAATAAATTCCCTGCTCGCCGTACATTGTGAGATTCGGCGTGTTTTGGAAGGCGTTTGCACCTATGGAATTAACCGTTGAAACCGTGTAGAAGCTCGTGAGCCCCGTGCAGTCCTTGAAGGCGTATTCGCCGATTGAGGTCATCTCGGTTGAGAGAATATTTATCGATGAAAGCGACGAGCATCTTGCAAACGCGCCCTCGCCCATTGAGGTTACACTTGTCGGGATTGTCAGGCTTGTGACATGGTCATAGCCGTAGAAGGCGTAGCTTCCGATTGTGGTGATGCCCTCGCCTATGACAATGCTTGTGACAAGGTCGGTGTTGTACTGACCGTCGAAGAGCGAGTTGGTCGGCTGGTCGCCCCACGGTGCGTTTGAGCCGTAGCCGTCAACGCCGCTCGAATTTGAGAAGCCGTAGTTGTTCATAGCGCCGTTGCCCGTCAGGGTGAGAGTTCCCGT
This sequence comes from uncultured Eubacterium sp., assembly GCA_905234495.1. GTDB lineage: Bacteria > Bacillota > Clostridia > Oscillospirales > Acutalibacteraceae > Eubacterium_R. The sequence goes on along the minus strand of CAJOHE010000010.1, from coordinate 67,747 downwards.
AAGGCGGTTGAGGGTGTATGAAATATTGCCGTCGGTGCCCGTTACTATTGTTGAAACGCCCTCGTTGTTATTGATGATATAACGGCAGAGGTCGCTCGTTGCAAAGTCCATGGCAAAGATGCCCGAGGGCTTGTTCTTGGTGTAGGTAAAGTTCGGATAAGCGGCGTTTACCGTGCTTGCAAGGTTTGAGGGGTTCGGGATAGTCGAGTCGGAAACCGTTGACGAGAAATTGATATAGTACTCGCCTCTGTAGTGACCGAGCGAAAGCATTTCCTGAGTTGCCGAAATCTTACTGCTCGTGCTCCACTTGTAATGGTCCTGAACGTGGAAGGTGCCGCAGCCCGTATTTGTGTTTGTCACGTTTGCATATACGGGGGTTGAATATGAGGTGTCGGAATAGTCGCCCCATTTAACCTTCTGTCCCGATTCTTCCTCGCTTGCGGTTGAACCCGAGGTTGCGATAATCTGGTCGAAGCGGTTCATAAGAACGCATTTTCCGCGAACGCTGTCGAGCGTGGGAACGCTCTTGCCGAGGTACCAGTAGTCGTTGTAATTATAGCCCGAGCCGTAGAAATACTTGCCCTGACCGTAGCCGTGGATATACTCATATACGGCTGAGGTGAACACAGCCGCGCCCGCGTTGCCGTCGTCTTCCTTGATTGAGACGAGAACGGTCTCGCTCTGATGGTTGTCAAGCCAGTTGTAGATATCCTGAAAAACGTAGTCAAGATAGTAGTAATCGTTGTCGTTCCAGCAGTCGGCTGAGCCGTGAACGGTTTTTATCGAATAGGTTGAGGAATCGACCTCGCAGCGGATGTCGAGGAAACGCACGCCCGCGTTGAGCTGCTCGGTGATGTTGAGGCTCTGGCATTTCGCCGTGCTTGAAACGAGCCAGTCGTTATTAAACTTTCTCGCGCAGGAATCGTGGGTTCCGGGGATGGTGATTTCGGTGAGCTTGGTCTCGCCTCTTATCGCTCTCATCCAGCTGTCGGTTGCGATATTCGGCAGGGCTGTTGCGGTTTCATAATTTGACGCGGCGAAGCCCTGCACCGGCAAAAGCACCGATACAGTCATAATAAGCGCAAGTATAACCGATGTGAGTTTTTTCGTCATATTCTCACCCTCATAAATAAATAAACTTTTACAAATATATTTTATCATAAACTTTGTCAATATTCAATATTAAATCAAAGCATTGTCACTCTTGAATTAGTTTCGGTTTAGTGGTATAATTATTAGGATAAATTATACGGAGGTATTCTATGGGCAAGATTAAGAAAATTATCGGCACAGCCGCATTAATCGGCGTCGGTATGGGAATTGAAAGAGGCATAGAGTGGTTAAAGTGGTACAAGGATTACTGCAAGCTCACCCCCTACAAGGTTGACCGTCTTTCAAACACGGACATTGAAAAACCCGAGGACATCAGGCTGATAGCTCACAGGGGCTTCAGGGCGGTTGCACCCGAAAACACCCTTCCCGCATATGAGGAAGCGGGCAAGGCGGGCTTCTGGGGCGCAGAGTGCGATATATACAGAACTATAGACGGCGTGTGGGTTCTTCATCACGACCCCGTCACCTACCGTATGATGGACAAGAGCGGTTACATCGAGCTTATGACCTACGAGCAGCTTTTAAAGTATAACTACTCAACCGGTCACAACATCGACGAGTATCCCGAGCTTAAAATCTGCAAGCTTGAAGATTTCTTTGCAGTTTGTGAAAAGTACGGTATGCACGCGGTTGTCGAGATTAAGTACAACCACACGATAAGGCATTTCCACGAGCTTGTTGAAATGGCGGACAAATACAATATAGGCGTTACATACATCGCGTTTAACTTTGAAGACTGCGTCAAGATGCGTTCTCTTTGCGACAATGATTTGTTCTATCTCGTCTATGACATCAAGGACAAGCAGATTGCTCAGGCACTCAGCGTTGAAAACTGCGGCATCAGCTACGACGGCAACGACGAGAGAAACCTCGAAAACGACTGCGAGAGAATCCGCAAGTGCCACGAGGCGGGACTCACGACGGCGACGTGGGCGGTCGACGACCTCGACAAAATCAAAAAGATTTACAACGCCGGCACAAAATTCATCACGACAAACAGTATACTTTATTAAGACAAAGAAATTAAAAAAAGAGCCGATTATTTCGGCTCTTTTTTATGTGTAGTATTTGTCTTTACCCATCAACCATTTTTTCGGGTTTTCATCAATGTATTGCAAGTGATAATAAAAGTCTTCTTCATTTCTTATTATGTGGTCGTAAAAGGAACGTTGCCAAATTTTTTCTCCGATTTCCTTATTTGTAAACCTCTTTAATACCGCAACGTATTTTGAAACCGTATTTGTAGGGGGCGACGACCTCGGCGCCCCGCTTGGCAAATCTTTTTTATTGTCAACGGTTATCAGAATATGCAAATGATTTGGCATTATAACGTAATCATTCACGAGAATATCTGAATAGATTTCATTCATTTTACGAATATTGTTTTCAATTATCCACCATATTCCGACAACAATATCTTCGGGCTGCCGGGGTCGTCAGCCCCACAATTCGAGACAATACGCATCTTTTATACGAGGTGCATACGGTAATGAAATATGCGTTGCTTGATGAGTAATCATAACCTTTAAGCCTGTTAGGCTTTCTTGTATTTTTATTCATCGTTTTCGTGGGCTTCGCGAACCTCTTTGTAAATCGGCTCGAGCTTTTCCTTGGTGAGCGGATACGCAAAGCGGTAGAGCAGATAAATCGCCGTATAGGTTATCGCGGGGATGAGGGTACAAACCTTGAGTATTCCCTCGCTGACGCCCTCGACGTAGCCTGCGTTTGCCATAATCTCAACGTCGTAGCCAACCTTGCCGAGAAGCATAAGTCCGCCGTAGTCGGCGATGGTCTGACCGAATTTTCTGCAAAGGGTGTAAACCGCGTAGATTGCGCTTTCGCTTTTAACGCCCGTCTTTACAAACTGATAGTCGATAACGTCTGCAACAACTGCCCAGTTCGTTATTGAAACGAACGAATAACCGAAGCCGATTATGAAGAGCACAACCATAAATATCCACGGCTGGTCGGGCTTGGGTTTGAGAAGGAAGCACGCGATTGCCGCTATTGCCGAGAACATTGAGCCGAAGCCCGCAAGCTCTTTTTTGCCGAATTTTCTTACAAGAACCGGCGTTACGGGAATCATAAGCGCCATCGGCAGATACTGCGCGATTGAGCCGAGAACCGAAAGATTTGTGTTGCAGAAATAGTTTTTATAAAGGTACTGATTGAGCGACGCAAACTGAAGCTGACCGCTGATGAGCACGCCCGTTACGGCAAGCACGATGAACGGACGGCTTTTGAGCATTCCGCCGTACGCGCTCTTTATATCGAGCTTTGGATTCGCGTCGGATTTTACTCTTTCCTTAGTGGTTGCATAGCACGCGAAATAGAACACTATCGAGCATATCGCCATAGCAAGGGCAAAGTTGAACATACCCGAGCTGCTTGCAACGTTGTAGGTATTTCCCGCCGCGTCGGTCTGCTTTGTGTAGATGATGAATGGTGCGAGAAGAAGCGGGGCCGCGCCGCCGATTCCGCCGCCGATTGAGCGGAAGGTTGAGAGAAGGGTTCTGCCGTTCGGGTCGTCCGTAATAACCGAGGCGAGCGAGCCGAAGGGAACGTTGATTCCCGTGTACATCATACCGAAGGTTATATAGGTTACGTATGCGAAAAGCATTATAACCCACATTTTGTCGGTGTGCCTTGTGATATCGTAGAAGCAGACGAGCTGCGCGAGCGCTACGGGAATCGCAATCCATTTGAGATACGGTCTGTACTTGCCGTCCTTACGGGGCGGTCTTTTTGCAACTATCGCGCCCCAGATAGGGTCGTTGATAGTATCCCAGAGCCTTGTTACAAGGAAGAGGGTTGCAACCTTATCCGTTGCGATTTTGAGCACGTCCGTATAGAAAACCTTTAAGAATGAGGATACGTATGTAAGCACAAAGAGGTTGCCCGAATCGCCGAGCATATAGCCCATGGCTTCCTTTATGCCTATTTTGTTCGGGTGCTGATTTTCAGGCGCCGCTTTTTTAGTTTTCATCTGTTCTCTACACTCCCATCATCGCATAGTCTTTTGCGTTAATATATCCGTTATAGTCAATATCGGGATAATTGTTGTAGCTGCTGTTCTGATTGGTTGAAAGATAGTCGTGGAAATACTCAACCTTGTCAAGCTCGTAATCGTCAACGTCGCCGTAAATATTGTAGATAACGTTACGGTAATTGATATTCCCGTCGGAAACTTCCTGACCGGGCGGCGTCGTGCCGAGACCTACGACGTAATACTCGAGCTGGGGTTTGATAACCTTTCTCGTTCCGTCAAGCTTCATTGAATAAAGCTTGGTGTTTGCCGCAACGTAGAACCTGCCGTCAAGATACGTGAGCCTTGCGAGAAGGTCGGAATACGGAGCGTCGTAGGAATTTCCGTCCTTATCGTATATCCCGGGCTCAAAGGTTATATAGGTTGCGGGAAGCTTGTAGCCGATATTCTGCTCTGTTCCCTGCTGAGTTCTTTTCACAAGGTAAACCCAGCCGTTTGTAAAATCGGGGTCGAGGTAATAAAAGTCGCCGTTTACAACGTAAATCATAGAATTTACGTCATTGAAAAACGCGTCGTCATAGAGCGTGCTTGTTGAATTACAGGTGTCAAACGTTGCGCCGCCGTAATGGAAATATCCCGAAAGCGACTGAAAATAGCTGTCGCTTTTGAGGAAGAAGCAGTGCTGCACCGAGCCCCTTGTGTTTTGATACTGCTCATAGTCGAAATCGTCAAACGTGAGGTCGGCGTTATACCAGCTGCCGTCAATCTTAATCTTGTTCCACGCGTGCCCCATTTCGTCGGAGGAAACGTATTCGCAGTCAACGCCTAGCTGATTCATAAGGTATGAATACGTGAGCGAATAGCCCGCGCAGACGATGTTTTGGTCATAGAAAAAGCCGAACGCGCTGTGGTATATATCCTCGTCAAGGTCGTCCACGGGATAGCCGTTCTGGTCAAAAACCGTACCGCTTGAAAGCTGAGGATACGTTGCGAGGTCGCAGATATAATCGTGAATCACCGTAGCCTTCTGAAGGTCGTTCATCGAGCTGTCGACTATTGACAGAGCGCAATCCACGCCGTATTCAAATATCACGCTGTTCGCCTCAATTTCCGCAGAGGTCATAACGTACTGCGGCGTCACCTCGGACGTTCTTCCGTTATAGTAAAAAGTATAGCTGAAGCTGCTTGAAACGTAGAACAAATCGGGATTGTCGTTTATTACGTCTGAGATAAGCGCCGAAAGGTCATTGATATTGATATTATACGAGTAAAGCGAGAAGGACGAGCTCACCGCTTTGAGCTGGGCATAGATATAGTCTTCAACGTTTGTCGCGCCGAGAAGCGCCTGTCCCCTGTCGGAAAGCGCCTTCACGCTGTATTCGCCTTCCTGAAGAAGCGACGCCTCGCCGCTTCCCTCACGCACCGAGGCGAAAGCCGAAAACGGCGCTAAAAGAAGCGTTGCAGCCACAAGCAGCACAATAAGCGATTTATATCTTTTCATAACTGCAAACACCTCCCCGCAGTTTCTAAGAAAATAATATCATAAAATAAGGATTAAATCAACACACGCCGTTTCTTTTGTCGTGATTTCTGTTGATGAAATACACAACGATATTTGCGCACACCACCGCGAGGTTCAGAAAGTACACGGCGAGAACGTAGTTGATGTTTCCCGAAATGAGCTTGGCGGCAATTCCGCAGACGTAGCCGAAAGCGATTAAAAGAAGGAATTTGAGGCTAATCGTCTTTGCGGTTTTAGCCTTGTAATTTTTCACGAGATTAATCGGCCACGACAGACCGAAGCACACGAGCATTGCAGTTTCAAAAATATCGGACATATTGCACCTCCGCTTAATATCTTTACTCTATTTTAGCATATAAAATATTTCATATCAACTAAGTATTATATTGATACCAAATATTATTTATGTTATAATATCAGGTGAAAATTTTTTACGGAAGTGATGGAATGAAAGTAAACGCTACATATTTTATCAACGATGAAAAAAAGCCGCTTCGCTACGGCGAAATGAATATTATCAATCCGAAAAGGCAGAGGCTTCGCGGCGAGGAACTCAGGGAAGGCGTTGAGGCCGTTCCCGTTTTCTGCGGCTTTTGCGGAACGGACTTTGAGCTTATGCACATGGGACAGAGAAACGAGCTTGACGGCAAGTTTCCCGCCGGCGAAAAAAGGCTCATCAACGGCCACGAGGGCGTTGTGTGGGTACCTTCGCAAAACCGCTTTGCAATAGTTTTAATCCGCGGCGGCGACAGCTTTGACCCGACGAGATTTACCGAGGACGAGGATTATTTTGAGTACGGCTGCGACAGAGCCGACGGACTTTTCTGCGACAGTAATTTCTTTAATCCCGATATGCTTTTAAGGCTTCCGAAGGAATACGACGGAATCACAAAGCTTCCCCTCACCCTTGCGAAAAGGCTTGTTTTCAGCGACCCGTACGCCTGCGCAATCTTTCAGCACGAGAGAATGACCGACATCGGCTCAGCCCAGAATTTCAGAGTAATTATGGCGAGGGATAAGTGCAGCGAGGCTGAGGCGCGCGAAAAGGCGAAGGACGAGACCTTTGACAAAACGGTTATCTACGGGCTCGGCACGACGGGACTTTTCATCGGCGACCAGATAAGAAGAAACCACCCGAATGCAAAAATTCTCTTTGTTGCAAGAAGCGGCGACGACAGTCAGAAGGTACGCTTTGTAAAAGAGGTGCTCAAATCCGACTATCTCAGCGTTGCGGGTATGAGCGAGGACGAAATTGCCGCGGCAATCAAGGAATACTTCGGCTCGAACGCGGGCGTTTTTGTTGGCACGAGCGGCAACGAGGTTGAAAGCAGAATCGCCTTTGAAAAGGGCGTTCTCGGCTGCAACGGAATTTACGACAGCTTTTCGCTCGGCCCGAAAATCACGTTTGACACGATGCCCTTCGGCTTTAAGAATCACGTGATTTTATCGTCCATCAACTTCACTCAGAAGCATATGGAAGAGGCCATTGAAATTCTTGCAAAGAGCAGGTTTGACGAGCTTGTTGAACTGATTGACAAGGACGAATTCACAGCCGACCCGATGGACGCATACATTAACAAAATCTATTCAAAGGCGGCGCCGCTCAAGACCGCCGTTATCTGGAACAAGGAATACGTTGAGGTATAAATATGAAAGCTATTGAAATCACAAAACCGTTTGAAATAAAGCTTATTGACAAGGATTTGCCCGAGGTTAAAGAGGGCGAGGCGCTGCTCCGAGTGCTCTACTGCGGTATCTGCGGCGCTGACGTTGCTTCGTTTACCGGCAATCAGCCGTTTACCACATATCCGAGAATTCCCGGTCACGAGTTTTCGGCTCAGATTGTTGAGGTTCCCGAAAACGACAGGGGCTTCAAGGCGGGCGACGTTATCACCTGCAATCCCTACTTCAACTGCGGCGAGTGCTACGCCTGCAAGAGAGGTATTGTAAACGCCTGCCACGACAATCAGACGATGGGCGTTCAGAGGGACGGAAGCTTTCAGGAATACATCACGATGCCTCTTGAAAGGCTTATCGACGGCAAGGGGCTGAGCGCGAAGGAGCTTGCTCTCATCGAGCCGTTTTCAATCAGCTGTCACGCTCTTTCGAGAGCCGAGGTTAAAGAGGGCGACAATCTCTTGATTATGGGCGCGGGTCCCATAGGTCTTTTCGCGCTTATCAAGGCAAAGGCCATGGGCGCGAGAGTTGCGATTGCAGACCTGCTTGAAAGCAGACTTGCGCTTGCAAAGGAATACGGCGCCGATATGATTATCAACAACAAGGAAGACGATTTTGCAGAGAAATGCAAAGAGTTTACCGACGGCTGCGGCTTTGACGTTTGCGTTGAGGCTTGCGGCGCGCCCGTGACCTTTATGTCCTGCATCGAGCAGGCGGCGCACGGCGCAAACATCATTCTTATCGGAAACGGCAAGAGAGAGACGACCTTTGTTCACTCAATCCTTCTCAAGAAGGAACTCAACGTTTTCGGAAGCAGAAACGCTTTTACAAAGGACTTTGAAGAGCTTATCGACCTTGTTGCAAGCGGTAAGGTTGACATTATGAAAATGATAAGCGGCGTATATGAAAAGGAAAACGCAAAGGAAGCCTTTGACGCTCTTGCAAATAACGACGGTTCCCTTGCGAAGCTTTTAATCAGATTCAGCGACGGTGAGTAATATGATTATTATTGACGCACACACACATTTGTGGAAAAAGCAGGAAGGCGTGCATCAGGGCAAGCCCGTTTACGCGCTTGAAAACGGAAGAAGCAATTTTGCAGGCGAGGTAAGGCAGATGATGCCGCCCTATATGCTCGATTGCAGCAATACGGCAGAGATGCTCGTTTCAAATATGGACTACGCCTGCGTAAACGGCGCCGTTATCACTCAGGAAGTTATGGACGGAAATCAGGACGCCTACCTTCGTTCGGCTAAGGAAAAATACCCCGACAGGCTGAGGATTTGCAGCCTTTACGAGGAAGGAAAGCCCTACGCGCTTGACGGCTTTGACGGAATCAAGCTCTGCGCCTGCAAGCTTGAAGAGCAGGACCTCACGAAGCATATTGACGTTTTCAAAGCGGCGTATGAGGCAGATAAGTTTGTATCAATAGACCTTGCCGACGGCGATATCCAGACGGGCTCGCTCAGGGAAATCATCGAGGAACTTCCCGACCTCAGAATTGCAATAGGTCATTTCGGAATGGTGACAACCCCTCAGTGGCAGGAACAGATTAAGCTTGCGAGATACAGAAACGTGTTTGTTGAAAGCGGCGGAATCACGTGGCTTTTCAACTACGAGTTCTACCCCTACCCTTCAGCAATCAAGGCAATTTACGAGGCTTCGGAAATCTGCGGCTTTGACAAGATGATGTGGGGAAGCGACTATCCGAGGACTATGGTTGAAATCACCTACAAGATGAGCTACGACTTCATCACGAAGTCTGACGAGTTTGACGAAGGGAGCAAGGCAAAGCTTCTCGGCAGGAACGCTCAGCGCTTTTACCGTTTCCCGGAATTTGACGATATAAAACCGATTAAACATATGCTTTAATAATTCTTGACTTAATGCGCAAAAAGGGTTAAAATGGATATATAAAAATTAAAGAGAGGTATTTATATGAAATCAGATGTTATTCATGTTACCAGTGAAGGCGTCGGAATATCCGAAGCGTTAAGGCAGACCGAAGCAGTTGCTGCTTATAAAGAGCTTGACAAAAAGGATTCAATTCACCTCGCCCTTCTTGCCGAAGAGATGATGGGAATGATGCAGGCTCTTACGGGTAAGCATGAGGCTGACTTCTGGATTGAGGACGAGGACAACACCTTCCGTCTTCACCTTCTGGCTGAAACAAAGATGAACAGCGAAATGAGAAGCAAGCTTCTCTCAGCGTCTACAAGCGGCGAGAATATTGCCGCAAAGGGCGTTATGGGCAAGGTTCGCGATTTATTCAACCGCATCCTTGAGCCGAGCGAAGCACCTCTTCCGGGAGCGTATTCATCGGGCTGGGTAAACAATGCTTCAACAATGGGCGCGGCGGCTTATGCAAAGAACACCGCAACCGTTTGGTCCCTCAACAGATACAAGGCTTCCGCACAGAGCGGCGCCAAGGAAGACTGGGACGAGCTTGAAAAATCAATCGTTGCAAATATTGCGGACGAAATCGAAATCGGCATCAGCGACGACACAGTTGAAATGATTGTGTTCAAAAAGATGTAATTCAGGGAGGAAATTATTATGACTATCAATAAGATTAAAGACGGAAACGCACTCACACTCAAAATCGAAGGCAGACTTGAGACAACAACGGCACCCGACCTTGAAAAGGTTATCAAGGAAGAGCTTGACGGCGTTGAGAATCTGACATTTGATTTTTCAGGCGTTGACTACATCTCATCTGCAGGACTGAGAGTTCTCCTCTCTGCTCAGAAGACAATGAAGAACGCAATGAAGGTTACGGGCGCAAACGAAATCGTAACTGAGATTTTCGACATCACAGGTTTCTCGGATATTCTTAATATTGAATAAATAATAATGAAAAAGCTCCGCGAGTTTTCGCGGAGCTTTTTTTATGCCTTTATTCGTATGTGTGGTAATACAAGCCCTTCTCAGTTTTGAGCTGGTTCATCTCGTTGGGTACGCTGTGGAAGCCGACTGCATAGCGCTTGTTTGCAGGGTCCCATAAGAAATATGAGGCAACCGCTTTTTCAAGCTGCTCTGCAATATCGTCGGGCGCGTAGAAGATTGTGGGCTCCTCGCCGGGCGCGTGGTCAACGGCAACTGCAACGTAGGGCTCTTCCATAAGAACGATGTGCTTGATTACACCCTCGTCATAGAGCGCCTTAACCGCAAGACCGAGAGTCCTGTGGTCCTTGTGCTGTTCCTTGGGGTCGTTCGGATAAATCGTGCAGACCGTGGCGTCCTTATCAATCTTTTCAAGATACATTTTAATTATATCCTTTGCGCCGTCAAGCGTGATTGTGCCGTCAACGATTCTGTCATGCTCAAGATGGATGTTTTCCCTCTTAACGCCGAGAGCGTCGCAGCAGCCGAAAAGCTCCTGGTCCCTCGTTGCGGTGAAATCCTCCTTGGTCAAGTCAAAAACGTGCTGCTCGTGGCACTGGTCGCAGAATTCGCGATTGCCCAGACGAAGCCTTACGTTTGAGCTTGCGCCGTCGGTCACCATAATGATGTGAACGTCATAGCCGTTTTTAACCGAAGCGGCGATGTCGATACCCATTGAGAGAAGTTCGTCATCCTGATGAGGTGCAAAATACAGTACTGTATTACTTGGTTTTTCTAACATAGCAGGTCCTCCTTTTTTGTCCTCACTTGCATTATACCATTAAAATACGAAAACACAAGAATTATTTATACAAAGGTCCGTAGGTTGCGCAGGCTCTGTAATCCGCGGACTGCGTGTCCTCGGTTCCGAAAGCTGCCCATGAGTGCGGACGGAAAATTCTGTCCTCGTCAACGTTGTGCATATTTACAGGAATTCTGAGCATTGAGGCAAGTGTGATGAGCTCGCCTCCAACGTGACCGTAAACGGTTACGCCGTGGTTTGCGCCCCAATTTGCCATAACGCTGTAAACGTCCTTGAACGCGCCCTTGCCGGTGAGGTTCGGAACAAACCACGTTGTGGGCCACGTCGGGTCGGTTCTCTTGTCGATAACGTTGTGAATCTCGTCGGGAAGGTCTGCCGTATAGCCCTCGGCAAGCTGAAGCACGGGGCCGATACCGTCGATAACGTTTACGCGAAGCATAGTTACGGGCATCTCTGCATGGCAGCGGAAATGGCTTGAGAAGCCGCCGCCGCGGAAGTACTCATAGTTTGCCCTGCACCAGTCGGTTGCGTTGAGGCAAGCCTTGATGTCGGCGTCGGTCATTTCCCAGAAGGGCTTCATACAGCCCTCGCCCTTTGCGTTCTTTGAAGCGCCGCTTCCGTCAAGCGCGGTTGCGCCCGAATTGATAAGGTGAATGAAGCCGTTTGCGGCAACGCCCTCGGGCTTAACGCCGGTAACTCTCTCGCAGGCGTCGGGGCTCCAGTAGGTGCGAACGTCGTGGAAGCAGGGCGCGGTGTTTGAAACGAGGGTGCCGAGCATCATCGCAACGCAGTTGAGAGTATCGTTCTCGGTTGCAAACGGGGTCGGCGCCTTTTTGCCGTTCCAGTCAAACGAGCTCGCCATAATAGCCTCGGTGAAGTCGGCGTTCGGAAGCCAGTCCGTCCACTGACGCTGTCCCTGAAAGCCGCCCGCAAATGCGTTTTTGCCGAGCGCTTCCTCGTGCCAGCCCATCTCGTCGAGCTTCTTGTTGCCGTAGAGGATATCGCGCATAATCATCGTCATTTTTACGATGAACTCCCAGTCCTTGTCGGGCTCGATAACCTTAGACTTTGTGATGATTTCGGGAAGGTCCTTACCTGCGTTGCAGTCAAAGCCCTCCTTGCAGTTTTCCTTTACCCACGCGAGAGCCTTTTCATACTCGTCACGGTCGTAAATCTCAAGGGTGATTCTGCGGATAATTTCGGTCATATCAACCCACTCTGCGCGAATGCCGAAATACTTCTGGAACATCTCTGCATTACAGAAGCTTCCCGCGATACCCATAGCGATACCGCCGAAGTTTACGTACGCCTTGTTCTTCATCCAGCCTACGCTTACCGCGCAGCGGGCAAAGCGAAGAATCTTTTCGGCAACGTCTTCGGGGATATTTGTGTCGGTGCTGTCCTGAACGTCGTGGCCGTAGATTGAAAATGCGGGAAGTCCCTTCTGGGCGTACGCCGCCATAACCGCCGCAAGATAAACCGCGCCGGGACGTTCCGTTCCGTTGAAGCCCCATACCGCTTTAATCGTGTGGGGGTCCATATCGAAGGTCTCGCTGCCGTAGCACCAGCAGGGCGTTACGGAAAGAGTGGCAACAACGTTTTCGCCCGCAAACTGCTCGGCGCACTTTGCCGCCTCTGCACCGCCGCCGATTGTGGTGTTGCTGATAACGCACTGAACGGGCGTGCCGTCGGGATATCTGAGGTTTTCCTCAATCAGCTTCTTGGCAGCGCTTGCCATTCCCATTGTCTGGTTTTCGAGGCTTTCTCTTACGCCGCCCCAGCGGCCGTCAATCGTCGGTCTTATACCTATTTTCGGATAAAGCATATATTATTCCTCCCTGATTAGTCCTTTTTATGAAGCATACCGTCGTCGGGGTTAAAGAGCTTGTGGCCGGGATGTCTTCCCGTAACCTTGTAATAACCTCTAAGGTCGATAAGCTTCTGAATGTTTTCGTTGCTGATGTCGAAGCTTCCGCCGAGGATTACGGCGTTAATAGTGATTTTTGCCCAGAGCTCAAGGCTTTCCATACGGTAGAAGGCGGTGATAACGTCGCTTCCCACCGCAAGCGCGCCGTGGTTTTCAAGAAGCATAACGTCGTGCTCTTCGAGATAGGGCTCGATTGAATTCGGAACCTCGACGGTTGAGGGTGTGCCGTAGGGCGTGAGCGGTACCGAGCCGATGACCGCAACGTCCTCAATCATATTATACATATCCATAGCCTTGTGAGCGACCGCAAAGCCCGTTGCGCCCGGCGGATGGGCGTGGATTACGCTCATAACGTCGTCGCGCTTGTCATAGCAGCGAAGGTGCATCTTTATCTCGCTTGAGGGTCTGAGCCCGTCCGCGGCTTCAAGAACGTTTCCCTCGCTGTCGAGAACAATCAGCTTTTCGGGAGTGATGAAGGATTTGCTCATACCCGTCGGGGTGGCGATAATCCTGCCGTCCTCAAGCCTTACGCTCACGTTACCGTCGTTTGCGGCAACCCAGCCGAGCTGCCACATCTTGTGACAGACGTCGCAGATTTGGTCTTTGATAGCATTGATATCCTGCATAGCTTTCTCCTTAGATTTATTACGTTTTCATTGTAGCATATAGAATAAAGAATGGCAATAAAAAAGTACTGCGGGTTTCCCCGCAGTACCGTTTTGTTTTTATTTATACAGATTAACGATTCTGATTAGTCTGTATATGTGCAGTACATGAAGTACTTGTATCCGAGAGGACTTGAGAAGAAGCCCTGAACAGATGAATCAAGAAGATACTGATCTGTGTAGTAATAGATAGGACAGAGACATCCTGATGCCATAAGCATATCCTCTGCCATATGCATCATCTGATAACGCTTTTCAGTATCTGTGCAGGTCTTAATTCTTGCGATGAGAACGTCATAGGTCTCAGCCCATGTGCCGTTTTCTACCTTATCCTCATAGCCGAGAGCTGTAAGGTCGAGGTTGTAAGCCTTAAGGTCTGCATTTTCGCCCTTGCCGAACTGAACATCATTGTTACCTGATGCTGTGGTCCACATATCAAGGAAGCTGATAGGATCATTGTAGTCAGCAAGCCAACCGTTACGAGCGATTGAGAAGTTACCGTCCTTACGTGTGTTAAGGAATGTAGCCCACTCCTGATTCTCCATGCTGATTTCGATACCAACGTTAGCAAGTGAAGACTGGATGTATTCACCGATTGCCTTGTGTCCTTCGTCAGTGTTGTAGAGATAGGTAAGCTTCGGGAAGTTTGTGAACTTGCCGGTAGCCTCGTCGTAATCATAGTACTTCTTAAGAGTCTCAACAGCTGAGTCAAAGTTTGACTGAACTGCCTCTGAGGAAGCGTCGAAGTAACCTTCGAAGTCTGAGCTTGTGCCTGCATTTGCGCGGAACTCAGTCTTGCCGTCAGCGTCTGTGAGACCTGCGCCAACGAATGTGGAAGCAGGAATCTGGCCGCCCTGAGCAATCTCGTCTACGATGTAGTTACGGTCGATGAGAAGAGCAACTGCGTTTCTGATTTCAGATCTTGCAGCCTCTGCCTCTACGCCCTCAAGGGTGCTGCCCTCGGGAAGAAGTTCCTCGTTGATGTTCCAGCATACATAGTATGTGCCGAGCTGACCAACGTTGTAGAACTCGTCCTTGTACTCTTCCTTAATGCTTGCGATTTCGTTTGTAGGAATAGAGTCGATTAACTGCCAGTCGCCATTCTTGAAGTTAGAAAGCATATTGTTAGCATCGTCTGAAAGGTAGAACTGAATTGTGTTCATTGTTACCTGTGCATTGTCGGGATGCTCTGCATTCTTCTTAAGAGTGATGAGTGAGTTGTGCTCCCATGAATCAAGGGTGTAAAGACCGTTACATACATAAGTAGCAGGATCTGTTGCCCATGCTTCGTTAGCTACTACGTCCTCACGTACCGGGAAGTAGGTCGGGAATGCAAGAAGCTCGTTCCAGTAAGGAACTGCGTTTTCAAGTGTAACCTCGATTGTCTTGTCGTCAACAGCCTTAGCGTTGAGCTTAGCGTCGGGGTTAACTGCTGCTCCTGCATCGTCAGCCTCTGTCATTTCAGCATAACCGTCAACTACTTCAAACATATAGCCGTAGTCAGCTGCAAGATCGAGAGAAGCTGCTCTGTTCCATGCGAAAATGAAGTCGTTTGCAGTAACCGGCTGACCGTCCGACCACTTAAGGTTATCCTTAAGGGTGTAGGTGTAGGTTACCGTTCCGTCTGCATTTTCTACGCCCTCAGTAAGCTCTGTAGCTGCGTCGGGTACAAGCTCAAGAACACCCTGGTCGTTCTGCTGCCATTTAGCAAGACCTGAGAAAAGGTGTGCAAGAAGTGTAGCGCCGTCAACTGCTGAGTTGAGAGCAGGGTCGATTGTGTCGGGCTCTGAAGCCAGACATACAGCAATAGAATCTTTTGCTGCGTCGCCCTCGTTACCGCCGTCTCCGCCCTTTGAACAAGCAGCGAAGCTGAGCACTAATGCAAGTGCAAGAACGAGTGCAAGAATTTTTTTCATTTTCATAGTACCATCCTTTCAAAATGAAAAATTATTTTTTGTACGGCAAGCCGTACTGTTTACCATATTAATCGTTGATTTCTTCGGTTCTGTGGCAGGCTACGAAATGGCCTGTCGAAACCTCTTTGAACTCGGGCATACTCTCGGCGCAGGCGTCGGTTGCGTACTGGCAGCGCGTCCTGAACGGACAGCCCGACGGTGCGTTGAGCGGGCTCGGGATATCGCCCGTGAGGACGATTCTCTTGTTTGCCCTTGCCACCTGCGGGTCGGGAACCGGTACCGCCGAAAGAAGCGACTTTGAATACGGGTGAAGCGGGTGGTCGTAAATCTCGCCCGCGTCTGCAAGCTCGACTATGTGGCCGAGATACATTACCGCAATTCTGTCGGATATGTGACGGACAACGAGAAGGTCGTGAGCTATGAAAAGATAGGTCAGCCCAAGCTTATCCTGAAGCTCGTCAAACATATTTATAACCTGAGCCTGAATCGATACGTCAAGAGCCGATACGGGTTCGTCGCAGACAATGAAATCGGGATTTACCGCAAGTGAACGGGCAATACCTATCCTCTGCCTCTGACCGCCCGAAAACTCGTGGGCGTATCTTGAAGCGTGCTCGCTGTTAAGACCTACATAGTCCATAAACTGAAGGATTTTTTCCTCTCTTTCCTTCTTGTTTGAATAGAGCTTATGCACGTCGAGCGGCTCGCCGATGATATCCGAAACCGTCATCCTCGGGTTGAGCGAGGAATACGGGTCCTGAAATACCATTGTTGCCTTTGTTCTGAACTTTTTGATGTCGGCGCGGGTTTTAACCTGCTTGCCGTCATACCAGATTTCGCCGTCGGTGGGCTTGTAGAGATGAAGGATTGTTCTGCCGACCGTGGTTTTTCCGCAGCCGGATTCGCCTACAAGACCGAGGGTTTCGCCCTTCTTTATGTCAAACGAAACGTCGTCAACGGCTTTGAGCGGTTTGGTCTGAAAAAGGCCTGTGTTAATCGGGAAATACTGCTTTAAATGCTTTATCTCGATAAGAGGTTTATAATCACTCATCAGCCTCACCGCCTTCCTCGTCGAGCACTATTTCGCCGTCGTCAATGCCCTTCTTGACATTCATCCAGCAGGTTGCATAGTGGTCGTCGTTTATCTTCATTCGCTCCGCTCTGTGATTGATGCAGATTTTCATCGCATTGTCGCATCTCGGGGCAAACGGACAGCCCTTAGGCATATTGAGCAGGTCAATCGGTGTTCCCGTAATGGGATGAAGCTTGTTGCCCGCGGTGTCCGCCGTCGGGATTGAACGCATAAGGCCTTTGGTGTACTCGTGGCGGGGATTGTAGAATATCTCGTCCGCAGTTCCCTGCTCACAGATTGAGCCCGCGTACATTACAACAACTTCGTCGCACATCTGAGCCACAACGCCGAGGTCGTGGGTAATCATAATAATCGCCATACCGAGCTCTTTCTGAAGGTCGGTCATAAGCTCGAGAATCTGCGCCTGAATCGTTACGTCGAGAGCCGTTGTGGGTTCGTCGGCAATAAGGATATCGGGTTCGCAGGCAAGAGCCATGGCAATCATTATTCTCTGCCTCATACCGCCCGAAAGCTCAAACGGATACTGTTTCATTCTCTTTTTGGGCTCGTTGATATTTACAAGCCTAATCATTTCAACAGCTCTTTCGTAGGCTTCCTTACGGTTTCTGTTGGTGTGAAGAGTGATAGCTTCAATAAGCTGTCTGCCGATTGTGTATGTGGGATTTAACGAGGTCATAGGATCCTGGAATATAATGGAAATCTTATTACCTCTTACGGTTTTCATAACCTTTTCGTCTGCGCCGACAAGTTCCTGCCCGTCGAGCTTTACGGAACCGCCGACGATTTTACCCGTTGAGGCGAGAATCTGCATAATCGAATAAGCCGTTACGGATTTGCCCGAGCCCGACTCGCCAACTATGCCGAGAACCTTGCCCCTTTCGAGATTGAAAGATACATCGTTTACAGCCTTAACCTCACCTGCGTCGGTGAAGAAAGATGTCTGTAAGTTTTTAACTTCTAATAACGCCATGTACACCCTCCTCAATCGTTAAGCTTCGGGTCGAAGGCGTCTCTGAGACCATCGCCGAAGAGGTTGAGGCTAAGTACTATCAGTGAGATAATAATAGCGGGGATTACCAGACGGTACGGATAGCTTGTAAGTCCGTTAAGAGCTTCGGATGCAAGCGAACCGAGTGAAGGCATTGGTGCGTTTACGCCGAGTCCGAGGAAGGACAGATAGCTTTCCGTAAAGATTGCGGACGGAATCTGAAGCGCAGCGGAAATGATAACTACGCTGATGCAGTTGGGAATAAGGTGTTTAACGATAATCCACTTACCCTTTGCGCCCGTCGCGCGAGCCGAGAGAACGTATTCCTGCTCACGAAGCGAGAGAATCTGTCCTCTGATAAGTCGTGACATACTTACCCAGTAAAGAAGGGCAAATACGATGAAAAGACTGATGATGTTTGCGCCTATGTTTTCAAGCACGGTTCCCTGAATAACCGGGGTGAGCGTCAGCTTCATAACCGCCGATAGAAGAATTACCATAAGCATATCGGGAAGAGAGTAGATGATATCTACAAACCTCATTATAATGAGGTCGACCTTTCCGCCGAAATAGCCCGATATCGAGCCGAAAAATGTTCCTATGAGAAGTACGATAACGCTTGCAAAGAAGCCTACCGCAAGGGATATTCTCGTTCCGTAGACAACACGGATGAAATAGTCGCGTCCTGCCGCGTCGGTTCCGAAGAGATGCGGGAACACCTTTTCGCCCGCGTCAATTTTTTCCTGCTCTGTTTTGCCGTACTGCATCGGCTTGAGGTTGTTGTATGACGCGTCAACCGTCTGACCTGCCTGAACGCCGAGCTGGTTTTCATAAGAATACGGCCAGAAGGACGGAACGATTATACTCGAAAGAGTAATGATTACAATAATGATAAGGCTCAGAAGAGCAACCTTGTTTTTGACAAATCTCTTTACGCCGTCCCTAAAGAAGGTTGAGGATGGGCGCATCTGCACCATATACTCCTTTTCCTTATCGGAAGCGGGCATAAACATATCGAGGTCAACGTGGAAGGTGAATTTCTTTTTCTTCATACAATCCCCCTCCCTTAGTCGAATGATATTCTCGGGTCAACGACCTTGTAGAGAATATCTGTTAAAAGGTTCATTATTACGATTAAAGCCGCAAGAATAATCGTGGTACCCATAATCATGGGATAGTCGCGGTTTGTGATTGAGCTTACAAACGCACGGCCTATTCCGGGCACTGCGAAAATCTGCTCAACTACGAGAGAACCCGTTACAATGTATGCAAGCATCGGGCCGAAGTATGTGAGCACGGGGATGAGTGAATTCTTTAGCGCGTGGCCGAAGATAATCATTACGCCCGACACGCCCTTCGCCTTAGCCGTTCTTATGTAGTCCTGACCGAGTACGTCAAGCATTGAGGAACGGGTAAGCCTCGTGATGTACGCCATGGGATAAAGCGCAAGCGTGATAACCGGAAGCACAAGTCCCGCAGGGGTTGAGCCGTTTGCCGGAAGCACCTGCAGCTTTATCGCAAACAGGGCCAATAGCAGCGACCCCATTATAAACGACGGCATGGACACGAAAGCCGTGGTGATTACCATAATAACTCTGTCGATGAGCTTGTTTCTTCTGATAGCTGCGATTGCACCGAGAACGATGCCTACAACTGCTGAAAGGCAGGCAGCGATTACGCCGAGCTTTGCAGAGGTCTTGAGGCCGTCGAAAATAATATCGACTACCATTCTGCCCCTCTGTTTGAGCGACGGACCGAAATCGAATTTAGTAACGATGTCTTTGAGATAGGTCGTATATTGCTCAAACACGGGCTTATCAAGTCCGTACTTAGCTTCCATAGCAGCCTGTACCGCGGGGGTTGTTGCCTTTTCACCGACGAACGGACCGCCGGGAACGGCGTGCATTACGAAGAACGTAACGGTGATAACAACCCACACCGTAAAGATTGAAAGCAGTATTCGTTTGAGAATATACGCAAGCGTTTTTGTATTCATAATTCACCTGCCTGTTTTATTCGTGCACTGTACTAAAGCATAAAAGTGCATAGTATCTATAATAAACATTATAACATAAAAATTATAAATTTCAACATTTTGTACAAGATTTATTAAAAAGTCTATTATGTAGTTGCAGAATATAAACAAAAAGGACGGTGAAACGCCGCCCTGTAATGTTTAGTTTTCATACGGTCTGCTGTCGAGGGGTTCGGTGCAGCCCCAGCCGGCAGCCGCCCTGTCAAAGGACTCTCTTCCGCCCTTGTGAATCACCCTGTCAACTATTTTAAGCATGGGCTTCGGGTAGATTTCGGGACCCGTAAACCTCTTGCACTTCTTTGAGAAGAAGTTGCCGTTTGCGGCAAACTCGCGCCCCATCCTGCCGTAGGGCGCAATCGCTCTTTCAAGCTCTTTCCCCTCGCGGAAACGGAACATAAAATTGCCGCCCTTGACAAGAGTTCCGCCGTAGCTGCAGCCGAGCTTTTCCGTAAGTATTTCAAGATACGCCTCACCGCAGCGAAGCTGAATTCCCTCGGTGAATCCGCTCTGAAGAATGAAGGAAAGAGTGGTCTTTTTGTCCTTGGGCTCAAGCGTTTCGATAAACTCGATGAGAAGCCCGGGAATGCACTCGACAAAAAGCGGAAGCGCGATAATGATATTTTCGTTTTCATTATACGCCTTTCTGATTTCGTCCCATTTATTTCTTTCGGAAATCGCGTAAACGTCGCAGGTGTTGCCGCCTTCGCAGAAGCCCTTTGAGAAGCTTCCGATAATCTTATCGGTATTGCTCTGCGCCTTGACGCGCGGGCTGCCGTTGATAATTACTGCATACATTTTACCGCCTCCTCTATCTCGTTTGCGGGATATGCGCCGAGAGCTCTGCTGTCGATATTCTTTGTGCAGCGCGCGTTCCACCTGTTGAGGTAATCCCTGTCGCCGTTGCCCTTATAGATAACGCCGATATCCGTTCTTTTATCATAACGCAGAATGTGGCAGAGCTGACCGTCGCGGATTTCGAGATACATATCGAGAATCGGCAGAATACGGTCAAAGATATTCTTGCCCTTATGGTTGAGAAAACCGAGGGCGGTATCAGAAATCACCCACATCTGGTCCGCCTTGATAATCTTTTTGAGAATTATCTCATAGTCGTCCTTCACAGCGCACACGCCGGGCGTTTTCAGCCAGCAGACGTTGCAGCCGATACAGTGGCTGATTTTCATATCCGCCGCCTCAACTATTTCAAATTCCGCCTGCTTTGCCCTGAGCTTTTCCTCTATTTCTGCCGTGAGCCCGGTGTCGGCGGTTGTGTTTATAATCAGTATCATTTTTCTCTCCTTTTTACGAGCCCGAGTTTACGATTTGAGCGTAAACCTCTTCGGGAATCATCGGGGAACAGATTTGCGAAAGAAGGGCGCCGTCGATTTCCCCTTTTTCGGCATACTGCTTTCCACCCTCTTTCACGAGCGCAAGCCTCGGCACGGTTACCTCCGCCGCCTCGGGTGCGTTGAACATCGGACTTTCGGGCACCGTCATCACCGTGTGATTGTTCGGGAAGCAGTTTTTAAACTGAGCCACGGCGGGCTCGAAATTATGAGCGCTGTTCGGGAAACCGCAGCCGCAAATCATAATGTACCTGAGATGCGAATAGTCCGCCTGCCCCACGTGACGGTAACTGTCGCCCACCTTCTTCATCGCCATAGATGTGAGAGGCAGGGTGCGGTCAATCAGCACCTTGAGCTGCGCTGGCATACCGTAGGCATAAAGCGGATAGCTGAAAATGAGAAGGTCGCTTTCAAGGATTTCCTCAAGAATTTCCTTCATATCGTCGCCGTGAATACAGTTGCCGCCGTTTTTCATACAAGTGAAGCAACCCGTGCAGTATTCAATATGACTGTCGATGACATTTATAATATGTATATCCTGCTGCGCCGCCTCGCTCATTCCGTCAAGGAAGGCGCGGGTGATGTGCATTGTGTCGCTCTTATCCCGCTTCGGGCTGCCGTTAAATACAAGTATTTTCATTTTTCCATTCCTCTGTTGTCATACTGTTTATATGTTCCGTGCGCTTTTCGCCGAGAAGCACGACGTCAACGTTTTCTTTTGTGTACTGATAGCGGAAACCGCATTTTTCCTGAGCGCGCTTTGACTTTTCGTTCCCATCGTAGTAGCCGCACCAGACTCTGTTCATACCTAAGTCCTCAAAGGCGTGACGAAGCATTTCGCGCGTGGCTTCGGGGATTAATCCCCTGCCCCAGAACGGCTTTGCAATCCAGAAGCCGAGCTCACATTCGTCGTCCCTGTCGGTCAGGTTGCTTCTGCCGTTAAGCCTCAGCTCGATTGCGCCGATTGCCCTGTTGTCATCCTTGAGGCAAACCGCATAAGCTTCGTCGCTGCAGAACACGTTTTTGATTATATCACGGCTTTCGTCAACGCTCTTATGCGCCTTCCAGCCTGCCGCGGGACCTATGTCGGGGTCCTTCGCATATCTGAACAATTCTTCCGCGTCGCTTTCTTCCCAGTGACGAAGAATCAATCTTTCGGTAGTGAGCATACCACCCATCCTTTCGGTAGTGTTCTGCTGATAATTTTAACACAAAAAATGATTATAGGCAATAACGCGGGCGGGATTTATCATTCTTGACTAAACGGGACGTTATGTTATATAATTGTTTAAAGGCAATATTTGTCTGAATAAATCTAAGGAGAGAATAAAATGGCAGACGAAAAAATGGAAAGATGTAAAAGAGTTTTCGGCTCACTGTGCACCGCTCTTGACAACCGCGGTTGGCATTACGAAAAATACGATGAAGACCTTGTTATCAAATGCGGCGTTCAGGGCGACGACCTTCCGATTGACCTCGTGATTTCAGTCGAAGCGGACATTGAGCTCATTATGCTTATGTCCCGCCTTCCCGTAGTTATCTCGGAAGAGAGAAGACTTGACGCGGCTATCGCGGTAAACTACGTAAACGCAAAGCTTGTTGACGGAAGCTTTGACTTCAATCTTGAGGACGGCGTTATCGTTTTCAGAATGACAAGCAGCTTCATCGAAAGCGAAATCGGAAGCGAGCTTTTCGACTATATGATATGGATGGCCATAAACGCCGTTGACAGGTATAACGACAAGTTCTTTATGCTTGAAAAGGGCATGATGAGCCTTAAAGAGTTTATCAAGGATATTTCCGAATAACGCAGAGAAAATCATGGGTATTAAAGAAAGAAGAGAAACGGCAGAAGAAATGTTTGCCAGATTATGCAGCGCTCTTGACGAAAAGAAAATAGACTATGACAGGGATGAAGAGGAATTTACCGTAAGTTTCAAAATTTTCGGCGACGATCTTCCGATGAGGTTTACTTTTAAAGTCAATATGCACAGGCAGTTTATGATGGTAAGCTCGCGTCTTCCCTTTGCCGTACACGAGGAAAAGTACACGGATATGGCTCTTGCTGCCTGCATTGCAACAAAAGTCATCCCCGACGGAAGGTTCCTCTTCCGACCGGAACTGCTCAGGATTGACTACCGTATGTCGTGGCATTACAGGGACAGCGAAATGGGCGACGGTTTTTTCTCACATCTTGTTGATTGCGCCCTTTCCACTGTTGAAAAGTATAACGACAAATTCTTTTCGCTAAACGAAGGACTTATCGCTCTGCGTGAATTCATGAAATAGAAACGCACCGCCGCGGTCGGATGATTGCGGCGGATTTTTTGCGTAAAAGCAAGCGAAAAATGTCGAATACTTTATTGACACATTCGCCCCTGCGAAGTATAATTAGTTTATAATTATTATTTTGGGAGAGTACATATGAGCTGGTATCTGGGTTTTGCGGCTTCAGCGGCTGCACTGGCATTATTTATTATAATTGCAATCATTTTGCGATTTTCAAAGTATAAGAGAGGCAGAGTTATATTAACCCCCTTCCACGCTGTTTTTGCGGGGGTTTTTATCTCTGTCTTTATTTGTCTGCTTCCGATTTATTCAAGCATCTTTGAAGGCGTTGCAGACAGCGTTATTAAAACGATTGCCTTTGCGCTTCACAACACGTTTCAGATTTTCACATTTGACGCCGACCGCGCAATCATTCTTGAAAGCATAAAATGCGAAGACGAAGCTTTTTCCGAACTCTATTCGGTTTATCTCGCGATTGAATACGCCGTTGCGCCCGTGCTCACTTTCAGCTTCCTGATTTCCTTCTTCAAGGACACCACCTCATATATCAGATACATATTACACTATTTCCATAAGCATATATACATTTTCTCGGAGCTTAATGAGAAGTCGCTCGCGCTCGGCAGAAACATCAAGAAAAAGCACCGACACGCCGTTATTGTATATACCGACGTATTTGAAAACAACGACGAGGTTTCCTACGAGCTCGGCGAACGCGCAAAGGAACTTAACGCAATCTGTTTCAAAAAGGATATTCTTGCGATAAGATTCAAAGTGCACTCAAAGACTTCAAAGATAACCTTCTATGCGATAGGTCAGGAAGAAACAGAAAACATTAACCAGTCGTTGCAGCTTATAAAGCAGTACAGGGACAGAGAAAACGTCAGACTTTTTGTTTTCTCGTCAAGGCTTGACAGCGAGATACTTCTCACGAATACCGACAAGGGAAAAATTGAAGTACGCCGCATAAACGAGGCGCGTTCACTCATTAATCAAATGCTCTACACATTTGGATGCGAAGAAATCCTTGGTTCTGCAAAGCTTCTGCCCGACGGCGACAAAAAGATTTCCGCTGTTGTTGTAGGTCTCGGCGGTCACGGAACCGAGATGCTCAAGGCTCTTTCCTGGTACTGTCAGATGGACGGCTATCATCTTCAGATTGACGCATTTGATAAAGACGTGAATGCGGAAAGTAAATTCATTGCGCTGGCTCCG
Organism: uncultured Eubacterium sp.; assembly: GCA_905234495.1. Classification (GTDB taxonomy): domain Bacteria; phylum Bacillota; class Clostridia; order Oscillospirales; family Acutalibacteraceae; genus Eubacterium_R. The sequence continues at coordinate 43,329 of CAJOHE010000010.1, read as the reverse complement.
GAGCTTATGTCCGAAAAATATAACGGCGTAGTAATACCCGGCGAAGCAGAATACAAGATTAACATTCATTCCGGAATTGACGTTGCAACCGCCGAATTTGCAGATAAAATAAAAAATCTTGCGGACGCAACTTATGTGTTCGTATCCCTCGGTTCGGATGAGATGAATATACGCACCGCTGTTGAGCTTCGGACTCTTTTTGAGAGAATGAAGATTAAACCCGTTATACACTCAATAGTTTATAATGCGGATGAAAACGCATCCCTTAAAGGAATTAAGAACTACAGCGGTCAGGATTACAATATCAGATTTGTCGGTGACATCAACACTTCTTATTCCGAATCGGTAATCATGAATTCCGAGCTTGAGCAAAACGGTCTTGCGTGCCATTTGCGCTGGGACGGCTCTACAAAAGAAGAATTTCTCAATTACGAATACAACTACAATTCTTCAATAGCCTCGGCAATTCATTTGAAGGCACGCATTGAGTGCCATATTCCGGGCGCTGACAAGCTCAAGGACGAGCTCACCGAAGAGGAAGAAGAAATCATCGCAAGAATTGAGCACTGCAGATGGAACGCATATATGCGCGCCGAAGGTTATGTTTACAGCGGTTCCAATGACGAGAGCACAAGAAACGACCTTGGCAAAATGCACCACGATCTTGTTGATTACGATTCTCTCAAGCCGGATGAAAAAGCAAAGGATATAAGACTTTCCAAAAATTAACTGACATTGAAAGGAAATAACGATGGCTGAAATCACGAATAGCGAACTGCTTAAAAGGCTGATGGAATATGCGTCGAAGTACGGCGATAATGAGGACGGGTCTTTCACCGCCGAAAGATATCTCGTTACGGTTGTCGACGTGCTTACCGGACTCACGCAAATTGAGATAAGCGACGAGCAGAGAATAAAACTTTACGAGCTGATGAGAAACTCTTTTCCGTCTGACGCATTGTTCGGAAAGCTCAAGAGCTCCCTCGTTGAACACATAAAAAACGGGAACGCACCGTCATATCTTGACAGCATCTACATTCAGCAGCAGATGTTCAAGGCAAAGCAGACTGCCGAGAAGGAAGAGCTTGATGAGATAGGCCCCGACATCCTTCTCGACTGCATACTGAACGACCCCACGGACGTTATCAAGCCGTTGATTGAAACCTCTGCAAGCAGCAAAAAGAAAATTGACGCGGAAGAACTCATTGAAAAATCCTGCAGAAAAATGGCTGAAGAAGAAAAAGCCGAGCCGAAAAAAGAGCCCGAAGCTGAACCGGAAACTCAGCATGAGCTTTTTAAAGAGGACCCGAAGGAAACGGTTGCACGTCTTACCCAAACGGTTAAGTCAATTCACGACAACCTTTCAAAAATCATCTTCGGTCAGGACAACGCAATCAGCGTTTTCACGTCAGGATACTTTCAGGCTGAGCTCAACGCGCTCACAAACAAAAACAGAACCCGTCCGGGCGCGACCTTCCTTTTTGCAGGCCCTCCGGGCGTAGGCAAAACGTTCCTTGCCGAATCCGCGGCAAAAGAGCTCGGGCTTCCGTACAGGCGCTTTGATATGAGCGAGTACTCCGACAAAGAGGCGAACTTTGAGTTTTGCGGCACCGACAAGGTTTACAAAAACGGTCAGCCCGGCAACGTGACCTCGTTTGTTGCAAAGAACCCCAAGTGCTTCATTCTCTTTGACGAGATTGAAAAGGCGCATCTCAACATAATTCATCTCTTCCTGCAGATTCTCGACGCGGGAAGAATCCGCGACAATTATACGGACGAAGAGGTTTCGTTTAAGGACGCTATTCTGGTGTTCACAACAAATGCCGGAAGAAAGCTCTACGAGGAATCCGAGACGACCGATTATTCGGGAATGTCGCGCAAGGTTATTTTAAAAGCGCTCAGAAGTGACATTAACCCGAACACGGGAACGTCCTACTTCCCTGCTGCAATCTGTTCAAGATTTGCTTCGGGAAACGTGGTTATGTTTAATCACATCACAGCTCACAACCTTCGCGAAATTGCGAAAAAAGAGGTTTTGAAGCACGCGGTGAATTTTGAAAAGGAAATCGGCATCAAGGTCAGAATCGACGAGCCGGTCTACACTTCCCTGCTCTTTGCAGAGGGCGGCGCGGCCGACGCAAGAACGATTAAAAGCAGAGCCGAAACCTTCTTTGACGACGAGATATTTGAGCTTTTCCGCCTGATTAGTTCCAAGGAAACGGACACGGGAATTGCCGACCTCAAATCGGTTCATTTCAAAGTTGAGCTTCCCAAGGGCGAGATTGCCGAGCTCTTTGAGCGCTCAGAGTCCTACGAGGTGCTCGTGTTCTCGGATAAGAAGGTTGCTGAAAAATGCTCGGCGTTCAGCCCAGACACGCGCTTTATCAACGCGCAGAGCGACGAAGAGGCGAAAAAGATTGTCAAGGAACGCGACATAAGCTTCGTTCTCATTGATATGTCGTACGGCGAAACGGGCAAATCGAAGTATCTCAACGCCGAGGATATTGATTCCAAGGCAAGGGATTTCTTCTGGAACATTAAAGAACTCTATCCCGAAATTCCGATATATATCCTGCAGACGGAAAGCAGAACTCTTGCCTCTGAGGAAATCATCTCGTTTACGCGAAACGGCGTAAGAGGAGTTATGACTCTCAGCGAGGATAAGTTTGCAGAAGAGATTAAGGACACAAACGACAAGATTTACCAGCAGAGCAGTATGAACGCTCTTGCAAGGGCTAACAAGCTTGTCACCTACGAAACGGCTCAGCAGCTCAAGAACAACGGCAAGACCGCGGAAATCAAGCTCTTTGATTTTGAGATGGACGTGGCTGTTGACGCCGAGGATTCAAAGAACATTCTCAGCAACGTATCAAAGCCCGACATAAGCTTTGACAGCGTTATCGGCGCTGAGGACGCAAAAAAGGAACTCAGGTATTTTGTTGAATATCTCAAGAACCCGAAGAAGTATATGGAAACGGGACTGAGCGCGCCCAAAGGCGTACTGCTCTACGGTCCTCCCGGCACGGGTAAAACGATGCTTGCAAAGGCTATGGCAAGCGAATCCGACGTGACGTTTGTCAACGCAGAGGGTAACGAGTTTATCAACAAGTACTGGGGCGTCGGCAGGGACAGAGTAAAGGAACTCTTCCGCACCGCCCGCAAATACGCCCCCGCAATAATCTTTATCGACGAGATTGACGCTATCGCAAAAGCGAGAACGGGAAGCGAAGACAGAAGCGACCAAGAAAACACACTCACGGCATTTCTGACGGAAATGGACGGATTTAAAAACGATAATTCCCGCCCTGTTTTCATCCTTGCAGCAACTAATTTTGACGTGGACAGCCTCGACCCCGCTCTGATGAGAAGGTTTGACAGAAGGCTTTACGTTGACCTTCCGACAAAGGACGAGCGCCTGCGCTACATCCGTATGAAGCTTGCAGAAAGAAATGCGTTTGCGCTGAGCGAAGAGGAAATCGGAAACATCGCAATCCGCTCAACGGGAATGAGCCTTGCCGACCTCGCATCAATATTTGAGCTTTCGATGAGAATGTGCATAAGGGACGGCAACCTCAAGGTGACGGACGAAATCTTTGAAGAGGCGTTTGAAACCTATAACGGCGGCGAGGAAAAGAAATGGGACGAATCCCTTCTCGAGCGCACCGCAAGGCACGAGGCGGGTCACGCCTTCCTCTACTGGCAAAACGGCGACACGCCCTCATATGTGACGATTGTCGCGCGCGGTCATCACGGCGGATATATGCAGCACGATGACAACGAAGGCAAGGCGGTACACACAAGGGACGAGCTTCTTTCGCTCATCCGCACCGCCCTCGGCGGACGCGCGTCCGAAATTGTTTACTACGGCGACAAGGAAGGAATCACAACTGGTGCAAGCGGCGACCTTGAGCACGCGACGAGAATTGCAAGGTATATGGTCTGCACCTACGGTATGGACGACGGACTCGGACTTGCCGTGATAGACAGGACCGACGAGGCAAACACGGCGCTTGCAGGCGAGGTTCGCAGGGCGATGAACGCAATCCTTGACCAGGAAATGAAAAACGCCGTTCGCATTATCAGCGAGAACAGGGATAAAATTGACGCTTTAGTTGAAAGACTGCTTTTGGAAAACCATCTTACGGGCGATGAGATTAAAAAAGTTTTCGAGGGAAAATGATAACCATAAAAAGCAGTTCATACTATGTAAGGAGGACACAAAATGGATTACATTTCCGTAAAAGCGGCGGCTGAAAAGTACGGCGTTACGCCGAGATGGATTCAGAAACTGTGTGACGACGGAAAAATCGAAGGCGCAACAAAGCTTGAGGGAAGCGACATATGGCTGATTCCGAAAGACGCCGACATCGTCCTTGAGCGAAAAAACAGAGCGACCGCTCAGAAAAACGGGAAGGAATTAATATGAATAACTACACACCGAAGCCGGTAAACACCGACGATATAAAACTGTCGGATGAGCTTTTGCAGCTCACCGAGACCATTGCGGAAAACGTTCACGACGTGTGGGCGCAGGGCAGAATTTCCGAGGGCTGGACCTACGGCGAAAAGAGAAACGACGCCCTAAAGGAAACGCCCTGCCTCGTACCGTATTCGCAGCTTCCCGAGTCGGAAAAAGAGTTTGACCGAAACACCGCTTTAAACACTCTTAAGCTCGTGATTGCGCTCGGGTACAGAATTGAAAAAGGAGAATAGCCGTGAGTGAAAACGAAACCCGCACGCCCGAATGGTACAGGGAATACGGAAAGTCGCTGCTGTCCGGCTCTGACAAGGATGAGCGCGCTCTTGGTATAAAGTATATTCTCAAGGCGTATCAGGACGGCGACAACGAGGCGGCTTACATCGTGGGCAAGCTCGTTTTGCAGGGTGTGCTGAGACCCGACTCGGGCGAAAACCCCGAGGAACACGCGCTCAAGCTTCTTTGCAGGGCTGCAAACAACGGAAGTCCGCAGGCGCGCTCGCTTCTGAACGCAGGTTGTATGAACCGATACAACAAAGCTTTCGGCGGCACGCCGGACAAAACGGATTCACCTCTCGTTGATTTTGACGGAAAGAAAATCAAAATCAACAGAACGGGAATACTGACGCCCATTGACGCGGTTCTTGAATACAAAGACGGCGTAAATCAGCTTACGCTCAGCGCAAACATTATGTTTTACGGCGCCGAGTTTCTCGACAATCCCGAGCCCTTTAAGAAAGCCGTTAAGGACGGCATTATGGAATGGCAGGGCGAGTACAGCGTGTTCGGCAATCAGGCGCTGAGGGTTAAGGTAAACCTCACGACGGAAAGCAGACTTTTTGACAACGTAGTAGTTATGCCCGTGACGGATGATCTGGGCGAAGCTATGGTCAAATATTCAAACGCAATCGGCACGAAAAAGTCAAAGGAAAGCACGAAGGCAATCGTGAAGGACAAGCGGTCGTTTGCCGTTTCGGGATTCAAGTGGTCTTCAAAATCGCGAAAGCTCATATATATTCTGAGCGAGGACGGAAAGTTTGACGACTACGAGGAAATCAAGCACACGGTAAAGCACGAGTTCGGTCACGCGCTCGGACTCGGCGACCTCTATGAGGATGAGACGTTCAGCCTTGAAGGCGTTGAAAAAGGCACCTACACGGAACTTGACGGTTTTCATCTCAACAACAAATTCTATAACCTCGTTATGTGCGACCACCACGGACCTGTCAGCAACAACGATATTGAAATGGTGGTTCTCGCATTTCGGGATAATAAAGCCCAGCTCTATCAGCCGGGGGGATTTAAAGGTAAGATTTCAAAAGCATTAGGAAGGGGAAATTAAAATGAACAAACTTGATATGCTTACAGAAGAATTCAAATCAAAATACGAAAGGTTTCTCATCGGCTGCGACGCTGTTGAAGAGCTCAATCTCTGGGACAAAGAAGAGTACGGCGAGATGGACGGCTTCTACCAGAACGACCTTGTCAGCGTTATAATCAGACTGATTGCGGCTGACGGCGAAATCAGCAGTGAGGAAGTTAAGTACCTCAACGCAAATTTCGGCTTTGACTACACGCTTGACGAGCTCAGGGACGTTTACAGAAACTGTGAGGACGAGCTCAGCCATTCGTTTGACGAGCAGTTTGAAAACGGCGTTTCCGTTATGCGCGAGAAAAACGAAAAGCTTGCGGACGCATACAAAGAGCTTCTCTGCCTGATTTGCGATATAATCATTGAGAGCGACGACGTTGTTGCACAGGCTGAAATTGATGAGGCAACAAACCTCAAAAAGCTTTTCAACTAATCGTACACATAAAGAAAAAACCGCTGAACGATTTCAGCGGTTTTTCTTTATGCGGAGCGCATCTGAAGTCTGAGCTTGTCGGTAATCATCGCGATGAACTCGCTGTTTGTGGGCTTGCCCCTCTGCGACTGAATTGTGTAGCCGAAATACGATGAGAGCACGTCGACGTCGCCTCTGTCCCATGCTACCTCTATCGCATGACGGATTGCGCGTTCAACCCTTGAAGACGTGGTTGAATACATCTTTGCAACCGTGGGATAGAGAAGCTTTGTGACGGAGCTGAGCATTTCAGCATCCTCAACGGAAAGCTTGATTGCGGTGCGCAGATAGTGGTAGCCCTTGATATGGGCGGGCACACCTATCTGCCTCATAATATCGGATATTACTATATCCATATCCTCGTCGCCGAGCTTCTTTGAAAGACGGTCCTGCTTTTCGCTCTTCCAGACCGAAAGGCGCGAAACCCTTTTGGCAACGGTCTGCGCGCTGACGGGCTTGATGAAATAATAGTCCGCGCCCGCGTCTATCGCCTGTTCCTCGTATGCGGGCGAGTCGATTGAGGAAAGAAGGACAAAGAGCGGTTTTTCCTTCGGGCTCTCGTTGATATGGTCAAGCACGTCGAGCGCGTCCGCACCCGACATAAACGCGTCGACAACCATAATGTCGATACTCTGAGAGTCGAAAACGGATATAACCCTCGTTCCGTCCTTCGGGGTCAGGATAACCTCAAAGCCCTCATTCTTCAGTAGTCTTTGACATTCCTTACCAAAGTCCGCCGAATCATCGGCAATTAATACATTAATTCTCTTTTTCATAAATAAACCTCCATTTTAATGCAAACCGGTTTCACATTTTTCTTACATATATTACCATTTGCAAAGCATAAATGCAAGTCTTTTTCACATATTTATTGAAATTTTTTATATTTTTTCGTGTGATATGTGATTATTTTACACATTTATGTATATTCCGACTCTTTTCGACTTTTTTCACACGCCTGTCAAAGTGACAAAATTGTAATAGAACTGAGAATTATAATGTGGTAAAATAGACGCGAGGTGAAACAAATGAACATTTTTCTCTTAGAGGACGACGGCGCAATCGGCGTTGCACTCACCTACTCGCTTGAAAGCGAGGGCTACCGCGTTACGCTTGCAAAAAGCGTTGCCGAGGCGAAAGAAGTTATTAATGACAATACATTTGAATTATATATTCTCGACCTCACCCTGCCCGACGGAAGCGGCTACGATATCTGCCGCGAAGTGAAGGCGCAGGGCGATTATCCCGTAATCTTTCTGACGGCGTACGACGACGAGGCAAATGTTGTTATGGGCTTTGACCTCGGCGCGGACGATTACATCGCAAAGCCGTTCAGACTGAAAGAGCTTCTTGCGAGGATTAAATCCGTCCTTCGCAGATACAGCAAGGAAAGCGCGGACGGAATTATAAATATTCAGAACGTCAGAATAAACACTAATGAAGCAAGGGTATGGAAAAACGGCGAGGAAGTGATTCTCACCGCAATGGAATACAGGCTTCTTCTCACAATGCTTAACAACAGGGGCATCGTTCTTACAAGGAACAAGCTTCTTGAGGATATCTGGGATATTGAGGGCGATTTTGTCAACGATAACACGCTGACGGTTTACATCAAGCGGCTTCGCAACAAAATCGAGGACAACCCGGCAGAACCCGAAATTATTAAAACAGTAAGAGGAATGGGATACATTATCAATTCGGAAAGCGGAATTTGGAATTAGGAATTAAAAGAGGTAAAAATGAAAAACAGAGAATTATATATACCGATAATAATCAGCGTTGCGTTAACGGCTTTGGCGGCTGCGGTTTGTTATAGTATAAGCAAACCTGCGGCTCTGCTTTGCGCCGTACTTGGGATTATGCTTATTGCGGTATTTGCGATTTACACGGTTAAAAGATACAGAGCTATCAGTGATTTAAACGACTATCTTTCCCTCGTATGCGCGGGGAATTATGATTTGGCTCTCGGTGATAACACCGAGGGCGAGCTTTCAATTTTGCAGAACAATCTGCTGAAAGTTATCTCAACTCTCAAAACTCAGAACGAGGTCATCACCGAGGACAAGACATATCTTGCAGACTCGCTTGCGGACATTTCGCACCAGCTCAAAACGCCCCTGACCTCGATGCTCGTGGTGTCGGAGCTTCTTGAAAAGGAAGAGGACGAGAGCAAGCGCAGAGAGTTCACCGAAATAATCAACACCCAGTGCGGGAAAATGAGCTGGCTTATCCAGACCCTTCTGAAGCTCTCAAAGCTTGACGCGGGAACGGCTGAAATGAACGAGGACGAGCTCTCGGTTTGCGACGTGATTGAAAGCAGCCTTTCCCCGTTTCTCATCACGCTTGAGCTCAGGAATATCGAGGTTAAAAAGCGCATTAATGATTTCACCTTCACGGGCGACAGAAACTGGACCAATGAAGCGCTTCAGAACATTATCAAAAACTGCATTGAACACACCGACGACGGCGGCAGGCTGACAATATCAACCGACGAAACAACGGTCTACAAACGGATTCTCATCAGGGACAACGGCTGCGGAATCGCTAAGGAAGATTTGCCCCACGTCTTTGAGAGATTTTACCACGGCAAAAACTCATCGTCCGAAAGCGTGGGCATAGGGCTTGCGTTTTCAAAGAGTATTCTCAGTAAAGAAAACGCCTCGCTTTCCGTCACAAGCGAGGAAAACGAGGGCACTGAATTTGAGATTAAGTTTTACAAGTCGATAATATGACTGAATTGTAATAATAAATTCACCGGATTGTAAGGTGCGTGTTGTACCATTGTGTCAAAAGGAGGAAATCACAATGAAAATTATGGAAACAGTTAATCTTTGTAAAACCTACGGTACGGGCGACACAATGGTAAAAGCGCTTGACAGCGTAAGCTTTTCGGTTGAACGCGGCGAGTTTGTTGCGATTGTCGGACCATCGGGCTCGGGCAAGTCAACTCTTATGCACATTCTCGGCGGCGTTGACAAGGCTACAAGCGGCAACGTTGTCATTGACGGCACCGACATCTCAACCCTTGATGAAACGGCGCTTGCGATTTTCCGCCGCCGTCAGATAGGGCTTGTTTATCAGTTTTATAATCTGATACCTATTTTAACGGTTGAGGAAAACCTCACCCTTCCCCTGCTTCTCGACGGCAGAAAGCCAGACGAAAGGCAGCTCAAAAGCATCATCGAGCGCCTCGGCTTAGAGGACAGGCTCACTCACCTTCCCGCTCAGCTTTCGGGCGGTCAGCAGCAGAGGGTTTCAATCGGCAGGGCGCTTATAAACAACCCCGCCCTTATGCTTGCCGACGAGCCTACGGGAAATCTTGACAGCGAAAACAGCAAAGAGATTATTTCCCTTCTGCGCCAGTTTAACCGCGACCTCGGTCAGACCGTTATTATGATTACTCACGACGAGCAGATTGCGCTTTCCGCAGACCGCCTTATCGAGATTAAGGACGGCAGAATCGTCCGCGATGAGCGCAGGATATGAGGTGAGCACAATGAATATTGTTAATAAACTCACCCTGCGGCACATTAAAACGCACAAGCGCCGCAGCCTGCTCACGATTCTTTCAATCATCGTTTCGGTTGCGATGGTTACAGCTGTGTTCACAACCGTGTTCTCTTTCTTTGAATTTTTCAAGGACTCAACCCTTGCCTACGACGGAAGCTGGCACGCGCAGTTTGAATACGGTAAAATGCCCGACCTCGCCCCGTTTGATGAGGGTGAGCTCGACTACTATTCGGGCGCAAGCCTCTATCAGATAACCTTTGACAGGGACGCTAAAAAGGCAAAGGCGGTCACTATGGTTGACGCCGCCGACGAAAAGGTTGTCGACATCAGAAACATCAATATTCTTGAGGGCTCATTCCCTCAGAAGGAAAACGAAATCCTTTTAACAAAGGGCTACATCGAAAAGAACAAGCTTGACTGGAAGGTCGGCTCCACGGTTGAGCTCTACTGCACCGACATAAACAGCGGTGAAGAGGAAAGCCGGAATTTCACCCTCTGCGGTATTGCCGAGGACAACGTCAGCTTTTTCGACAACCGCGGCGGTATCGTTGCAAACACGGGCGAAAATACAAAAAACGTACCCGCCTACGTTGTTGTGAGCTACCGCACTCTTGACAAAACGGTTTACGACAGGACGGACGAGCTCAAAGAAAAGACCGGCGCAGACGACATTAACTATAATTCCGACCTGCTTGCCTACGAGGGCGTTGACAATAACAATGCGTCAATCAACGCAATCAAGGGTATGACGGTTGTTATTCTCGTTATCATCGTTATCGCCTCGGTAATTATGATTTACGACAGCTTTGCGGTTTCGTATCAGGAACGCGAGAGATACCTCGGTATGCTCGCCTCGGTCGGCGCAACAAAAAAGCAGAAGCGCTCGTCAATCTACTTCGAGGGCTTCATACTCGGCGCAATTGCAATCCCGCTCGGAATTATCGCGGGCTTCATCGGAATGGCGATTACGTTCAAAAGCATTCAGGGCGCATTATTAAGCACTATTGCGATACCCATTAAGGAAACGCTCAGGGTTCATTTCAGCCCGCTCATCCTTTTGGGCACGGTGTTTATCAGCGCACTTACAATCTACATTTCGTGCTATATCCCCGCGCGCCGAGCGTCGAAAACTACGCCGATTGCGGCAATCAAGGGCACAAACACGGTTAAGGTTAAAAAGGCAAAGCGTCTTCGCGTTTCAAGGCTCACAAGGAAGCTCTACGGCTACGAGGGCGAGCTTGCGGTTAAAAACTTCAAGCGAAACGGAAGAAGAAGCAGAAGCATCGTTTTTGCTCTTGTAATGAGCGTTGTTATGTTCCTTTCGGTTACAAACTTCTCTCAGATGTTCACATCGGCAGTTCAGCAGGAAGCAGGCGAACAGACAGCGGATTTCAGCATTTACGTTGAAATAAAGAACAAAGACGCGGTTCGTGAATTCCTTGACGGTGCGGACGTTGATAATTACGTTCTCTCAATGATGGCTTACGGTACGCTTGAAAACACCGAACTCTTCACCGAGGATGCAAAGGCTGCGTACAGTATAGCCGAATCCAAGGACAAAACCGACCTCTTTGTCTACGTTATGAGTAACGACTGCTTTGACGAGTATCTCAAAGAAATCGGCGAGAAACCGAGCGATTATCACAATATTGATACGCCAAAGGCAATCATATACAATCAGGTGGTTTACTCAAAGGGCAATTCGCCCAAGGCTGAGGCTTACAAGGCTTTTGGCGATGATACGCAGGGTAAGACTCTCGACTGCTACGTTAAATCTTACAAGGATGACACGGATGACACGGGAACGGTGCGCAAATTCAGCATTATCGCAGGCGCTCTTACCGACAAGGTATATGACGGTCGGTTATTCCTGCCGAAATATATGGACCACCCGGCTTTAATTCTTCCCGAGGATGCGGTTTCAATGCTTCCCTTTGACCACAACGGTTACACGTTCAGCGTGTTTGCAAGGGATTATCAACCCGTAATGCAGGAGGCGGACGAGTATTTCGAGAGTCGGGGAATAGACTGTGTAATCGTTGACAGTTCATCAGAGATGGAAGCGGTTAACTCAGTCCTCACAATAATGAAGGTGTTCATCTACGGCTTTATCACGCTGATTACAAGCATTGCAATCATAAATATTATCAATTCCATCTCAAACTCAATGAACGAGAGAAAGACGGAATTTGCAATGCTGAAATCAGTAGGCGTTACGCCAAAGGGATTCAAGAAGATGATTTACGTTGAGAGCATCCGCTACGGCATCAAGTCGCTTCTCTGGTCTATACCGCTCAGCGCGGGACTGCATTATCTTATGTATTTCTCGCTTTCAAGAGCGGAAGAAATGAACATAGGCTTCTCGCTCAATTTGCAGTACTACGTTGCGGCAATTCTTGCGGTATTCGTTATCATCCTTCTTTCGCTGCTCTACTCGGCGGACAAAATCAAGGACGACAACATAATAGAAAACCTGAAACAGGATTAAAAAAATCCCCCGAAGCGGTTTGCTTCGGGGGATTAATTATTATATTATTCCGTCATCATTTTTATGTAGCGCATAAAGAACTGAACGCCTTCGCCGAGGACTGCCACGGGGCAGCGCTCGTTGGTTGAATGGGTTGTGAGAAGAAGCGAGGTGTCCACAACAAACGGCGCGTAGCGGTAGAGGTTTTCGCAGATTTCCTCGTAGTGATAGGTGTCCGTTCCACCCATAACGAGATATGGCGTTACGATGTTGTCCTTATCAATCTGGTGGGAAAGCTCGGTCAGAACGGCAAACGCCTTGGTGTCCGTAGGTGAAACGGCTGACGCCTCTTTGCCCTTTACAAGCTCAACGTCAATATTCTTGTTTCGTACAACCTTGCGGATGTGCTTTTCAAGGTCTTCCGTGGTCGTTCCCGGAAGCTGCCTGAAATTGACCGTAACGCTTGCCTGCTGCGGCAGAACGTTTGCGGCGGGCGAGCCCTCAGCCATGGTGCAGGCGGTCGTCGTGCGGATAAACGCCGCTGCGGGCGGGATGCGCTTTGCAATCGCAAGCACGAGGGGTTTGAGTATCGGCAGGTTGCAGAAAACGAGCCTGCCGGGGTAGGTCGCATGCCTGCCTATCTGATTAAACATATCGCTGACCATCGGCAGCATCGTCGCCTTGAACTGATGCTTTTCGAGGTCGTGAACGACGTCTGCAAGAAGTCCTATTCCCGTATGCTGGGGTGGCTGTGAGGAATGTCCGCCCTTTGCGTGAACGGTTACTCGCATATCGGTGTTACCCTTCTCGGCGATACCGATACCTGCGAGATTCCCTTTGAGTATGCCCTTGACGTTTGCGGGAAGGATTGCGCCGCCCTCGTCGAGCGTTGCTTCAAGATGAACGCCCCTGTCACGTAGCGTTTCCATAATCGAATGGGCGCCGTTGTTGAAGCCTGCAACTATTTCCTCGTTGTGGCCGAAGCAAAGATAGACGGTGCGCTTCGGCGTATAGCCCTGTTCAAGCAGGGTTTCAACCGCTTCCATAACGCAGATGAGGTGGTTTTTCATATCAAGCGCTCCCCTGCCCCAGATGAACTCGCCGTCGTTATAGCCTTCAAACGGCGGGTGCGTCCAGTCGCCTTCGGTGCCCTCGCTAATGGGCACGACGTCCTGATGAGAAAGCAGGGCGATACCGTCAAGCGACGGGTCCGTTCCTTCCCACGTGTAGAGAAGCGACGCGAGGGATACCTTTTCGCGCTTCAGGGTTTTGTGAGTGAGCGGATATTCCTTTTCAAGAAATGCGTGAAAGCGTTCAAACTCATTCCAGTCGACCTTGCTTTCATCTACGTTTGAGATAGTTTTAATCCGAATTGCCTCTGTGAGATGCTTCTGAACGCGCGCCTCGTCAACGGGTTCCTTCGGCATGGGTTTGACCTCGGGTCTGTCAACATTAAAGAACGCGGCGCGTACGGCTGTAATCAGTATGAAAAGCACAATTACCGCAAGAATTACAATCAAAATTAAAGTTCCCGTACTCATATTACGCCTCCTTCTTTTTGCCGACAAGACCGGCTTTGAACATAACGTGAGCGCCGAGAAGCGACACGATAACGCCTATCGGAATAAGTATGCCGACTGCGAGCGTTCCCTTGAACAGAAGCAGTACGGTCAGAAGAACTATCGGAAGCACGGATATCTTCCAGTGCTTTGCAAGATATGACGCGCAGAGTGCACCGAAGAGCGCGGGCGTTACCTGCTGAAATGCGGGTGCAAACACCGAGCCCTCGCCCGTAATTTTGCTGAGGAACGGTCTGAGAAGCAGTACAAACACCGCGATGATAACCGTTGTAACTATTGACGAAGCGGCAATAGAGATTGTCGAAAGCGCCTCGCCCTCGTCGCTGTTCGGGTCAACGTCGGCGCTGTCCATAGCCGCGAGAGCCACGGGAAGCTTGAGATTTGTTATGTTGCCCGTTACGAAGCTGAGATACGTTCCGCCCGTGCCGAGGAGCGGCGCATACGTGATAACCTCAATTACGGCGGTCGGATAGAATATAAGCGCAACGGAAGCGAGTCCCTTACCTATCATTCCAAGCTGCGGCGACACGCCGAGATGGGCGCAGATAAGGCACGGAACCGAAAGGAACACCAGAAGCGTTACAACCATCCAGAGCCTTCCTATGGTATGGGTTTTATCGTTATAACTTTTCATCTTAACCCCTCCATTCCAGAAACGCGATATCGTACGGCAGTACCTGAGCAAGCACCATAACGATGCACATCGCGCCTATCATCGCAAGCGGCATTGCAAAGCTTTCAAGCCATTTCATTTTCGGCAGCGCCGCAAGCTTTGAAAGAATCAGCATAAGTATTACCGAGAACACAAGTGCGCAGACAGAGAGCACCCCTGCGCCGTCACCCGTGATGTCAGGGTCGCCCTGACCTGCAACCGCTCTTGCAACGAAGGCGGCAATCAGTCCGATAAACGCAGCTGCGCTCATAACGTCAGCCCATACCTTGTTGCCCGAGAGAGCCTTTGTAACCCTACTCTGAATCCGTTTAAGGAAAAGCGGGGTTAAAATCAGCGGCATAATCGAGCCGAGCGTCATTACCCACGCAACCGTTCCGAACGCCTCGGGGTCGGTAATCGGATTTGCGATTCCGCCCTTCAGTCCGAAAGCCTCGGTCGCGCTCGTTGCAGCCGTAACCTCATACGAGATATTGCCGATAACCGAGAGGCGTATCCACGGCAGAACGTAGCCGAGCCCCGCAGCGAGAGTAAGCACCGTGGCAACAATGCCGATTGCCGGCGCAACGGTAAAGAGCGCAGAGCTCAGGATAGTATTTTTGATTCTGGTTTTGTCCACACCGAGCTTTACGGCGCGGCGAATTGCGCGCACCATAAAAAAGAGCGCCTGAACAATTACAAACGCCACGATGCACAGTGCAAGCCCCGTCATAAAGCCATCGTCTTTAAAATCCATATTTTCACCACCGAATAGTTGTTGTATACATTTTAGCACAATAAAGCGAAACAGGCAATATACCTGTTTCGCCTTTGAAACGTTATTAATAGATTGTAACCGTAGTTCCGGGTGTTACGGTCTGAAGAATTGTGACCATATCCTCCTCCGATACTGCAACGCAGCCGCCCGTTGGATAATCGGGTTCCTTCCAGCAGTGAAGGAATATTGCGTTACCCGCATACGGAGCGCCCGCTTTGTTGTAGCCGAGGTCAAGGAGATAAGCGTATCTTATTGGATAATCCATAAGGTGCTCGTCCTCGGAATAATCGTTGTCCGGGTCCTGACTCTTGTAAAGAAGCGTGTTATACTTCGTACCGTTTGAGCCGGTCGCACACCAGTACATATCGTCGGTAATCTTGGTGAACGGGACTTTGCAACCGGGGTCGTCCTTAATTCCGTAAGCCTCGCCTATTTCCCATGTGCCGAGCGGGGTTTTTGTATCGCCCTCAGACTGCTTTCCGGGGCCGTTCTTACCTACGAGAGCCTCGCAGGAGAAAACCTCCTCATATGCGCCGCCCTTTGCCTGATATATTGTAAGCTCGGCGTGGTAATCGCCGTCAACGGCGGTCTTGATACCCATTCTGTACTCGCCGTCCCTCTCCTCGGAAATCGGCTGACCGAAGAGAGTCTGCTCAACCTCATCCTGAGAAATGACGTTCTTGTAGAGCTTGTAATTCTGCTTAATCGCGTCACATTCGGCGCGGGTATTTCTTGAATCTGTATAAACATATGCAAGCGTTCCCGTAAGGGCAATAATTATTGCCACAAGCGCGCAGACAATCACATTCATTTTCTTTTGCATAACGAAAATCCCCTTAATTCTTTTTGCACCCGACACATACGAATACAATATAATTATATCATATAATAAACACTATTTCAATATAATGTTTTTTATCTGCGTTTTCTTTATCTGCGCTTTGACATCGGGCGGGAAATGCTTTATAATTCATTTGGGAGGGATACGATGGAGAATACTATTACAAAACCCGATGAAAACGTTAAATACATAAAAAAGAACGAAATGATAATTTATCTTGTTGCGGTGTTCTTTTACACGATGATGACGGGTATGGTGGGCTCGTACAGAAACGCCTATCTCGTCAACGTGCTGAAGGTGCCGTCGACAATGACGTCAAAATACAATCTTCTGATAAACGTCATTCCGTTTGTGCTGAATATTTTTATTGCGATGTATATCGACTCGCGCAAGGTCGGCAAGTTCGGCAAGTTCAAGCCGCTCGGTCTTATTTCGGCAGTTCCTGCGGGCGTATTTCTTATGCTCAGCTTCTACGCGCCCAGGGGTATCGGCTCAACGGCGCTTCTCGTTTATCTCGTATCCGTTGCGGTTTTGTGGTCGGTTTCGACTAATTTCGGCAACTCGGTCAATATGGTCGCAGTCGTTATGTCGCCGAACCTCAAGGAACGCGACAACGTTATTTCGCTGCGAAGCATTGTCTCGGCGGTCGGCAACTCGGCGCCACTTGTGGTCGTTCTCGTCATAGGTCTTATCTGGAAGGACGAGGGCACGCAGTATATTATCGGCGCGGGAATCTGTACGGCGCTCGGCGTTATCACGATGCTTTTCGGTATGAAAACCGTCAAGGAAAGAGTGGTCTACAACAACGAAAAGAAGAATCCCGTTGCGGGCTTTGTCGACGTTGTAAAGAACAAATACGCATGGATAATCATAGTTTCGGACTTCCTGAAAAACTTCAGAAATATCGCGACGTATATGGGCGTTTTCCTTGCCGCAGCGCTTCTCGGCTCTACGTCCAAATTCCTGCTTTTCGGACTGCCGACGGGCATCGGAACGGCGGTGGGTATGCTCATTATAAAATTCCTGCTCAAACGCTTTGACTCACGCGTGCTCTACATCGCAAGCGGCGTTTATTCCGTTCTCATCAACACGGCTGCGTTTGCAATAGGATACATCTATTTCAAAAATCCGCAGAGCATTCTGCAGATTCTGTTCATCGTATTTCTGTTTCTTATCGGCCTGCAGTTCGGAGCGTCGAATCTTCTGCCCACAATGTTCCAGGCTGACGTGCTTGAAAGCATTGAGCTCAAAACGGGCAAGCGCCTTGACGCTTCCCTGCCGTTTGTAATCGGCGTGTTCACAATGATAAGCGGAACGATTGCAAACACTCTCTCCCCGCTCGTTCTCTACGACGACGCGGAAAAGGGCTGGAATTCGATTATTCATTACGTTCCTGCGGCTGAAACGCAGACCTTTGACGTTAAGATTAAGCTTCTGTTTTTCTACACAATTTTCCACGGTCTTATGATGTTCCTTGCGGGAATCCCGTTCTTCTTCTACAAGCTGACGGGAAAGACCAAGGACGATATGCACAATGCAGTTCTTGAACAGAGAAAACAATTTGAAGGCAAAACGGTGAGCGACGATGAAGATAACACAACACCCGAACCCACAGTCTGAAAGAGAGGGCTTTGAGCTTCTCTGCGGCGAATGGGATTTCGGATACAAAAAGCGCGGCAGGGGCTTTCGCTTTTCAGGCGATTACAAAAAAGCTCTGAACGTGAGGCAGCAGGGGCTTTATCCTCATATAATCAACGTCCCCTTCTGCATTGAAAGCGAGCTATCGGGCATCGGCTACACGGGCTTTGTTGAAGAGGTCTGGTACCGCAAAAAAGTGAATATCAGCCGCGATGAAAAAAGAGTGTTTCTGCACATCGGCGCGGCGGATTATCTGACAACGGTGCTGATTAACGGCAAGCCTGCCGGAAGGCACCGCGGCGGCTACACGTCGTTTTCGTTTGACATAACTGAGCTTGTTACGGACGGCGAGAATGAGATTTTCATTTTCTGTGAAGACGACGTAAAAAGCCCCTACGTCCCCCGCGGCAAGCAGAGCGAAAAGCTGAAAAGCCACGGCTGCGACTACACGAGGACTACGGGAATATGGCAGAGCGTTTGGCTTGAATACGTTCCCGAAGAACACATAAAGAATTTCAGGTTTTATCCCGACATAAGAGGGGCGGTTACCGTTTCGGCTGAGCTTGTCGGCAAGGCGGACCTCGCCTGCACCGTGTATTACGGCGGCAAAAAGGTGGGCTTTGGCGAAAGAAAAGCCGCGGCGGGAAACGCGGTCTTTGAGATAAAGCTTGACGAGGTTCATCTCTGGGAAGTCGGAAACGGAAGGCTTTACGACGTACAGCTCACCTTCGGCAACGACAGGATTCTGAGCTACTTCGGTCTGAGAAACGTACGCCTTGACGGAATGAGATTTCTCATCAACGAAAAGAGCGTTTTTCAGCGCCTTGTGCTTGACCAGGGATTTTACCGTAAAGGCATCTACACCGCGCGCGACGATGAGGAGCTGAAACGCGATATTGAGCTTTCGACCGCGCTCGGCTTTAACGGTGCAAGGCTTCATCAGAAGGTTTTTGACCCGCGTTTTCTCTACTTTGCGGACAGGGCGGGATATCTCGTCTGGGGCGAATATCCGAACTGGGGGCTTGACTACTCGTCACCCGAGGCTCTTGCCGTTTTCCTTGCGGAATGGGGCGAGGCGGTTTTAAGGGATTTCAATCATCCGTCGATTATCGGCTGGTGTCCGTTTAACGAGACGTGGGATTACAAGGGCAGAAGGCAGAATGACGCCCTTCTCTCAACTGTTTACGACTACACAAAGGCTGTTGACAGCACGCGTCCCTGCATTGATACGAGCGGAAATTTCCACGTTAAAACCGACATATACGACCTTCACGACTACCGCTACAAGGTTGATGAATTCAAAGAGAGCTACGACCGATTTGTGAGCGAGAATTATCTCTACGAGCACGTGCTCAGCGATAATCCCGGCAGGCAGACCTATCGCGGCGAGCCTGTTTTCATCAGCGAGTACGGCGGCATCAAGTGGGAAGCGGACAGCAAGGTGAAGTCGTGGGGCTACGGCGAGGACGTAAAAACGCCCGATGAATTTGCCGAAAGATACGTCGGTCTGACCGACGCAATTCTGCAAAACAGAAAGTTTTTCGGTTTCTGCTACACGCAGCTTTACGACATCGAGCAGGAACAGAACGGGCTTTACACCTACGACAGGAAGAAAAAGTTTGACAACGAAATCTACGAAAAAATAAAAGCCGCCAACTCAGCCCCCGCGGCAATAGAATCATAATACTAAATAAAAGCGAAGCAAAAATCTGCTTCGCTTTTTTCATTAATTATTTATACTACTGAAACATACCGATTATTTTCTGGTGACGTTTTCGCCGTAGATGGTTTTCCAGTCGTTTTTCATAGAGATAGCTGTGTAACCGTTTTCCTCGCAGGACTTAACCATTTTCTCAGCCTTTTCGAGGTTGCCGTTTTCACGCTCGGTATCGTCGCAACAGAGCATAAATGCCTTAGCTTTATACGGATTGTCGTTGAGCGCGTACTGCGCCATACTGAAATCGCTGCCGCTGTTGCCGAATGCAAGAACGGGCTGAACGCCGATTTCCTGCTGAATAACGGTAACTTTATTCATATCAAGGTTTTTAACGAGGAACTCGCCGCCCATAACAAGCTGATCGTTGTCGTCGAAAACATAATCAAGTCCGTCGGTATTGCCCTGATCGGGTGCCACCATACTCTCATCCGAGCCGATAATCTGATTTGCGGGCAGGTCGAGCGGTGAAGCGGCAACAAGGCCTCTTACGATAAATCTGTCGGTTCCGCTGACAACGTAAACCGTAAAATCATTTTGTTCAAGCAAATCGATAACCTCGAGCATCGGCTTATAGAACGCTTCTGCCTTGGTCATATTGTTGTAACCGTTTGCAGGAGTATTTGCAAAATCGGAAACGTAGCTTACAAACTCCTCGGGAGTTAAGCCTGAGAACGCAGAAGCAACCGCCTGTCCGTGACGCACCATAAGGTCATCGGGGGATTCGCCCGTCTCAATCCACTTAACGATATCATCTGCAACTTCCTTTTCAAAGTCAGAGGCTTTGTCCTTATATTCGGGGTCGTCGAGCACACGGTATTTCAGAATACAGTGGTCAAAATACACGGGGTCGGTTTCACACGCAAGCGTGCCGTCAAGGTCAAAGACCGCTATTCTGTTTTCCACGGGAATAAAATCTGCCGAGCCCTCCGTTGTTACGGCTTCAATATATTCCGTCAGTTCCTTTTTAGCCGCTGCGTCATCGTTCCACAGGCTGAGCACGTCGGCGCTGTTTTCCTGCGTCTGCGAGCTTTCGGAAGAGCCGCTATCCTTGTAGCCGACACCGAAACCGTAGCAGGTGCTGACGATTAAAAGCAGGCACAGAGAAACTATTGCTATAGGCTTCCAGATGTTTTTCTTTTCGTTTTCCATGGTTTTTCCTCCGTTTTTAAATCACAGTCTTTTGAGTATTCGATTATTCTTAAAGCGGCAAAATATTTTCAAGAAGATACTTTGTATATCCTGCGCTTGTATATGCTGCAAATTTCTGATATTGGTCGGTTTTTTCACTGTCGGCAAAGTCACAAATACTTTTTATTAATATCGGAGTCGGTCGCGGCGCTTTACAGTTTTGACAGGTAAACGCAACGCTGTAAGACTCCATATCAAGCCCAACCGTTTTCGGAAAAAGTGAAAGCACCTGTTTTTCAACAACAGCACGATTTGCCACCACTGAACTTCCGCAGGCAAGCGGACCTATATGCACATGGAATTCGTTATCCTCCCTGCCCATCGTGCTTTTAACAAGTTCAATTACACCCTCGTCAATATATACCGAACGCGGTCTTGGCAGAAATCCCAGGTCGCCAAAACGGATTTCCGTTTCATCGGGGCCGACAAATTTTCCGGTTGAATAGTCCCAGATTACATCGGGCACAATAACGTCGCCGTAAATCTGTTTCGCATCGTCCCCCGTTCCTGCGGCGATACCGCTCATAACAACGTATTTCGGCTTAAAAGCCTCTATAGCCTTCATTGTCAACACGGTTGCCGCAGTCATTCCCATAACGGATTGCTGCGCAGTAACAATTCTGTAGCGCTCTCCGTCTTTTTCAAAAAAGGTTTCGTAGTAAGCCTGATTATCTCCGCTGTTATTAACCCGCTTCCAGGAAGGATAAAGCTTTCTGATGCTTTCCGTTTCCACCAAAACCGCAGTAATAATAAAGGCTGTACACTGATAATCGTTTTCCATAGTTGTCCTCAAAGTTTTCTTTTTTCGCCGTATAAATACATTATACTACAACAGTCACCGTTTGTCATCAGTCAAAAAGTGAAAGCCTGATTCACTTTTTCGGAAGTACGGTGTACGGAAGATTGCGCTCATAACATCCGAGTTCCTTAAAGTGAATGTTTTCCTCTCTCATCGCCTCGCAAAAGGCGTCGTAAAACTTGTGTTTGCCGTTGAGTTCCATAAAGGAAAGGTAGAACTTATCGCGCAGAGAATTTACCTCGAGCAGAAGATGCCCGTCCGTAACAGAGTGCACGCGCTCTATGTATTCCTCAAGCCCGTACCATTCATCCCTTCCGACGTAGCTTACCATAAAGGTGCCGAACGGCGGCTTGGTGTGCTGGCTGTGAGTGAGAGTGTAGAGCTTTTTACTAAGCAATCCTTTTTTCGCGTCAACGTTATCCATTAATTCAAATATTTCCTTCATTGTCTGCGCGCTGAATTCAGGCTGCATCTGAATGTACATCATACTGCGCGTGACGGTGCTGAGATATTCAATTTCCTTGTCTTCAAGATAACGCGGATAAAACACGGAAATCATACGCACCAAATCGTAATAGGTCTCGGGACAGCCGACGTCCGCACGGTAATTGCAAACGATGTTGCCGCGGATTGCCTTTGCAACCTTCGGTGAAACGACCTTGCAGACTGCGCGGAACATAAGGGCGGAAAGAATGGAATTAGGACTTCCGTCGTTGCTGCGGGCGTATTTCATAAAGTCCTTTGCTTCAAGCTCGAGCTCGTAGTATTTAGCCTCTCTGAACGGCATGGAAACGAGCTGTTTCAGGTAATCCGCCGCGGGGATATACACGCTGTCCGTTTTTATGTTGCCGAGCGGTTTTTCATCTGTGAGCGAAGCCCGGTCGGGGTAATCCGTTTCGCCTTCGGCAGGCTGAGTGCCGGCGGTTTTAATATTCCCTCTTTCAACCTCAATTCCATAGGCTTCCTTAATATAATGCCACAGCGTGCTTTTTACCCAGAACATAGCGCCGCACGCCCCGCAGATTCCGTGATAGACGTTAAAATAAATATCTTTTCCGTCGTATTCGATGCTGAAAAGATGGTAGTTTACGTCTTCCGTTGCGAAGCGGACGTGCTTACCGTCGCACTTTTTAACCGTTATCGGCAACGGATTATCCGTAAACTCAATCTCGCCGTTTGGCAGAACGTTAATCCTTTTTGCCATATACGGAAAACGCGCAAACGCCGTCTGAGCCGCTGTTTCAAGCGCCTTTGCATTCACCGTTTCACGCATAACGATTTTAATGCGGAAATTATATGTAATGAATTTGCCTGCCTCATAAAGCAGATAACTGCCGGGATCCTGTTTCATTCGGCTACTCCTCTTTTATGTGTTTAATAAACCTCTGCCATATACCGAAGTCTGAATTATTACAAAATCATTTTACCACAAATACAGACTTTATTCAACACTCCAAACATAATACCCACAAAGCCACAGGCTTTGCAGGGGCCCCGTCATCGGTTCGAACCTAATAATATCTAAAAAAAGCGAAGCAGATATATCTGATTCGCTTTTTTTGGAGCTGGTAATCGGACTCGAACCGATGACCTCTGGTTGTAGTTAAGGGTACGTTATTCAGTCAAGGGTTTGGTAGTAGTCGGCGAAGTTGCCGAGCTTCTGGTCGAATTTGTTTTTTGACGTTTGCTCGGGGACGGGAAGCGGGTAGGTGCCCGTAAAGCAGCCGTCGCAGAATTTAACCTTTGCGCCCTCTGCGATTTTATGCGTCGCTTCAACCGAAAGATAGCCGAGGCTGTCGACGCCGATTACGTTTGCGATTTCCTCAACCGTGTTGTGGCGGCAGGCAATCAGGTAATCGCTGCTGTCGATATCCGTTCCGAAATAGCAGGGGTGCCTGAACGGCGGTGCGGACACACGCATATGAACCTCTTTCGCCCCCGCCTCGCGCAGAAGCCTTACAATTCTTGCGCAGGTCGTGCCGCGGACTATGGAATCGTCAATCATAATAACGCGCTTGCCCGCGATGTTTTCCTTTATTGTGTTGAGCTTAATCTTAACCGCGTCCTCGCGCTGTTCCTGCGAGGGCTGAATGAAGCTTCTGCCGATATATCTGTTTTTTATAAAGCCGATGCCGTAGGGGATTCCGCTTTCCTGAGAATAGCCGAGCGCCGCGTCGAGCCCCGAGTCGGGAACGCCGATGACTATGTCCGCTTCCACGGGGTGTTCCTTTGCAAGAAACCTGCCCGCCCTCATTCGCGCGTGCTGAACCGATGCGCCGTCAATAACTGAATCGGGGCGCGCAAAGTATATGTACTCAAATACGCATATGCTCGATTTTTCCGCGCAGTGCGTTTTTATCGACTGAACGCCCTCGTTTGAAATCACCACGATTTCACCGGGCTGAACGTCGCGCACAAACTCAGCGCCTATCGTATCAAGCGCGCAGGATTCGCTGCTGACGCATATAGCGCCGTCGGCGGTTTTGCCTATGCAGAGCGGACGGAAGCCGTTCGGGTCGCGGAAGGCAATCATCTTGGTCGCCGTCATCACGATGCAGGAATAAGCGCCCTTGATAACGCCCATTGTCTTTTCAACAGCCTCTTCGGTCGTTTTGCATTTCAGGCGGTTTGAAACGATTGAATAGGCAATCGCCTCGGTGTCCGAGGTGCCGTGAAAGATGCCGCCCGAAAGCTCAAAGCCCTTTCGGATTTCGTCGGCATTGACGAGATTTCCGTTGTGGCAGAGCGCGAGATTTCCCTTTATATGGCGGATAACGAGGGGCTGAATATTGCCCATATCCTTGCCGCCCGTGGTGGAATAGCGCACGTGGCCGATTGCCATATTGCCCTTGCCGAGGCTATGAAGCCTCTTGTGGGAAAAAACGTCGGGCACAAGTCCGCCGCCCTTGTAGTGGCTGAACACGCCGTCGTCGTTTACGGCGATGCCGCACGCTTCCTGCCCCCTGTGCTGAAGGGCATAAAGGGCAAGGTAAACCGTCTGCGAAACGTAGGTTGTTTTGTTTTCAAAAATGCCGAACACGCCGCATTCTTCGTGAAGTGAATTGAACATAATAAATACCTGTGGGGGGACAAACGTCCCCCCTTGTTTTAATTTGGTGTATAGAGATTTGCATATGGTCTTGAGGTCGCCGGAACAAGCTTTCTGAAGGGCTTTGACATAACCGCGTCAAAGTCCTCGCCGAAGAATTTGCAGTAATTCTTCACATATCCCGCAAGCTCCTTTTCATCCTCGTCGGAAAGGTTTGCAACCTTGATGTTCGGCGAAAGGTTTTCCTTCGGGAAATTGCCGCGGACAAAGATTTTGCCGCCGTGCATACCCGAGGCGCAGTGAGTGCCGAAAAGCTTGTCGCCCCTTTTGAGGTGCAGCCCAAGCAGAACGATGGTGCCGCCCGCCATATATTCGCCGAGGAACGAGCCCGCGTTTTCGCCGATAACGAGGACGGGCTTCATTGAACGGAATTCCTTCATATGGATTCCGCCGCGGCAGGAAACGTTGTCGCGGATATAAATCTGTCCGTCGCGCATACCGTAGCCGAGCGCGTCGCCCGTGTGGCCGTGTATGATGATTTCGCCGCCGCCCATTGTGTTGCCGACCGCGTCCTGACCGTTGCCATAAAGAATTACCTTTCCGCCGTTGAGGTAGCAGGCGAGGTCGTTGCCCGCCGTGCCGTAAATCTCAACGGTCTTGCCGCTGTCAAGCGCGCAGCCGATGTATCGCTGACCGTTTACGTCCTTGATAACGGCTTTGCTTTTTGAAGCAAGCACCTGATTGACTTCCTTGTTTATCTCTTCATATCTTCGAAGTCCTGCAGTAATCATAATGCGCTTTCTCCTTTCAGCCTGTTCTGCCTTGTTTCCTTATCAAAAAGGAATAGCGAAGGCGTGTCGGTAATATCGCCGTCAAGCGTTGAAATATCAACGCGGTTTTCAATGAGACTTGTATAAATTCCTGCGTTTTCGCTTGAGTTAATCAGCACGAAGCCGACGAGCCTGTCGCCCTCGAAAATCAGGCGCTTGTACCTGTCGCCGTCCTGTCTGATGATATCGCTGTACTGCTCGCCAGCGGCGTTAATCAGTCCGCAGGTGCAGATGCGAAGTCCGTAGAAATCAATCGCGTTTACTGCGTATGAGCCGCCGAGCGTTTCGCTTCCGCCCGCCATCTGCGAGCCTGCGATTTTGCCCTGCTGAACGGCGTTAACCCAGAGCGCGATAATCTTTTTGCTGCCGTCGAGCATATCGGTTGAAACCGTGCAGTCGCCCGCGGCGTAGACGCTTTTGTCGCTTGTTTGCATAGTTGCGGCATCGCAGATGATGCCCCTGTCAACTTTAAGCCCCGCGCCCTCGGCGAGAGCGGTCTCGGGACGGACGCCCACCGCGAGAATAAGCAGGTCGCATTTAAGCTCTTTACCGCTTTTGAGAACGACGGAAGTGATTTTTTTGCCCTTGCTTTTTGCCTCGGTCACGGTGTCGCCGAGATGAAACTTAATATGTCCGTTTTCCTCAATGTATTTCTTGACGCCCTTTGAAGATTTCGCGTCGAGAATTGAGGGAAGAATACGGGGCGAGAGCTCGACAACGTCGACGCTCTTGCAGATTTTTGAAAGTCCTTCCGCCGCCTTCATACCGATAAGACCCGCGCCGATTACGACCGCCTTCGTGTCGGCGTTTGCCTTTGCCTTGACGGCCTTCGTGCTTTCGAGGTCAAGAAACGTCAGCGCGTTTTCCTTTCCGTCAACGTTTTTCATCGGCGGCACAAAGGGCTTTGAGCCCGTGCAGAGGCAGAGTTTGTCATACTGATAGGCCTTTCTGCCCGCTTTGACGGTCTTTGCCTTTCTGTCCATCGCCTTAACCTCGGCGCCGGTTACGATTTCAATGCCGTTTGCCTTGTAAAAGGACGGCTTGCGAAGATACATATCCTTTTCCTTCACAACGCCCTTGAGGTAGTAGCTGATTGAAGGGCGGCTGTAGGGAAGATAGCTTTCCTTTGTGAGAACGGTTATCGTTGCGTTTTTATCCTCTTTTCTGATTTGCTCGGCGCAGGCAAGCCCCGCCGCGGAAGCGCCTATAATGATATATTTCATCACTTTGCACCCCCTAAATCAACGTAAACGAGGGCGCAGTTCGGGCAATTTTTAACGCAGGCGGGTTCGTCCTCGTCCTGACACAAATCGCATTTAACCGCAAATTTTTCCGTTTTGATACAGCCGAAGGGACACACCGCAAGGCAGGTCATACAACCGATGCACTTGCTCTCGTCAACGGACACGATGCCCGTCTTTTCGTCCTTGTGCATCGCGCCCGTGATGCAGGCTTCAACGCACTTCGGCTTGTCGCAGTGACGGCAGTTGACCGCCGCCGAAAGCATTTTGTCACCGCACACCGAAACACGCGAAACGGGCGCGGGTTCTTCATATTTGTTTGCCTTCAAAACGTCCTTTGACTGCGAGTGAGCTGTTTTGCAGTAAACCACGCAAAGGCGGCAGTTGAGGCAAAGTTCTTCTTTTGCATATACTCTTTTCATTGCCGTCACCTCACTCTCCTGCGTGCTTTATGCCGAGGATTTCAAGCTCTTTTTCGGTGAGCCCGATACCCCTTAGCATAAGTCTGTTTCCGCGAAGCGAGTCAACCGAGTTGATGCCCATTCCGCCCATAATCTCTTTGATTTCGTGGTTCCACGCATTGATGAGATTTTCAACTCTCTCGTGCATAATATCGGGGTTGAGGCGTTTTGTGAGTTCGGGGCGCTGGGTTGCGATACCCCAGTTGCACTTGCCCGTGTTGCAGGTCTGGCACATATGGCAGCCCATGGCAATAAGCGGGGCGGAAGCGCAGTAGCACGCGTCGGCACCGAGAGCGATGGCCTTGACTATATCCGCAGAGCATCTGAACGAGCCCGCCGCAACAAGCGAAACGCGGGAACGGATGCCCTCGTCGCGAAGCCTTTTGTCAGCAGCCGCGAGAGCAAGCTCAATCGGAATGCCCACGTTATCCCTGATTCTCGTGGGCGCAGCGCCCGTGCCGCCTCTAAAACCGTCGATTACAACGATATCCGCGCCGGCTCTTGCAACGCCCGAGGCAATCGCCGCAACGTTGTGAACGGCGGCAATCTTAACCGAAACGGGCTTTTTGTTTTCCGTTGCCTGCTTGAGCGACCAGATGAGCTGGCGTAAATCCTCGATTGAATAGATATCGTGATGCGGGGCGGGGGATATAGCGTCGCTTCCCTCGGGAATCATTCGGGCGTTTGAAACCTCAACGTTTACCTTTTCGCCCGGAAGATGTCCGCCGATACCGGGCTTTGCGCCCTGACCGATTTTAATCTCAATAAACCTTGCGTTTTGCAGGTATTCCTTGTGAACGCCGAAACGTCCCGAGGCAACCTGAACTATCGCGTAGTCCGTGTAATCCTTTAAATCGGGATGAAGTCCGCCTTCGCCCGTGTTGAAAAGCGTGCCGAGGTTTTTCGCAGCCATGGCAAGCGTTTTCTGAGCGTTGAGGCTGATTGAGCCGAAGCTCATCGCCGAAAACATAATCGGCGTTTCAAGCATAATCTGCGGCGGCATTTCCACCGTGGACTTACCCTTCTTTTCAACCGTAATCTTTTCGGGCTTTCTGCCTAAAATCGTTCTGATTTCCATCGGCTCGCGAAGCGGGTCGATTGACGGGTTTGTAACCTGAGAAGCGTTCAGAAGAATCTTATCCCAGTAAACCGGGTAATCCTTCGGCGTTCCCATACCTGAGAGAAGCACGCCGCCCGTAGCCGCCTGACGGCAGATTTCCTGCTGATACTGCGGCGTCCAGTTTGCGTTTTCGCGATAGTCGCAAACGTATTTTTCTATTCTGAGTGCGCCCGTCGGACACAAATCCACACAGCGGTGACACGCCACGCAGGAATTTGAATTGACAAGCACGGTTTTTTCATCGTCTGCAAAGTAGTGGCACTCGTTTGAGCACTGCCTTACGCAGCAGCCGCAGTTGATGCAAAGCTCTTTGTCGCGCACTACAGTAAATCTTCGGGGAATATAATTAATACTCATTTATCTGTCCCCCTTTTCATCGAGCTCAAGCGGAACGAAGACGGGGTCAGCGCCGCTGATTGACCAGACCTTGTCGGGGTTCGGACAGATAATTCTTATAGCGCTTTCCTCGCTTGCAAAATACGCTCTGTTGCCCTTTGTAGCCGCAGTCAGCGAACGAAGCTTAAGCCTGTCGTTGATTGCAAGCAGTCCCTTGTTTGAGCCGAGGATAACCGAGAACGGACCGTTTACAAGAGCGCCGCTGTAAATGGCGCGAAGGTTTGTGAAATATTCCTTTTTCTCGGGCTCCATTCTGTCAATCTCGTCCCATTCGGGCGCAGTTAAAACATCCGCCGCAACGTTTGCAGGCAGACCGTGATGACGGATAAGATGGTCGAAGAGATAGGTGATGACCTCGGTATCCGTCTGCATTGTGCACTTATAGCCAAACTGCTCGATATAACGGCGGTTTGCGTCGTAGCTTGAAATCTCGCCGTTATGTACTATCGACCAGTCGAGGATGTTGAACGGGTGCGCGCCGCCCCACCAGCCGGGTGTGTTCGTGGGGAACCTGCCGTGAGCCGTCCAGAGATATGCGTCGTACTGGTCGAGCATATAAAACTCGCCGACGTCCTCGGGATATCCGACCGCCTTGAAGCAGCCCATATTCTTTCCCGATGAAAAGATGTATGCGCCGTCGTAGGCAGCGTTTACCTTTGTAACGCACTGAACGACGTATTCGCCCTCGTCAAGGCGCGAGTTTATCATACGAACCCTGTTCACTCTGCCGAAATAGCGCCAGATGTCGGGGCCGTTTTCAATAGTCGGAATTGTTTTTGTGGGGATACGCTCAGCGGCGTCAATATTGAAATGCTTGAATAAGAATTCCTCGCACTTTCTGTGAGCCTCTGCGTTTTCATAAAAGATATGAAAAGCGTAATCGTCCTTGTGTTCGGGGTAGATTCCGTAAGCCGCAAAGCCGCCGCCGAGTCCGTTTGAGCGGTCGTGCATAAGCGCGATTGATTTTATGATTTCAGAGCCGTTGATTAAACCGCCCTTTCTGTCAATAATTGCTGCAATCGCACAGCCCGACGGAATTCTGATTTGTCCTTCCTTTAACATAGTTTTTCTCTCTTCCTGTATAGTATGATTATTCTCCGCTCTGTCCGTAGTTTGAAAGCACACGGGCTGACGGGTCGTTTACGTCGCAGCCTTCCCATTCCTTGTTTGGCATCCAGAAGTCAACGACCATCTCTGCCTGGTCGGGATAATACTTTTCAAATATCTCGCGGTACAAAAGTGATTCCTTTGTAAAGGGCTTTGCGTGGGTGTATTTCGCGCTCAGCTCTTCAAGCTCTTCATCCGTGTATATGGTCTCTGCATATTCCTTGAGGTAGTCGACCATCGAATGACCGACCGCGTCGGAAAAGGCTGCTTTTTCACGCCATAAAATCGAGTCGGGCAGAATGTCCATACCCTCGAATGCGTGGCGCAGCAGGTACTTGCCCTTGCCGTATTTGTTGAGCTTAATCTCGGGGTCAAGGCTCATAACGTAATGCGCGAAGTCGAGGTCGCCGAAGGGCACTCTTGCCTCAAGCGAGTTTACCGAAATGCAGCGGTCCGCACGAAGCACGTCGTACATATGAAGCTCTCTGAGCCTCTTTTCCGCTTCCTTCTGAAACGCCTCTGCCGACGGTGCAAAATCGGTGTATTTGTAACCGAAAAGCTCGTCCGAAATCTCGCCGGTCAGAAGCACGCGGATATCGGTCGTCTCGTGGATTGCCTTGCACACGAGGTACATACCTACGCTTGCGCGTATGGTTGTTATATCGTAGGTTCCGAGAAGGTGAATAAGCTCGTCAAGAGAAGCGATAACGTCCTCGGGAGTCATATAAACTTCCGTGTGGTGACTGCCGATAAAGTCCGCAACCTGCCTTGCGTATTTGAGGTCGATTGCGTCCTCGCTCATACCTATGGCAAAGGTTTCAATCGGCTTGGAGCTTTCGGCAGCCGCAACTGCGCAGACAAGCGACGAATCAAGACCGCCCGAAAGAAGGAAACCAACCTTCGCGTCCGACACGAGGCGCTTTTTAATGCCCTCTGTCAGCTTCTCGCGAATCTTTGCGCAAGCCGTTTCAACGTCGTCGCCGCACACCTCGTCCACCCTTGCTATGTCGCAGTAGCAGATGAATTCGCCGTTTTTGTAATAATGTCCGGGCGGGAACGGCATAACCTTTTCTGCAAGCCCCACAAGGTTTTTTGCCTCGCTTGCAAAGAGGATTTCGCCCGATTGGTCATAGCCGTAGTACATCGGGCGTATGCCGATGGGGTCTCTCGCGGCAATGTATTCGCCCGTCCTGCCGTCGTAGATTATGCAGGCGAATTCCGCGTCAAGCCTTGCAAACATATCCACGCCGTATTCAAAATACATCGGCAGAATAATCTCGCAGTCGCTGTCCGATTTGAAGGTGTAGCCCTTTTGCCTTAAAAGCTCTCTTTCCTTTTCAAAACCGTAAAGCTCGCCGTTGCAGACCACGTAGCTTCCGTCAAGCTCGAAGGGCTGCATACCCGAGGGGGTAAGTCCCATAATCGAAAGACGGTGAAAGCCGAGAATACCTTTTCCCGTATCAATGATTCTGCTGTCGTCAGGTCCTCGCGACTTTGTCTCAACAAAGCCTTTTTTAAAAATTTCCAAGTCAGCCCGAGGGCTGCAATAACCCATAATTGAACACATAATAATTCTCTCTTCCTTTATATGGTGTATGGGCGGAGGAACTCCGCCCGTATTATTTTATTAAATCAGTAGTTTTTTCGTTAGGCAAGGCTTGCCGTTAATTCGGGCGACGGGAGCATATATTCTATATGTGACCGAGCCGAATTTGCGGCGTAACGCAGTATAACGGAAAAAGATGCGATTTAAATGTCGTCTTCGCCCTGAAGCGCATCATAACCGTGCTCACCAGTTCTTACCTTAACTACGTCGTCAACTTCGTAAATAAAGATTTTTCCGTCGCCGATGTTGCCGGTGTAGAGCACTCTGCGTGCTGCCTCAACTACATCTGAAACAGGAACGGCTGAAACAACCATTTCAAGCTTCATCTTCGGATTGAGGTTCATTTCCTCAATCTCAACGCCACGGTATTTCCTGATGTCGTGTCCCTTCTGAACGCCGCATCCCATTACGTTTGTAACGGTCATACCCGTAACGCCTATACCGTTCATAGCTTCCTTCACGTCCTCAAAACGCGCAGGGCTGAATACCATAACAATCTTTGTAAGCTTCGGCTTGTTCTTCGTGAGATAGGATTCAACCGGAACCGCTCTTTCAACCGGCTCAATCGGTGCGCCCGTAACCTCTTTCGTCTCAGGCAGCGCCGCCCTCATTGAAGCCGAGGTTGCAACCGCCATAGCGGGCATAAAGTCCGCATATGCCGACGGAAGGTTGTGTTCCGTTGCGTCAAGTCCCTTTATTTCCTCTTCCTTGCTTACTCTTAGTCCGTGAATCTTGTTGATAAGCGTAAACACAATCAGCATCGTGCATACCGTCCAACCTGCAACGCAGACAAAGCCGAGCGCCTGAAGTCCGAGCTGTCTGAGTCCGCCGCCGTAGAATAAGCCCTTGCCAACGCCGTCAGCGCCGGTTGAAAAAAGACCTACCGCAAATGTGCCCCAGATGCCGTTTGCCATATGTACGGCGCACGCGCCGACGGGGTCGTCAATATGCAGCTTCTTGTCGATGAACTCAACCGCAACAACTACGATGATACCCGAAACGGCGCCGATGATAATCGAGCCGAGAGCGTCGGTGCAGTCGCAGGGAGCTGTGATTGCAACAAGTCCTGCAAGGGATGCGTTGAGGCTCATCGAAACGTCGGGCTTGCCGTCCTTCACCCATGTGAAGACCATAGTCACAACCGTTGCAACCGCAGGCGCAAGAGTTGTCGTAACAAAGATGCTTGCGAGCATATCAACGTTTGTAGCAGCCGCACCGTTGAAGCCGTACCAGCCAAACCAGAGGATGAACACGCCGAGCGCGCCGACCGTGAGGTTGTGACCGGGAATGGCTCTCGCGACCTTCTTGCCAGTCTTTTTATCGGTCTTGTACTTGCCGATACGCGGACCGAGCATTGCCGCGCCGATGAACGCCGCGATACCGCCGACCATATGAATCGCCGTTGAGCCTGCAAAATCGTGGAAGCCGAGCTTTGCAAGAAAGCCGTCGGGATTCCAAATCCAGCCCGCCTCAATCGGATATACCACAGCGGAAATCACCGCCGAGTAGATGCAGTAAGCGGAAAATTTCGTTCTCTCAGCCATAGCGCCCGAAACGATTGTTGCAGCCGTTGCGCAGAAAACGAGGTTGAACACGAAGTTTGACCAGTCGAAATGCGCGTAGTCGGTGAACACGCCGAGGGTCGGCATACCGATAAGACCGCCGAGACATTCCTCGCCCATCATCAGACCGAAGCCGAGAAGGATGAACATTACTGCGCCTATGCAGAAGTCCATCAGGTTTTTCATAATAATATTTCCGGCGTTTTTGGCACGGGTAAATCCGCTCTCAACCATCGCAAAGCCGCACTGCATAAAGAATACGAGCGCCGCGCCAATCAGAAACCATACGCCGAACACGCTGTCCGAAACAGCCGTGAAAATTGATTCAGTCATAAAAATCTCCCATAGCTTATCCTCTCCCTCGGAATACCTCCTCTCAACCGAAAAAGCTATCACTATCCGGTTTGTAAAGGCAAAGCGAGGAGGTACCCCTTATTGGAAGAGAGAACGGGGCAAGCCGATAGACCGACCTGCCCCGTTGCAAGTAAATTATAATTGTTTTATATCAGTGATTAATCATATATCTGTCAACTTCCCATTGACTTATCTGGGTTCTGTACTCGTCCCATTCACGCTTCTTGCCTTCAATGTAGTTGTCGTAAACGTGAGCACCGAGCGTTTCCTTGATAAACGGATCCTTTTCCGCTTCCTTGATAGCTTCCTCTAATGAACCGGGCAGGCAGTCAATGCCTTCTTCCTTGAGCTCCTCGTCGGAAAGAACAAAAACGTTTTCATCGTATGCCGGCTTCGGAACAAGACCTCTCTTGATTCCGTCAAGACCTGCAGCAAGGCAGAGCGCCATTTCAAGATAGGGGTTGCAGGTCGGGTCGGGGCAGCGAAGCTCAACTCTCGTTCCCTTGCCTCTTGAAGCGGGGATACGGACAAGGCAGCTTCTGTTTGATGTTGACCAAACAAGATAGCTCGGTGCCTCATAGCCCGGAACAAGTCTCTTGTAAGAGTTTACAGTCGGGTTTGAGAATACCGCGATACCCTTGATGTGTTCCATAATGCCCGCGATAAACGCATAAGCTTCCTTTGAAAGACCGAGGTCGCCGTTCGGGTCGTCAAATACGTTCTTGCCCGTTGCGATATCGTAAAGGCTCATATTCGTGTGCATACCGCTGCCGTTGATTCCGTGAATCGGCTTTGGCATAAACGTTGCGTGAAGGCCGTGCTTTGTTGCGTAGGTCTTTACAACGTGCTTGAACGTCATAACTCTGTCAGCTGTGAGAAGTCCGTCGCCGAACTGGAAGTCGATTTCGTGCTGACCTTCCGCAACCTCGTGGTGCGAAGCCTCAATCGTGTAGCCCATTTCCTCAAGAGCCAGACAGATGTCGCGGCGGCAGTTCTCGCCGTGGTCAATCGGGTTGAGGTCAAAGTATCCTGCCTCGTCGCCTACGTTGAGTGTGGGCTTGCCGTCCTCGTCAAGCTTGAAAAGGAAGAATTCGCACTCGGGACCTACGTTGAAGCCGTAGCCGAGCTTCTTCGCCTCTTCCATAACCTTGATGAGTACGTTTCGCGGGTCACCCTCAAACGGGGTCTGATTATCTGATTTGTAAACCGAGCAGATAAGTCTGCCGGTCTGAATATTCTCGTGCTTGCGCCACGGTACGGTGCACCATGTGTCGTAATCGGGATGAAGGTACATATCGCTTTCATCGATACGAACAAAGCCGTCGATTGAAGAACCGTCAAACATACAATCATTATCAAGAGCCTTTTCAAGCTGCGAGTAGGTGATTGCAACGTTTTTCATCCTGCCGAATAAATCGGTGAACTGAAGACGGATGAATTCAACATTCTTTTCCTTTGCATCCTTTAAGATTTGTTCCTTTGTCATACTCATTGTTTTTACCTCCTGAAAACAAAGGCGGGCACCTTTTGCGTTAAAACAAAAGACACCCTTGCCTGAATATATTATTAAAGATAAAGAGTCCCCGAGATAATCCCAGAGACCCCATTGCCCGAAAGTATTTATAAATGAGAAAAGGGTCTTTGAGATAATCCCAAAGACCCCTTTGCCTTACAAGTAAATGTTACACCCAACGCCCCGCACTTGTCAATAACGAAAATCATTTTTGTGAAAACTGCAAAACTTTTTTCAACATTTGACCGCTGTAATATACATATTGTATAGTGCAATAATTGTGTTTGCATCAAATATCTCTCCCCACACAAAGGCAAAGGCTTTGCGGGGGCCCCGTCATCGGTTCGAGCCTTAGTTAAAAAACAGGGATACCCGTTTGGGTATCCCTGTTTTTTGGAGCTGGTAATCGGACTCGAACCGATGACCTGCGCATTACGAAACAGCGATGGAACGGTTCAACGGATATAATTTAACGGTTTTAAGCCGTTTTTATTATCCTATATATTGCTGGATTATTCATTTAGCGCTCTCTTTTGCTACGGCTTTCCGTTCATAAATGGTCGTTAAATGGTCATAATGATATAGAAAAAACAGCCTCGTTTTTGTGTCCTTGCTCAAATCATTTACACAGAACTATAAAAATTCTTTTATTAAGCATATTTCAATTTTAAAAAACAGAAAGCAGGATTCATTTTCAATGAATCCTGTATTTCTGTTAAAGTGTTATTTTCTTCTAAGAAAAGAAATCAGAGTTGAGAAGCAGCCGCCGAGAGCAGCAATCGCGCCAATAATGATAAACATAACCGAATTTTTTGTTATGTTTTGACCTGAAATTTTTGACGGGTCTTTGGATTGATAGAGAATATCCACCGTATCACCGACCTTCATATTGTTATTCTGTTCGGGTGATTCGATATGCTCATACTTAACACCGTCAATCTCATAGTCGATGTAAACGGTTCTGACAAGATTTGAATCCTCGCCGGTATTGTCCCATTCCTCCTGCACATCCACGACGGTTGCCGTTACGGTTGAATCGTATAAATCCTTGTTTTTTAGCGTTGTGATACCGTTGATTACAAAGACAATACCAATAACAACCGCAAAAATAGAAATAATAATCGGTACAAATTTTTTCATTCTGCTTTCTCTTTTATAATTCAATGAACGGTACACCGTTGCTGCCGAAAGCTTCCCAACCACCGGCTCTGTTCAGATGGTTACTGCCGCCTTCGCCGGAGGTCGTCAAAATGTCTTCGCAATTTGTTACAACTACCTTGAATTCAGGTTCAACATAATTCTTATTCATTTTATTTTCCTCCTTACGCGAATTTTGCTTCGCAGGCTGCTGCGTATCTGTAAATACCTTTAGCAAGGTCTTTAAGCGCTTCGCTCTCCATGCTGCCGTCACGCAGAACAGTGTAAAGATAAGCATAGCCATTGTAGGTGATTTCGGTAGTGCCTACGGTTACGGTAAAGGTCTTTGCAAAATCACTTGCATTAAGTCCTGTAACGCGAACGCAAATGCCGTTATCAGTCTTAACCATCTCTGCGGTTAAGCCTGATTTGTCAACGCTGACGTTAATTTCTGCCGCTTCGTCTTCAGTGAGATTAGAAACGTAGAAACGAAATTCGGGGTTAAGCAGTGCTACGTACGAAACGCCCGAAATGGTAACGTCACCCTGTTCGATATGCGCCTTTGCCTTGCTCTTGAAGGACTCGGCATTAACCGCCTCTTTGTAGTTTTCGGAATGGGTAATTGCGTAATCGTTACCCGTTACCGCCTTTGAAAGCGCCGCGTAGCCGAAGTATTCATCGGCAAGCGCACCGTAGTCCAAAAGCGCCTGCGCGAGATCATGCCAATCGGAATATGAATCCATTGAGAGAATCGCTTTGCAATAATTTTCAATCGAAGCCTCTATAGTATCCTTCAATTCACCGTTTGAATCATACACTTCAATAATATACTTTTCTGCTATCTGTGCTGGAGCCGCCTGCAAGGTCAGCTTTCTCTTGCCGTCAGTCTGAGCTTCAAGGTCGTCAACATTAACCTCATATTCGCGTCTTTCAGCGCTCTTATCATCAGTAGTTGTCAGGTAAGAATACTTAATCCTTCCGCCCTCTGCTTCATAGAACGGAGTGTCAATAAAGAAGTTAACCGCGATTCCGTCATTGAGCGTCAGGCTGTAACCGTTATTAGCTCTGGTTTGTCTTATAACAACATGATTAGCAAAGGTTGTACCGTCTGATTCGTAAATACAGTAATCACCATCATATAATTTGAAAGACGCGTTAGTCGGTTCGACAATATCGTGTGTTGCCGCAATCGAAACATTCTTGGCGATAACAGCGGGGTAAGCAAAGCCTGTATGAGTACTTTCAGCCGTAACCTCACTTCTTCCGTCGATTTTCAGTGCTCCTGTGTTTGCAAGGATACCCTGATGGTTGGCTTCGGCATAAACAGTGCTGTCAGTAATCGTTAGGTTATTGTTAGCAAAAATTGCGTCGTCATTATCGCCCGTCGAAACTGCATTTACAGTGCTGTTTGTAAGTGTAATGCTTGAAGATGATTTAATAGCCACCCTTCCGGCAGTCGCAGAAACAGTACTATTAGTTATAGTTATGTTTCTGTCACCGTTTGCGTCACAGCATATACCGTTCCAGCTTCCGCCGATAGCATTAACTGTTGTGCCGCTTATAGTAATCGGACAATTTGCAGTAATTCCCGATGAGCTACCGGTTGCATTAAGAATACCGCTACCCGCAATGGTTAATGATATACCGTAGCAAACAATACCATCTGAGGCGCCGCTCAAATTGTTTTCGCCGACAAGAGCAATTGTCAAATCAAATGTACCCGCTTGGGTTGTTACATTTGCTCCGTATGTTGAGCTTGTAATATTTGCATTTGTCAGTGTCAGCGTGCCTTCTGCGCCATTTCCTGCATAAACTGCTGAGCCGTCACTAAGAATATCTGCCTTGTTTTTCTCCGTTACCTGAATACCGCCTACATACAGTTTATATGTTTCGTAGAAGTTCGCCGTTACGGTAACCGCCGAAGCAGGCATTGTAAATGTATTGTTCGTAACAG
Organism: uncultured Eubacterium sp.; assembly: GCA_905234495.1. Lineage (GTDB taxonomy): Bacteria > Bacillota > Clostridia > Oscillospirales > Acutalibacteraceae > Eubacterium_R. The sequence continues at coordinate 5,511 of CAJOHE010000010.1, read as the reverse complement.
CTATCGGGTCGCCGTTGCCGTCCGTTACAATAAGCGTATCGAGCGCGTAATTTGTGTTCGGCGTAACCGTAAGCGTAACGGTATCGCCCTCAAATGCGTTTGCGTTGTCTGCCGTAACCGTACCGTTACCGTCGGTAACCGTTGCAACCGCATATTTCTGCGCAAACTCCGCGTCAACGGTAACATCATCATCGGGCATTACAAAGGTAAAGGTGTTGTTGGCACCCGCTGTAATCTCACCGCCGTTGGATATCGTCATAGACTTGAGTCCGTATCCGCTTGCAGGGGTGACTGTCAGCGTAACCGTCTGTCCCTCGGCTGCAGTAGCCTTGTCAGAGGTGACGGCGTTGCCGTTTGCATCGTCGTATCCTGTAACACTATTGTAAACCGTCGGCATTGTTGCGTTAAAGGTCTGTTCTTTTACGCCTTCGCCGATTGTCGCCGTAGCTGTGTACACCGCCGTGCCGTCCGATTCCGCTGTCTTTTCAACAGTTGCATCAACAGTCTGCGTATCGTCTCCGCTTTCGCAGTTCAGGGTGACAGCAGCCGTGTAGGTATCGCCGTACTTCGTCCACGTCCAGTCTGCCGCTGCAGGCTCTGCATAGTGGTGACCCGTGGGTGCGATTTCCCAGCTGTCCTTTTCAATTTCGGTTTCAGCCTGTGCGTCGGAGAAGTATTTGCCGCAGACGTCACATTCCCAATATGCGCTGTTGCCGTAATTAGTGCAGGTGGGTGCTGTTGCGCTTACCGCTTTAAGATGTCCGTTGCTGTGAGAGCAGGTACCAACAATCTCAATATCCGTCCACTCAGTGAGCATCTGCAGGTTGCTTGCGTTTTGCCTGGAACAGCAGATCGCTGCCACGCGAAGCGTAACGCTTTCCCCTGCTGCGGGAGCACCGCCCGTGATGTACCAGTAATACGGACCGTAGGTTTTGTCCTGACCTGTTACAGCGGTTGCTTCACTTGTAAAGTCACCGCCTGCAGTTTCTGCACAGCGAAGCTCGCCGTCAACCGTGCCGTAATGCAGCTGATATGTGTAGTTGTTATCATTTGTTCCCGTGAGCTCTACGGTTTTGCCGACTGTGTTGCCGAGGCTGCCGAGATTTTCGGGAACATTTTCGGAATACGGGAAGAGCTCAATACCCCAACGAACGCCGCCGAGCGGCGTAAAGATAAACGGACTGTATTCAATATACATTCCCGTCTGCTCAACCTTGTCGAGCTTGGAACGGTCAATCTCCAGCACACCCGTTGATACGCCTGTGACATTGTTGTTTGCGCTGCTTTGGCAGCTCTTTCTCGTCACGCCGTCATTCACAAGGTACTGCGTTGCAGGTGTGCCGTCCAGGTTGCATTTCGTACCCGAGGTCAGATTGTGAATGGTGTATTTAATTCCCGTGCGGTAATCACTGCTGTTTGTATCGGTTGCCCACATTGTGGCAGTATCGTTGTACGGGAAGTCATCGGTTTTTTTGAGCTTCAGCTCTGTTTCACCGTCAGGCATATAAACCGTATTGTAACCCGATGCTTTAAAGTAGGTTTCGGGATTTGCATTGTGATGGTTTTCGTACCAGCCGCTTGTGATAAACTGGTTGGGGTTTTCTGCCTCAACCTCTATTGCTGCTGCGAGCAGCGTGTTGGTCAGTGTAACCACCTTGCCGTCTGTCAAATACAGGTTATCACCGAGATTGTCGGATGTATTATCCTGAATCGTTACAATATCCTGCACGGTCATGGTATTGGCATTATATACACCGCCGCCGATGCCGGACGAATGGTTTTCCTGAACCAAGAGCATTGTGGTGGCACGAAGGGTACCGTTATTCATAATACCGCCGCCGTTGGTAGTGGCTTCGTTTCCGTAAAAAATGTTTCCGTTTCCGCCGAGGTTTGCAGTTGCACCATCAAAAATCTTGAGTCCGCCGCCATTGGTGGCGCTGTTGTTGCTGAACGTGCTGCCCGATGCGTTAAGCACGCCCTGACGCAGGCATATTCCGCCACCCGTCTCCTCACAGCTGTTGCTGCTGATATCGCAGTTCGTAACGGTGAGCGAAGCACTGTCACTACCGCCCGACCAAATTGCGCCGCCGTTAGTTTTGGCACTGTTGCCCCATACATCACAATCAGTCAGCGTTGCCGTGCCGTAGTTAGCGATGGCGCCGCCGCCACGAACAGTGGTGGTGTTGGAGTTAACGGAAACGTCGCTGAGGGTTATTGTTCCGCTTGAAGTGTTATAAATCGCGCCGGCGTCCTTTGCAGTGTTTTCGGCAAATTTGCCGCCTGTAACTGTCACCGAGCCAGAGTTATAAATAGCGCCGCCGTTTTCCTTTGCTGTATTATCTTTAAAAGTACACTTGTTAAGGGTGAGCGTACCTTCGTTAGCAATAGCGCCGCCATAATAATTAACAGATTCGTTTTCCTTGAAGGTAACGCGGTTTAATGTCGCTGTGCCGCTTGAGGTGTTGTAGATTGCACCTCCGTTGTCTCCGCTGTAGTTATCACTGATTTCAACATTTGTGATGGTGAGCGTTCCCGTATTGTAAATTGCGCCACCTTTAAGATCATAAGAAGGATTATCAGCATTATTGGTGTGATTACCGGTTATAGTAATATCTTTAACAATCAGTGTGCCTTCGTTATAAAACGCACCACCTTTGAAAACATAAGCGCCCGTTATGGTGCCTGTTTTACCGCTGCTTGAATCGCAAACTGTCAGCGTTGAACCTGCTTCAATCTTGAAAGCACTTCCGAAATAAAGAGCACCGGTTTGATTTCTGTCGAGCGTATAGCCGTTCAGGTCAACCGTAACAGACTTGTTGCCGCTGACAGCAACCTCAAAATCGTTGCTTTCTGCTGTCAGGTTCTGACCGAGATAGATTGTGTCGCCGTCCTCTGCTTCTTCAACGGTATCTACTAACTGCTTCCATGTTGTAATAGACGCACTCCAAATTGCCTTAACCGTTGTGTCGCCCGAAACAACAAGCTCGTCGCCCGCCTGCATAGTTTTAGCAGAAATGCCATCTGTTGTAACAAGCCAGCCGCCAAAGGATTTGCCTGTTGGTGCAGTAAAGCCACTTTCAGGAAGTGTATAAGTATCAAACGAGGTTACGGTTTCAGCCGTCATAGTGCCGCTGCCGCCTCCGTTTTCAAAGCTGACGGTGTACTCCGTTTTCCAGATTGCCGTAACGGTTGTATCCGCGTTAACAATGAGCTTTTCGCCGGGCTGCTTGTATTCCGTATCGTTATCTCCGACCTTAACGCTCCAGCACATAAAAGGCTCTTCGGAGGAAGGCTCGGTGAAATCGCATCCCGGTAGCGTATAGGTACCGCCCGGAACCTTCGTGCTTTCCATATCGCCCGTGCCGCCGTTTTTGTCAAAGGTAACATTCCAGACACCCGCAGTTTTAGGAACAATCGTTTCGGCAATATTATTGCAGGAAACGCCGCCGTTATAAGTGCGGGTTTTTGATAAGCCAACACTGATGAAAGGCTTCAGAAACTTTGCCGATGTCGGTCCCGCATAACTGGAGGCGGTAATGCGCATGTCATATCCGGGCTCCGTATAGTTAAAGCGAAGGGAGTAACCGAAACCGCCTACCGCAGCTGTCCTGTTTCCTGCGCCGCACTCTGCGTTGACAATGCCGCCGTCAAAGCGAACAAAGCCGTAACCGCCGTTGTAACCTGCACCGATGCCTGCAGCGTTATCGCCGCCCTGTGCCTGAACAACACCGCCGCCTATAGTAATTCGGCTTTCGCCGCCGCCATAACCGCTGCCGATACCTGCGCCGTTTGCGCCGCCCGTTGCAGTAACGTTGCCGCCGTTAATGTTAATCGTTTCGCCGTTGCCTATACTACCGCCGCCGATACCTGCGCCGTTTGCACCGCCTTGTGCAGTTACGGTTCCGCCGTTGATTGTAATGATGCTTGCGGATCTTTCATTAGAACCGCCGATTCCGGCACAATTGACAGCACCTGTTGCATTGATAATACCGCCGTTTACGGTCAACTCACCTGCGGTATTTTTAACAATTGCACCGCCAACCTTGTGCGTTCCTGAATCCCCGCTTGAACCGATGCCGGCGCCTTCATGGGAACTATCCCCGTTGCCTTTTGCAATAAGCGTGCCGGTGCCGTTTTTCTGCGCCCAGATTGTAAGTGAATAGCCCTCATAGATAAGAACGCCTTTATTTGCGTTCAGCGTAGCGCCGTCGCATAGAATCAGATTAACATTGTTGCCCTTAACTTCAACTTTGCCGCCGTAAGTAACATTGTTTTTCAGAACGTACCAGCCGTTAGTCCACTCGGTAACATTGTTTGTAAGAGTGGTGTAATCCGCAATCGGCTCCTGCGTCTCGCCTGATGCATCCACGTAAGAAACAGGAGTATCAACGCGCATATAAAGCTGAACAGCACTTTGACTGCTCTTGAAAAAGCGAAAACGCTCCTGTCCGCTTGCAGGATTAAACTGAAGCTGATATGTGCCGTTAGTTCCCTCGTGACTTGCTACAAAGTCGCCGTCATCAAAACTGATGTCATTGACAAAATCAGAGGTTGTGCTTGTCAAAAGCTTGTTTTGCGAATCGTGGCTGCCGATATAATAGCCCGATACGCTCCTGATTGTACCTGCGCTTGCGTCAATTTCAAACGCCGCGTCGTCAAGTTCATTGGTTGCCGCAATTCTGTCACCGCTGAAATCGACCTCAATGTTGTTTCCAACACTGTCCATATCTTCGCCCAGCGAGCCGTCAAGGGTAATATTCTCCCCTTCGCAGACAATGAGATACTTAGCCCCGCTGACCATCTGCGAGGTTGATGTGATTTTTTGATAATAATCGCCTGTTCCGCTTTCACCTTCGGCAAACGCCATTATCGGCATCGTGCTGATAATGAGCATTACTGAAAGTATAAGCGATAAGACCTTTTTACTCCTTGTTTTCATAAGTATTCCTCCATACAGTTACTAAATTAATAATATAACAAATTTTAAATTTTTGCAATAAAAAAATAAAAATGATATCTATTTATTAAATTACGAACCAGTTCAGTTACATTTTCAAGATTATCATAAATCACATTTTTGAGTTCGGGTGCAGTTGTTCTTTGTCTGTGTTCATATATAGTAACGCTTTTAGGCGTTTTTTAGTCAGTGTTTTAAAGACTTTCGGGACTCACTTATGAAAAAGGAAGGGTATTACCCGCCTATCGCCGTTTTCGGCGTTAAAAGCGTGACTATATCGACAATTATGTACTTTTTACAGTTGATGTGATATAATGAATCCGACAAATCGGTATTTGCGGAGATAGAGAATGATAACAGTAAATGATAAAAAAGATAAAAATATGCTTTCTTGGCTGAAAAAAGAAGAAATAAACACATCGCGTCTTTACAATCTTGATTTGCTCAAAGCGCTTGCAATCGTGAGTATGATAATCTGTCACAGTGTTCTTATGCTTGGAGTGCATCATAACGGATACGAAAACGATTTTCTTTATTTTTTCGGCGATGTTGTG
>CAJOHE010000009.1:83426-85146 GCA_905234495.1 uncultured Eubacterium sp. | reverse complement strand
TGAATATGAAATCATATCGGGACACCGCCGCTTCCGTGCGGCGCAGAAGGCAGGACTTACTGAAGTTCCTGCCTTTATTTATGCCGTAAACAGAGATGAAGCAGCAATTATGCTTGTGGACAGCAACCTGCACCGTGAGCATATCCTGCCGAGTGAGAAGGCGTTTGCTTACAAGCTTAAATATGACGCTTTACGTCATCAGGGCACTTCGTCTCAACTTGGGACGAAGTTGAGAACAGATGAATATATCGCTCAGGAAAGCGGCGAAAGCCGAAATCAAGTTCAGCGATATATCCGTCTAACTTATCTCATACCCGAACTGCTTGACCTTATGGATGAGGGCAAGATTGCATTTTCGGTAGGTGTTGAGCTTTCGTATCTTGATGACAACGTGCAGTATGCACTCCTTGACATCTTTGAACGGGATAACTGCACGCCGTCATACTCACAGGCATTTCACATGCACAAGGCTATGCGTGAAGGTAGGCTGACGATGACATATATCGAGGACTTAATGTCACAGGAAAAGCCTAATCAGCGTGAAACGATAAAACTATCCTCCGAGCGTATCCGTTCCTATGTACCGAAGAAATACAACGCAAAGCAAACCGAGGACTTTATTATCAAAGCCCTTGAGCATTACAACCGCTATCTAAAGCGACATCGCGAACAGGATTGGGGGGCACGATGATATGGCAGAGATTAACAACAAGCTTTCTGCTGTTGAAGCACCTCAGCAGATTACGTTTTCCATTGAGGAAAACAACACCGTTTACGATGTCAGCGCCGACTTCTCGCTTGAAGGCAAGGAATCGCTGCTGACACAATTGAAGAAACTGATTTTGGAATCGGCATAATTGAAAAAAGTGTACAGGGAGGAGTATAATTGGGGTGTGAGAAATACATCTCTTACACCCTTTATGCTACTCTCGGTGCACAGAAAGGAGTTAAAATGCTAAGAACCGAGAATACAAACAAAATCACTGCATTATACTGCCGTCTTTCTCAGGATGACGGCATTGATATGGAGAGTAACTCCATATCAAATCAAAGAAAAATATTACAGGAATATGCCGATTCTAACGGCATAACGAACATCATGTTCTTTGCTGATGACGGTTATACGGGAACGGATTTCAACCGCCCTGACTTTCAGCGTATGGAAGCAATGATAGAGAAAGGCGAAATCGGTACGGTTATTGTAAAAGACCTATCCCGTTTTGCCCGTAACTATATTGAAGCCGGCAATTACCTTGAAGTGAAGTATCCTTCGCTCGGCGTTCAGTTTATTGCTATCAAAGAAAATGTTGACACCATTAAGGGAACAGGTATGGAAATGATGCCCTTTTACAACATCTTCAATGAATGGCACGCCGCTGAAACAAGCAAAAAGATACACGAGGTTTGGAAGATTAAAGCGTCAGAAGGTAAGCGTGTTTCTTCTGCTGTTCCCTACGGATATATGAAATCACCAGATAACCGTGAACAATGGATTATTGACGAGGAAGCTGCTAAAGTCGTTCGCCACATATTTGATTTATGCCTGCAAGGACTGGGTATTGGTAAAATTGCTTCACAACTTGAACGAGAAGGAATACTCAATCCTACTGCTTACTGGCTGTCAAAAGGCGAGAAAACAAGGAACAACTTGAATGTGCCACCCTGTCGCTGGTGGGCAACAACTGTCAGAGGTATATTGGAAAACATCCAATACACAGGC
>CAJOHE010000009.1:0-83420 GCA_905234495.1 uncultured Eubacterium sp. | reverse complement strand
TGACCGTGTTTACAATCCCAAAGAGGATTGGCAGATTATTCCTGACACTCAGGAGGCAATTATTGATATGGAAACTTACAACAGAGTACAGGAAATACGTAGCCATCGCCGCCGACACACTTCAACAGGCAGAACAAGTATTTACACAAGTAAAATGTTCTGCGGCGACTGTGGTGCAAAGATGTATTTCTGTGCTGCAAAATCCATACCAGACAAAAATGTATTCTTCCGTTGCTCCGAATACAAGGAAAACAAAGGCAAATGCTCTATTCATCACATCCGTGAAACGGCGGTTAATGAGATTGTAACTAGAGCCGTCAAAGAGGTTGTGAAGTATGTTACAGAGTATGAGCCGGTTTTCCTCTATATGTATGCCAAGAAGCACAATGAGGAAATGCTGACAAATATTAAGCTGACAAAGCTGCGAATTGAGCATTCTGAAAAGCGCATACAAGAACTTAACCAATTGATTATGAAGGTGTATGAGGATCACGTCCTCGGTAATTTGCCTGACGCGAGATACACAATGATGGCGACTAATTACGAAGCAGAGCAGGAAAAGCTTGGAAAGCAGATTGAAGCCGACAAAGAAGCTCTTGCAAAAGCAGTGCAAACTGCCGTTGATGTTAAATCCTTTTTGAAGGTTATCCGTAATTATACTGAAATTGAACAGCTTGATGAAAAGACGGTTAATACTCTCATTTCAAAGATTGAGGTGTTTCACAAAGTGAAAATTGACGGCAAGTATCACGTTCCCGTGAAGGTTCATTTCACGGCAGTTGGCATCATTGATATTCCGAGCGAAAAGGAAATCAAAAAGATAATGGCGGAAATACAGGCGAATCCGCAATTATTAAAAACAGCATAACAAAAAGGTGTAGCCGTTACGACTACACCTATACATATTATATTACCGTCTGTCCTTTAGAACACGTGACAGACGGTGTCCGCTTTTTTTAACTAAATACTTGTAATTTGTCTTATTATTTGGTAGTATAATAGTATCAAAATGTTTAAGGAGAAAACTTATGGGCGAATTACAAAAGAAAACCTATGGCAGGGGCGAACTTATCGGCTACCTTATCGGTATGTTCGGTCAGAATATGATTTATCAGGTTATTGCCGCAGGTCTTGTAAGCGTGTATCTCGGTACGGTGCTTTATATTCCTGCAATCGCGGTAAGCGTAATCATATTCGCGGCAAGAATATGGGACGCTATCAACGACCCGATGATGGGAACAATCGTTGACAGAACCCACACAAAATGGGGTAAGTGCAGGCCTTATCTTATCTTCTTCCCCGCAATCATCGGTGTAATGACAATCCTTTGCTTTGTAAACGGAATTTACACAAGTCCCGGCGCAAGCAAGGTTCTCATCGTGGCGTGGGCTGCAATTTCGTACATCGTATGGGGTATGCTTTTCACAGTCTGCGATATTCCTCTCTGGGGCATCACGTCCCTTATGACCGAGGACCAGGACGACCGCGCAAAGATTATCGGTCTTGCGCGTATGGCTGCAGGTATCGGCGGTATCGGTACTGTTGTAAGCTTCATCCCCGGCTTCCTCAAGGGAATGTTTGAAGGCAGATATGCCGAGAAAATCGGTACTGTTGTAAACGGTGCAGAGTACACCCAGCAGATGGCAAACAACGACACCGCAAGGGCTGCATGGATTGCAACGGTTGTAATCATTACCGTTGTTGCTTCAATCCTCTTTGAGGTTGCAGGTCTTGTTACAAGGGAAAGAGTTCCCGGCGACGCAGAGGACAAGAGGGGAATCGTTGAAAACTTCAAGATTATGTGGAAGTGCCTTCCTTTCCGCCAGATTCTTATCTCAGGCGTAATCAGAAGCCCGCTTCAGCTTCTCATGATTCTTGCAATGCCTCTTATGCTTTACTACTACACGGACAACGCGTTTGAAAACATCGGCAATCTTGACGGCGGTCAGAGACTTTTCAAGATAGGTCTTATAGGTCTTGCAGTATTCATTCCGCAGTTTGCGGCTATGGCGCTCACACCCGCGTTTGTAAGAAAGTACGAAAACAGAAAGATTTACAATTTCTATTCCATAGCAGGCGCCGTTCCGTACGCTCTCATCTTTGTTGCGTACATCGTTTCGGGCGGCAATATGCTCAGCTGGCTTTGGGTTGCGGTAACGGCTGTTTGCATCGGTCTTGCATCGGCTTCAATGGGCGGCATCAACGTTATGCAGTCAATTATGATTGCCGACTGCGTTGACTATGAGGAATACCACAACGGCTACCGTCCGGACGGCGTATTCTTCTCGGGACAGTCCTTCCTCACAAAGCTTTCGGGCGGTATCGCGGCTCTCATTCAGGGCGTTGTTTACGCGGTTGTTAAGTTCTCGGGCGAGAACCTCGACAACATCAACTTCCGTCTTGCAAACGGCGAGCATTTCTACGAGATTGACGGCGGCAAATATGCGGCTGCAATGTTCTTCCTCATCTCTATCCCCGTTGCAATCGGTATGGTGCTTTCGGCGCTTCCGATGAAGAAGTATGCGATGACAGACGACGAGCATAAGAAGATGCTCGACGAGCTCATTGAAAAGCGCGCGGCAGCCGAAAACGGCGACGCTGAATAATGTTACAATAGTTTTACAATGAATTGTATACATTGACTTTATTTACTATTTAAGTTATGATATAAAAAAGGTCTTTAGGTTCTGATATGAAAAATAAAGGCAAAAGTAAACTTAAAGAATTTACGGTCTACGCCGCGTTTATAGTTATTCCGATTCTTCTCGGAACGTATATCTATATTGCGCTTGCCCCGGACACCTATCCTCACATCCTGTTTGAAAGGCTTTTTCCGGGCATTGACCTGACAATTCAGAGAACTGAGGAAAACTATCATTTAACGGGTTTCCTGCGAAACTACCTCTGCGATTTTCTCTGGGCGTTTTCGCTTGAAAGCTGTATAATGCTGATTTTCAACGGTTGTAAAAGGCAGCTATTGATTTCGGTGATTATTTCATCCCTCTTTTCGGTGATAATCGAAGTGCTGCAGAAGTTTGAACTCATCTTCGGCGTTTTTGATATTATCGATTTGGCATGTGAAATTATCGCGGTTATTCTGGCTGGATTAATAATTAATTTTTTATTAGGAGGAAAATCCAATGAAAACAAGTAAAAGAGTACTGTTATTAGTTCTCGCACTCGCTCTTTTCTTTGCTTTTGCTGTCGGCAGTAAAGGCGGCGGAGACGATGAGACAACAACTGCAGCAGTAGTTGACGGCGGCGAAACTGAGGCACAGGGCGGCGACAACGGCAACTCTGACTATGAGGTTGGCGAAGGCACTGCTATCTCTTGGGCAACAGAGTATGACTACCATTATGTAAGAGTAGCTGTTCCCGTAAAGAACACCGGCAGCAAGAACCTCTATCTCGAATCTGCAACAGTTGATATCGAGGACGCAAGTTCAGGCACCCTTGTTCAGTCACTCTCATACGTAAGAGTATATCCTCAGATTATTGAGCCGGGCGAAACCGCTTACTACTATGAGGAAACCACATTCGACGGAACGGTTGGCACAGCTCTCAAGGCAGTTCCTCACGTTCAGGTTGAAGAGGCAAAGAATCCCTGCACACGTTATCCCATCACTGAGGAAGCAATCAAGGACGACACCTATTCAGGCTTCATCGTAACAGGCCGTGTAGAGAACACCGATTCCGAGGCACAGGATTACATCTATGTAGTAATCAACTGCTACGACGCAGCAGGCGCTCTCATCTGTCAGGAATTCACAACAATTTCTTCAACCGTACAGCCGGGCGAAAAGATTGGCTTCGAGATTAATTCCTGGGCTGACGACATCAAGGCAGCAGATATCGCATCGTACGACATCTATGCGTTCCCGTATCAGTACAATTATTAATCAATAAATAAAAAGACCGACGAAAGGGCATTGAACACAGGGATGGCTTCAAAAAAGGGATTAAGGCGTCAGCCTTAATCCCTTTTTATTCATTGTTCTAACGAAAAATTTCTATTTCAAAATTGCTTTGCACCTCAAAAATTAAGATTTTTGTGTAAGACAAGGCAAAAAGCGCAGGAATACTTTATGTCTTCCGAGCATTTTTAACGCAGTATTACGCAAAAAGATGCTTTTTGAGGCTGTCAAATCCCTATGTTCAACGCCCTAAAGTCGGTCTTTTTTTATGCCTGTTTTTAAACCGCATAGAAGTTACATTCCCACGCAGGGATGTATTTTGTCTGGCGGAAATAGAGCCTGTAATCCCCGAGCTCAAGTATCTTTCTGCCGAGGGTAAACAAATCCTCGTTTCTGTGGTATGCGCAGATATAGAGCTTCGGCTTGTATTTTTTTACCGTCTTTTCCGCGCCCTCAAGCGCCCTGAGCTCCGCGCCCTCAATATCCATTTTAAGAAGCGTGATTTCACCGTCAATCAGCGAGTCGATATCGCAGACCTCAACGGCTGTTCCGCTTGATGAGAGCTTTGAGTTCCTGCCTGCTCTATCGGAAAATATCAGCGTGTCCTTCTTTGACCACGCGCCCATATTGTAAAGCGTTATGTTTTTCATACCATCGGTGTTTTTCGTGAGCTTGCGGAAGTTTTTAGCGTCGGGCTCAAGTGCGTAGATGTGCCCGTACCTTCCGCCCGTAAACGCCGTAAATTCCCTGACGGTATCGCCGTCGTATGCGCCGAGGTCGGCAATCACTTCATAATCGCCGAGCTTCAGAATATCCCTGTAAATCACGTTTTTGTCCTCGTAATTTTTCAGCAGATACTCAACCTTTCCGCTTATCTTGAAATTGATAATGTCAATGTATGTCTGCCTGCTTTTTTCGTCTGCAAGGTGACTGTAAACAAAATCAAACTCGCTCTCGTTTTCCTTAACATAATCATATGTGAAAAGACCGCCGCCCGCAACGGGAACGTCGGGAGCATAAACGCGGTGCTCGCCGTTAATCCTTATAATGTTTTCAAGCACGCCGTCAAGGTGGGTTGCAAAGCCGAGAACCACATTGAAATCGTCGTATTTCTCACAGACCTCGCTGTATTTCAGCACCTTGTAGCCGAGGAAGGAATGGCCTCTCACAAACTCGTCGCTTGCGAAAATCTCGCTCACCTTCGCGCCGTAGTCGTTAAGCGTTGCGATAATTCTCTCGGCTGCGTTTCCCATACCGTAGACGGCTATGGGCTTTTCGCTTTCGGCGAGAGCTTCCCACACGCTTTTGTTTTCGCTCAATAATTCAATCATTTTATCACCGCAGAGATTATACCATATATTAACCCACTTTACAAATAAAAGCTTTTATTATATAATATTTATAATTATTTTTAATTTGGAGGGATATGCCTAAATGGGCAGCGGACGATTACGCTTTTTCAAAAAAGGAAATTCAACAGAGGAAGAAATCAAACAGCTCGTTGAGGAGGACGAAAACGTCGGCGAGCTTGAAAAGAATCAGAGGGATATGATTTATAATATCTTCGAGTTCGACGATTTGAACGCAGGGGATATTATGACTCACAGAACGGATATCGACGCGGTTGAAATCGGCGACGGACTTGAAAGCGTTGTCAGGCTTGCGCTTGAGGACGGCAGGTCGCGTATTCCCGTTTACAAGGACGACCTTGACAATATTCAGGGAATAATATACGTGAAGGATTTGCTCAAATTTGTCGGCGAAAAGATTTCGGCGGACGACAAGATTTCCGACTTCCTTCGCACGCCTCTTTTCGTTCCCGAAACGCTTCCGTGCGGAAAGCTTTTCGCAAGAATGACCGAGACGAGAATTCTTCTTGCAATCGTTGTTGACGAGTACGGCGGAACGGCGGGACTTGTCACGATGGAGGATTTGCTTGAAAGCATCGTCGGCAATATCCGCGATGAATACGACGTAAATGAAAACGACGGCGTGACAAGAATTGACGACAACACATATATTTTCGACGGCGTAAAAAACATTGACGAGGCGGAGGAGATACTCGGCGTAACCTTCCCCGAGGGTGACTACGACACCCTTGCAGGCTTTGTTATAAGCCTTCTCGGTTTCCTGCCCACGGGCGACAGCGAAACCCCCGAGGTTGCCGAATACGAAAATCTTGTTTTCACCGTTATGGAAGTTGACGAAAGAAGAATTGAAAAGATAAAAGTTGAGAGGAAAAATGACTGAAAGAATAATTGAATTTGACGCGCTCGATCAGGCGGTAAGCCTTTTCGGAAGCTTCGATGAAAACGTAAAGATAATAGAACAGGAATACGGCGTTTCCATAATCTCAAGAGGAACCGACCTCAAGGTTGTGGGCGAAGAGGAAAGCGTATCAAAGGCGGCAAGAGTGCTCAACTCGCTTCTGATTTTAATCGGCAAGGGCGAGGCGCTCACAAGCCAGAACATCCGCTACGCAATTTCCCTTGTAAACGAGGATAACGAGGACAAGCTCAACGCAATGTCGTCAGACACAATCTGCATCACCTCAAAGGGAAAGCCCGTAAAGCCCAAGACCCTCGGACAGAAGAGATACTGTGAGGCAATCAGAAACAACACCATCACCTTCGGCGTAGGCCCCGCGGGTACGGGTAAAACCTATCTTGCGGTCGCCATGGCGGTTACGGCGTTCAGGGCAAAGCAGGTCAGCAGGATTATCCTCACGCGTCCCGCAGTTGAGGCGGGCGAAAAGCTCGGCTTCCTTCCCGGCGACCTTCAGAGCAAGGTCGACCCCTATCTCAGACCGCTTTACGACGCGCTCTTTGATATGCTCGGCGCGGAAAATTTCCAGCGCTGTCAGGAGAGGGGAATGATTGAGGTTGCGCCCCTTGCTTATATGAGAGGCCGTACTCTTGACGACAGTTTCATCATTCTCGACGAGGCGCAGAACACGACCCCCGAGCAGATGAAAATGTTTTTAACCCGTCTCGGCTTCAATTCAAAGATGGTCGTAACGGGCGACATAACCCAGATAGACCTTCCCGACGGCAAGAAATCGGGACTTAAAAGAGTAATGCGAATTCTCAGAGACGTTGACGATATCGAGATGTGCAGCTTCAATCAGAAGGACGTTGTCCGCCATAAGCTTGTTCAGGATATCGTAAACGCATATCAGCGATATGAGGAGGGAAAGAGCAAATAATGGAAAGCGTTAAGGTTATAATTTCAAACGACCAGAAAACCGTAAAAATTCCCACGGGAATAAGGCTTCTCATCAGGCGCTGCTGCCATGCCGTACTTGAAGAGGAAAATTTCGAGCTTCCCGCAGAGGTGAGCGTTACCTTCGTTGACAACGCCCGCATAAGGGAGCTCAACCGCGAACACAGGAATATCGACAAGGAAACCGACGTGCTTTCGTTCCCGCTCGGCGAGGACGGCGTGTACGACGTAAACCACGACACAGGCGCAAAGCTTCTCGGCGACATCGTTATTTCCGCGGAAAAGGCTTTCGAGCAGGCTGAGCTTTACAACCACTCAATCAAGAGGGAAATCGGCTTTCTTACCGTTCATTCAATGCTTCATCTTCTCGGCTACGACCACGAGCAGGGCGGCATTGAAGAGGTGCATATGAGAGAAAAGGAAGAAACGGTGCTGACCCATCTCGGACTCAAGAGGGATAACAGCTATTATATGGGAGACGAATAATGACAAAAACCGCATTTATCGCAATAGTAGGAAAGCCCAACGTCGGCAAGTCCTCGCTTATGAACAGAATGCTCGGTCAGAAAATTGCCATAGTTTCGTCAAAGCCCCAGACCACGAGAACAAGGATTATGGGCGTTCTCACCGAGGATGAAACGCAGCTCGTGTTCACCGACACCCCCGGATTTCACAGACCGCACAATAAGCTCGGCGAAAAGATGAACGAGGCGGTCGGGGATACCGTCGGCGGAGTTGACGCGTGCCTGTTTCTGGTTGAACCCCGGGGCGAGCTCAACGAGCAGGAGCAGGAGCTTCTCAGGATGTTTGAGAAAAACAGGCTTCCCGTAATTCTGGCGATTAATAAAATCGATATGATAAGCGACAAGGAGGAGCTTCTCAAAAGGATAGTTTACCTCAGCTCGCTCTACGATTTCACGGCGGTGGTTCCCGTCAGCGCAAGCGAGGGCGACCACGTTGACGAGCTTCTCGACGAGCTAAAGGCGCTCGCGTTTGAATCGCCCCATTTTTTCCCCGACGACACGCTGACCGACCAGCCCGAAAGAGTGCTTGCCGCCGAAATAATCAGAGAAAAAATCCTTCGTCTTATGGATAAGGAAATACCCCACGGAATCGCCGTAGCGGTTGAGAAAATGCGCGAGCGCGAGGACAAGGATATCCTCGACATCGAGGCTACAATCTACTGCGAAAGAGAGAGCCACAAGGGTATGGTTATCGGCAAAAAGGGCGCCATGCTCAAAAAGGTTTCAACCTACGCAAGGCAGGATTTGGAAAACTTCTTCCAGATAAAAGTCAATCTGCAGTGCTGGGTTAAGGTCAAGGAGGACTGGCGAAACCGAGAGGGCTTAATCCATAATTTCGGTCTGGATTAATTTGGAATAATTAAGCGTACGAATACTTCTAAAAATAATACAGGGGTGTTTGTATGTTTGACAAGCTTTGGGAGGAATTTGAAAATTCCGGTAAGATAGACGACTATCTCAACTACATCAACTACAAAAACGAAAAGGCAGAGTATAATGAATACTTCGATGAAAGGCTTGGTTATAAGAGAACAGACGATAGGGGAGAGTGACCGTTTGGTTACTCTTCTTACTGCTGATTCCGGTATCGTCCGCGCCTTTGCAAGAGGTGCAAAGCAGATGAAAAACCGCATAAGCTCTTCAACCTCGCTTTTCGCATATGCCGACTTTTCAATCTACCGCGGCAGGGAGGCAAACGTTATCGACAACGCCTCGCCGATTGAGGTCTTTTTCGATTTGAGGAAGGACATCAAAAAGCTTGCCCTCGCTCAGTATTTTGCCCAGCTTGCCTATGAGCTTGCAAGCGAGGAACAGCCCGCGGAGGAAATGCTTTCGGTAATCCTAAACGCCCTGCATCTGCTATGCAGCAGCAATAAGGATTTGAGGATTATCAAATCCGCCGTGGAGTTTCGTGTGCTTTCCCTTTCGGGCTATATGCCCGACATCTTGGCATGCCACACCTGCGGTACATATGAAACCGACACGATGTATTTTGATGCGCTCGAGGGCGTGATATACTGCGAAGAGCACGGCGCGGCAGGGGCTATACCTGTTCCGAAAAGCGTGATTACCGCAATCCGCTATATCTGCCTGACTGAGCCGAAGAAAATCTTTTCCTATACGCTCAGCGAGGAAAATCTTGACATCCTGCAAAGCGTGAGCGAAAAATATCTTTTATCGCGAATACAGAAAAATCTGCCCACCCTTGCTTTTTATAAAGGACTTGACTGATGGAAAAAAACTACAAAACGCTTGAGCTTGACCTGATACTTGACAGGCTTGCAGAGGAGTGCGCAATCCCCGACTCAAAGGAGCTTGCCCTCGCGCTCAAACCCGAGAGCGACCCGAACGAGGTCGAAAGGCTTCTCACTCAGACCGAGGACGCCTTCTCGTTTCTCGCGCGCTTCGGAGCGCCCTCGTTTTCAGGTCTCAAAAATGTGAATAATCCGCTTCACAGAGCGGCGGCAGGCGGTTCGCTTAATCCCGGCGAGCTGCTTGAGATAGGCTTTACCCTCAGGGCGTTTCGCACCCTCGGCGAGTGGTATTCCCACTGTTCGGGCGTAAAGAGCTCGCTCGACTTTTTCTTTGAGGGAATTACGGTAAACAAATATCTTGAAAGCAAGATTTTTGCCTGCATCGTAAGCCCCGAGGAGATTGCCGATAAAGCGTCCTCCGAGCTTTCAGACATCAGACGGAAAATCAATTCAAAGGAAAGCTCAATCAGGGATAAGCTCGATTCGATGATTCATTCCGAGCACTACAGGCAGTATCTGCAGGAAGCGATTGTCACCCAGCGAAACGGGCGCTTCGTCGTTCCCGTAAAGGCTGAGTGCAGGGCAAACGTGCCGGGACTCGTTCACGATACGTCTTCAACGGGCGCAACGGTCTTTATTGAGCCCGCGTCGGTTGTTGACGCAAACAACGATATAAAGGTGCTTCAGGGCAGGGAACGCGACGAGATTATGCGCATTCTCTTTGAGCTTTCAGCCGAGGCGGGCGATTTTGCCGAGAGCATAAAGCACTCGTTTGAGAGCGCCGTAATGCTCAACCTGATTTTTGCAAAAGCCCACCTTGCGTACAAAATGAAAGCCTCGAAGCCCATACTTAATACCGACGGAATAATCGAGCTCAAAAAGGCCCGCCATCCGCTGATTGATAAAAAGAAGGTCGTGCCTATAAATATCTCGCTCGGCAGCGAGTACGACACCCTCGTCATCACGGGACCGAACACGGGAGGCAAAACCGTAACGCTCAAAACCCTCGGACTTCTCACGGCGATGACAATGTGCGGACTTCTCATTCCCGTTTCGGACGGCTCAAAAATCGCGGTGTTTGATAAGATTCTTGTCGACATCGGCGACGAACAGAGCATTGAGCAGTCACTTTCGACGTTTTCATCACATATGGTAAACGTCATCGATATAATCAATAAGGCTGACTCAAAGAGCCTCGTTCTCATAGACGAGCTCGGCGCGGGTACCGACCCCGTCGAGGGCGCGGCGCTCGCCGTGTCAATCATTGAGGAGCTTCGCAAAAAGGGCGCAAAGGTCGTTTCGACAACGCACTATGCCGAACTCAAAGCCTACGCGCTTGAAACTCAGGGCGTGGTCAACGGCAGCTGTGAATTTGACGTTGAAACGCTCAAGCCCACGTACCGCCTTCTCATCGGCGTTCCGGGACGTTCAAACGCCTTTGCGATATCCGAGCATCTCGGTATGCCCAAAGAGGTTATAGACAGCGCAAAGGGGCTCATAGGCAACGAGAGCCGCTCGTTTGAGGCTGTGCTCGAATCGCTTGAACTCACACGCAAGGAGCTTGAAAACGAAAAGCAGCGCGCGGCTGAGATGACCGAGAGGGCAAAAGAAACCGAGCGTAAGGCGAAGGCTGAAAAGGACAGGATTGAAACGCTTAAAGAGCGCGAAATCGACCGCGCAAAGAAGGAGGCGGAAAAGCTTGTTGACGCCGCTAAGCGCAAGTCGCAGGAATTCCTGACGGAGCTTGAACGCCTCAAAAAAGAGCAGGAGAGCACGGGCGCCGCTGAGCTTGCAAAAAAAGCAAAGCGCACCGTCAGAAACCGCCTCGGCGAGATTGACGACATTGTCAATCCGCAGGAGCTTGCCGAAAACTGGGACTACGACTACAAGCTACCCCGCGAGCCCGTTGCAGGCGACAGGGTAATAATCAAGGGCATCGGCGAGGGCGAGGTACTCGAGGTAGGGGACAGGGTTCTCGTTCAGTCGGGAGCGCTCAAATCAAGGGTAAAGCTCTCGGATATTATGCTGATGGACAAGCCCAAAAAGGAAAAACCGAAAACCCCGCAGAGGCGCAATATTACAAAGCCCGCCTCGCGCGCCGACTCGGATATTACCACGGAAATAGACCTCAGGGGCGATATGGCTGACGAGGCAATCGCGAAGCTCGGAATGTTCATCGACCGCTGCGTGCTCACGGATATTGCCGAGATTCGCATCATCCACGGCAAGGGTACGGGCGCACTCAGAAAGGCTGTCAACGACTATCTGCGCCGCCACCCGAATATTGCTGAGTACCGCCTCGGTAAATACGGCGAGGGCGAAAACGGCGTAACCATCGCAAAATTAAAATGATTGCGCAACAATCAAATCATGCAAGCGTAGCTTGCAAATCATTTGTGAATTACCTGCGGCATGAATTGACCTTCGGTCATGAATAGTTGCTTCGCAACGTGAATTGCCTGCGGCATTTCAGGACGGATATTTTATAACGAAAATAATTCGCAAACATATTGCAAAATGAATATAAAGTGCTATAATATACTTTATTAGATTAAATTATTAAATTACATACAGGAGATGACTGATTATGGAAAAAAAGAACATCAACTGGTCGGAGCTCGGCTTCGCTTATATTCCGACTGACAAGAGATTCGTTTCGATGTATAAGGACGGCAAGTGGGACGACGGCGCTCTCACCGAAGATGCCAACATCACAATGAACGAATGTGCCTGCGTGCTTCAGTACGCACAGACCTGTTTCGAGGGCTTGAAGGCATACACAACGGCTGACGGCAGAATCGTTTGCTTCCGTCCCGACCTCAACGCCGCAAGAATGAAGGATTCCTGCGAAAGACTTGAGATGCCCGTATTCCCCGAGGACAGGTTCATCGAGGCTGTAAAGGCAGTGGTTAAGGCAAACGCAGCATACGTTCCGCCTTACGGCTCGGGCGCAACTCTCTACATCCGTCCCTTTATGTTCGGCTATAACTCAGTTATCGGCGTAAAGCCCGCTGAAGAGTATATGTTCCGTCTTTTCTGCACACCGGTTGGTCCCTACTTCAAGGGCGGCGCAAAGCCGATTACAATCCGTGTTTCAGACGAGGACAGAGCTGCCCCCCACGGCACCGGCCACATCAAGGCAGGCCTCAACTACGCTATGAGCTTACATAATATCGTAGACGCTCACAACAAGGGCTTCGACGAGAATATGTATCTTGACCCCGCAACCCGTACAAAGGTTGAGGAAACAGGCGGCGCAAACTTCCTTTTCGTAACAAAGGACGGCAAAATCGTTACGCCAAAATCAAATTCAATCCTTCCTTCAATCACCCGCCGTTCGCTTATGGTTGTTGCAGAGAAGTATCTCGGCTTAACCGTTGAGCACCGCGAGGTTACTCTTGAAGAGGTTAAGGATATGGCTGAATGCGGTCTCTGCGGCACGGCTGCGGTTATCTCACCGGTCGGCAAGATTGTTGACCACGGCGAGGAAATCTGCTTCCCGTCAGGTATGGAAGAAATGGGACCGATTACAAAGAAGCTCTACGAAACACTCACAGGAATCCAGATGGGCACAATCGAGGCGCCCGAGGGCTGGATAGTAGAAATCGACTGAGACTTCCGATAACGGCGCATAACCGCGACAAAACTTATATTATTACAAGGTATCTTGTAGGGGCGATTTACGAATCGCCCTTTTTTCTTGCGTTTCGTTGCGTTTTTCTTGCACTTCGCCGTTTCGTATTGCATATTCTTATATGCGCTGTATAATTTTAGATAATAAAAAAACTCAAGGAGAAAAACAATGAAAGTGAATGTCACCACCATAAACTGCCCTAACTGCGGTGCGGAGTGTTCAAAAAACTACGGGGATAAAGATGCCCATATTTACGGCTCACCGCTCAGAACCTGTCCCAAATGCGGCGCTACATACATAGACAAACGTTTTCACGAAATCGCTCTTGAGGGCGCGGTTTATGATGATATTGACCCTTATCAGAAGAAGAACAAAAAGGAGAGCTTAACAATGATGCTGTTCGGCGCAGCGCTTACCGTGGGAACGTTGTTGCTTTCTGCTACGGGCAGGATATATCCTATAGCGTTTGCCATAGGATGCTTTTCCCTTGTTATAGGTTTGGTTTCTCTGATACGCACGGGTAAGCGAAGCGTGAAAAACAAAAGAGCGGAGCTCGAAGAGGAATTGAAACGTTCTTCGCTTCGCCTGCAAAATCCGCAGTATCTTGATGCGCTGCGTCTTGCAGGATATGATATCCCGCCTGACTTCACGCCGAAAGACACACTTGATTAAGAATAATTGCAACAGGGGAGGAATTGAATAAACCGTAGGGGCGATTCACGAATTGCTCTCTCTTTAATAGACACTATTGACACCAAATGTCAATTCACTTATAATAAAACTGTAAGAGGCGGTTTTTCTTTTCAAAGAATTAAGGAGGTAAATATATATGAAAAAACTGATTTGCGCTATGCTTGCATTTGCCGTTGTTATGTCGCTTAATATAACGTCCTTCGGCGCAGTTAAGCGAATCAGCTCGGTAAGCTACAGCGAGGACGCCGTTCACGTAATTGAAAACTCGGGCGGAAGATTTATTGTTGATGATGAAGAAGACGATGACTTTTATCTTTACGAGCCTGAATCCGCGCTTCTCATCGAGGGAAGCTCCATAACGGTTAATTATACCGACGGAAGCTCGAAAGAATATGTAGCCCGGAAGCTTGAGGTTAAAGAGCCCGACGGATGGACTGAAATCGTTTTTGATTTCTTCGACGAGGAGGGCGACTCACCCGAGTGGTACGTTGTTGAAGAGGTCAGCCAGTATGAGGAGCACTGGACGGTCGGCGGCGAGTACGTCGTATACGTTCAGGTTGGTGCAAAGAACTGCCCCGTAAATGTTATAGTTGACGAAACACCCGTTGAAAGCGCTGAATACGTTACCGAAAATCCCGCTGTTTTCAGGGAAAACACAAACGGATATACCGATTTTATGTTAGGCGAAAACTGGGAAATGTACACGGCTTTTACCTACGATTTTCTTTATGCAGTCAGCGAAGGGGACTACATCAGCGTCAATTTCAAGGACGGCTCAACGGTTGCATATTACGCAGTCTTTGAGAATTTTGAGTACATCGACGAGGAAACGGGCGAAACGGTAAGCTTCCCCTATGTTTTCTTTGCGGACGCTGACGGAAACGAGCTTGCGATAGACAATATCTTCCCCGACGAGGAACCGTGGGGTGTGGGCAATCACGCGTTCAGCGTTCTCTTCCTCGGTGCTTCGGTCGATATTCCCGTAACGATTGTTAAGGGAAATCACTGGTATTGTGAGTTTGGCATCTGGTACTACATTGAAAACGGTATTGCCGCAACCGGATGGGTAAAGGATAAGGGCAAATGGTACTATTTTGATGAGTTCGGCGAGATGCAGACAGGCTGGCAGAGAATCGGCGGAAAATGGTACTATCTCGACAAGAACGGCTCGATGAAAACGGGCTGGCTCAAGTCGGGCGGCAAATGGTATTACCTCACAAGCTCGGGCGCTATGGCTACAGGCTGGCAGAAGGTATCAAACAAGTGGTATTATTTCGACGGCAAGGGCGTAATGAAAACGGGCTGGCTGAAGCTCAGCGGAAAATGGTACTATCTCGGAACCGACGGCAGTATGACAACCGGTTCCCGCCGTATCGGCACCAAGACCTATAAGTTCAACAGCTCCGGCGTATGCCTGAATCCGTAAGAAAAAAGAGCCGTAAGGCTCTTTTTTCAATGAAATGAATTCATTTTGAATTTATTTAACTTCATAATTTGTCAGAATTATTTCATTGTAGGGGCGAACTTTGTTCGCCCCTTAATTCCGCATTCCGCATTCCGAATTCCGCATTAATTTACTGCCTTTCTATTGTGTAAAGGCTTTTTCTTTACACAACAAATTGTGTCAATACTTTTTGCGAAAATTTAATTAAAAATATTATTAAAAAATTCCTTGACATCACCCGATTATTTTAGTATAATAACCCATGCTGTAAAGAAAAAATACTTTACATCAAAACGCAATTATCTGAAAGGAGAGGATATCGTGGCAAAGGATTTGCAAATTCCGTTCTTGCTTGATTTTTACGGCGAAATGCTGACCAAAAAGCAGCACGATTTCCTTATCTATTACTACGAGGAAGACCTCTCGCTTTCCGAGATTGCCGAAAACGAGGGCATAACCCGTCAGGGTGTGCGCGACTCAATTAAACGCGCCGAGGCTCAGCTTTTCGATATGGAGGAAAGGCTCGGTCTTGCAAAGCGTTTCAACGAGATGAAAAAGGGCGTTGAGGAGATTGAGAGATGCGTTGAGATTATCAACGACTACAACCTCAACCATTCCCTTTCAATGGAGATAAACGACAGCGTTGCAAGAATAAAAACGCTGTGCTCTTTCTTAAAAGAAGAATAATTAGGAGTTGATTTCTTGGCATTTGAAGGCTTAAGCGAACGTCTTGAAAATTCGTTCAAAAAACTGCGTGCCAAGGGTAGGCTTACCGAAGCCGACGTAAAAGAGGCAATGCGCGAGGTTCGCCTTGCACTTTTGGAGGCTGATGTAAACTATAAGGTTTCAAAGGAATTTACCGCTAAGGTGACCGAGCGTGCAATCGGCGCCGACGTTATGGAATCGCTGACCCCCGGTCAGATGGTTATCAAGATAGTAAACGAAGAGCTCACAGAGCTTATGGGCGGCAACGAGGCAAGGCTTGCAATCGCAAACCACCCGCCGACCATAGTTATGATGTGCGGTCTTCAGGGTAGCGGTAAAACAACCCACTCGGCAAAGCTTGCTCTTAAGCTAAAAAAAGAAGGTCACAGACCTCTGCTCGTTGCCTGCGACGTTTACCGTCCGGCAGCTATCAAGCAGTTACAGGTTGTCGGCGAACAGGTCGGCGTTCCCGTGTTTGAAATGGGGACCGAAAACCCCGTTCACATCGCCGAAGAGGCTATAAAGTTTGCAAAGGACCACGGCAACGACTACGTCTTCCTCGATACGGCAGGTCGACTTCACGTTGACGAGGAGCTGATGCAGGAGCTCACAAACATCCGCCAGACGGTTCATCCCCACGAGATACTTCTCGTAATCGACGCGATGACAGGTCAGGACGCGGTCAACGTTGCAAAGAGCTTCAACGAAACGCTCGGCATCGACGGCGTTATCCTCACCAAGCTCGACGGCGACACCCGAGGCGGTGCGGCTCTTTCGGTAAGAGCGGTAACCGGCAAGCCGATAAAGTTTATCGGTACGGGCGAAAAGCTCGACAATCTCGAAACCTTCCACCCCGCGCGAATGGCGTCGCGTATCCTCGGAATGGGCGACGTGCTTTCGTTCATCGAGAGGGCGGAGATGTCGCTCGACGAAAAGAAGGCGGCAGAGCTTGAAAAGAAGCTCGCGAAAAACAAATTCGACCTTAACGACCTGCTCGACCAGTTTGACCAGATTGAGCGTATGGGAAGCCTTAAGGACACCATAAAGCTCATCCCCGGGCTCGGCGGCAAGATTAAGGACGAGGATATTGACGAGGACGCCTTCAAGCGTTTCAGGTCAATCATATATTCAATGACTCTTGAGGAGAGGGCGCACCCCAATATCATCAATCCCTCAAGAAAGCGCAGAATTGCAAAGGGCTGCGGTATGGAAGTTGAGGACGTAAACCGACTTCTTTCCCAGTTCAAGCAGATGCAGAAGATGATGAAGCAGTTCGGCGGCGGCAAGGGCGCACCCAAGATGAGCAAGAAAATGCGCCGAATGATGCAGGCAAATCCCGAAATGGCTCAGAAAATGATGGGCAATATGGGCGGTAATAATAATCCATTCGGATTTTAAAAAATAATTTATTTAACATATTTGGAGGTAAACAAAATGGCAGTAAAAATCAGACTTCGTCGTATGGGCGCAAAGAAGGCACCCTTCTACCGTGTAGTAGTAGCAGATTCAAGATATCCCCGTGACGGTCGTTTCATCGAGGAAATCGGCACTTATAACACAATGGTTGACCCTGCAGAAATCAAGATTGATGCAGAGAAGGCTAAGAAGTGGATTGCAAACGGCGCACAGCCCACAGACACAGTTAAGAGCATCCTTAAAAAAGAAGGCATCCTTTAATTGATTGAAAAACGTACAATCAACGGGAGGTGTTATCTTTGAAGGATTTGTTGATTTCAATTACCAAGGGCTTGGTTGAACAGCCCGACAAGGTTTCCGTTGAGGTTAGCGAACCTAACGAAGAGGGCGTAACCGTTTATCATCTCCATGTCGCAGAAGAGGATATGGGCAGAGTAATCGGCAAGCAGGGCAGAATTGCCAAGGCCATCAGAGTTGTAATGCGAGCAGCAGCAACGCGAAACGATGCAAAAATTTCAGTTGAAATAGACTAAAAAAGAGAGGCGGACGCCTCTCTTTTTTTATCGGTTCCGGATGTACCGGATGTTTTCAGAGTTTTTGTAAATATTTTTTTGGTATATAAATTACTATATTCATCCGGTACATCCGGTACCTTTAATAAAATTTAAGTAAAAAGGACTGACATTGTCAGTCCTTTTTTACTGTTTCAAACTGTTTGTTTATATCCTTTTCGCCCCTGTGGCGGTAGGGGTAAATCTTCAGCGCTATGTAGATTACTGCCGCGCCGACTACGTTGCAGACCATATCGGTCATCGTGTCGATTACGGCAAAGCGCATTGGGTCGTGCGGGTCGAATATTCCGAACTCAACGCCGCTTTCAGCCTGCTGAGCAAGCTCGAGCGACCAGTGCTGAGAGTCGCCGCCGAAATACTGGTCAAACGTAAATTCAAAGAGCTCCCACGCATTTGAAATAATCATCGAAAAGCCGAGAGCGCAAAGCAGGATTATGCCCACGGGGCACTGCTTTTTTTCTTTTATCTGAATCAGCGTGCAGTACTCGTAGCCAAGCCATACGAAGGCGCCGCCGCCCAGTATGTGCATAATCGAATCATAGCCGGGAATTGAATAGTAGAAATCCATCGTAACTCCCCCGAACGACGCCGCAAAGAATCCGATTATAAGCACGTCGTTCATATATGACGGCGCGTTTCTGAGCGCTGATTTCTTCGGGAACGCAAGCATTATTTCCCAGGAAAACATACCCACGAGATTTCCCGCAGCCTGAAGCGCAAACTGTCCGTTTCCCTTGATGAGGAAATATATGATTGAGCCGAGCTGTATGCTTCTTATAATGCCCCAGTATATCTTTTCCCAGAGCTTGCTGCCGCTGATAATTCTGCTGAAATAATCCTTCATTTCATCACACCTGCATTTTATTCTTTTTCTCCGCTTCTCTTTTCAACAATGTATTCGTGCACCTTGTCGGCAAGCTCGCCGTGAAGCTTGAACCTTGTTGAGAATACGAGAAGCGAAAGGAAGATGAGCACCGACGGAACTGCGAAGCAGATTATGCCGATTGCGTTTTTAGTTGTGTCCGAAAGGGGAGTGCCCGAGGTGATTTGCTTGTTGTAGTCGACCATCTTGAGTCCGCCGAAAAGAATAATCGTCTGAATGGTGTACGCCATTTTCTGCAAAAAGCCCTTCATCGAGAAGGTGATGGACTCGTTTCTCTCGCCGTTCTTGTATTCGCCGTAGTCAACAATGTCGGCAAGGAATATCGTCTGACCCACAAACATCGCCGCGATACCCGTTGAGGAAATGACGTATGCGATGTCGAGAAGAAGCGTCTGTTTTAGCACCGGTCCGAATATATACATTAAAATATATCCTATTATAGTAGCGCCCAGAGAGATTTGATAAACCCTCTTTTTGCTCATCCATTTTGACAGCACGGGGATAACGAGAAGTCCGAGCACCGAGCCGACCGCGCCGATTGTCTGGAAGAGGGACTGCGCCTTAGGCTGCTCAAGCACGTCCGAGAAATAGTAAACCGCGGTGCCGCTTGTGAGATACCAGCCCGCGTTTGAAAGCATCGCAAAGAGCATAAACACAAGCAGCTGGTCGTTTTTTGCAAGCACCGAGAAAATCTTTTTAAACGAAAATTTTGTCTTTTCGCCGTATACAACGTTTTTCTCGCTCGTCGTAAGAACGCAGATTGAGGAGAACACAACGAGCATAACTGCACAGACGCCCGCCCAGCGCGAAAAGCCGCTTGCGCTGTAGCCCTTGTCGGTCGTCATACCCGAGGAAAGCATCGGCAGAATAATCGGAGTCATAACCGTGATGATTCCCTGACCCAAGCCCGAGAACGTTCTCGCAACGGTCGATACCATATTTCTGTCGGCAGGGTCGGTTGTGAAGCTCGGCACCATTGACCAGTAGGGGATGTCCGCCATGGTGTTCGTCATTCCCCAGAGGATGTACATAACGCCTATATAAATGTATAGCTTTGTGCCGCTCATACCGAAGCTTGTGAAAAGCAGGAACAAAACGACTGCGTTGCAGATTGCGCCTATCAGTATCCACGGTCTGTACTTGCCGTGCTTCGTCCTCGTGTTATCAACGATTGTGCCCATCATCGGGTCGTTGACGCCGTCCCATATTCTCGCGATGGGAGTGAGCAGAAGCAGGAACGCTTCCTTCAGTCCGAGCACGCTTGAAAGGTAGTAGCTGAGGAAGGAATAGAACAGTCCGTAGCTCAGGTCAAGACCTATCGCGCCCACGCCGTAGCCTATTTTTTGAGCCCATGTCGTCTTTAATTCAAAATTTTTTTCGTCTTTCATAAGCATTTTCTCCAAATCAATATATATGAATTATAACATAATATTTTCATTTGTACAACTAAATCTTGTTTACCGTCTATTTCTTACAAAAGTGTAACAAACGTTTAAAAAAGCGTTACAGTTAAAATAGTGCTTGACTTTGGGGAAGTCAGTACTTATAATATAAGGGAGGCAGTAAATCCAACTTATTCCCAGAGAATTCAAGTGAATCCCACTAAAGAAGGGTTTACATCCTTAAAAACGCTTTGAGAGGAGAGAAAGATATGCGATTATTAGTCGGCACTTTAGACGGTTACAAACTTGATTCTAAAGGGCGTCTTTCTATTCCCACAAAGTGGAGGGAGCGCCTCGGAAAAGAATTCTATATGGTAAGCGTAACCGTAAGGGGCTGCAAATGTCTCAACCTCTATCCCGAGGGCTACTTCAACGAGATGTACGATTCAATGCAGCACGGTACCGAAAACCAGAAGTACGACGCTATCACAAGCTTCCTTGACAACGCCGAAGAGGCGGTGCTTGACGCACAGGGAAGATTTACGGTTAATCAGAGATTAAAGGACGCCGCAGGTCTTTCAAATGAAACGACCGTCGTGTTCAAGGGCAAGGGCAGATTCATTGAAATCTGGAATTCCGAAGAATACGAAAAGATTAGCGGCACATACGACCATAACGAAGGTATTTACGACCTTATGGACAAGCTGAAGGGCGGCAGCGCCGAGTAATGGAATTTTTACACAAAAGCGTACTTTTCGACGAGGCGATAGAAGCTCTTGAACTGAACGATACAAAGGTTATAGTTGACGGCACCGCAGGCGGCGGCGGTCATTCGGGCGAGATTGCAAAAACGGCAAAGCGCCTCATATCAATCGACCGCGACCCCGATGCCATTGAGGTTTTAAACAAAAGGCTCGGCGGGCTCGGCAACGTAACAATAGTTCACGACAATTTTTCAAATATCAGAGCGATACTTGAAAGCCTTGATATTGAGAGCATCGACGGTCTTCTTTTAGACCTCGGCGTGAGTTCGTTCCAGCTCGACACGGCTGAGAGGGGATTCTCGTTTCACAAGGACGCTCAGCTTGATATGCGTATGAGCAAAAACGGGCTCAGCGCATACGACGTTGTAAACACATACGGCGAGCAGCAGCTTGCGGATATCATTTATAAATACGGCGAAGAAAAGTATTCGCGAAGGATTGCGGCGAATATCGTCAGAGCAAGGCAGGACAAGCCGGTTGAAACGACGTTTGAACTTGTCGACATCATCAAGGCGTCCTATCCGCAGAAGGCGATGCGCGACGCACATCCCGCAAGAAAGACTTTTCAGGCCATAAGAATTGAGGTAAACGGCGAGCTTGAGGCGCTTGAAAAAACGCTTGACGACGCGTTTGAAATGCTTGCGCCGAAGGGAAGGATTGCCGTTATTACCTTTCACTCTCTTGAGGACAGGATTGTTAAGGAAAAATTTGCCGAATGGTGCAGGGGATGTACCTGCCCCAAGGAATTTCCCGTCTGCGTATGCGGCAACAAGCCGAAGGGCAGAGCGCTCAAGGCTGTAACGCCGTCACAAGAGGAACTTGAAGAAAATCCGAGAGCGAGGTCCTCGCGACTTCGCGTGTTTGAAAAGAACTGATTATTAAGAAAGGGTGAGTCCGTTGACCAATACAGGCGATTTCAGAAGATACTCTTATTCAAACGACGCGGCTATTGCGCTTGAAGCGTTTAACCGAACCAGATCATCGGCAGCGCCCAAGTATGCCCCGCGCAGGGAAAAAGAGCTTCGCGTAAAGGAAAACGTAAGAAGAAAGAGTGCAGCTCAGCTCAAAGAAGAGCAGAAGCTCAACACGACTGCGGTTGCCGCAATCGTCCTCTGCTCGCTTCTTATACTCGTTATGTTCTTCGGGGCAATAGCCTCGATGGCGCATAAAAACGAGCTTGTTCACGAAATCGCAAGCTATGAGACAAGACTTGCGGTTGCGCAGAGCGAAAACACAAGAATAACAAGCGAACTCGACGCAATGGTATCAATGAGTCAGATTGACAAATATGCCGTTGAGGAGCTTGGTATGACCAAA
Source organism: uncultured Eubacterium sp. (assembly GCA_905234495.1). Classification (GTDB taxonomy): domain Bacteria; phylum Bacillota; class Clostridia; order Oscillospirales; family Acutalibacteraceae; genus Eubacterium_R. The sequence continues at coordinate 61,196 of CAJOHE010000009.1, read as the reverse complement.
ATGCAGCCAAACCAGATAAGGTATATAAACGTTACCGAATTTGAGGAAGAGTATTACGCAGTCGGCGTTGATGCTCTTGAGGCGGCGCAGTAATATAAAAAATTATCGTGACATAAAATATTGAGAGTTGGAATTATCCGGCTCTCAATAATATATAATAATAAATAAGATAACAATTGTGCGTGAAAAAATACTTAAAGGAGGAAAGTTATGCAGGTCAACATAGACAAAAGAATGCTCAAAAGAGTTGTGATTCTTGCAGTTGTTATAGGTTTCCTTCTCGGAAGTAATGTTTTCAGAGTGCTCTATCTGCAGACCGTGAGAGGGGAAGAGCTTGCAAGAAAGGCTGAATCCCAGCAGATGCAGGACAGCGAAATCTCGGCAAAGCGCGGAACGATTTACGACTGCGACGGTATTCCTCTTGCAGAGTCGGCAACGGCGTGGACGATTTTCCTCGACCCGCTTGCAATAGTGATTGAAGAGGAAGAGGACGACACCGCCGAAAAGATTGCCGAAAAGCAGGCGAAGACGGAAGAGAGAAGAACCCTCATCGTCGAAGAGCTTGCAGAGATTTTTGAATACGACGACGAAAAGAAAGCGGAGCTCTACGAAAAGTCGAGAGCCGAAAATCACTACGAGGTAGTTGAAAAGCAGGTTGAAAACAACGTCAAGGAAGTAATTTCCGATTTCGTTTCGGAGCACAACCTCAACTGCATCGGAATGGAAAAGACCACAAAGAGATACTATCCCTACGGAAATCTCGCCTCAACGGTAATCGGTTTCACGGGCGTGGACGACCAGGGACTTGCGGGCATCGAGGCTTACTACAACGATGAGCTCACCGGCACAAACGGCAGAGTTATAACCGCAAAGGACGCAATCTCAAACAATATCTCTGACGAATATGCAACCTCGGTTGAGGCGACGGACGGCAATTCCCTCGTTCTCACAATCAACCAGACGGTTCAGTACTATCTTGAAAAGGACCTCAGAGAGGCGCTTGAACAGTATCAGGCAAAGGGCGCTTACGGCGTCGTTATGAACTGCAATACGGGCGCGGTGCTCGCGATGAGCTCGCTTCCCGACTACGACTGCAACGACCCCTACACCCTTACATACGACAAAAACATTGACGAGATAAGCAAGCTCAGCAGCACCGAGGAAAAGGAAGAGGCGGAAAGCCTCGCCGTTCAGAATCAGTGGCGAAACTTTACGGTGTCCGATACCTACGTTCCCGGCTCGGTTTTCAAAACCTTCATCGCTTCGGCGGCGCTTGAGGAAAAGGTCGTATCCCTCGACACAACCTACACCTGTACGGGCTCAATTCAGGTTGACGAGTACACGATGAAGTGCCACTACCACCCCGGTCACGGAACGGAAAACTTTACTCAGGGACTTGAAAATTCCTGTAACCCGTTCTTCATCACCGTCGGTCAGAAGCTCGGCGTGCACAACTATTTCAAATATTTCGACGGCTTCGGCTTCACAAGGCTTACGGGCATAGACCTTCCCGGTGAGGCGGCGCCGCAGTACTACAGGGAAGAGCAGTACGGAATCGTTGAGCTTTCCTCTGCTTCCTTCGGTCAGACAAACTCAATCACACCTATTCAGATTTGCACCGGTCTTTGCGCAATAGCAAACGGCGGCACTCTCTTAAAGCCCTATCTCGTGGCATCCGTTATCGATTCCGAGGGCAAGACGGTCAGCAAGACCGAGCCCGAGGTCATCCGTCAGGTAATCAGCAAGGAAACGTCCGAAACCGTAAGGACTATGATGAAATCCGTTGTTGATAACGGTACGGGTAAAAACGGCTACGTTGCGGGCTACAGCGTCGGCGGAAAGACGGGTACGTCAACAAAGCTCGGCGAAACAAAAGAGGGCGAGGCTGACAAGTACATCGTATCCTTCGCCGCAATCGCACCGAGCGACCATCCCGAAATCGCTATGATTATCATCGTAGACGAGCCGAACGAAGACCTCGGCGGCGGCGCAATCTGCGCACCGATTGCCGCTGACATCATCTCGCAGTCTATGGGACTTCTCGGCGTAGAACCCAGGTACAGCGAGGACGAAATCGCAAATCTTTCAGCATATACACCGAACGTTACGGGACTTTCGCTTGACGACGCAAAGAAGACCCTTGACGAAAACAAACTTGATTACGTAGTTATCGGCAGCGGCGATTCTGTTATCAGACAGAACCCGTCATCCGCGTCAACAATTCCGAGCGGCGGCACGGTTTACCTCTATCTTGACGACAGCGAAAAGCAGATGACCACCGTTCCCGATTTCAAGGGACTGACGGTTTCCGAGGCGATGAGCCTTGCGCAGAGCAGTCAGCTCAATATTGAGATAACCGGCAACGACCTTGCAGGCGCAACAATCGCCGCATACAAGCAGAGCGACGAGCCTCAGACGAGCGTTGAGCAGGGCTCGGTTATCACCGTAAACTTTAAGAACACTCAGTCCGTGCTTGACTGACGATATATTTACTGCAGGGGAGTGGTAATATGAAATTATCAAAAATACTTGAAGGCATTGAGGTAATCGGCAGCTACAATGATGTCGAGGTGCTTGACGTTTCTCAGGACTCAAGACTTGTGAAGGAAGGTTCGCTCTTTGTATGCGTAAAGGGCGCGGCTTTCGACGGCCACAGCGTTGCAGCCGAAATGCTTGAAAAGGGCGCTGCCTGCGTCGTTGTCGAGAGAGATTTGGGCTTGCCCAATCAAGTGCTCGTTGAAAACACGAGGCAGATATTCTCGTTTATCTGCGCAAATTTCTTCGGCAATCCCGCAAAGAGCCTTAAGCTCATCGGTCTTACCGGCACAAACGGAAAGACGACGACCTCATTCATCATCAAGCAGATACTTGAAAATTCCGGCAATAAGGTAGGACTTATCGGCACCGTTCAGAATATGATAGGCGACGAGGTTTACCCTGCAAAGTTCACCACGCCCGACCCCTACGAGCTTCAGAAGCTCTTTGCCCAGATGGTTGAAAAGGGCTGCGAGTACTGCGTTATGGAGGTTTCCTCTCAGGCTCTCGCACAGGGAAGAGTAAACGGCCTCCGCTTTGCGGTCGGTGCGTTCACAAACCTTACTCAGGACCATCTCGATTACCACAAGACCTGGGAAAACTATTTCAATGCAAAGAGAATCCTCTTTGAAAACAGCGATATAGCGGTTACAAATGCCGACGACGAACACGGTCTGAAAATTATTGAAGGACTCGATTTCGACAAGGTTGTAACCTACGCGGTGAATACAAACGACGCAACCTACGTTGCAAAGAACGTTAAGTTCAAACCCGACGGCGTTGAGTATGAGCTTGTGGGAATCGACGGCATCGGCAGATGTTCCTGCCCGATTCCCGGCAGATTCTCGGTTTACAACTCAATCTGTGCCGCAAGCTGCGCGCTCGCTCTCGGAATTGAGTTCAACGACGTGCTCAGGGCAATCAGTATGTCCTCGGGCGTAAAGGGCAGAATCGAGGTTGTGCCCACCCCCGGCAAGGACTACACGATTATCATTGACTACGCCCATTCTCCCGACGGACTTGAGAACATCATCTCATCCCTCAGGGAAATCGCGCAGGGCAGGGTGGTAACGCTCTTCGGCTGCGGCGGCGACAGGGACAGAACGAAGCGCCCGAAGATGGGCAAAATCGCAGCGGAGCTTTCGGACTTCTGCGTAGTAACCTCGGATAACCCCCGCTCGGAAGAGCCCGAGGCAATCATAAATGATATTCTCGAGGGAATGAAGGATATAACGACACCCTATGAGGTTGTGACAAACCGCAAGGAAGCAATCAGATACGCAATCGAGCATGCACAGAAGGACGACATAATCCTTCTCGCAGGCAAGGGACACGAAACGTATCAGATTTTACCCACGGGAACAATCCACTTTGACGAAAGAGAAGCTGTAGCAGAGATTTTAGGATAATGGAAAAACTGACTTTAAAAGAAATTGCGGAAGCCCTCGACGGTTCTTATAACAACGACTGCGAGATTAACGGCGTCTGCATTGATACAAGAAAAATCACGGAAGGCTGCCTTTTTATCTGCATTAAGGGTGAGCGCTTTGACGCTCATCAGTTTGCAGCGGAAGCTCTGGAAAAGGGCGCGGCGGCAGTTATGATACATAACGAGCCCGACTTTGAGGGAAACTACGTCAAGGTTTCCGACACTTCAAAAGCGCTTCTTGACCTCGGCGGCTACTACCGCTCAAAGTTTGACATCCCGCTCGTAGGTCTTACGGGTTCAGTCGGCAAGACGACGACAAAGGAATTCACCTACCTCGTTGTCAGCGCAAAGTACAATGCGATAAAAACGCTCGGCAATCTCAATAACGAGATTGGTCTGCCCCGGATGCTTCTGAGTATCGACAGCAAAACCGAGGCGGCGGTCATCGAAATGGGTATGAACCACTTCGGCGAAATCCACAGGCTCACGCTCGCGGCAAAGCCGACGGTGGGACTGATTACAAACATCGGCGTATCCCACATAGAAAACCTCGGCTCGAGAGAGGGAATACTCAAAGCAAAGCTTGAGCTTCTCGACGGACTGAAAAAGGGCGCGCCCCTGATTTTAAACGGCGACAACGACCTTCTCAAAACCGTAAAAAACGACGACTACGACGTGCGCTTCTATTCGGTTGAGGACAAGAGCTGCGATTTCGTTGCGAATAACATCTCCGAAAATGACGGCGCGACGGAATTTGAAATCAGCTTCTTCGGCAAAACACAGAAGGTAAGAATCCCCACGATAGGAATTCACAACGTATATAACGCTCTCTCGGCGTTTGCCGTTGGTTACTACCTCGATATCGAGCCCGGACTCTGCGCAAAGGCTCTCGGCGAATACGTTCCCGAGGGAATGCGGCAGAAGACGGTTAAGCTCGGCGGCATAACCTGCATCGAGGACTGCTACAACGCAAGCCCCGACTCAATGAGAGCGGCGATAAATACCCTTGCAAACACTCAGGGCAAAAGAAAAATCGCGGTGCTTTCCGATATGCTTGAGCTCGGAGACTACTCGGACAGGGCTCACGCCGAGGTCGGCAGGCTCGTCGGTGAAAACGGCATAGATTATCTTTTCTGTTGCGGCGAGGCTTCAAAGCATATGGCAAAGGCGTGCGAAGAATATAAAACAAAGGTTTACTACTTTGAAAATAAAAAGGCTTTGACCGAAAAGCTTATCGGCGAGATAAGGGACGGCGACGCGGTGATTTTCAAGGCGTCAAGAGGTATGAAGCTTGAGGAAGTAATCCATAGTTTATATGACAGGTGGGAAAAGAAATGAATACTACAATCCTTTTAATCATCTCAATATTTGTTTCATTTGCGATAACGGGTGCGCTCGGCTTTATTGTTATCCCGTGGCTCAGAAAGCTTAAATTCGGTCAGACGATTCTTGAGATAGGACCGTCGTGGCACAAGTCAAAGCAGGGCACGCCGAATATGGGCGGCATAATGTTCATCATCGGCATAACCGTTTCAATTATCGGCTGCTGCCTTACCGCATATCTCACGGGCACGAAGCTCACGTCCGATTTTCTTCCGCTCTTCCCGAAAAGCGATATAGTTCTCATCATCGCAGGTCTTATTCTCGCTCTCGGCTTCGGACTTGTCGGCTTTACGGACGACTTCATCAAAATCAAGCTCAAGAGAAACGAGGGACTTTCGGCAAAACAGAAAACTCTCGGTCAGCTCGTTATGACCGTGGGCTACGTTGCAACCCTCTGGTTTTCCCACAACACAACGTGGAACATTCCGTTTTTAGGCACGGTATGCTTTGAGAAGAATCCCTTCCTCATCGTTGTGTTCTGGCTCATCTCAATTTTCATCATCTACGGAACGGTTAATTCCGTAAATCTCACCGACGGCATCGACGGACTTTGTTCCTCGGTAACCTTCACGGTTTCGCTGACCTTCATCCTTCTCGGTATAATTGAAGGCTACCTCGGTCAGCAGCTTTTCGCAGGCGCACTTATGGGTGGTGTGCTCGGCTTCCTCTGCTGGAACTGGAACCCCGCGAAAACCTTTATGGGAGATACGGGCTCTCTCTTCCTCGGCGGTATGGTCGTAGCTCTCGGCTATATGTGCAAATGCCCGCTCATCCTTCTCTTTGCAGGCATCGTTTACGTTTGCGAGACCATGAGCGATATTATCCAGATAGGCTATTTCAAGCTCACCCACGGTAAGAGAATATTCAAGATGGCGCCCATCCACCACCATTTCGAGATGTGCGGCTGGAAGGAAAAGAAAATCTGCGTTGTGTTCTCGCTTGTAAATCTCGTGGGCTGTGCAATCAGCGTGGTACTTATGTATTTCGCATAATCTTACTTAACAAATTACGAAAGGAGTGTTACTGTGCCAAAAAGCAACGACGAAAAAATCATTTCAAAGTCGCGGAAATTCAAAACTATGTTCCCGAATTTCTTTGTTACGGGCAGCATAGATATACCGTTTCTTGCGCTCACGATTGCGCTTTTGACCTTCGGTCTGATAATGCTCTTTTCTGCGTCATATCCCTATGCCTACTATAACAGGGACCACAATTCGTATTACTTTTTTATAAGACAGTTTATGTTTGCAATAGTCGGCATAATCGCGATGTTCGCTATGTCGAAGATAAATTACAAATACCTCAAGGTTGTAGTAAGACCGCTTCTTATATTTACGGTGCTTCTGCTTATTCTCGTGCTGTTCTTCCACACGAGTCTCGGCGGCGCTGACGGAAGCGACTTCAAGAGGTTCATTCCGCTTCCCGGCGGTCTGACCTTTCAGCCTTCCGACCTTGCAAAGTTTACCCTGATAATTTCACTTGCCTACTATATCAACAAAAACTATAAAAGGATGAAAAAGCTCAAAGAGGGAATCATCTATCCTCTTATTCTGATAGGCGGCTTCTGCGCGCTGATTTTCCTTGAGCATCATATGTCCTGCGTGATACTGATGTTTTTAATCGGCGCAACGCTTATGTTCGCAGGCGGAAGCGACTGGCGACTTTTCGCCTTCGGCGCGGCGCTTGTCGTGCTTGCGATAATCGTTGTTATTTCCTTCCCCGATATGCTTGAAAGCTACGCGGGCGAAAGAATCAAGGCGTGGCTTGACAAGAGCTATTCCCCGGGCGACAAGAGATGGCAGACAAACAATTCTCTCTACGCAATCGGCTCGGGCGGAATACTCGGCGTAGGTCTCGGCAACTCAAAGCAGAAATATCTCTACGTTTCCGAGCCGCAAAACGACTTCATTTTCTCAATAGTGTGCGAGGAACTCGGCTTTCTCGGCGCCGCAATTATAATAATTCTCTTTGCGGCCCTCGTGATTCGCGGTTTCTACATCGCCTCAAAATGTCACGACAAGTTTGCAGCCCTCATCGTTATAGGCATCGTATCGCAGATAGGCATACAGGTGGGACTCAATATCCTCGTTGTAACGGATACTCTGCCGAACACGGGTATCGCCCTTCCGTTTTTCTCATACGGCGGCACGTCGCTGATGATGCTTCTGTTTGAGATAGGCGTGGTGCTTGCGATATCGCGAAAATCAAGTCAGGAAAAGGTGCAATAGTATGAAAGTTTTATTTGCAACAGGCGGCACGGCGGGGCACATCAATCCCGCTCTTGCAGTTGCCTCATACATCAGAGAGACAAATCCCGACGCCGAGATTCTCTTCATCGGCACGGCTGACCATATGGAAGCAAGGCTTGTTCCTAACGCAGGCTTTGATTTCAGAACCATTGACATTTCGGGCTTCAAAAGGTCGTTCTCACCAAAGGCGATAACCCATAACCTCAAGACCGTTACAAGAATAATCAAGTCAACGGGCGAGAGCAAAAAGATTATCGAAGACTTCAGACCCGACGTTGCAGTAGGCTTCGGCGGCTACGTTTCGGGACCCGTTTTGCAGGAAGCGGTAAAGCTCGGCATACCGACCTGTATCCACGAGCAAAACGCATATCCCGGCATCACAAACAAAACCCTCGCCAAGCAGGTCGACAAGGTAATGCTCACGGTTGAGGATGCGAAAAATCACCTTGAGATAAATGGCGAGTGCGTTGTAACGGGACTTCCCGTAAGGGGCGAGCTTTTAAAGGCTGACAAAGCCGAGGCAAGAAAAGAGCTCGGCATTCCCGACGATAAGCTTCTCGTTCTTTCCTTTGGCGGCTCACTCGGCGCAGCGCCCCTCAACGAGGCGATGTTCCCGATTCTTCTCGACTCTGCCGAAAGCGGCAAATACTGCCACATTCACTCGGTAGGCACAAACGGCGGCGAGTATCTTGAAAAGTTTGAAGCCGAGGGCTTTGAAAACGGTAAGAAGGGTACTGTCGAGGTAAGGCAGTACATAGACAATATGGACGTTTGTATGGCGGCGGCTGACCTTGTTATAGGCAGGGCGGGCGCGTCGTCCCTCAGTGAGATAGAGGCGATGGGCAAGGCTTCAATCCTGATTCCGTCACCCTACGTTGCCGAGAATCATCAGTTCCACAACGCTATGGCGCTTGTAAACAGAGACGCTGGCTTCATCCTTGAGGAAAAGGATTTATCGGGCGAGTCGCTTTCAAATATGATTGACGAGCTTCTTTCCGACACGGATAAGCTTCACGAAACAGAGAAGAACGCAAAGGCTATGGCAATCCTCAATTCACGCGAAAAGATTGCCGAAATCATCCTCTCGCTTGTAAAATAACAAAAACATCACCCCTGCATAATATGGTGCAGAGGTGATTTGGTGGAAAGATTTGAGATTAACGGCGGGCAAAAACTATTCGGCGAGATAACTCTTGACGGGGCAAAAAACTCAGCCCTTCCGATACTCGCGGCATGCGTGCTGATAAACGGCACCGCGGTTATACATAACTGTCCGAAGCTCACCGATATTCTTTACACTTTCAGAATACTTGAAGGTCTCGGCTGTAAGGTTGAGTACGACGGCAAAACGGCGACTGTAAATGCCGAAAATATATCGTCGGATGCGACGGATATCCGATATGCTGATAAAATGCGCTCGTCGGTTCTCTTCCTCGGCGCACTTCTCGGAAGGCTTCACAGCGCTAAGGTGAATCTTCCGGGCGGCTGCAGAATAGGCGAAAGACCTATTGACCTTCATATTAACGCGCTTTCCGACCTCGGCGCGGAATTCTTTCAAAGCGACGAAAGAATTATCGCAACTGCGCCGCGGCTTCTCGGTGAAGAGATAAAGCTTCCTTTCCCGAGCGTGGGCGCGACAGAGAATATAATTCTCGCCTCGGTCTTAGTCGGGGGCACAACAACAATAATCAACGCCGCAAGGGAACCCGAGATTGCGGACCTTGCGGATTTTCTCAACAAAGCGGGCGCAAGAATCAGGGGCGCGGGGGAATACGTCATCAGAATTGACGGCGTGAAATCCCTGCACGGTACAGAGCACACGGTCATCCCCGACAGGATTGTTGCCTCAACCTATATGAGCGCCTGCGCGGCTTGCGGCGGAAGCGTCGTTATGAAAAACGTAAGGCTTTCGCATCTTGTGCCGATTGTTTCTGTTTTCAACAAACTCGGCTGCTCGATGACGGTCGGCGGCGACGTGCTTATGGTTAGTAAGAAAACGCCGCCCAGAACGATAGGCACTCTCGAAACAAAACCGTATCCCGGCTTCCCGACGGACAGTCAGCCCATGCTTTGCGCGGCTCTCTGCCGTTCGCGGGGAACGTCGGTAATAAAAGAGACGGTTTTTGAAAAAAGATTTCTCTTTGCAAAAGAGCTTGAGAAATTCGGCGCGAATATTTCCGCGGAAAATTCTACGCTGAAAATTCAGGGAACAAGACACCTGAAGGGGGCTGACGTTACGGCGTGCGACCTCAGAGGCGGCGCGGCTCTTGTAATAGCGGCGCTCAGCGCAAAGGGAAAATCAACGGTAAATAATATTGAATATATCGACAGGGGATACGAGAGGTTTGATGAAAAGCTTGCGCTTCTCGGCGCCGATATAAAGAGGATATATTATGAAGAAGGAAAAGAAAAAGACCACAACTCAAAAGAAGCGGTCGGACGCTGAAAGAAAAACCGAGTTAAACGACCTCGGTCTTGAACCGCCGAAGATTTACCGCGACACAACTGCGTACAAAAAGCAGCAGGACCTTGCAAAGCGGTCAAGAGAGCGCAAAAATGCACCGAAGAACGCACCAAAGAAAAAGACGCAGCGCAAAGCGGAAGAGGATAACCTCACCCGTACCGAGCGCAGGGAGCTTCAGTCAAAGAAGAGAAAAAGGAAGAACGCAATCAGAAAACTCTTCACATGGTTCATCATCGCCGTAACAATTCTCGGCGTGGGCGTCGTTCTCTCTCTTACCGTATTCTTCAAGATAAGCGCGGTAAACGTTGAGGGCAACGAGAGATACTCAACAGAGGAAATCCTTTCACAGTGTACGATAGACGTCGGCGAAAACCTCTTTATGTCCGACACGAAAAACGCTAAGGAAATGCTTGAGAGAAATCTTCCGTATATCTACAACGCGGAAATAAAGAGAAAGCTGCCCGATAAAATTGTAATTAATATAACAGAGGTTGAACCCGCATATTACATCACAAACGAGGACGGAACGTTCATTCTTCTTGACGACAATTTCAAGGTTCTTGAAACGGCAGGGGAAACCTCCTCGGGAATGGAAATAAAGGACGCCGAATACGGCGAACTCAACATAGGCCACAGAATAGAATTCACCGATGAGAACGTTGCAGACTGTCTTGCTCAGCTTGCAGGTATTATAAAGGAAAAGGGCTTTGATAAGTTCACGGCCATTTCAAGCACGGGGCTTAATAACAACTATCTTGTTTACGACGGCAGAATAACCTTTAAGCTCGGCACGATGCAGGACCTTGAAAAGAAGATTTTCCAGGGACTTGCAACCTGCGAAGAGCTCGACGAAACAAGTCCCAACGTTGAAGGCGAAATAACCCTCAACGGTGGCAAGCAAATTTACTTTACAGAGAAATAAGGCAATATCGTTGTAAAGGTCTAAACCCTTACGAAATAATGGACACGAGTCCACATTTGTGCAATATATACAAATGTGGACTTTATATTTTTACGAAATATTGGCGGAAAATCTCAGAATAATTATTTGAAAAGTATTGCAAAACGGTTACAAAATTGTTACAATATAGAACGTACAAATCGCACAGAGATTTTACCATCATCAAACTAAGAATTATTTAAAGGAGAATTGGATTATGGGAAGATATGAAATTGATAACAATGATTCAAGAGTAGTACAGATTAAAGTTGTAGGCGTAGGCGGCGGCGGCGGAAACGCTGTAAACCGTATGGTACACTGCAACATTCAGGACGTTGAGTTCGTAGCAGTTAACTCGGACAAGCCCGCGCTTGCAAAATCAACTGCAACACATAAGATTCTTATCGGTGAAAAAGTTACAAAGGGTATGGGCGCCGGCGCAAAGCCTGAGCTTGGCCTTCGTGCAGCAGAAGAGAGTAAGGAAGCAATCACAGACGTACTTACAGGCTCTGATATGGTATTCATCACAGCAGGTATGGGCGGCGGAACCGGTACAGGCGCTGCACCGTTCGTAGCAAAGATTGCCAAGGATATGGGCATTCTCACAGTCGGCGTTGTAACAACACCTTTCAACTTTGAAGGTAAGCGCCGCATGGAGCAGGCTACAGTAGGTATCGATGAGCTTGCAAAGAACGTTGATTCACTTATGGTTATTCCCAACGAAAGACTTAAGGAAGTTGCAACCGAAAAGATTACTCTTCTCAACGCTTTCGAAATCGCTAACGACGTTCTTCGTCAGGGCGTTCAGTCAATCTCTGACCTCGTAAACGCAACAGGTCTTGTAAACTCAGACTTCGCAGACGTTACAGAGATTATGAAGGATGCAGGTTATGCTCATATGGGCGTTGGCCGTGCAAAGGGCAAGGACAAGGCAGAAGCTGCAGCTCAGCAGGCTATTTCCTCACCGCTTCTTAACACATCAATCGACGGTGCTCACGGTGTTCTTCTCAACATCACAGCATCAACAGATATCGGTCTTGAAGAAATCACAGCTGCTTCACAGATTGTTACAGACGCAGTTCATCCTGATTGTGAAATCATCTGGGGTGCAAACTTCGACGACAATCTTGAGGACGAAATGATTATTACAGTTATCGCTACACGTTTCGGCGAGGACGGACCTAACGGTCAGATTAAGTCAATCACAGCTAACACTGAGGTTGCTCCTCCGGTAGCAAACATCGAGGCTCCCGCTGCTTCAACATCAGCTTTCACAGATACTGATGATGACGCATTCAAGGACATCGTAAGCTTCTTCAAGAAATAATAATTCATAGTTTTATACATACAGTTAATCCCCTCGGGTAACCGAGGGGATTTTATTCACTTTGATATTAATTTGTCAAGGTGAATATTTTTGCCTCAAAAACGCAAAAATGTGGAAAACCCTGTGAAAAGCAAGTTTAATTCTTTACATTTTAACATTTTCCACCGAGTTTTTAACAAAAATAATATTCACAATATGAAAGTTTTACACATATTACACCGCTTTTTCCACAACGATATTCACAAAAAATCCTCGTAAAGTAGAAAGCATTTACAAAAATAATTAACCCCGTATGCACATTTTACATACGGGGTTTTTGCATATTATCAGTATGTTATGTATATTACCATTCACTCTTAGTATAAGAACGGATGATGCTCTTGACAAGATTCTGCTTAACGCCCTTGCGCTTGCCCGACTTGTACTGTTCCTGAATCTTACCTGCGCGGATTGTCACGAAGTCAGCCTTGTCGATAATCTTATCAATCGGCGGGATATTGTCGTCAAAATGATAGTTTTTCGGGACGGTGTCCTCAACCCTTGTCACAAGCTCGGAAACGTATTCCTCGTTTGTGAAGGTAATGCCGAGAATAACAACCTTGTTGTTTTCGCAGAAGGTGACCTCGCTGCAGTCCGACACGTTTGCCGAATACAGGCAGAAGCGCGCCTTCTCGGGCTTGTTGCCCTCGGGGTGGTGGGTGTGAGTAAACTCAAAGCCCGACTTAATCGCGTTGCCGTCATATACGTTTGCAACCTGATTGAGTCCCGCCATATCCCATCTGCTGATGGGTTCCTTGATATCCCTAATCGTAAACTGAAGCTTTCTCTTTCCCGCAAGCACGGTGAGCTCTTCGTTTCCGAGAGTTGATGCCGCGAGGAAATACATCCTCGTCTCGTTTTTCTGTACCTTCAGAGTCTGGTCGCGGCATACGAAAACGTCGTTTCTGTCGGGGTCGTTATCTTTTCTGAACGTCTTGAACCTGATACCGTTTGTGTAGATTAAGCTCGGATACAGTTCCTCGGGAAGTGAAAAGCCGCTGCCCTGAAGGATGACGTTTCTCATATTTTCGTCGGTCGTGAAGCCCTTCGCGTTGTACTCAATCGGCTGAAGCCTGAAATGAATCTTAGGCGTTTCAACCTTGCCCGAGTTCATTTTGAAGGTGAGGTTGAAGCACTTCACCTCAAAGGGCTTGAGGTCAAACTCAAACGAGTTTTCCTCAAACGGGTATTCGCCGTTGTTGAGGCCCGACGCGTACGCCTTGCAAACCTTGAGAAGCTTGTTGAAAAACGTAATCTTGACGTTTTTCTGTTCCTTGCCCTCGGTCTCGTATATTCTTATGCACTTGTCGGTCTGCATCCTGCCGGTAGAGAAGCACCTGATTACCGCATTGTCGTTGTTCACGTTCATAAAACTGAGCTCGTCGTCAATGTCGGTATAGTTGAGTCTTGCGTTTGTCTGAATCGCGAGCATCGGTCTTGTGAAAAGCTCCGCCTGCTTTACGCTGCCGTTGGTGAAATCACCCTCGTGCGAGTAAATCGCAAACGAGAAAATATTTCTGCCGAGGTCCTGAAGGTCCTGCCTCGATTCCTTAATAAACGCGCCGGCGGGCGTGTGGATACAGCTGAGCCTGAGCGTGTTGTTGTCGGGCTTGTCCCAGCCGTACTTACAGTCGGAAAGCACGGAAACGCCGAAGCTCTTGTCCTTCTCGGTGATGTCCGCCCATTTCTGAGCGGGAACCTCGTAGAGCTTTTCCGAATTGTTGCCTCGTTCAATCACGCCGAGACCTAAATCATACGTTGCCTTTTCGTTTGACGAAGCGAGGGGGAACACCGCTTTAAGAAGCGTTCTTCTCGTTCGCCAGTCAACGTGGTTTTTAATCTCAACGATTTCACCGTTCGCCGAAAGCGAAACAAGCTGAACGATTGTTGAGAATTCTGCTTCTCGCTCAATCTTCATCTTAACCCTTGCGGGGCCGTCCTCGACAATGGTGAATTTCGGTGTGTTCGCCCAGCAGTAGGGCTCTCTGTCGATGTCGTCCTTGATAATTTCCCAGCTCGGGTAAATCATTGAGCCGACGTCGTGAAGAAGCGCCATTTTAATCGGGGCGCTGATAATCTGCCTGTTGAGCTTCTTGTTAAACAGATAGGCGATGTCGCCGTTTTTGTTGAATATAAGCTTGTACTTTTTGTTTTCAAGGGTGTGTCCCTGAATCTTAACGCCCGTGTCAATGCTGCAGGGCTCGTCGCTCTTCCTGATTTCAAAGAGCTTGTATGTATAGGGCTTCATCTCGGGCTCAAACACAACCGTGAGAGCCTTGCCGTTTTTGCTTATAAGCTGGCTCGGAATTTCGTTTCCCGCCTTGTCGAAAACCTTGACGTACTTGCAGTTTACAACGCTGCGGATTTTAACCTCAACGCATTCCTTTCTCGTAAACTGCGTCGGATTGTGAACCGCGATTGCAACGCTCTGCGGGCTAATCCACGAGGTGTTGAACGCGCGAATCATCCTGCCCACAGCCGTCTGATACTCGGTTCTGAACGTGAAGAGGGAATGATAGTAATCAGCCCACGAATCGTTGTAAACTTCCATCGTCGAGGTGCCGGTTATATCGTCGTGGAACTGATGCCTGATAACGTTGCGCCATGCGGCGTCAATGTGGTATTCGGGATACTGGTAGTCAACGAGCATCGATGCGTTTGCGCACGCAAGCTCGCAGGCCTGTCCCATGGTTTCGCACTGAGCGTTGAGCCTCTTGCTCATAGCTCTCGAGGTGTAGCAGCCCGCGCCGTGCCTCGTCATAAGAAGCTCGTTATTCCATACGGGAATCTTGCTTTTCTGGCTTTCGTCAAGCTTGCTCATCGCCTCAAAAACGTCACCCGCCGCAGCCGAAACGACCTCGAAATCGGGGTGCGTCGGATTTGTGCGGACGCTCTTTTCAACGGTTGCAACGCTTTCCTCGGTGGGTGAGCCGCCGCAGTCGCCAGTGCCGTAAAGGTGGTTTGCCCACGGAAGCTCGGACACGTTTGCATTGTCGGCAATCCTGTCGATAACGCTTATGTCAGCCCTTACGTCGTCGTCAAAGGCAAACTTATGTCTGTATGACCTCGGGTTGAGGGACGCATAAATCCTGCTTCCGTCGGGGCCCTGAAGTATTCCGAGGTCAAACGGAATACCGTAAGCGCCGCCCCATGCAAGCTTCTGCGTTGTGATTCCCTTGAGGTTTGAAAGCGCGCAGATAGAAGGCGTTGCATAGCCGATGCCGAAGCAGTCGGGAATGAACAGCTCGTTTGAAAGCACGCCGAATTTCTTGTTGAAATACTTACCGCCGTAGTAGAGATTTCTGAAAATCGCCTCGGGTGAGGGGATGTTCATATCGCCCGTCTCGTAAGCGCCGCCCGCGGGAATCCATCGTCCCTGCTTTGCGTATTCTTTGATAATCTCGAAAGCCTTGGGATAAAATTCCTCAATGAGCTCATAGCGGTACGCACCCTCAAAATTAAACCTGTAGTGAGGATATTTCTCAAGCAGGTCAAAGTTTTTAGTGAGAGTGTCGGGTATGTATTCTTCAATTGTCTTTGCAACGCGCCAACGCCAAACCGTGTCGAGATGGGCGTTGGAAACTACAAATGCAGTCTTTTTCATTAAATGAAATCCTTATTTTTCAATTATCTCATATGTGAATTCATATTTTTCCTGAAGAGCCTTAACCTTGTCCTCGTTGTCCTCGATAAAGGTTTCGGTAAAAACGCTCTTGCCGTCAACAGAATAATCCTTAACAATCTGATTGAGGGCTTCCCATGCTTCTGCCTCGTAGGGATAGCCGTCCTCAAACTTGATTAAAAACTCTCTGTGCTTAGGGATTCTAACCTTCATTTTCATTTCCTCCGTTAAAGTCATTTATCCTATTATATATTTAAAACATTATAAAAGCAATATCTTTTTTGATTTATTAACCAAAGTTTTATACGGGTTTGCAAGCGCTTCCTCAAGAGAGGTGTTTTCATCGACGAGCGACAGCTGCTTTTCGCACACCTGAACGTTCTCAATACTGCCGCTGATAAGTACGCAGGGAACGGCGTTTTCTCTGCAAAGCCCGGAAATCCGGCAGGGAAGCTTGCCCATTAAAGTCTGCTTATCAGTCTTTCCCTCGCCTGTGATAACAAGGTCGGCAGCTCTGATTTTTTCCTCAAGCCCCGAATACTCTGCAAGAACGGAAAAGCCGCTTTTGATTTCGCCGCCGTAAACGGAATAGAGTGCGCCGCAGATTCCGCCCGCAGCACCCGCGCCCTTAATACGGCTTACGTCAACGGGTAAGAACGCGTTAAGCATTTTGAGCCCCTCGTCAAGCTCTTTTACCTGTTCCTTGCTTGCGCCTTTCTGAGGCGCGAAAACATATGCCGCCCCGTTTTTACCGCAGTATTCATTCTCAACGTCGCACGCAAATGTAAAGTTAATACCCTTTACAAGATTTCTGAAGCTTACCCCGTATATCCCGCTGAGGTCGTCACCCTTCGGGTATTCGGTAATATCCCCGTCAGCGTTTCTGAACTCAGCGCCCAAAGCCGCGAGCGTGCCCATTCCGCCGTCGCAGCAGCCCGTGCCGCCAAGCCCGAGAATAATGTTTGAAAACCCCTTTGCTACGGCGTTTCTGATAAGCTCTCCCGTGCCGTAGGACGTGGCGTTCATTATGTCTTTTCTGCTTTGAATACCGCTTGCCTCGGCACATTCAATTACCGCCGTATCGCCGAATGCGAAGTAGCGGCATTTCCTGATTCTGTTATATATGTCGCCGCAATTAGCGTAAAGTGTTTCGCCTTTACAGAAATTTGCAAAGCAGTCGCTGAACCCCTCGCCGCCGTCGGCAAACGGAAGTTTCGTTATCTCAATATTTCCGTCAGTTTCCCTGAGTCCCTCTTCAATCGCGTCGCAGACTTCTTTTGACGTCAGCGTTCCCTTGAAGCTGTCGGGAACAATAAGTATCTTCATAATATCACCCGGCTATGATAATACCATAATTGAATATGTTTGGCAAATGTGTTATAGTTAAATCGGTGATGATATGAAGATTATATTTGTAAGACACGCAGAGCCCGACTATGAGCACGATTCCCTTACCGAAAAGGGTTTTCGCGAGGCTGAGCTTCTCGCCGATATGCTCAAAGATATTGAGGTTGACGCCTATTACTGCTCGCCTATGGGACGGGCGCAGGCAACCGCGTCCTTTACTCTTGAAAAAATCGGTAGGAGCGCAAAGACTCTCGACTGGCTTCACGAGTTTGACGGCAAGATTAATCTCGGCTCGGAAAACGAGGCAATGTGCTGGGATATGCTTCCGCGCGAGTGGACCGCCGAGGACGGCTATTATTCCGCGGACAGCTGGTATAAGACAGGCATTATGAAAACCGGCAACGCCGAGGAGGAATACCGTAAGGTCTGCCGCGGTATCGACGAGCTTATGGCAGAGCACGGCTACGAGCATAACGGCAGGGTGTATAAGGTCACCGAATCAAATCATAAAACGCTTATGCTCTTCTGTCATTTCGGCGTTATGTGCGTTATTCTTTCCCACATCTTTTCCTGTTCGCCGATGGTGTTCTGGCACAATTTTGCCGCGCTTCCGTCATCTGTCACGACCATTGTGAGCGAAGAGAGGGAAGAGGGCATAGCCTCTTTCCGCTGCAGCGCTTTCGGCGAGCTGAGCCACCTCTGCGTCGCGGGCGAGGAACCCTCGTTTGCAGCGCGTTTCTGCGAGTGCTTCAGCGACGACACACGGCATTGATAATTTCCGAAACGAGCCCGCCGAGTATCGCCCCCACGGCTATACCGAGCCCTGTTAAAACGGTTGCCCTGCCGTATTCAACAAAGCCCGCCGTGTCACCGTTGACCGCGCCGAGCATACTATAATATATATAGCTTCCGGGCAGCAGCGGTATCGCTGACGGCAGAAGGATAATCGTTGTAGGCTGCCTGAGAATTTTAGCGCAGAGATTTGAATACACCGTCAGCGCGAGCATGGATATTATGCAGGGGATGAAATCTCTGTATTCTTCGGCGAGAGTGACGCTTATCACCGAGGTCATTCCCGAGCCTATCAGCACGCAGAAAAGGCTCTTTTTCGGCACTTTCATAGTCACGCCGAACGCGACGGAACCGAGCGTGCAGGTAATAATTCTGAAAATCATAAGTATTTGAAAATGAAAAGCGAAAGCGCGACGGACAGCGCGATTGCAAGGGCGGACATAACGCTTTCAATCAGCTCGGACGCCCCCGCGAGTATTTCGCCGCTCAGCATATCCCGCATAGCGCTCTGTATGTTGAGCCCGGGCACGAGCACCATTATCGCCCCGATGATAATCCTGTCGCCGTGGATGCCTGCGTTTATAAGCGCGAAAAGCTGAGAAAGCACGCCGACAACGAAGGCGTCTATCAGATTTGCCGTAAAAGTCGGAAGGCCGCTTCTGCGGTAGGGCGCGGCGGTAATCAGACAACCCGTAACCCCCGCAATAAGCGAGTCGATAACGCTTCCGCCGAAAAAGAGGCAGAAAAGAAACACCGCAATACCCGAGAAAAGCAGCACGGTTTTTCGTGAATATCCGCTTTGAAGCGTGATTTCAATATCCCTGCTCTCGCCGCGGCAGATTCGCCTTGAAAGGGAATTGAGCCTGTCAAGCTCAGCCATATCGAGAGTGCGGCTGCCGATTTTCCTCATCAGGAAGTTTTTCCCGCTTTGCACCATAATTAAATCGGGCAGCGCAAAAACCGCGCAGTCCTCGTTTCTCACGCGGTTAATTCTTGTCACCGTATCCTTTGCGCGGTTGATTTCACCGCCGTTTCGTATGATTTCCGCGCCCATTTCAACCGAGAGCAAAAAGAGTTCAAAGCCGTCCATAATTCTATGCTTTGACTAAATTAAATCTTTATTCGGATTTTTAAAAAAATCTATTGACAAAAATACATTTTCTGTTATAATTATTAGCACACACGGAATATCGCGGAGTGGAGCAGCTGGTAGCTCGTCGGGCTCATAACCCGAAGGTCGTAGGTTCGAATCCTACCTCCGCAACCACAAAGAGGACACCCTTGGGTGTCCTCTTTGTGGTTATGAAAGATACGCATTTAAAATGCGACCTTAGGGTTCCCGAAGCATCGCCCGCGCGATAAAGGTTAAAATCATCAATTCACTGCAAGTAGACACTTCGGCACATTACTTCTATTTTCATTTATAATATTTACTTAATAATCATTTTATGTTAATCTAATCTCGGTGATATTATGAAAAAACATTTTATAAAAATATCTGCCCTTCTTATGTGTGCGGCGATTCTTTTTTCATCCTGCGCGCGGGGGACTGCTACGATCAGCGCAAATGCCGACGGCTTCAAAACAAACTACACCTTCGTTTTCGTTCACGGTCTGAGTGGATGGGGAAGCTACGACTCGAGGGATAAGTTTCTGCCTTATTGGGGAATGTTCGGCGGCGACCTTATGGAATATCTCAATGACGAAGGCTTCAACTGCGTGAGCGCCTCTGTCGACCCCTTCGGCAGCGCGTGGGACAGGGCGTGCGAGCTTTATGCCGAGCTTAGCGGCAGCGTTGTAGATTACGGCGCAGAGCACAGTGAACGCTGCAATCACGAGCGCTACGGCGAGGACTATACGGGAAGGGCTCTCGTGGATGAATGGGACGGCGAGAACAAGATAAACCTTCTCGGTCACAGCTTTGGCGGCGCGACCGTAAGGCTTCTTGCCGAGCTTATGGCAAACGGCAGCGAGGCTGAGAGAAACGCCACGCCTGCAGATGAGCTATCGCCTCTCTTCACGGGCGGGAAAGCCGATTATATCTATAGCATCACAGCCCTTGCGGCGCCCCATAACGGCACCACCGCCTACAACGCAAACGTCAACAACGACGAGGTTGAGGCTGAGCTTTCCTTCACCCAGAAAGCGGCTTCGGATATGGTCGGAAGCGCAACCGCGGGCGAAGGCGACGGCAGGGACGAATCGGACTACGCGAATTATGATTTGAAAATTGACAACGCGATGAAGCTCAACGAGAGCATTTCAACGCTTGAAAACGTCTACTATTTCTCGGTTCCGTGCTCATCGACCGACAGGCAGGACGACGGCACATACAGACCGGACGAGGACATCACCGAGCCGATGTTTGTCAAATCGGCAATACTTATGGGTATGTTTACGGGCGAGACCGAGGGCGGCTGCACCATAGACGAATCGTGGCTTGAAAACGACGGACTTGTCAACACAAATTCCGCGACCGCGCCGTTTAACGCGCCTTCCGCCGAGTACGGCGAGGGCGAAGTCCAAAAGGGAATATGGTACGTTATGCCCGTTTACAGGGGCGACCATATGTCGCTTCAGGGCGGAATGACAAAGAAAAACGACGTCAGGGATTTTTACACAAATCATCTGCAGATGATTAATGAACTTTGATTGACAATGATTTCCAAAAGTATTATAATTTTATTGCAAATAATTACATAAAGGAGTTGTTTTTATGGAATCAATCAAAAAGTACATTGCAGAGTTTATAGGCACGTCCGTGCTCGTAACTCTCGGCTGCGGAACCGCTATGCTTGTTGGCTGTAATTCCCAGATGGGAAGCGGATATATTCTTACCGCTCTCGCATTCGGCCTTACAATCGTAGGTATGGCATATTGCATCGGCAATATTTCCGGCTGCCATATCAACCCCGCTGTTTCGCTCGGCGTTCTCATCTCGGGCGGTATGAGCGTTAAGGATTTCATCTGCTACGTAATCGCCCAGATTCTCGGCGCTTTCGCAGGCTCTGGCTTCCTTGCACTCGTGTTCAAGAAGGGCGTTGTAACCGATATGACGGGCGGTATGGGCACCAACGGTCTCAACGGCGTAAACGGCAATTTCATCGCCGGAATCCTTGTTGAGGTTGTGCTCACGTTCATCTTCGTTCTCACAATCCTCGGCGTAACGTCAAAGAAGGCAAACCACGGCTCCTTCGTCGGACTTATCATCGGCTTTACGCTCACACTCGTTCATATCCTCGGCATCGGTCTTACGGGAACTTCAGTAAACCCCGCACGTTCAATCGGCCCCGCTGTTATGAACGCACTTGTAAACCACAACTCAATTCCGCTTCAGCAGCTCTGGGTGTTCATCGTGGCACCTCTTGCAGGCGCGGCAATCGCAGCATTCTGCTACAAGTTCCTTGAATCCGCAAAGGAAGAAAAGAAGGAAGCACCGGCAGAGGCTGAAGAAGCAGCAGAATAATAACGTAAAACACGACGGGATACCTCGGTATCCCGTTTATTTTTTTATTAATTGACTTTATTTATTATATGTGTTATATTATCTATTAAGCGATTTAACGCATAAAAGCGCTAAATTATTCCAAAAGAGAGAAGGATATAAAAATGCCTGTTATTGAACTGCTTGAAAGAAACGCAAGGCTCTACCCCGAAGAGGTTGCTCTCGTTGAGCTCAACCCCGAGGAAAAGGACAGCCGCAGGATGACGTGGAAGGAGTACGGTCTGATTGAATCGACCCGTTACTCACAGTACAGAAGAGAAATCACGTGGAGCGTATTTGACGAAAAGGCAAACCGTTTTGCGAATATGCTTATCGAAAGGGGCGTAAAGAAGGGCGACAAGGTTGCCATTCTTATGTATAACTGCCTTGAGTGGCTGCCGATTTATTTCGGTATTCTCAAGACGGGCGCAATCGCGGTGCCCCTCAATTTCCGCTATGACGCAGATGAGATACTCTACTGCGTTGAGCTTGCCGAGGTTGACGTGATGGTGTTCGGTCCCGAGTTCATCGGAAGAATCGAAACCCACGCGGACGAGCTTGCCGAGCACAGACTTCTCATCTATGTGGGCGACAACTGCCCCCATTTTGCAGAAAGCTATCACGAGCTTGTGGCGGACTGTTCAAGTCAGGCGCCAGATATTGAGCTTACAGACGACGACTTCGGCGCAATCTATTTCTCATCGGGAACAACGGGCTTCCCGAAGGCTATTTTACATAAACACCAGAGCCTCTCGCAGGCGGCTGAAATGGAAATGAGACATCATGAAATCGGCAGGGGAGACACCTTCCTCTGCATCCCGCCCCTCTATCACACGGGCGCGAAATTCCACTGGATGGGCAGCCTATGCGCAGGAAGCAAGGCGGTGCTTCTCAAGGGCGCAAAGCCCAAGACGATTATCGAGGCGGTTTCATCCGAGAGGTGCACAATCGTATGGCTTCTCGTTCCGTGGGCTCAGGATATCCTCGACGCAATCGACAGCGGCGACATCAATCTTGACGATTATCAGCTTTCTCAGTGGCGCCTTATGCACATAGGCGCTCAGCCCGTTCCGCCGTCACTCATCAAGAGATGGATGGACGTTTTCCCGCACCACGACTACGACACCAACTATGGTCTTTCAGAGTCTACGGGTCCGGGCTGCGTTCACCTCGGTATGGGCAATCTTCACAAGGTCGGCGCTATCGGAATTCCGGGCTACCGCTGGGAATGTAAGATTGTCGACGAAAACGGAAATATAGTAAATCAGGGCGAGGTTGGCGAGCTCTGCGTCAAGGGACCCGGCGTTATGACCTGCTACTATAATAATGAAGAGGCGACCGCCGAAACGATTAAGGACGGCTGGCTCTTTACGGGTGATATGGCGCGTCAGGACGAGGACGGCTTCTACTTCCTCGTTGACAGAAAGAAGGACGTTATCGTATCGGGCGGCGAGAATATTTACCCCGTTCAGATTGAGGACTTCCTTCGTAAATATGACAAGATTAAGGACGCCGCAGTTATAGGTCTTCCCGACCACAGACTCGGCGAAAAGACCGCCGCAATCATAGAGATTAAAGACGGTATGGAATGTACTAAGGAAGAGCTTGAAAAGTTCTGCCTCGGTCTTCCGAGATATAAGCGCCCGAAGGAAATAATCTTTGACGAGATTCCGCGTAACGCAACGGGTAAAATCGAAAAGCCCGCGCTGCGTAAGCGCTACGGCGCAGACCTTCTTGTTGAGAAGGAAAATATGTCTTAAAGGAGCAAAAATGAGAGAATTAATGATAGGCAACAAGGCTGTTGCAAGAGGTCTCTATGAAGCGGGCTGTATGGTCGTTTCAAGCTATCCCGGAACCCCGAGTACCGAGATAACAGAAGAGGCGGCAAAATACAGCGAGATGTACTGCGAGTGGGCGCCTAATGAAAAGGTTGCGCTCGAGGTTGCACACGGCGCTTCCCTCGGCGGGGTGCGCGCTGCCTGCGCTATGAAGCACGTAGGTCTCAACGTTGCCGCAGACCCTCTTTTCACAATTTCATATCAGGGACTCAACGCGGGGCTCGTTGTCTGCGTTGCGGACGACCCGGGTATGCATTCCTCGCAAAATGAGCAGGATTCGCGCCACTATGCAATCGCGGCAAAGATTCCGATGCTTGAGCCGAGCGACTCTGAGGAAGCAAGGCTTTTTGCAAAGAAGGCGTACGAGATTTCAGAAAAGTTCAACACGCCCGTTCTTCTTAAAATGTGCACGAGAGTTGCCCATTCACAGAGCGTTGTAAACCCCGAGGAAAGGCTCGTTCCGCCGCAGGTTGAGTATGTCAAGGACCCGACAAAGGTTATGATGACAAAGAACTCGCGCGACGCTCACGAAAGAGTCGAAGAGCGCACGAAGGCGATTGCGCAATGGGCAGAGACAGCCGACGTTAACCGCGTTGAAATGGGTGATACCTCGCTCGGTATCATCACCTCGTCAACCTCGTATCAGTACGCGAAAGAGGTTTTCGGCAGCAGTGCGAGCATCCTTAAAATCGGTATGGTTTATCCCATGCCCGAAAAGCTTATTAAAGATTTCGCCGCACAGGTTGACAGGCTCATCGTTCTCGAAGAGCTCGACCCGATTATGGAAAACTTCTGCAAGCAGATAGGCGTTGCGGTTGAGGGTAAGGATATCTTCCCGATATGTGGCGAATTTTCACAAAATCTTATTAGAGAGTGTATGGACATCGAGGTCGGCGCTCATCCATCAATCGAGGATGAAATTCCGCCGAGACCGCCCGTTATGTGCGCAGGCTGCCCTCACAGAGGAATATTCTACACGCTCAAAAAGAACAACTGTATGGTTTACGGCGACATCGGCTGCTACACTCTCGGCGCCGTTGCACCGCTCAATTCAATGGATTTGAACGTATGTATGGGCGCTTCCTGTTCGGGACTCCACGGCTTTAATAAAGCCATGGGCGAAGAGGGCGAACACCACAGCGTGGGCGTTATCGGCGACTCGACCTTCATCCATTCGGGAATGACGGGAATCACCGATATTTCCTACAATATGAGCAATTCAACAGTAATAATTCTCGACAACTCAATCACCGGTATGACAGGGCATCAGCAGAACCCGACCACGGGTAAAAACCTTCGCGGCGAGCCCGCGGGCAAGGTTGACCTTGAGGCGCTTTGCAGGGCTCTCGGCTTTGACAGGGTGAGGGTTGTCGACCCCTACGACCTTGACGAGTGCGACAGAGTTCTCAATGAAGAGCTTTCAATCGCCGCCCCGTCAATCATCATCAGCCGCCGTCCCTGCGTAATGATTAAGGGAACGGTGCACAAACCCCCGCTTAAAGCGGATACGGATAAGTGCGTTGGCTGTAAGATGTGTATGAAAATAGGCTGCCCCGCAATATCCGTCAGGGATAAGAAGGTCAGAATCGACCATACTCTCTGCGTGGGCTGCAAGGTCTGCACCCGGATGTGCAAATTCGGCGCGCTTGAAGGAGGGGAGGACTAAAATGGATACGAAAAACATTATGATTGTCGGCGTCGGCGGTCAGGGAACCCTTCTTGCAAGCAAGCTTCTCGGCTGCGTTCTTCTCAACGAGGGCTACGACGTTAAGGTTTCCGAGGTTCACGGTATGAGCCAGAGAGGCGGTTCCGTTGTAACATACGTTCGCTACGGCGACAAGGTTTATTCCCCCGTAATCGACAAGGGCGAGGCTGACATAATCATTTCCTTTGAAGAGCTTGAGGCTGCAAGGTGGATTGAATACCTCAAGCCCGAAGGACAGATTATCACAAACACCCAGCAGGTTGAGCCCATGCCCGTAATCACAGGCAGCGCGGAATATCCCGAAAGCCTTATTGAAAAAATGGAAAAGGCGGGCGCTCAGGTTGACGCAAAGGATTTCCTCGCGCTTGCGGACGAGGCAGGCTCGTCAAAGGCGGTAAACATTGCGCTTATGGGAAGGCTTTCAAAATACTTCCCCGAGATAGAGGCTCAAAAGTGGCAGGAAGCTATGGAAGCGGTTGTTCCGCCGAAGTTCCTCGAGCTAAACAAAAAAGCGTTTGAACTCGGCGCAAACGCATAACAGAATTAAAGCGGCATCATTGATGCCGCTTCTATTATATTGACATTTTATATATATTGTGGTATCATCATATAAGTGGGGGTAAAAACCACACCACCTTGTTGAAGGTGAATCAAAACACTAAAACGTCATATCATAAATATGACTAATGAATTGGAGATTTATTATGTGCGGAATTATAGGCTACACAGGCTACAGTGAAGCAAGAGGAATACTTTTAAAGGGACTTAAAACCCTTGAATACAGGGGCTACGACAGCGCAGGCGTTGCGGTGTATCACCCCGATTTCAGGCAGACCCTTGTAACAAAGTGCAAGGGCAGGGTTGAGGACCTTATGGAAAGGTGCGACGACGTCAAGGGCGTAACGGGCATCGGCCATACAAGATGGGCAACCCACGGCGGCGTAAGTGATGAAAATTCACATCCCCACAAGTTCGGCAGAGTTACCCTCGTTCACAACGGCATTATCGAAAATTACGAGGCAATAAGAGGCACGCTCAATATTGCGGACCGCCTCAGAAGCCAGACCGACAGCGAAATTGCCGCGGCTCTTATCGACCGCCAGTTCAAGGGCGATCCGATTGCCGCAATTTCAAGCGCGGTTAAAAAGCTTACGGGAACATACGCATTTGCGGTTATGTTTGACGATATTCCCGACACAATCTACGCGGTAAGAAACGTAAGCCCGATAGTTTGCTGCAAGAATGAGGACGGCGCATATATCGCTTCCGACATTATGGCAATCGGCGAATACAGCGACGAATATTTCGTACTTCCCGAGTTCACAATCGCAAAGATTACAAAGGACGGCTACGAGATTGTTGATTTCAACGGAAAGCCCGTTGAGCCCGAAATCCTCAAGCTCGACTGGGATATCAGAAACAGCGGCAAGGGCGGCTATCCCTTCTATATGGAAAAAGAGATTTTCGAGCAGCCGACAGTTATCGAGAAGACCATCTCATCAAGAATTGTTGATTCTCTTCCCGATTTCACAAACGAGGGCGTTGACGAAAGCATCTTCACAAAGTGCGACAATATCTCAATCATCGCCTGCGGTACCGCTATGCACGCAGGCCTCATCGGCAAGCAGCTGATTGAAAGCATCTGCCATATTCCGGTATCGGTTCATATGGCGAGCGAATATATGTATTCAAACCCGATTGTAAACGATAAGTCCCTCGTTATCAGCGTAAGCCAGAGCGGTGAGACTATCGACACCCTCGAGGCTCTCAAATACGCAAAGAGAAAGGGCGCGATGACTCTTTCAATCGTAAACGTTCGCGGCTCAAGTATCGCAAGAGAAAGCGACAACGTAATCTATACAGACGCAGGTCCCGAGATTGCCGTTGCATCAACAAAGGCATACACAACCCAGCTCAGCGTTTTCTATCTTGTTACGGCTAAGATGGCTCAGCTTCGCGGCATATTCACCACCGACGAGGTCAACGCCTTTATCGACGAGCTCAAAAAGATTCCCGACGCTGTAAGGGACGTGCTCGACAGAGCTCAGGATGTTCATCATCTTTCAAACGCGATGCTCACGGCTGAGCACACCTTTATGATAGGCAGGGGACTCGATTATCCCGCACTTCTCGAGGCGTCGCTCAAGCTCAAGGAAATTTCGTATATCCACTCAGAGGCGTTTGCTTCGGGCGAGCTCAAGCACGGCACAATCGCCCTCATCACAAGCGGTACCCCCGTTATTGCACTTCTCACCCAGGAAAACCTCGTTTCAAAGCAGGTTAGCAATATCCGCGAGGTTCAGTCGAGGGGCGCAAACGTAATCACACTTGTAAGAAGGTCGCTGATTACAGACGACATCGAATGCAGCTTCGAGCTTCCCGACCTCAGGGATGAATTTATGGTAGTTCCCGCAGTAGTTGCAACCCAGCTTCTCGCATACTACGTTTCATCCGACAAGGGACTTGACGTTGACAAGCCGAGAAACCTTGCAAAGGTAGTTACAGTAGAATAAAATAAACTAATGAAAGGCCCGACGGGAGTCGGGTCTTTTTTGAGGGAAAGAATATGACGGAAAAAGAAAGAATGTTAAAGGGGCTGATATACGACAGCGCAAGCAGGGAAATCCTCGATGAGCAGGAAAAGTTTGCAAAGTATATGCTTGAATACAACACCCTCGGTCTCGGCGATGAGAAGAGGATGAACGAGCTTATGCCTCTGATGTTTGCCGAGGTAGGCGAGGGGACGTATATCCAGCCCCCGTTTTATGCAAACTGGGGCGGGCATCACGTTCATCTCGGCAAAAGGGTGTATGCAAATTTCAATCTCACTCTTGTAGACGACGGCCATATCTATATTGGCGACTGCACTATGTTTGCGCCAAACGTAACCGTAGCAACCGCATCCCATCCGATAAACCCTGCGATGCGCGAGCTTGCCCTTCAGTATAATGCAGACGTTCACATAGGCAAAAACTGCTGGCTCGGCTCGGGCGTTGTTGTTCTTCCGGGCGTGACGATAGGGGATAATTCCGTCATCGGCGCGGGCAGTATTGTCACAAGGGATATCCCCGCAAACGTCGTTGCAGTCGGCAATCCCTGCAGGGTGCTTCGCGAAATTGACAAACGTGACGATGAGTTTTATCACCGCGATATCCCGTTTGACGACGGCGCGTGGGAATATATCAAGGAGAAGTAATATGATTAAAGTAAGCGAAGTTAAAACATATAGCCCGACCGAGTACAGAACCGATTTGCAAAAGCAGGTCTATGATAATCTCAACGCGCTTGAAATTCCGTTTGAGCGCGTGGACAACGAGCCCGCCGTGACCATGGAAGCGTGCGAGGCGATTGACGCAAGGCTCGACGTTAAAACCGTCAAAACCCTGCTTCTCTGCAACAGGCAGAAAACTGCGTTCTATCTCTTTATAACGGCGGGGGATAAGCCCTTCGTTACAAAGGATTTCGGCAGAGCGCTCGAGGTTTCGCGCGTGTCGTTTGCACCCGCCGATATGCTTTTCGATATGCTCGGCGTCGAGGTCGGCGCAACAACTGTTTTAACTCTCTTTCTCGACAGCGAAAACGAGATTCGCCTCGTCATCGACAAAGAGATTATGAGCTATGAATATTTCGGCTGCACCGACAGCACCACAACGGGCTATATGCGCATAAAGCTTGACGATTTAATAAGTAAATACATCCCGTTCACAAAGCACAAGCCCACATACATAGAGGTTTAAAATATGAAATATTTTGAAAAAATTACGCTCAAAGACGGCAGGGAAGCCGTTCTCAGAAACGGCGATATGTCCGACGGCGCAGCCGTTTTTGAAATTTTTATTAAGACCCACGAGGAAACGGACTTCCTGCTTTCCTATCCAGAGGAAAACAGCTACAATTCCGAAGAGGAAGGAAAGTTTCTTCAGGAAAAAACCGACAGCGAAAATGAGATTGAAATCATCGCCGAGCTTGACGGAAAGATTGTCGCAACCGCGGGAATAGGCGCAATCGGCAAAAAGTACAAGGTCAGGCACAGGGCTGAATTCGGCATAAGCGTTCTCAGAGAATACTGGGGGCTCGGGCTCGGAAAGGCGCTCACTCATGCGTGTATCAGCTGCGCTAAGGACGCGGGATATTCTCAGCTTGAGCTTGACGTCGTAGCTGACAACGAAAGAGCCATAGCCCTTTATAAAAGCCTCGGGTTCACCGAATTCGGGCGCAACCCCTCGGGCTTCAATTCAAAAACAAGCGGTTATCAGGAACTTGTTTATATGCTTCTGAAATTATAAAAAGAAGGCAGTTTTAAGCTGCCTTCTTTTATTCGTTATCGTCTTCCTCGGGCTGAGGATTGTAGATGTATTTATCCTTGAATTTGTCAACGCTCTGCGCGAAGTAGTCATAGCTCTCGTCGCCCCTGTGGTCGGTGAGCTCAACCTCTGCCGTAAGCCTGTCGGCGAGATAAGCCGAAACCTTCTCTGCGCCTGCGTAGTTGAGGTGGTTTTTGCCGTCTGCAAAATCTGTTTTCAGATTGATGTCGATTCCTTTGTCAATATAGTTGAAATCAATGAACTCAACGCCGTTTGCCTCGGCAATCTCAATGACCGCGTTGTGCCTCTGCGACGACCATGACCTTACGGTCGGCGTCTCAACAAGGTAAACCGCGATGCCCTTTTCCTTGCACAAATCAAGAATTTTCTGATAGTAGAGCGCGTACTCGTAGTCTATTTCCTCAACCTTGTCGCTCTCGGTGAAATAGGGGCTCTTCTTTGCCGCAACAACCTCGCCCTTGTATTTGAAACCGTGCTCGCAGGGATAGGGAACCTCGTCGGTGTAAGAGCTGATGAAAGCCTTCGGAAGAAATTCCCACCAGTGCTTCCAGTGGCCGTTTGTCTGGAAGAGCGGAAAGCGGGACGATATTATATCTGAAAATCTCGCGTCGGAAAAGGTGCTGAAGAGCTTTTCCTGCTTTGCCCTAAGAGTATCGTAAGCGTTCGGCTCTTTTCCCTCGTCAATCGCCTTCATAGCGCTGGCTGAGGGGAAGTGCTCATAGAGCATATCCGTGTCAAGAAGCAAAACCTTAGGGCTCTGCGTTTCAAGAAACTCGGTCAGAAACGTGTAGGAACGCACCGAGGTCTGGTAGCTCATACCGATGTTGCAGGCGGTGTAGCCGTAGTTTTCAAAAACGTACGCCGGTGAAAACGCCGTAAAGAGATTGCTTGAACCGATGCAGAGGATGTCGACCGTGTTTTCGGGCTCGAGGGTGAAATCGTACGCAGGATTGTAGTGATTCTTGTACGTCGTCGCCCTTTCCTTTGAAAACGGACCCACGGACAGCACGCTTACGATTATCGCAATCACGAGCAGCACGGGCACAAAGCGAAGCCACATAAAAGATATATTGTTTTTGTTTTCTTTTTTATCCATATCAGAACCCCGCATAAATCAAGTCCTTGATGCCGTAGCCCTCGCCGTAAGCGCCGAGGATGATTATAATCATAAGTGCCAGAACGTGAAGGATAAACTTCACAAAAGCGGGAAGATTTGTTATTCTTTCCGCAAGGTTGAACTTCATTTCTCTTAAAAGCGATATTGCAAAGAGGAACACAACTCCCATGAAAATCACGAGCAAATCCTTAACCCCTATGCCGTATTTTCCGCCCTGCTCAATCGCGGCGGATACGCTGAATGAGGTGAATATCGCCCTGAACATTTTAAAGAACGCCGAAAGGCTTTCAGCCCTGAAGAGGAACATTCCGACCGCTACTATAACGTCGGTTCTCAGTATTTGGAAAATTCTGTAGGGAAGGCTCTCTTTTCTTAGCTTGAACGTCTTGCGAATCTTTTCAAAGAGCGGCTCAAAGAGCATTCCTATGAGCATCAGGACGTAGTAGTAAAGTCCGTAGCAGATGTATTTCCAGCTTGCGCCGTGCCAGAAGCCGTTTGCAAACCAGACGAAAAAGAGCGCGCTTGCCGACGGAATGAGCGTAGCATAATACGGCGTGAGCTTCTTTCTTGTCGATTTCGAAAGCTTCATAAACGGCTTTGAAAGGGAAATGGGGTAGAAGATGTAATCCCTCAGCCACTGACCGAGAGAGATGTGCCACCTCTGCCAGAAATTGTTGATTGATATTGCGAAAAACGGCTGCTCAAAGTTTTTGGGAAGCTCAAGTCCCATAAGCTTGCCCATACCGGTCACAACGTCCATAATGCCCGAGAAATCGCAGTAAAGCTGAATTGTGTAGAACACGATAGCAATCACGATAAGAAGACCGCCGTCTGCAAGATGGTCGTCGAAATTGCCGAAAATCTCGTCGCACAGTCCGCTTACCCTGTCAGCCATTACGACCTTTTTGAAAAAGCCGAGAAGGATGAGCTGAACGCCGTAGTCAAAGTCCTTTCGCTCAACTCTCTTGCTGTTCCAGAGCTGTACGCCGAAGCTGTCAAATCTCGCGATAGGGCCTTCCACAACCGTCAGCATAAACGACAGATAGAGCGAAATCCTGAACGGGTTTTTCTCGGCTTTCACCTTGCCCGCGTTTACGTCGGCGATATAGCTGATTGCCTGCAGGGTGTAAAACGACAGTCCCATCGGGTGAACGAGCGAGAGCTCGGGAATAGCTGTGCCGAATATTCCGTTGACCGTTCCCGTAAAGAAATTGCAGTACTTCAGAAAGAGTAAAAGCGAAAGGGGAACGAGTATGCCGATGAGGACGAATACCCGTTTCTTTTTGTTGTATTTTTCCTTGAGCGCCTTTCTCTCGGCTTTCTCAAGTCCCTTCCTTTTCTCTTTGAACTCGTCGGCAAGTCTCTGTATGTTAAGCCCCGTTATCCATATCGCAACCGTGGAAATAAGCAAGGGGATAATATGACCCTTGGTCGAGATGATGTAAAACGACCACGAGCCTGCAAAAAGCACAAGCCACTTGTATTTCTGCGGCATAACCGAGTGCAGTATATATGTTATTGCAAAAAATATCAGTATAAACGAAAACGAGGTGTATGACATACTGTATCCTGCCTTTGGTTAATTGGTTTGTGTCAGTTGAGAATTTCTGCCTTTAAGTTGATTATTTCCTTTGCTGCAACGCATCCGGGGCAGTCGCAGTAAATCGCGCCGTCAGCCTTGAGCTGCATTGAGTGTTCAAGCATCTGCGCCGCTCTTTCAGCGCCAAGAAGCTCGGCTGCAAAATCAGAGCCGAGAAACGCTATGGTGTCGTCGATTGTGTTGATATCTTCCTCAGCCTCTGCAACGAGAGCCTTCGCAGCCTGCGCTTCGTTTTCGGTGTCAAGCGCGTCGATGTAATTCTGCGCGGCTTCCTTAAATTCCTTGCACGAGCTTGAAGCGGCGATTGCCTGAGTTGAAAGAGCGAGTTTGTCTTCTCTGTTCATAACGGTGTCCCCCATAATAAATAATTGTCCATTATATTATATATTGACTTAATGTTTATTTCAATAGATTGACAAGTTTTTTTATATGTGATATATTTTAATTAACAAATTAAAAAGGAGAATAGAAATGGATAATAATTATTACCCTAACAATCAGACCCCGCAGCAGCCTCAGTATCAGGCTCCGCAGTACCAGGCACCGCAGCCGCAGTATCAGCAGCCTCAGTATCAGGCACCCCAGCCTCAGACTGTTGTTTACAATCAGTTCGGTGACGACCCGGCAAAGAAAGTTGTCGGCATCGGCGAATGGATTGTACTCTTCCTGGTTTCCTGCATTCCGCTTGTTAACGTTATCATGTGGATTGTATGGCTTGTAAGCGGCAACACTCCAAAGAGCAAGAAGAACTACATTATTGCTTCAATTATCTGGGGTGTAATCTGCGGCGTACTTGCAGGTATCATAGCAGGTATTATGGCAGCAGCAGGCGTAAGCATGGCTGACTATATGTATTAATAATCAAAAAATCAAAAGGTCGGAAATTCCGACCTTTTATTTTTTTATCTTCAACGCCCTTGTAGCGTTTATAACCGCGATTACCATAACGCCGACATCGGCAAAAATGGCAACCCACATATTTGCAATTCCGAGCGCTCCGAGAACAAGACAGAAAAATTTTACCGCAAGCGAGAACGCAATGTTCTCTTTAACGATTTTGAGCGTTTTGCCCGCAATCCTCATCGCAAGCGAAATCTTTTCGGGGTTGTCGTCCATCAGTACGATATCCGCCGCTTCAATAGCCGCGTCCGAGCCAAGGGCACCCATCGCAATTCCTATGTCCGCCCTTGAAAGCACGGGCGCGTCGTTGATTCCGTCGCCCACAAACGCAAGGCAGTCGCCCTCGCTTTTCTCGTCGAGAAGCCTTTCAACCTCGCTGACCTTCTGCGCGGGAAGCAGGGAAGCCTTGTACTCGTCAATGCCGACCTCATCCGCAATAGCCCTTGCAACGTGTTCATTGTCGCCCGTGAGCATCACGGCTTTTTTTATGCCCGCCGCTTTAAGCGATGCAATCGCGCTTTTCGACGTGGGCTTGACCGTGTCCGCAATACTTATATATCCCTTGTATTCGCCGTCAACGCTGATATATACCGCGGTGGCGGTCTTTTCGTTTTCATCAATATCAACGCCGAGATTCTTGAAATGCTTTGCGTTTCCGGCATATATGTAATGTCCGTCAACCTTAGCGCACACGCCGTGTCCCGCAATTTCCGTTACGTCGCTGATTCTGTCCGTGTCAATGCTCTTTCCGTAAGCCTCTTTAATGCTCACCGCAATGGGGTGGCTTGATGCGGATTCCGCATATGCCGCATACGTGAGAAGCTCGTCTTTACCGCAGTTTACCGTGTGTATTTCCGTAACCTCAAAGCTTCCCTTCGTGAGCGTGCCCGTCTTGTCAAATACGATGTATCCCGTCTTTGCAAGGGCTTCAAGATAGTTTGAGCCCTTGACGAGTATGCCGTTTTTGGAAGCGCAGCCTATACCGCCGAAAAAGCTAAGCGGAATTGAGATAACAAGCGCGCACGGGCAGCTTATAACGAGGAACGTCAGCGCTCTGATTATCCACTGCTGCCACAGGGGCTCGTATGATAACGCAAGCCTGATAACGGGTGGCAGAAGTGCAAGAAGAAGCGCGCCGCCGCAGACTACGGGCGTGTAGTACTTCGCAAATTTTGTGATGAAGTTTTCCGACCTCG
Organism: uncultured Eubacterium sp.; assembly: GCA_905234495.1. Taxonomy (GTDB): domain Bacteria; phylum Bacillota; class Clostridia; order Oscillospirales; family Acutalibacteraceae; genus Eubacterium_R. The sequence goes on along the minus strand of CAJOHE010000009.1, from coordinate 26,904 downwards.
ACTTTTTCATACTCGAATTTTCAACAAGGTCAAGTATCTTTGAAACGGTCGATTCGCCGAATTCCTTGGTCGTCTTAACTCTTATCTGCCCCGAAAGGTTGATGCTTCCGCTTATAACCTCGTCGCCCGCAGAAACGCTTGCGGGAAGGCTTTCACCTGTGAGAGCGCTTGTGTTGAGCTCGGTTTCTCCCTCGGTGATAATTCCGTCAATCGGAATCTTTTCGCCGGGATTGACAACGATGATGCTGCCAACCTCGACCTCGTCGGGGAACACTTCCTCAATCCTTCCGTCAACCTCGATGTTTGCATAGTCGGGGCGTATGTCCATAAGGTCTGAAATGCTCTTTCTGCTTTTGCCCACGGCAACGCTCTGAAAAAGCTCGCCTATCTGGTAAAAGAGCATAACCGCCGCACCCTCAAGATATTCGCCCAAACAAAATGCGCCGACGGTTGCAACGGCCATAAGAAAGTTTTCGTCGAAAACCTGACCGTTTTTAATACCGAACAGCGCCTCTTTTAATATATCATATCCTATTATAAGGTAGGGGATGAGGTATAAAACAGCCTGAGCCCACGGCGGAAGAACCGTAAGCCTGCAAACGGCGAATACCGCGGCAAGCAGTATGATGCTTACTATTATCCTTATTAATACCTTTTTGTTTTTTCTTGTCATATCAGTAGTAAATCTCGCAATCTCTTTCAATTTTTCTGCAAGCCTTCAGAGCGCTTTTCATCACAGCCTTTTCGTCGGCGTTTTCCGCAAACTCAACCCTGAGCTTCAGCGTCATAAAGCTGAGCGTCGCGTCAATAACGCCGTCTGTTTTTCTGATTGCCTCTTCCATCTTTGAAGCGCAGGCAGGGCAGTCAACTTCTACTTTATATATTTTCTTCATAATAATTACTTCCTTCTGAACAGAAAACATTAATAACATCTGTTCATATGAAATTATATTCATATGTTAAACATTTGTCAATACTTTTGGGCAAAATTGTTTATTATTTCAATAAATTTTTCACAGAAAAACAAAATTCCCGTCATTTTCATCGGTTAAGATGTACTCATCAAAGCAAAAGCGATTGATAAATTTTCCGAAACGGAGTGACAGATATGAAAAAGAAAATCAGCAGAATGACTGCGGTAATAATCTCGGCAATACTTTGTCTGACAGCAACGGTATCCGCATTTGCGGCGCCCCCCTCAGCACCGCCCGACGGTGGCGGCGGCTTCGGTGGCGGCGGCGGAGCGGATACGATGACATACGATTATTCGGGCACACTTTCCGCTACCCTCACCGCCGACGGCGAAAAAGCATCGGCAAACGGTGAAACACTCTCCTCTACCCAAAGCGATGCAAACACGGCATTAGCTCAAAACGGAGGTGTGCTCGATATTCAGACCTCGGTGCTCAACAAGAGCGGAAGCGATGAAGACGGCGACAACTGCAACTTCTACGGAATCAATTCCATTCTTCTTTCGGTGGGCGAGGGCTCAACGGCATATATCGGCGACAGCGATTTAAACGCCGACAGTACGGGAAGCAACGCGATATTTGCAACCGACAGCGGCACGGTGTATTCCTATAATAATACGATTAAAACCTCTGCGGATAATTCAAGAGGACTTGACGCAACCTACGGCGGTACGATTATTGCCGATATGACAACAATCTCAACCCAGGGCGACCACTGCGCCGCAACTGCAACCGACCGCGGCGGCGGAAGCGTTTCCGTTACAAATTCAAGCTTCACAACCGCAGGCTCGGGCTCGCCCCTGATTTATTCAACCGGCGACATCGAGGTTGACAACGTAACGGGTACGGCAACGGGCAGCCAGATTGCAGGAATGGAAGGACTCAACACGGTTCTTATCTATAACTCGGACCTCACAAGTGAAATCACGGGCAAGACAGCAAGCGACCCTATTGCAAACGGCATCATTATATATCAGTCCACATCGGGCGACGCAGAGAGCACGACGGGTGAGGCGGCAACCTTTAACGCGGTTAACTCAAACCTTACAAGCGCTATCGAAAGCGGCTCAATGTTCTATATCACAAACACAACTGCAAACGTAGTTCTCAGCAATACTGTGCTTGACTACGATTATGACAGCGCGGCTCTTCTCACGGTTGAGGGCAACAGCTCAAATAACTGGGGCACGGAGGGCAGCAACGGCGCAACCGTAACCTTCACGGCTATGGAAGAAAACCTTGCAGGCGACATTTCGGTTGACACAATCAGCTCGCTTGATTTCTACGTTATCTCAAATTCAACCTACACGGGTGCGGCTTCAATCACCGATAATTCGGCGGCTGCAAGCACATCCGAATCACCAATCACAATGAATATCGACGCGTCCTCAAAGTGGGTAGTAACAGGCGATTCAACAGTAACAAATCTCAACTTAGCCGACGGCGGCGAGATTATCGACGAGGACGGCAACACCGTAACGGTTGTTGCAAACGGCGAGACCGTGATTGAAGGCGACAGTGATTACACCGTAACCGTAACGGGCGCGTATTCGACAGAGGTCACAACCAGCGAAGCAAATCTTCTTTCAACGGATTTCATCGACAGAACCGACTTTGACAGCTACTATAACGTCAGCACGGCTTTCGGCACAAACGCCGACAATGACCTTGAGGCCGAAACCACTACTATTCCGGTTTCTCTCTCAACGGGCGCGGCGAAGGACAGGGACAGCAAGAGCTATATTCTCTATATCGTTCTCGGTGCGGCTGCGGCGGCAATCGTAGTTTTCGGCGCTGTGACAGTCAGCAGAAAAAACAGCAAATCGCGGGAATAACCCCGATTAAATATTTCATAGTATCATTTTACCTTTCAAAGAAGAGCGCTGCCCGTAGCAGCGTTTTTCTTATATATAATATACAATATTGACATATCTCTTTTGATATATTATTATATAATTAGCATAAAATTTTTTAAATGCTATATATTTACTCAGGGGGTAGAATAATGAGCAGATCAGCAGATATTGTGTTCAACGCAATACCAAACACCATTGAAGAATTTATGGCTCTGCCACAGGCGGCGCTTTCAAATCCGTTTGATACCGCGGCGCTTACAGTCGTTGCGCTCAGCGTATATCCTGTAAACAGGGATCTCTCAACGCAGATGCTTCAGTATCTTCGCGGACCGAGACCGATGATGCCGATGGACCTTCAGTTCATCCGCGACCGTTTTATGGACCACGACTATGTTCCGAGGTCATATTTCCTCGGCACGTCGCCCGCAAACGACTACACACCGCAGATGCCGTATACAATAAGGGTTTTCGACGGACCTTATTCATACAACACTCAGGGTATGGCTCAGCTTTTCTTACAGTCAAGCGGAGCGGACAGCCCGAGACCGATTGAGCTTCGTCTTGCGAAGGACGGCAAGTGGTATCTCTGGGAGCAGTACCTTCTTTCGGGAATCAGAGCCCCCGAGAGCACAAATCCGTGGGCGTGATACATGAATCTGTTTAAAAAGTATTCAGCCCTGTTTCTTGCCGTTATAATGCTGTTCTGCGCGGTATCGCTTGCAGGCTGTTCAAAATCGGATGGCGGCGATGAAAACGGCTCGGCAATCGAGAATATTCCCGAGGGCTTTGAGCAGGTCGACTATACCGACGACTTCTACGGCGTAACAGTTTCCGCGGCGCTTCCCACCTACGAGGGAATTGAACAGACCGCGCAGCCAAACGGATGCTCTTTCAAAGGAAACATAAACGCCGCAGACAGCAGCTTTTATAACGTTGCGATAAACGTGGATATATCCGACGAAGAGAGCAAGGGCATAACCTTCTCGGAAGCCGGAGTGGAGAAGATTGAGATGAGTTCCCTTGAATGCTGCAAGGACGTCAAGTCCGCAGCCGCTGGCAGGGAAACGGTTTACACGGCGTTTTCCCCGTTCCTTGAGGGCTACATAAGAGTTATGGTCGACGCCTCTCTTCTCAACATAAACAGTATGACCGAGGAAGAGTGGAACGACCTCACCGATACTCTCGAGCAAACCGTGATTATAACGGTCGGCGAAGGCGGGATGAATTCGGGCGGCAGGATTTACGACGGCTCAAAGACGATGGCGTTTGAGAATCCGGCAACGATTTACGGTCAGGAGGTTGAGCTCACTTACGCAATCGAAAATGCCCGCCTCGTTGTCACAGGCACTCTTACCATTGACGACATACCCTACAGAATCTACGCCAAAGGGGATATCCCGAAGGAAAGATTCGACGAAAAGGCGGCGGACGCTGAGAACTATACGGCGTTCAGAGCTTCGGGCAACAGGTATTACTGCCGTATGGTAAACAGCTTCCCGAGCGCGGAATGTGATTTGTTCACGGAAATTGACGGCGTCTGCTACAGTTTTGCCGTTTTCCGCGACCACAATCTCGACGTCAAGAAAAACAGGGATTATATCGACGATTCGTCAAACTGCGAATTTTTCGCTGAGCTTGTGGGCGAACTCGTATCAAATGCAAAGATTGACACAAGCTCATACGCAACAGGTTAATAATTGCGGTTTACCGCAGTAATTATAAAAATAAATAAGCGACAGCTTACAGTAAAAAGGAGAAAAAGCATATGGGATTATTAAAAGCAGGAATCGGCGCATTAGCCGGCGCCACAGCTGACCAGTGGAGAGAGTACTTCTATTGCGAAGCGCTCGACAAGGACGTTCTTGTAACAAAGGGACAGAAGAGAACTTCGGGCAGAAGCTCAAACACAAAGGGCAGCGACAATATCATTTCAAACGGTTCAATCGTTGCCGTTGCAGACGGTCAGTGTATGATTATCGTTGAGCAGGGCAAGGTTGTAGAGGTTTGCGCAGAGCCCGGCGAATTTGTATACGACACTTCAACCGAGCCTTCAATCTTCTACGGCGGCCTCGGCGAAGGAATCAAAAACACCTTCTCGGTAATCGGTAAGAGGTTCACCTTCGGCGGCGACACCGCAAAGGACCAGAGAGTTTACTATTTCAACACAAAGGAAATCCTCGACAACAAGTTCGGCACACCGAACCCCGTTCTTTTCCGTATTGTTGATTCAAAAATCGGTCTTGATATGGAAACCGACCTCAAGTGCAGCGGCGTATATTCATACAAGCTTATCGACCCGCTTCTTTTCTATACAAACGTTTGCGGCAACGTAGAGCAGGAGTACAGAAGAGAAGAAATTGACGGTCAGCTCAAGACAGAATTCGTTGATGCTCTTCAGGCAGGCCTCGGCACGCTTTCGGGCCTGGAGCTTCGTCCGAGCCAGATTCCGGCACACACCAAGGAATTAAAGGAAGCTATGAACAACGAGCTTCGTTCCGACTGGGCAGAGAACAGGGGACTTGAGGTTGTTAAAATCGCCCTCAATCCTGTAGTAATGAACGAGGCGGACGCAGAAGAGCTCAAGAGATATCAGCGTGGCGCAGCTGCAGGCAACAATCCTGCTATGGCAGGCGGCGTATTCCTTGAGTCGCAGGGTCAGGCTATGCGTGACGCTGCAAACAACCAGGGCGGCGCTATGGGCGGCTTTATCGGTATGGGTATGGCTATGAACGCAGGCGGCAACACCGCAACAAATCTCTTTGCTATGGGACAGCAGCAGCCTCAGCAGGGCTACCCGCAGCAGGGTTATCCTCAGCAGGGCTATCCCCAGCAGGGTTACCCGCAACAGGGTTATCCCCAGCAGGGCGGTTATCAGCAGCAGCCCCCGATGCAGGGCGGTTATCAGCAGCCTCAGCAGCAGGGTTGGCAGTGCGCATGCGGCGCAGTAAATCAGGGCCAGTTCTGCCAGCAGTGCGGCAAACCGAGACCTACGGGCGCACCCGTTTACAGATGCGACAAGTGCGGCTGGATGCCTCAGGATCCTCAGAATCCGCCTAAGTTCTGTCAGCAGTGCGGCGATCCGTTTGACGAGAACGACATTCAGAAATAAGAGTTAAACAAAGGAGTACATTATGGGACTTTTTGATAAAAAAGAATGTGCCATCTGCGGTAAATCAGTTGGTATGCTCGGCAGCAGAAAGGTAGAGGACGGCACAATCTGTTCGGATTGCTGCAAGAAGCTTTCACCGTTTTTCAGCGAGCGTAAAAAGTCAACTGTTGCCGAGATTCAGCAGCAGCTTCAGTACAGGGAGCAGAACAGGGAAAACCTCAAATACTTCAACGCAACAAGAGTTCTCGGTGAAAAGACAAAGGTTTACATCGACGATTCACAGCGCAAGTTTGTTGTAAGCAGAAGTTCCGACTATAAGGCTGCAAACGCGGATATCATCGACATCGGTCAGGTTACAAGCGTACGCTACGACGTTGACGAGGACAGAAGCGAAATCTTTGAGCGCGATTCACAGGGCAACACAAGATCGTTCAATCCTCCGCGTTATGAGTATAAATACGACATCATCGTTTATATCAGCGTAAATTCACCCTATTTCAGCGAAATTACCGTTGACCTCACCGACAGGAATATCGAAAGCAGATATACCGAAGAGTTCAGAAGATACGAGGCTATGGCAAACGAAATCGTTATGGCGCTTAACGGCGGAATGCAGGGCGGTATGGGAATGAATCAGCCCATGGGCGGCTATCAGCAGCAGCCCCCGATGCAGGGCGGTTATCAGCAGCCGATGCAGGGCGGATACCAGCAACCTATGCAGGGTGGTTATCAGCAGCAACAACCGATGGGCGGCTACCAGCAGCAGGCACCGATGCAGGGCGGTTATCAGCAGCCAATGCAGGGAGGATACCAGCAGCCGATGCAGCAGCAGGGTTATCCCCAGCAGGGCGCATATCAGCAGCCGATGGGTGCTCAGTGGTTCTGCCAGAGCTGCGGCGCTGCAAATAACGGCGCAGCAGGTTTCTGTGCAAACTGCGGCGCACCCAAAGCATAATAACCCACTAACAGAAAGGGAATAATATGTCAGATTTACTTGATTATAAATGTCCTGCGTGCGGCGGTGCCCTTGCGTTTGACACTGCTACGCAGAAGATGAAATGTCCCTACTGCGGCTCAACCTATGAAATGGCTCAGCTTCAGAGCAAGGACGCAGTGCTTGACCGGCAGCCGGGCTACCCTCAGCAGGGCGCGCCCCAGCAGGGAGCATATCCTCAGGACCAGCTTCAGCCCGACCAGTTTGACTGGAATACGGGCTACGCTCAGGGCTGGAACGGAGAGGACGCAAATATGTCCGTCTTCGTCTGCAATTCCTGCGGCGGCGAGATTGTCGGCGACCAGAACACGGTTGCAACGTCCTGCCCCTACTGCGGCAACCCCGTAGTAATGAGCGGCAGGCTTTCGGGTATGCTCAAGCCAAACTACGTAATTCCGTTCAAGCTCGACAAGAATGCCGCAAAGGCAAAGCTCAAGGAATACGTTTCATCAAAGAAATTTGCGCCAAACGCCTTCAAGAGCAACAACAAGCTTGAAGAGATAATGGGACTTTACGTTCCGTTCTGGCTTTTCGATTCAAACATCAATGCCGAGGTTCACTACGAGGCAACGAATGTAAGAACATGGAGGGACAGCAAGCGCGAATACACCGAAACAAGCTATTACGACGTTTACCGTTCGGGTAATATGTCGTTTGCAAACATTCCGGTTGACGGCTCAACAAAGATGCCCGACGACCTTATGGAATCAATCGAGCCCTTCAATTTCAACGAGGCTGTGAATTTCCAGACCGCTTACCTTGCAGGCTATCTTGCAGATAAGTACGACGTTGATATGCAGTCGAGTATTCCGAGGGCAAACGAGAGAATCAAGCAGAGCGCCGAGGATACCCTCAGAACAACTGTCGGTACATACACCACGGTAAGACCGAGAGCTTCAAGCGTACAGCTTGTAAACGGTATCTCAAAGTACGCTCTCTATCCCGTATGGATTCTCAACACAAAGTACAACGGTGAAAAATACACCTTTGCCATGAACGGTCAGACAGGAAAATTTGTCGGCGATATCCCCGTTGATAAGGGAAAGATTGCCGCTCTGTTTGCAGGAATCTCAGTCGGCGGTACGGCAATAATCTTTGCTGTCGGCAGACTGCTCGGATTGCTTTAAGGAGGTGCTGATACTATGAAAAAAAGATTACTTGTATTCTTAACCGTATTTGCGCTTCTTGTAAGCCTTGCGATGCCCGTTGCGGCGGCAACCGCAAATCCGAATTACGGTGGCAGCGAGGACGTTACGCTCGTCGACGAATACGCTGCGGCACCTGCTGATACAGGCTCACAGGCTGGCGAAAGCCTTGCTTCCGACGACGTGAGTGCCGATAAGTTTGTCTATGACTACGCAAACCTTCTCACAGATGAGGAGGAGAGCGAGTTTGAGGCAGACCTCGCGGCCATTCTCGGCTCGTATCAGTTTGGCGCATATGTGCTCACCGTTCAGTCGCTTGGCGGCGTTTCGCCGATGGTTTACGCCGATGATTTCTATGATTATAACTTCCTCGGCGCAGGCGACAACCGCGACGGCTGTATCCTTCTTCTTGCAGTAGATTCAAGAGACTGGTACATTTCCACCACGGGCTACGGTATCACCGCTCTCACCGACGCAGGTATCGACTATATCGGCGACGATATGGTAAGATATCTCAAGGACAACAACTGGTCGGGCGGCGTAAGACAGTACGTAACGGACGTTGATAAGTTTGTAAACGAGGCAAAGACCAACAAGCCCTACGACGTAGGACATATGCCGAGAGCTCAGAAGAGCCTCACGGATACGCTTAAAGGACTTGGCATCGCACTCTTAATCAGCGTTGCAATCGCAGCTATCGTAACGGCAAAAATCAAGAGCAGCTACAAGCCCGTACGCTTCAACAGAAACGCGTCGAACTATCTTCTTGACGGTTCGCTTCGCGTTACAGGTCAGTACGATAACTTCATAACCTCGAGCGTAACCTCGAGAGTTATCGAATCAAACTCGGGCGGCGGAAGCTCAACCCACTCAGGCTCATCGGGCACGTCCCACGGCGGCGGTGGCGGCAAGTTCTGATTGCCGAAAATAAATAATAAAAAAATTCACCTCGGTTAGAATATAACTGAGGTGATTTTTTTGCGAAAAAACAATGCAACCGTATTCTTTGACGCCCCGCCCGTCATTACGGGGCACGCGGGTGTCGTCGGCAAAAAGGAAGGGCAGGGACCCCTTGCCGCGGACTTCGATATGATTTTCGACGATACGACTCTCGGGCAGCAGTCCTATGAGCTTGCAGAGTCGGAAATGCTGAAAAAGGCGATAACGAAGGCACTTGAAAACGCAAAGAAGAGCGCCGCCGACGTTGATTTTATTCTGAGCGGCGACCTTCTCAATCAGTGTATGGGCTCAAGCTTTGCGGTCAAGGATTTGAATATTCCCTCGGTCGGAATGTACGGCGCGTGTTCCACAATGGCGCTGACTATGGCGAACGCGGCGATGCTTGTTGACGCGGGGGCTGAATGCTGCGTAGCGGGCGCGTCAAGCCACTTCTGTTCAAGCGAAAGGCAGTTTCGATATCCGCTTGAATACGGCGGACAGAGACCGCCCACGGCGCAGTGGACGGTGACGGGCGCGGGAAGCGCGGTGATAGAAAAGCAGAGTGATGAAAACAGGGATAGAGTAAAAATAACCGCCGCCCTGATAGGTACCATAACCGACCTCGGAATAACCGATGCAAACAATATGGGCGCCGCTATGGCACCTGTGTATGTTAGTATGGATTCATAAGGCAAAGCACGGAAAACCGCATAAATACTGAGGAAAGGAGGATTCATGCCTTATAAGAAAAATATGCTAATCCATACAACAGGAGGTCTAAGATGATAGTACGTAACAACGTGAATTTCAGGGGAATTGACTTGGATAATCCCGATGCAGAAATAGAGCAGCCGAAAATCGGAATGTGGGGCAGAAGGCATTCCTACTACCTTTATGTGAACGAACCGGAAGCCTATGAGTATATGATGTGCGATATGACAATGTATCCCTACCTCGAGATGATAGAGGAGAAGGCGGAGCGGCGCTACCAAGAGCTGCTCGAAGAAAATATAAAGCGCCTGAAGATAAACCCGTGGATGAAAGCACGGAACTTTGAAAAGTGGAAGAAGCTTTACAATCAGGCGGACGATGAGGCAGTGCAGGTACTGAACAAGGAAATACTTTACACAAGACAATCATTATTACTGGAGGATAAAAAATATGCGCCAAAACGATGGCTTGAGGAATATGAAGAAAGACAGGAACTCATTCGATTACACAGAAGTAAACGGCGTTCTTCTGCCAAATCTGGTGTCAACCGAAACGCAGTATGATATTGGCGTCTGGGGCATGCGCCACTTGGATTACATAAAGAAGCACCGCAGGGTGCTCTACCACTCGCTGCTGACAAGTTGCAAGCTGAATACGCATCTTCACGAGGTGGACATTAGAGCAGAGGAAATGTATAGTCAACTGGTCAAACAACTTAAAGAGCAGCAAGGCATTACCGAACAGCTTAAAGCGGACGATATGATGGCTTGGGTGCAGGCAATGAACAGCATCACCAACCAAGCACGCGAAATCGTCAACAACGAAGTGATTTACAGCATTTGAGGAGGAACAATGGACATATTCGAAGAAATCTGGCATGGCAATCTCTCGCCGCATGAGTTTAACCACATAAACAACAGCCCTGAATATCAGAGCGCAATCCGTGTAGTAAGCAATAATCAAGAGAAGCTGGCAAAGGAGTTTACCGAACAGCAGAAAACTTTATTTGAACGCTATAATACCAGCGTTGATGAGCTTACCTCACAATCCGAACTCGACGCCTTCAAATCCGGCTTCAAGCTTGCCACCCGCCTTCTAATCGCCGCAGTTTCATAGAGAAAAGCAAAAGCAGTTGATGACACTCGTCACCAACTGCTTTTGTTATTTCTTGCCCTAATAATTATGTAAAGATGGGTAACAAAATGCTGTAGATTATCTATGCATGGGATTATTGGTAATGATTCTATTTTTTGTGCTTATTGATTCTTGGATAGTGTGTACTAGATATTCCCCTAAAAACAAGAATATAAACGAAATTGGTTGAAAAAATAGATATTATATATTATAATATGTATTTGTGCTATTGTATCTATTAGTTGCATTAATACAAATAAGATATGGGAGATCGTATAATGTTTCAAGAATGGCTTACTAATAATAGAAGTTCAACTCGCACTAATACTGTTTTATCACATCTAAGATCTCTCAGTATGCTATTAATGCGAAAAAAAATAATAAAAAAACGCATTGTTGATATTACGGAGGTAGCCGTAATTGACAGAATCATTAAGGACATTACCAATAATTCAATAAGATTGGCTACTTCACATAAACACAATTATCTTTCTGCGATAATGGAGTACAAGAACTACCTAATTGATTCCACTCAAATTGACGCAAGACAAAAAGAAAAGGTTAAACCTAATAATGATACTTCATTATCCTTTTTTGATTGGCTTGCTGAAAATGAGCATTTAGCGGTGTCAACAGCTCGGAGCTATGTTGCTGCCGTTAATTACTGCCAGAAATATTGTGACGAACAAAACATGGGCAATGTTTTGTTTACAGATGTAGAAGAAATCAGTGAAAACATATGCACTATAAATATGCTTCTAAATGATGATAAATTTGCTGTTCTGAATAATAATCAACACCATCGTTTTTCTGCAGCACTTGAAAAATACAAATCGTATTTAGAGTTCTATAAAAATCCGCTTGTTGAATTAGAACCACAAGATGATAAAAATTCGACGTTTTATCAAGAAGTATTAGAATATATCAAAGCTGCAAATAATGGTGTAAGAAAGGAAGACATTCTTTTAAAGTTTTCTTCTTACAGTACACATAGAATTAATCTGGCTATTGAAGCCAGTCATTCTATTAAAGTACTTGACAGATATTTCTACAAGGGAAACATTGAAGATTTTGATTTAATGTCTGATATATTACTTGAAATAATAGAAAGGCAATTTAATCAATACGCCGGATATACTTCAGCAAAACAATTATATGCTGAAGCTCGATTTAAACTTGATGACTTTTTCTTTTATAATGACAAGATTTTCGATTCGCAAAAAGGATTATATGATTTAGCTTATTACTTGTTTGGAAAGGAATCGTTTAAGGGAAAATCCTATATTTTCAAAGATAGAATTCACATTTGGCGTGAAGAGCCAGATTACCCGAAACAGTATTATGGGCTTTTAGTTAAGTATGGTAGAGAACATAATAATGTTTTCACTTGTAAAGAAGCTATTGACTTTTTAGATTGGGCTGGTTCTGGTTCACCTAAGACGCTCTTTTATAGAATAGTAAATGAATTTGGCAAACAATACTTCTATCAAATTGATACTGATGTGTATGTTGTTGCAGAAGCCATAAAAATAGATTCGGTTTTTAGAGAAACGCTTAGCAACCAACTACATAGAGCGTGTGAAGGTGGATATGTTGCGTTTGATGATTTGAGTGATTATTTTTACGATTCATTACCTCAATTGCCTTCAGGTGTAAAGTGGTCAGAATACCTTATTGAAGATATTCTTGATGTTAATAACGATTTGGGCTTTACAACGCTTACGGCAGCATCAGGTACAAAAACTAGACCGGCCGTGATTGTTGATACAATGTCAACATACAAATCTTTGTCAGATGTTATATATAATGAAATTGAAAACGATTTCAATTTACCCCATGAAATGTCTAATAATGAGTTTTGGGAGTACTTACTTGAAAAAGGATATGTTCACGGACAGGAAAAAAGATGGAGTGTTCACAAAACTGTGGAAAAAGATCTTCGGTTCTTTTGGACAGATAATTATGCGAAGGTGACAATCAGTTGATTGGAGAAGAATAAATGTATGGATATAAATGGCTAGACGGAGAAAACGGAATATTTGTGCTTGATGCTTCTGTCGCACTTCAAAAGGAGATTAGACCAGTTTTTAAAGAAGAACTTGATTTTTTTGGGATGAATGAAGTATGGAAGTATCCTGAAACGGATAAACCGCTTTTATGGGCTGAAGGCATCAGAAAATATGTTTTTAACGGAAACGTGATAGCTGAAGCAAAGGGTGGAAGCTTTTATGAAAAGCCTAAAATCATTATTAAAGATGAAACCATAAAAGAGCTTAAACCTATAGATATAGAAAAACTTATTGAGGTTAATAAATCTTTACTTAATGGATTATCTCAGAAAGCTATTAATTTTATAAGAGAAACTTATGAAAATTATAGTTCAAAGGGTTACAAAGCTGTATGTACATTTAGCGGTGGAAAAGATTCTATTGTTGAACTGGATTTAGTTCAGCGTGCACTTGCCCCTGACCAATTTGTCGTGATTTTTGGCGATACAGGAATGGAACTGTCAGACACATATAAAGCAGTTGAACTTGCCAAGGATCATTATAAAAACCTGAATTTCCATGTGGCTAAATCCGTGTATAGTTCAAAGGAGTCTTGGAATCTTTTTGGTCCACCTGGCAGAAAGATGAGATGGTGTTGTACAGTTCATAAATCAGTGCCTACTATGCTGAAACTACAAGAAATATGTAAAAATGGAGATAATGTTCTGGCATTAGTGTTCGATGGTGTTCGTGCAGAGGAAAGCGAACGACGCTCACACTATTCTGAAATCTCAAATGGTAAGCATATTAATCAAGTTAATTGTAGTCCGATTTTTTCATGGAATACAGCTGAAGTGTATTTATATATACTTGCTAGAAACATTCTTTTCAACAAGACATATAGATATGGTTCAAATAGAGTGGGATGTACTATTTGCCCGTTATCTTCAGGTTGGAGAGATTCAATTTGCAATTTTACATATCCCGATGAATTGTCGCCTTTGCTTGATGAAGTAAAAAAGTATGGCAAAAACATGGGCGTAACAGACAATTCAATACAAAAATATATAGAAAGTGGCAGATGGAAATCCCGCGCTGGTGGTAGAGGGATGGAAACAGGTGGGAATAGAGTTTATGAAGTTACTGAAGATGATAAACTTATTCTGTCTTTTACTGAGTCTACACAAAACTGGATTGACGTTGCACGTGTTTTAGGCCCTGTTGTTGAACGTTCAACTAATAGTGGACAACAAATTATTGGAGGTAAATCGTTTGAATTTGAAGTCGAGATAGAAAACGGTTTAAAAGTTACATATTGGCCTAAAAAGCCAATGGATAGATTTGTTATTAGTTGGCTGAGAGGGGTTGCAAACAAGGTAGCTTATTGTGCAGGATGCAATACCTGCGTAGTAGAATGTCCGGTCGGGGCTTTTACAATAGATGAAAATAAAAAAATAGTAATTGACGATAGCAGGTGTATTCATTGTCACAAGTGTATTACTGAAGTAGAGAAAGGTTGCAAACTCGCACGATGTTTGTCGACAACCATGGGAGGAAAGAATATGAAGTTTATAGGCATGAATAGATATACTACACTGGGATTGCGAGATTCATTTTTGGAACACTTTTTTGAACTGAAAAACGATTGCTGGAATTCTAAAGAACTAGGCAATTTGCAATACGCCTCCCTAAAAGTGTGGTTAAAAGAAGCGGAAATAATAGAAGTAAATCCGCAAACAGATAAAAATGGGCAAATCACTGAATTAGGAAATCTTTTGATGGACATAGGTTTATATAATCCATTTATTTGGGCAGTAATTTGGACAAACCTTGCCTATAATTCATCTTTGATAAGATGGTATTTGCTATGCGTGGAGCCAGGCGAAACTTATGAAAAAGGAGACTTCATTTTTTTAATGGGAGATGATTATTCCGAAAGGCAAAGAAAAAACGCCGTTTCGTCTTTGTGTGAAACACTTGGCAAGAGCCCTATTGGAAATAGTCTTGAAATGGGAATTCAAATACCGTCTGGAAACTCATATAAGTATATCAAAAAAGGCTGGTCTACACCTGATGGAGCTGCAATTCTATATTCAATGTTTAGATATGCGGAGAAACTTGGCGGACATTATGACATGACTCTTACAGAACTGAAAAGAATTCGTGAGAATCGTCCGGATGATTTTATTGGTATGGATCCAGTAGTCCTGTTTGCGCTTGATGAGGATGCTTTTAAAGATATGCTTCGTCAGCTTGCAAATGAATATCCTGATTTTATTAAAATTGCATTTGTAGCTGATCTTGACAATATTAATCTGAACAAAGACAAAACGTCACTTGATGTAGTAAAACTTGTTGCGGAGGAATTCTGAAATGGCAAAAAAATATGATTCTTTTATAGAATTGGTGCCCGGGTATGAATCTGTTATTAATATCACTTCAGATGATAGAAATTCTGACTTTTGGAGTAGGTATATAGTAAACGAAGATATGGTAAAGGCGGTCGAACTTATCTCGAAATCTTTGCGTCCTGATGACCCTGGAGAAGATGTTTGGCATTATTGGATTCGCGGCACCTATGGAACAGGTAAAACTTATGCTTCTATTGTTATAAAGCATTTGCTTGAAGACGACTATAAGTCTGTTGAAAACTTTCTCAACAAGAATCTTCTCTTTGCCGATGTAAAAGATAAGTTTTTATCAGTAAGAAAGAATGGTCACTTTTTTGTGAAATTTAGAAGTGGTGAATGTAAAAGTCTCAACACCTCTAATAAACTATTATTTCAACTTGAAAAGTCAGTAAGAGAGATTATTGAGGAAAATGATGAACTGTCTTATACCGGAAGGAACTCTTTGATTGAGTCTGTGCAAAAACGTGTTACTGAATTCAAAGCTACACTTGTTCAAAAGTTTGATAATGGTGATTTTCCACAGCTTGCAAAGTATGTCGATTTTGATTCTTTCTACAAAGAAGTTATGTCAGGCGATGTTACAAAGTGTTCAATGGCACAGGAAATTCTACAGGATATGAATATTGGATTAGCTACTGATTTGGATACATTCAAGGAGTGGCTTAAAGATGTTTATGCTGGAAATCCCTCACTTGCAAAAACGGGTATCTTCATAATTTGGGATGAATTTACCGATTATATGAGAGAGAACGACCTTGATATCATTCAGCAACTTTCTCTGTTTGCGAAGGAACTTAATTTTTTTATAATGTATGTTATCCATATCAATGTGGATTCTGGCAGCGAGTTTTTCTCGGATTCTATGAGCAAAGCAACTGCTCGATTTCATATAATTGATATTTCAATGAATGAAAAAACCACGGTTAAACTCATAGGTGAGAGTATTGTTCCGTGCGATGGTATGAAGGATGACTGGGCGGAACAGTGTGATGCACTATATGATACGATTAAGGGTAGCGCACATGTCTTCTTTGGAAGCCCAGATTCTGATATGGATGCAAAAAGCATCAAATCTATTTTCCCGATTCATCCGATGACTGTTAACCTTGTTTCGAAGGTTGCTCAGCTTGCTCAATCAAACAGAAGTATTTTTATGTTTCTAAAGAGCAGTGAAAATGATGGTTTTTGTGAGTATTGCAGAACTAACGGTTTTGATGATTGGAAATGGGTTACTCCTGATTATCTTTGGGATTTTTTCTTTGTAAATAACGCAGACAAAAAACGTGAGCTTACTAAAAGTGCCAATGAGGCTCTTCATCATTATGAAAAAATGAGAAGTTTGATAAATGATGATAAAGTACTGAGGGTATTTAAGGCAGCAATGCTCCTGCTTGCTACAATCGGAACAGGCCATTTACTAAAAAAATCCAGAGCTGCCAAAGGTATACAAGCAACAGAAAAGACGCTTTGTAATTGTTTTGTGGGTACTATACCAGAGGCAAGCGTAAAAAAGTGTTTAGATCTTCTTGAGGCTGAACCATTAAGTGCTATTGTTCTTGCTCCAGACAAGTTTGAAGGCAGGAGAATTGAATTGCCGTATTCTGGTAGCAGTGGAGAACTTGAAAATGAAATAGAAACAAAAAGAACGGAATTTACACCAGCTAAAATAATGAAGGTGGATTCCGCATTTGGTGCTGTTTTATATAAACAATTTATTCCTGACGATAAAGCAGTTGTAAAACGACTCACTGTAAAAACTTGCATCGGCGATACCGTTCAAATAAAGAACAGGTTTGTCGAACTTAAGAAAGAAGTTGAAAGAGCATACTATAAATTTGGATTAGTAATTGTGACCGTTCGCTCAAAAGATGATGTTTTAAAATATAAACAAACAATAATGGATTTGTTAGCTGAAGATGAAACAAAACGAATAATAGTAGCAGTTATGCATTATCCATTAAACGATGAAACACTTACCGATTGGTATACGGCGCTTGCGCAGGGAATTATTGCGCAGAGAGCAGGAAATCCTGTTAATGCAGGTACATACCAAGCACAAGCAGAGGAGATAGTTGGAGAATGGGTTGGTGCTGCAAAAGGTAAAGAAATTGACCTTTATTATGGAAATAATATTTCAAAATCTTATGGCAATAGTGATGTTATTAGAAAATATGAACGAATTGTTTTAAGCATATATCCAGCGGCACCAGAAGGCTTTATCAAAAAAACTACACTTTATAAGGGCTCCGGTTCAAATATTGCATATTATGCTGCTGCAAGGGTTACTTTAGAAACGAAGGATCTAGCTAATCCTGATCAGAAAAGTTTTAATCAACAGTGGCAAGATTGTGTCGAATTGTTACGCGATGGCACTGAAAATATTTTTTGTAGTAAAAGAATAGAGGATTTACTTGCGCCAAAAAGTACAAAAATTGGACAAGGCGTTCAACAACTTGCAGTCCTCGTAAATCGGTTTATGACGACGGGAACTGTTCAGTTAGCAGAACTTTGGGATAAGATTCAACAAGAGCTTGGTTATTATGACACAGGAATATGTTGCTATTTGATTGCATTTGTTCTACAGTTATATTCTGGCAATTTTACTTGGTACGATGGTTCGAATCCACATAAACTCGATGAAAACACTATAAAGCAAATGGTAGTTGCTATGATGAAAGGCAGATCCGCAGGAATGCGTTTGTCAAGTGAGAGTGATATTGAGAAGCGATTTAAGAGCATTACCATGCGTGTTTTTGGATTCAAAGACGAGCAAGTCGGTGACATCTTTGAATGTCGGAAGAACCTGAAAATCTGTATTTCTAATACTGGTTATCCTATATGGACTTTGAAATATCTTGATGCTTTGTCATATTCTGGTGAAAAAGAAGCGGTTTGCAAAATAGCTGACTTGTACGCTGATTTCATATTAGAGAATGGCGATCAAAACCAGGTCATGCAAGAGGTTATTGAAATTGTCAAAGAAAAAGCTGCTATATATGTGAAACTTTTGAAGAGTTTGTATTTTGACAAAGCAGGTCTCAATAAAGGTATGAGCAATTTCATCTATAATAAAGCACCTGAAGCAAAATCTGCATGCGAAACATATGATTTTTCAATTGCGGTACTTTATAAGATGCTCGGCAAAGTGCTCGAAGAGGAGAGATGGCAGTGGAGAGAAGAAAAAGTTGCAGAAAGATCTGCAATTCTTGCACTGGATTTGGTATTGGTTGGAGAGGTAAATAAGGCTCTTGAAGGAAAAGCAGAATCTGTAGAAAAAGTTGTAAGCAATTTATCTAATATTTTAGATTATATTCGGGTGCCCGGGTGTGTATATGAAAAAAGCAATGAGCAATGGGCACATACAATTACGCTACTACATGATATCTCTCTGAATAAATGGGTTGGATATGATATTGATACTAAAAAGGCAATTTTAACAGAGTTGCAAATATATATCGTTGAAGCTATTGATAATATTAAAAATCCAATAGGTGTTTTAAAATCGTACATTTCAGAGAAAGGATTTGGTTCATTTAGCGATGCCGAATATGAGGCTATATTGAATTCGCTAAGTAAAGAATCTTATTCACAAACAGAAGATACATTCAAAACAAGTATTAAAGCTAAAATTTCTGAACTTGCTTACTCAAAATCAGTTGCTGAAATACTCAGTATTTGGCAAAAGAAAACGGGTACTAAAGATGTTAATGAATGGCAACAGAAAAACATGATACCTGCAATATGGGTGCTGACAAATGATAATGGTATTATTGGGGTAATATCCAATATTAGTAAAAACCGTCGTATTGATGAAACTGTTCTTAATAATAGTTTATGCGATATTAAAGAGATGGATTTATCAGTTCTTAGTGACAAAACGGCAGTTAATCGAAAGTTCGTTGAGAATGTGGCATCCGACAAATATTTTGAATTTCTTGAACCACACATTAACGAAATAAAAACAAGAATTCAGAACAACGGGTTTAGAAACATCAATGAGTGGTATAAGAATATACCGCAAATTAGGAAAATAGTCGATAAATATCTTGAAAAAGATCTTCGCTCTGAGGTCAACGATAAAGCTGTTAATAAAGTAGAAAAAATGAGTGAAAAAGAACTTAGAACCACCATTGCAAGAATCCTTAATAATAGCCCGGAAGCATGTTTGATTCTTTTAAATGAATAGTTTTGATTAGGAGATGTAACTGTGGATACACATACAGTAAATGACAATGAGCTATTTCGCTTTATTCAGAACGATACAGAAATTACACGATATACATCAAGAATTATATTTGTTGACAATTTTGATAAATACAATTCTATAGTTAATGGTTTGTGCTCGAAAGCGGATATGGTAGTTCATTTATCTGATACCGATATATGCAGAGGGGCAGATACTATTCCGGATTTTTGCGTTGTTAGAGAAAAGCTTGACAATCTTAAAGACAAATTTGTTGTTGTACCCGGTATCGGGGAATATCTAAGATTAGGTGAAAGAGTTGAAAAAAGCACTGCGGATTTATATTCAGTTATTAACCGTCATGTTCATTCAACAGGTCGAGTATGGTTTCCCGTTTTTTCTGCAAAGAATTTATTTGTGGACATCGTTGGAGAATTAAATCCGGAACGGTTTACAGATTATATTTTTGAATATGATTGCGAACCTACAAATTTTGAGGTAACAGTGTTCTCAAAAGCTTTTGAGAATGAAAACAATACTTTTGATGCTCATGGAATCAGAGCGTGGTTGTCTATGTGGGACAGCCAATGTGTAAAGTCTGCAATGTCATTTACAACAAAAAATGCAAAAAGTATTAGACCGCAAAACGGTCGTTATAGCTTGTCTGTTGTAAATGATCCATTTGACTATATCAAAAACTCCGTTGGGACTACAAATTCAAGATTAAAAAAAGAACTTGGCACCGACGAGCAATGGGCGTCTCTGGCAAAATTTGTTCCTCTTTCTAATAATAGATTGGACACATTAATTAATTCTGCTTTGAATCAAATTAATTTTGATCCATATAGCGTCTTAAGAAATTGGAACACGGCTAACAAATGGCTTTTTTCGCTTTGGTACAAGCTTGGTCTCAATTTAGAAAGCGATTATATCTCGCTATCTGTATTAGGCGCCAAAAATATTACCGATTTAGTGGAATCGATAGAGTGTACGATTCTTAGTTGTTATGATAGTCCATATTTTGATGAATGGTTATCGCAGAGAGAAAGGGCATTGAGATCACTTGGGCATACAAAACTTAGTGATGCATTTTGGAGTTCACTAGAAAACATAGAAGACTATAACATTAAGCTTAAAGTTTTGACCTGTTCCACAAGTAAAGAGAAAGCCGAAATAATTGACATTGTAAAAAACTTAATAAATAATGGAATGGCTGTATCTGATTGTAGGAAACTTATCAAGGGCAAGTATCAAGATCTTTATACCTATCTTGATTTGCCGAAAAATATAAAGCCGAACCTTGCCGATTACATTCTTAAATATAAAATCAACAAAATATCTGATAGCTTTAGTTTTGAGGCTTCGAAAGCTGCTGGAGATTTTGATGTTTATGATTTCCAGACACGTGGACAATTATTATATGCGCTAAAAAACGAGAATAATTGTCATTTTATTTGGATCGATGGAATGGGAATTGAGTGGATTGATCTTCTGTTGGAAAAAATCAAATCTCAGTATTCGGATCTTAGGGTAAAAGAAATTGAAGTAGGTACTGCTGCTTTACCCACAATAACAACAGTCAACATGAAAAAAGCAGATCCTGAAACAATTTCAGAAAAGAAATATGACGCATTGGATGCATTGAGCCATATCAAAAATAAGCAGGAGTGTAATTATCAAGTAATTATCTCAAAACAATTTGATATGCTTAACGATATTGCCGCATTGATAATTTCTGCAGCGCAAAAAAACCCAAATAAAGATATCGTTGTAACTGCTGATCATGGAATGACAAGATTGGGCGCTTTAGGATTTCATCAGACTGAAGGAATTAAAGCGCCAGCATATTCAAATGTATATAACCATGGAAGGTATTGTGAACTGCCAGATAACTCAAACGCTTCTACCCCGATTAATACAAAACGAGAAGGAAGTGTTCTGGCCTATAGAACATATAACCATTTTATTATTTCGGGAAATGCACCTGGAGAAGTTCATGGTGGCGCATCACCTGAGGAAGTATTAGTGCCTATTATTCGATTTACCAAATTAGGTAACAGTGTAGTGACAAAGAAAGATAAAATCAAATATCGCCTTGTTTCAAATGAAGTAGTTAATAACGACCTACAGGCTGTGACCATTCAAGTTATAACAGCGTCACCAGCGGATTCTCTAACTGTTGAAATAAAAGCAAATAGAATTATGGCAGAGTCGAATGATGGTATAAATTGGACAGCAACTGTCTATGGTTTAGAGCCTGGAATGAATTATGAATTACAAGTTTTTCCAAATGACATTTATAATGACATAAAAGAAACGTTATTTGTGAAGAAAAGAGGGCTAGATATAGATGATGATTTTTAGGTGGTATTAAATGAGGAAGCAAGTTTATTGTATCGAATGTGAAAAGCAGCTTGTTAAAGACGAAATTGCTTTGAATAAAAAGATATTTTTGAAGGACACAAAAGAATTCCTGTGTTTAAATTGCATGAGTGAATCATTAGGCTGTACGGTTGAAGATTTAGAAATAAAAATTGAGGAATTCAAGGAACAAGGTTGTACTTCGTTTTTGTGAGGTGAAAAATATGAGTGAAGAGAAAACTAGAACAGCTTTTTCAGATATGGTAGTTTTAAAAAATCCCCAAAGAGCAGGTTTCTTTTTCGATTTGAAATTGCCATCGTATATGAGAGACTGGATTGTTATGAAATTCTCTGACAGCAAAGGTGAGATTGATTATGACAATGTTACTGCATACATGAACAAATTTGTTCCGACAAAAGAGGATTATGAAAAGATAAAGTATAATCTGAAACTGGGTGCTGTAATAAAAATGTTAGCCCGAGTTAATCTAAAAGTTAATCTAAAGAAAAACATTGTAGAATTTGAAATACTCGGATTTGGAGGAAAAAGCAATGACGCTGCTGGAATTGTAACAGATGAAGTTCTTGAGAGGTATGCAGATACACTTCTCAAAGAAACTGAGAACTGGGGAATTATAGAATTTGCTTTAGGAAGCACTTTAGTTGGTGACAATGAAAGCACTTCCTGTTCTTCGAGCAACAGTTTTTATAAAAAACTGTTTGGAAAAAATACAATTAATAATTGTGAAGAAGACATTATTAGTTATAAACCTAATGAGATTTATCTAATAGGTTATAAACCGTTTCGACCATATAGAGTTGATTTGGAGTTTTATAAAAACGCAAGAAAAAGTTTTGGTATTGAAGAGTGGATAGATGTTTTGATCTCTGCCGTAGACTATAATCCGAAAGGGTTTAATAGTACTGATCAAAAACTTGCTTTTTTGCAACGCTTACTGCCATTTGTTGAAAAAAATCTAAATCTAATAGAGCTGGCACCTCCAGGTACAGGTAAATCTTATTTGTTTGGTCAAATAAGTAGATTTGGATGGCTCGTTTCAGGTAAGTCAACACGCGCTCAACTGATTTATAATAAAACTAATAAACGTGAGGGAGTTGTAGCATACAAGGATTATGTAGCTTTTGATGAAATCAGAGAAGCAGATTATATGAAAGATACTGAAATGCATTCTGCACTTCAAGAAATCATGGAGAATAAACAATTTAAAACAGACGACGGACATGTTGTTAATGTTGATGCGGGAATTGTATTTCTTGGTAATATTGAAGGCAATAATATGAATGAGGAAAAGTTTATGTTTGACGAATTGCCTGTACCTTTTCATATGACTCCGTTTTTGGATAGACTACATGGCTTTATAAAAGGGTGGGAACTTCCAAGAATGAATGATGACATGAAAGCAAACGGCTGGGCGCTAAATTCCGAATACTTTTCTAATATTTTACATGAATTGAGAAGTGCATCCATATACCGTGCAATTGTTGATGAAATTCTCATATTGCCTCCTAAATCAGACACACGTGACACAGAAGCAATAAGGAGGATATGTACGGCATATATAAAACTATTGTTTCCAAATGTTAATAATTCTAAGGACATAAGTCCTGAAGATTTTGATTATTATTGTTTACAACCGGCTAAAAAGATGCGCGCAATTATTAGAAAACAAATGGGTCTACTTGATTCTGCAGAGAAGGGCAAAACAATTCCCGATATAAGAACGGCAGGCTTAGAAACTACAGAAAGTGATAATCAATGAAAAAATCATTTATCTATGCAGATAATGCTGCTACTACAAAACTGAATAATGCTGCATTTGAAGCCATGAAACCATTTTTACTTGATGACTTTTCTAATCCGTCGCAACCTTATTCTTTTTCGCGTCAATCAAGGAAAGCTATTAAGGAGAGCAGGAAGATTATTGCTGAATGCATCGGTGCAGAACCTGATGAAATCTTCTTTACTTCTGGAGGCACTGAAAGCGATAATTGGGCGATTAAATGCTTTGGAAGACAGTCGGAAAAGAAAACGATTATAACATCTGAAATTGAGCATCATGCTGTTATAAATGCATGTGAGAGCGTCAATAAAGAAACCACCGTAAACTATATTTCAGTTGATAGGTATGGGTTAGTCAATAAAGATGAACTCAAAACACTCCTTATTTCAGAACCTGTTGATCTGATATCTGCTTCAAATTGCTTAGTTTCCATTATGCTTGCAAACAATGAAATTGGAACTATTCAGGATATAAAAGAACTGGCTAAAATTGTTCATCAGTATGGCGCTATGTTCCACACAGATGCTGTACAAGCAGTGGGACATATTTCGATTGATGTTAAAGAGCTTGGAGTTGACATGCTTTCTGCATCTGCTCACAAATTCAACGGTCCGAAAGGTGTGGGCTTTTTATACATAAAAAAAGGCGCTTTAATTCAACCATTCCATAATGGTGGCAGTCAAGAATTCTCTATGCGAGCGGGAACAGAGAATGTAGCTGGTATAGTGGGTATGGCTATAGCGTTAAAAGAGAGCTGTTCCTTTATTCAACAGAATACTATTCATCTTACTGAACTGGAAAAGAGTTTGGTTAATATTCTTAAAGCAGGTGGTGTAGATTTTATTAGAAACGGAGCAAATAATCATTTGCCTGGAAATGTTAATATATCAATTAGAAATGCAAATGGTGAAATGTTGTTGCATCGTTTAGACTTAATGGGAATATATATTTCTACAGGTAGCGCATGTGACTCGGTTAACAATCAAGTTTCTCATGTTGTTAAAGCAATAAGAGTTCCACAAGAATATGCAGAGGGAACAATACGAATCACATTAAACCATGAAAACACTTTAGAGGATGTTATTCAAATAGGCAACGCAATAGCCAAGATTTTGGCTTGATGATCAAATTGTTTAAGATGTTTTTTGATACGGGTCTTAGGGTGTCCCTGAGGAGGAATTTTACCGTTTGTGGCTACAAAGGGTCTGCTTGTTAAGACTGACGCAACGAAATTTTGCTTTTTTGCGAAAAATCAAAAATTTATGAATTTGAAGGGTAGCTTTGTGAAATAAGCTACCCTTCATTTTACATTGTTCGGAGCTTTTTACGGGTGGCTTTTTGTATGAAAAAAGAGAAAAAAGAGTTGACAAAAGAACAAATGTTCTATATAATAAAGCTACAAATTAATCGGTCATCGGGCGAAAGCCTTATGATAAATTTAGTCGGTAAGGTTGTAATTATTGTTCAACCTTAAGTCTTTTAGATACCACTTTTGCACGCTACTTTAGGAGTGAGTACTGAGAGATTGGCAGCCGTGGTAACTGTCTCGACTAAGCCACACTTACTTCTTTCCGGCGGAAGGAAAAGGTAAACGGTTATTATTATCACGACAATTGAATATGGTGATTTGTATCCCGAGGTTGAGAAGTCAAACGAGGTTCAAGAGTTCCTTGAAGCAGACAAAAGGCGTCAGGCAGCACAGGACAGAAGCGACAGAAGGCACCTAAGCACGGGTGACTTTGAGCAGGAGGTTCTTGCCGCACAGCAACCCTTTTATCCTTATGATGAAACCTTTTATGAGGTGGTTCATCGGTTGGAGTTGGAGAATTTAAACCGAGCAATACGGACGCTGACGCCCGAAGAACAACAGCTAATTTACTTTTATTATTACGAGAATTATACGATGGAGCGGATCGGAAAAATACTCGGCATTAGTAAAATGGCTGTCTCAAAACGGCATACAAAGGTCATCAAAAAGTTAAGGGAGCTTATGCAAATAGGCTCCCTTTTCTTGCGCATTTATTCGGTTGTGTCCTTATTTTTGTGTTTTACCTTTCGGGTATACTTCGTTTTGTCTTTTGTAATTCTCGAGTAAAAAGGTTGCCAAGTTGGACGCTCTTTTCGCTTTTGTTTGTTCTTATTTTTCTCTAACATAATACCCTCAAATTATCAATTTTTATGAATTCTTTTCGGCTGCTTTTTCCCTTGCTTTTCGTTTTTCGCGTCGCTGCTCACGGTTGTCCGCCTCCGATTTCCGCAGTATAAAGTACGGTTTCGGGGTCGTAGCAGCAGCGCCAGCCGATTCCTTTTTTGAATTCCATTGTGCTCTCCCATAATTATTCATGTGGTTAATTCTTATTGGCTTATACAAATCAGAAGTTGTCGTTTGTTTTAGCGCTTGATTACCATTCAATAAGGCAATCCCACTTATCAATCGTGTTGCCTTTGTATTCCCTCGGCTCATCGCTGAAATTAAAAACGAATTTTATTTCCTTCCCGTTTGCATAGCCTTGTTTAATCACTATCGGGAAATTGTATTCCGAAATATCAATTTCTGCACTTACCAAAGCAAAAGATAAAAGCTCTTTTAACTGCTTATCATTCGGGATGAAGCCCAAATAATAAGCTGTGCCTTTTCCGAATTTATTTTTACAAAAGGCTGAATATTTACCCCAATATTTATGCTCGTAGAGATAAATCGTTTCTGCGTTTTCAGCCTTTAACAATTCCATAAAATATTCCGCAGAAATGCCGTTTACAGTTACGCCGTCAGTCCTGCTGTGCTGATTATATGTCAGTCCAAAAAGGTCAGTCATACCGTGCGGCAGCCTATCGTGGAACACCTTAATATTTCTGTCGCACACAAAGGATTTGAAGCCTGAAAACAGTACTCCGCCGTTTGCCACAAATTTCCTTAATGAACTGCTAATTTCATCGCTGACGGAGTAAAGCATCGGCGCAATCACTAAATCGTATTTAGCGAAATTCTGTGTGTCTGCATAAACGATATCACACTCAATATTCATTTCATAAAGTGCTTTATAGTATTTAAGAATAATATCATTATACGACACATCCTTGTGAACAGGAAACCACTTTAATGCCGTGTGAGAAGCATTGTCCACCAGCAGCGCCACACGGTTTTCCTTTTTCATTCCGATAATTT
The DNA here is from genome assembly GCA_905234495.1 of uncultured Eubacterium sp. Classification (GTDB taxonomy): domain Bacteria; phylum Bacillota; class Clostridia; order Oscillospirales; family Acutalibacteraceae; genus Eubacterium_R. The sequence goes on along the minus strand of CAJOHE010000009.1, from coordinate 134 downwards.
CAGACGAAAGTGCCGCAAGTTCTTTGCCCGTTTCGCAGATTTCGTTATAATTAGGATTTGGCTCTAAGTCGTGGCTCAATATACCCTTCCAGTAAGTTTCTTTTCCGTTATGAATTGAGTGCCAGTTCCAGTAA
>CAJOHE010000008.1:178523-250092 GCA_905234495.1 uncultured Eubacterium sp. | reverse complement strand
TATGGACTGCAGACTGAGCTACTTAGGTATTATGCAGACAGGCTGGCAGCGCATAGACGGCGACTGGTACTATATGAACAAGTCGGGCGTAATGCAGACGGGCTGGCTCAGGGACGCAGGCAACTGGTACTATCTTGACGCACACGGCAAGATGCTCAAGAGCGTAACAAGGAAGATAGACGGCAAGTCCTACACCTTCGACGCTCACGGCGTCTGCACAAATCCGTAAAGAATAATTTATAATTCTTTGACATTTTGAAATATTCAAGGGACTGCCCCGCAGAAACGCGGGGCGGTTTTCTTTGTGTAAATTAATAATCCGTGATAAGAAAAGCCGCTCTGCACAGTGCAGGGCGGCAATTCTTTTGCTTTGAAAATGATATTAAAATTGTAAATAATCTTAAAGATCAAGTCAATAAAAATCGTTTTGAAATTTGTGTATGCCGCAAATGGTGTATTCGGAAAAGGAGGCAACAGAAAAAGAGAAAAGGCAGCAGTAAAAGAGCCGAAAAACAGGCGCAAAACGGCGCATAATTACACCAAAACACGCAAAAAAAGGACAGTTCCGAGGAACTGTCCTAATTTTTGGCAGAGGTATAACAACCTGTCAAGTCACGGTAGTATTTGCTTTGCAAATCTCCACCTTAAAGACTTGACAGAACGTTGTTACGGGTTTAAAGTCATTTTAAACCCGTAACAAGGATTCTTCGAATCCTTGATTTCTTTTGTAAAAGAAAAACAAGCATCCGTTTGGATGCCTGTTCCTCTTTGGCAGAGGTATAAGAACCTGAACGCAAGCGTTCAGAACCTTGTTACTCGGCTTCGCCTCGTAATAAGGATTCTGCGAATCCTTACTTCTTCAAAGAAGAAGAAAAGAGAGCACGTTGAGTGCTCTCTTTCCCTCTTGGCAGAGGTATAAGGATTCGAACCTTAAATGACGGAGTCAGAGTTGAAAAATCCATTTGAAAAAGTGAATGTTTGCAACGGTTTGCAGACTTAGATGTCTCTCAAATGTCTCAAAAAATTCTATTTCTGATTTTTGAGTGTTTCACTATCAAATGTGTCATTCCACCTTGCCGAAGATGCATTGAGAGCCAAGTGTCTCTCAAACAAAAGATTAAAATAAAGGGAATACTTAATAACCTCTAACTCGTTAATCTCTATTTATTCATATATGGATTACACATTATTCAATTCGTAGTCATTATATCATATTTATCATAGAAAGTCAATCAGACGAAAAACCAATTGTGTAGAACAGACGGGAGATAGATAAATCAGACTATCCCCCGTCTGTTTTTTCATATACAAACAATATAAAACCGTTCGATTTATTGTAAATAAAAGTAGCAAGCGATAATGCCTGCTGCTTTCTCATTTAGTTATGGTTATTGTTCATTTCGCCTTTTACTTTCGCAGCACAAAGAGCAATAAAAAGCTGCGGCGACATATCAAGTCCGGATTGGTGCTTGATTTAAAAGAAATGTCATATATTTCATCTGCATGACTGCGTGTGCTTTTAAAGTCGGAAAAGAAAATGAAGGCACAGGGTAAAATGACGCTTATAAATGTTATTAATGACGTAATGGAAATCTTTGATATGACTGGCTTTTCTAATGTTTTAACAATAGAGTAATTCGATAATAGCAAAACCGATAAAACATATCTTATAGATACTTTGAATAAAGCAAACTCAAAATAAAAAATTCGATTGAGAAACTATGTGAAATCATTTTTGATTTAGACGAATAAAGAGGCTGTATCACAGGCGGTGACAGTCTCTTTTTATATAAGCAAACTTCGCTTATATAAAGCCTTTCAGCCTATTTTGTTCTAACCTGATTATTTGTTGCTATCGCTCTGTTTAGCATATAGTTGTTCATTCAACCAGCCAATCCATTTTAAGTGCTAAATAATAACTTGAATACATATTGTTTTAAAATTACTCTTTATTTTTCAGTTTATTTCAAGTATAATAAATAATTGCGAACTAAAATCTTTAATTATTTATCAGGAGGAAAATATGAACATCACAAAAGAAATTGAAAACGGAAAGCTTACCGCTTGCATTGAGGGCAAGCTTGATACCTCTACCGCACCGCAGGCTGCGCAGGAGCTTGAAGCGGGAATTGACGGCATAGACGCACTCGTTCTGGATATGAAGGAGTTAAAATACATATCCTCAGCAGGACTTCGTCTGTTGCTTTCACTCCATAAAAAAATGGCTGTTAAGGGCGGTATGACCGTCAGGAACGTCAACGAAACCAATATGGAAATCTTTGATATGACGGGATTTACTGATATTCTGAATTTTGAGTAAAAGCGACAATATGGAACGACCACTTATTTTTGATTCGATTTCCTTGTCGCTGAAGGACAGAGTGGAGTCAGTTCGCAGAGAATTCGGCAATACTCTTTATGTCTATACCTTCGCATCGCTTTATGCGTGGCAGGAGGATGAACAGTATGAAATCTGCTTTTGCAAGGACGCTTTTTTAGTTAAAAACGGTGCAGAGGGAGAAAACGCATTTTTATTTCCCTGCGGCAGCGAAAACGGAAAGAAGGAGCTAGTTGACGCGCTGCTTCAATATGAAACGCTTGATTTCTATTGCCTGACGGATGAGGATAAGGCATTTCTTGAAAAAGAATATCCGGACAGATTTGAATTTACCGAAAGCCGTAACGAATTTATCTATTTATTTGACAGGGACGCTCAGATTGCATTAGAAGGAAAAGAATACAAAAAGCAGCGCCACCAAATTAATATAGGCAAAGCCTCAGCAAAGGAATGGAAAACCGAGCGGCTGACTGAGGCTAACGTTGAAAGGGCTATTAAGATTAATCAGGCATGGGCTGAAAGAAAAGGCAATAATGGACTTGCTGATGCAGAAGCTGCTCGGCGTGCATTGGAGCATTTTTCCGAACTTTCCATATTCGGATTAATCTTTCAGGCGGACGGAAAAGATACAGCCTATGTTGCAGGCTTCTTCATTACGCCCGATACCTTTGATTTAGCCTTTTGCAAGGTTTTGGGAGAACGGCAGGATTTTTTTGTAAGATGGGAATTTTTCCGTTCCTTACCGCAGGAGGTCAAGAAAATAGACTCCGAAGAGGATTTGGGCATTGAAGGATTGCGTATCAATAAGCTTTCCCGTCATCCTAATGAGCTGCGACGAATATGGAAAGGCAGTTTAAAGCTATGAGCGAAACGGCAATTTTAAAGAGCCATACCTTTACCGACCGAATGTTCCGTCGGCTTTTTTTGCCTACCCTTTTTTCTGCGATAGGTTGGGCTCTCGGCGATATTGCAGACGCATTATTCGTCGGCATACGTTTAGGTAAGATAGGTCTTGCCACGATGTCGTTGGTTGCTCCCGTTTATATGATTTATAACGTATTAGATGTGGGAATAGCAATCGGTGCTTCGGTTAAATATACGCAGGCTCTTGGCAAGGGAAACGCCAAAAAAGGCGTTGAAATTTTTTCTCAAATGCTGATAGTTGCCGTTGTAACGAGCATACTGGTTGGCGTCATAGGTATGGCAGGAATGCCGTACATTCTGCGCTTTTTAGGCGCAGGTACGCCGCACGGCGAGCTTTGGACCTATACAAAAGAGTATCTGCAGATTATGTTTTTAGGCGCACCGTTTACTTTTTTATATTTCTTGCTCTATTACTGCGTACGTTGCGACGATAACGAAAGGCTTGCAAGCGCAGGCTATACGATTGGATTTCTTACAGACGTTGTTGCAAGCGCAGTGTTCATTATGGGCTTTAAGCTTGATGTTAAAGGCGCTATTTATGCAACGGTTTTGGGAAAGGCAATAGGTGTTTGTATCTTTATGTTCCATTTCACAAGGAAATGGGCAATTCTGCGATTTCGTCCCGTCAAGCCGAATTTCGGCATTATCCTTTCTGCTTTAAAAACGGGAATGTCCTCCTCTGTCGGCTACGTAGGTCAATTTGTTGCGTTGATTGTCGTCAACAATCTTTTGCTGCACATTGGCGGCTCAAATGCACTGGCTATATTAAATGTTGTTCAGGATGTGTCTTACGTGGCACTGGCAATTTACACGGCGCTGGGCGATACCGTTCAGCCGCTTAGCGCAACCTTTTTTGCCGAGCACAACAAGGCTGCTATCAAGCGTGTTATGTCCTTCGGCATAAAGATAGGAGTAATTAGCGGAGGCGTGATTGCTATTGCGTTTGCCGTTTTTGCACCTTCCGTCTGCCGACTGTTCGGCTTGAGTGGAGAGGCTATAACGACGGGGGCGTTTGCAGTTCGTCTATTTTGCCTTTCCATTATACCTGCGGGGCTTAATATCACCTGGAGCTCATGCTTTCAGGCAATAAAAAGAGAAAAAATTGTATTTTTAATAAACCAATTGCGCACCTTTGTATGCTTTTTGGGCTTTGCGCTCGTTCTTTCTCACCTTGAACTCAAATGGTTTTGGTTTACCTTCCTCGGTGCAGAAATACTTACGCTGGTTATATGGGCGCCAATTGCCCGTTTCAAAAAGCAGAAGGTGTCAGACAAGGTGTTTACCTATCTGCTTGATGTTAATAATGCGGATATTTCGGGAATGTTAAATAAGACAGAGGCATTCTGCGAAGAAAACAATGCAAGCTCCAAGCAGGCGTACTTTATCACCATGTGCGTTGAAGAGGTTTGTCAGGCAATTACAGAAAACGCCTTCAATAAAGACGGCGACGAGTATATTCAGTTTACGCTATGCTTTGAAAATGACGGCTCTGTTATGCTTCATTTCCGTGATAACGCCGTTAACTTTAACCCGTTTGCTATGAAGATGGGTCAAGACTACGACGACCCTGAACAGCTGGCGTCACTCGGGATACAAATGGTAAAGAGCAAGTCAAAGCAGTTCTTTTACCGTAGGTATTCCGGCTTCAACACTCTGACCATCGAGGTTTAAAAGAATATGAAAAACGGAATCAGACTCGCTGTAAGGCAGGATATACCGACACTTTGTGAAATATGGAAATCCTGCTTTTCGGACAGCGAAGAATATATAAACTATTTTTATAACGAAAACTTTAAACGCATAAAAGTGCTTGTATACGATGTTGACTCAACACCGGTAAGTGCTGTGAATCTGCTTGACTCCGAATTTATAAATAATAATGAGTGCCATAAGGTCAAGTATCTTTATGCGGGCGGTACTCTTCCCGAATACCGCAAAAGCGGTTATTTCTCATTACTTTTAAAATATGCCTTTGAAATGGCAAAGCAATACGGCTACGGGCTTTTCCTAAAGCCTTCTACAGAGGCGCTTGTAAGTTATTTTGCAGCTCAGGGATTTAAAACTGATTCAAGTTTTAATTTAGTAACAGTATATCCCGATGAAATACAGCCGATTTCTTTATCTGATATTTCTTATAAAGTATACAACAGTATGCGCAATGATGCTTACTCAAATATTCCATATGCCCGCTGGAATGATGAGCATGTCTGTTGGTGCGTTAAGGAGAATGAGTATTTTTCCGGCAGGACTCTCAAAATCACTTTAAACAAAAAGGATTACCTCCTTATGTGTTATCCTGAGGATAACACGCTTGTAATTACCGAAACAAATCTTTCGGTTTCTCAGATTAAACAGATTAGCGGTGCTTTATGCGATTTGTTCGCTACTGAAATGATTAAAGCTTATATGCCCGATTTTTCCTGTAACAACGGGGAGAGGATTATATCCTCTATGGTTTATAACACGTCCGTTAGTAATACGTATGTAAATCTTATTCTGATTTAAAGGAATGGTATCTGTGATGAAAAAAGACAATAGTAAAAAGAAGAGCACATCACTACGGAAAAAATCAGTCTCCGTCGTTTTGTTTGCAACTATCATAATCTCTCTAATTACTGTTTCCGTCAGCGGAATTTTTTACAGCTATAATATCTTTGAACACTATAAACGTCTGTCCGAGCAATTGGCGGACACTGCCGCTTCGCTTATGAGCGCACAAGACATCGTGCGCTACTATAACGAGGTCAAAAAAATAGGACCTTACGATGACAAAAAATATAACAGCGATGAAGCTTACCGTTTAGCGTATGACGAAGAGGTTAACGCCATCAAGGACGAAAAGTATCAGCAAATGCTGGATACGCTTTTTGTCTTTGAGGATCAATCCAAAAGCAGAAACGATATTGAATATATCTACGTTCAGGTGCTTGAGGAAAATCAGGTTACCTATATTTTTGATGCAGATCACACGGAGGACCAGTATCAGCTTGGAACAGTGCGTCCGATTTCAGAGGAAGTTATTGATAATGACGGACTTGAAAACGGAGTTCCCGCATTTATTTCAAACAATCCCGATGACGGCTGGCTTTGCTCATGTATGCGGCCCATAAGAGATTCAAACGGCAATCCGGTTGCGCTTGTAGGCGTTGATATTTCAATGGGCAAGGTAGTTACCTTGGGTATCATATATGTTGCTGCGCTTATTGTAATTGTTATTTTCATTGCAGGCTTATTAATATGGTTCATCCTCAGAGGCGTTGATAAATCCTTGGTAAAACCAATCAATCAGCTGTCCAATGCGGCAAGAAGCTTTGTTGAAGACAAGGGCGATGAGATGAACAAAGAATCCTCTATTTCAACGCTTAATATTCATACGGGCGACGAGGTTGAAACGTTATGGAAATCCATTCAGCATATGGAACGGGATATTAACGATTATATTACTAATCTGACTGCAGTAACGGCGGAAAAGGAAAGAATCGGCGCAGAGCTTTCGCTCGCAACAAGAATACAGGCGGATATGCTGCCAAACATTTTCCCTGCTTTCCCTGAAAGAAAAGATCTTGACATATATGCAGCTATGACACCTGCAAAAGAGGTTGGAGGAGATTTCTACGATTTCTTCCTTGTGGACGATTCACATCTCGCTATGGTAATGGCTGACGTTTCGGGCAAAGGCGTTCCCGCAGCGCTGTTTATGATGATGAGCAAGATACTCATTCAAAATGCAGTATTGAGCGGTAAATCCCCTGCCGAAGCGTTAATGACGGTGAATAATCAGATCTGCGCTAACAACCGTGAAGAAATGTTTGTAACCGTATGGCTGGGTGTTGTGGACCTGAAAAGCGGACTTCTGACAGCTGCCAACGCAGGTCATGAAAAGCCAATTGTTAAATCACCTGATGGCGATTTTGAGCTATTCAATGACAGGCACGGATTCGTTATCGGCGGTATGGAAGGGTTGAAATACCGTAATTATGAAATACAGCTACATAAGGGTTCTAAACTCTTTTTATACACAGACGGCGTTGCCGAAGCAACAGATTCAAACGACGAGCTTTACGGTACAGAAAGAACGCTCGGAGCACTTAACGGCTGTAAGGACGGAGAACCAAAAGCGGTTCTTGAAGCAGTGAAAAAATCTGTAGATGCGTTCGTCGGTACTGCACCGCAATTTGACGATTTAACGATGCTTTGTTTTGAATTCAAGGGGGTTGAAGGAACTACGCTGACATTAGAAGCAACCGATGAAAATCTGCAACAGGTAATGGATTTTGTTGACGGTATTTTAGAAGAAAACGGTGCATCAATGAAAACGCAGATGAAAATAAATTTAGCCGTTGAGGAAATCTATGTAAATATCGCACACTACGCTTACGGCAACAGCGTTGGCATGGCAGAAATATCAGCAATTTGTAACGACGGTGAAATCATTATATCCTTCAAGGACAGCGGCGTGCCATATAATCCGCTTGAAAAGCCCGATCCCGACATTACCCTCCCCGCAGAGGAAAGAGAAATCGGTGGGCTTGGAATTTACCTGACAAAGAAAACTATGGACAGTGTTTCATATGAATATAAAGACAATCAGAATGTTCTTACACTGACGAAGAACATATGAGAAAAAGCAAACTTTTAATTGAACCGAATTAAATAACTGATGATTTTTAAAGGGAGAAGGAAAATGAAAAAAGTGCCTTCTACGTTTCGTGGAACGGGCATTTTAACAGAAAGAACGCCACTTACAATAACGAGAAGGATTACATAGAAGCAAATAATTTAAATGTTGTTTTTCTGGACGCTAAAAATGATGATGGCACAAAGGAGAACATCCTGAACGACCTTAAAAACGAGAATTGCTCTGATTTCATCTTTTCAACCCTTGAATTTACCGACCACAGCGGTCACAACTCCGGATTTTCACTTCAGAATAAAAAGTACGTCAACGGCTTTAGAAACGCCGAAGCAACGGGTATGGATATTATTGAAGCTATTGAAAGCAGAGATACATATGACACAGAAGACTGGCTGATTCTGATTACCACAGACCACGGCGGCATAGAAAAGGATTATGGCGGTCCCTCCTTTGAGGAACGCATAACCTTTATTGTATCCAACAAAACGATTGAATAAATTTTAATTATCTGCATTATTTGGTAATTACCTTGCAGTTTGCAGAATAATAAAAACAAAGCCCTTAACTCTTGGATGAGTTAGGGCTTTTGCATTTTGGTATAGATATCGGAAACGGATAAAAAGAAGTAGATACTGAGAAAGAACACAAGTTATAGGGTTAACAGGTTCAAAATGGAGTATAAAAATCACAAATTTATGAATAAAGATGTGCAATTAATTCCTCTGTGTGCGTATCAAATTCAGCGGCGGTTTTGATAATGAAATCCCTTGACTGCGAAAAGTCCTCCTGCACCCATTTTTCAAGAATGGCAATAAAGGCTTTGGACTGATATGTAGTGTAATAATCAATTTTAATATCGTTGTACTGCGTATTGTTCTTCTCCGTCTGCATAAGACAGAATAAGCCCTCCACCATTTTGCAGAATTTATCTCTGAGCTCGCCCGTATTATACGGGCTGAATATCATTTTAAACATTTTTGAATTGCTTTCTATGTAATCAATCAACGCAGAACAAAAATCAGGTTTTGTCTTATCCTGATAATCAAGTATCAACATTCCTAAATCTGCGAGAATCTCCTTTTCCATTTGCTCGTATAAATCGTATATATCCTTGTAATGCTTGTAAAACGTTACTCGGTTGACTTCGGCAAGGTCGGCAACCTCCCCGACGGTAATGTTGCGAATCACCTTTTCATTTAACAGCTCAGCCAGTGCGTTTTGTAAGGCCTTTCTTGTTTTTTGAGCTCTCTTATCAATTTTTTTATCCATTTTATACCCTCATACATATAACTTCGTTTACAAATTTATCGTGATTTGTAGCTTTGGCTACAAAACAGGTTGAAATTGAACATTGCTTTTCATTAAAAAATATGCAATAATATAGTTGCTTTTGATAGCGTATATAAATTATACCACAAATCGTATAAAATGAAAAGAGAGGGGTTGACAGATATGATAGGAAATGCGAAAATCGGTCTATCTATCTATCTATCTATCTAGCTAGCTAGCTAGCTATCAAAGCGTAATTTTTCGCTTTTTAAAAATCAATACTTATTTAAAATTTTTCAGCCATAGTGCAGCTTAACGGGTGCGCTATGCCTTTTCGCATTTATTTTGTTCACAGGAAGGAAATTCAATGAAGAAAGTACAGGCAAAAAAACTATTGTCGCTTTTGCTTTCGCTGATGCTTGTCATTGGCGTTATGCCGCTTTCGGCGGTAACGGCTTATGCGGCAAATGCTGCCACCGAAGCCGCACTGGTGAAGGCAGTGAGTAAGGGCGGCGACGTAAAGCTGACGAAGGATATAGCGTTGACGGACGTTCTGCGTATTCCCGCGGATGTCACCGTGACGCTTGACCTGAACGGTAAAACGCTGGACAGAGGACTGAAGAAATGCGTGGACCTCGGCAGCGTTATCCGCGTGGAGCCGGGCGGCACCTTAACAGTAAAGGACGGCAGCGATACGAATGCAGGTCTGATTACAGGCGGCGCCTCCTGGAACGGCGGCGGTATCTGCAATCACGGTACGCTGACCGTTGAAGGCGGAACAATTGCAGGAAATAAGTCCGTTCACAGCTCTTACGGCGGAGGCGGCGGAATTTTCAGCGACTCCTTTAACGGTTCCACTGTCTCGCTGACGATTACAGGCGGCGTTATTAAGAATAACGAAGCGCGCAACGGCGGCGGCGTTTACAGCAAGGGCTCTCTGGTGATTAAGGATGGGGCATCCGTACGCAAGGTCGGCTCCAAATCCTACGAAACCAAAACCGTTCCCGTCATTACGGGCAACAAGGCGAGTGCAAAGGGAAGCGGCGTTTATAATGCGGGCAATATGCACATCGAGGGCGAAATCTCGCTTGACGGAAATACGAACAATGACGACGTCTATTTAACTTCCGGTAAAACAATCGATTGCGGAAAAATGGCGCAAAAAAAGCCGTTCGGTATCTCCGGCGCTGGTACTTATCACTTTCTAACCTCAGGCTTTACTGCCAATAACAGCGGTAAGCCGGAAGACTACTTCTTCTCGTCCGTTGGTGGCGTAAGGCTGCAATATGTTGCTGTAAACAGTGGCGAGCTGTGTCTTAATAGCATTGCTAAAACCACCGTAGAGGTTTTTGATAACGGAAAATTAACTTTTTCAAATACATATCAATCTCCGGATGATGCGTGGGATGCCTTAAAACAAGCCATCGGAACCTGCACCAGAAGCGGCAGCCCCGCAAGAGTGCAGGACGATTGCGTTGCGGTATTCTCACTCGGCAGCGACTGGACAGAGGATAAGCAGCTGACGGTGGACACCGCGCAGAATATTGTTATTGACCTGAACGGTCATTATATCCTGCGAAACAGAAATGCTTCCAAGACGAAAAACGGCAACATTATCAGCGTAGGAAACAATGCGAAGCTGACCATTAAGGACTCCAATCCGAATGCCAGCGGCTATGACGGTCGGAAGGGCGGCGTGCTGGCAGGAGGTGCCGGCAATGACTGCGGCGGCGGTATTATTCTGTGGAATAACGCCGAGCTTTATATGGAGGGCGGCACGATTTATAAGTGTACAACCAATTTCCACGGCGGCGGCATTCTTGCCAAAGACAGCGGCAGCGCCGTTATCAGCCTGAAAAACTGCTTTATTGATTCCTGCCAGACCAACACCAGCAGCGATAACTGCAACGGCGGCGGCATTTACATTTCCCAGGCGAGCAGCGTCACAATGGAAAATGTAACCATTAAGAATTGCTACAGCGAGGATTACGGAGGCGGCTTGTTCATCAAGGATAAGCCCGGCATTATGACGCTGACAAACTGCATCTTCATGAACAATTCCTGCATGGACGGCGGCGGCGGAATTCACTTTGGTGTTATGAACCACGGCACGGAATTCAGCTTTGAAGCCACAGACTGTCTCTTCACCTCCAATAAATCAAACAACAGTCACGGCGGCGCGGTGGATATCGGCGACGACGATGAGAAAAAAGGCAATCCCACCGTATTCCGCGACTGTACCTTTAAGAATAACGAATCAAAAGGGGCAGGCAGCGCGCTGTATATAAATGATAACCGTGTTGTGCTTCAGGGCGGAACCATCACAGACAATTATTCCAAATATATGGGCGCCGTTTATGTTGAGGGTAACTACAGTATCGGCGTAGGCGGTAAGCTGGTTATTAAGGATAATAGTGCGGATCAAGCGTACAGGCAGGATCTTGTACTCGAAAAGGGCGACGACAGGTCTTACATTTGGGACGCAGGACTTGAGGACGGCTCTTACGTTTCCGTAAGCAATTCGCAAAATGCAGCGGATAACCGCGCTTTGCAAGAAATAAGCCTTTATCAGAAACGGTATTTCCATGCCGCATACGGAACGCTGAGTTTTACCCAAACGGGCATAAAGACTGCCACCATGGTAACGGCGTCCATTTTCGGAGAGGGCTCAACTAAAATTATTATTATCGTTTTAGTTGCGGCAGCATTAGCGGCAACGGCAACGGTAATTTCTGTTAAAAAGAGGAAAGGAGGCAATGACGATGATGACGATGATGACGATGACGAAGAATAAAATCGGAAAGTGTTTGTTTACATTTTTATCAGTTCTGCTGGCTTTATGTATCGGTCTTGTTGCTTCCGTTCAGCTCTTTGCGCAGGCAGCAGAAGAAAAGGTCTATGTAGAGGACATTAAGTTTTACATAACCGATACTGAAAGAAAAAACGTAGCCAAAAAGTGGTTTGAAAAACAGGGCTATGTGATGTCGAATATTGAGCTGAATCCGGGTACGGATACGGGCAAGGACGTCTGGTTCGGCTACAAAACCACGACGAACCGCGATATGGCGATTACGGATATCCGACTGATGCCGATGCAGGGCGGCTACCAGATTTACGGCTATGACGAGGTGGTCAACTACATATCCGCTCAGCAGGCAGGCACGGCGCAAACGCTGAGCAAGGCGGCTGCTGAGTTTAAGGCAAGCTATGAGGCAGGAAGCCCGAGAGCGCTTGACGCATACGAGGGACTGAACCTGTATCACATTCCCGATTCCAACAACGATTTGCTTGGCGATTATCTGCTTGACGGCAAAGGTACAACGGAATTTTTCACGAAAGTGTTAGTCCGTTCCAGCACCAACACTCTCGGCACGATAATGAATTTCCTCGGAAGCGGTATGTCGCCGTATGAAAATGAATACGACGAGGAAACGGGCAAGCAGAAAACAAGCCCCTGGGCAAGCCTGATTGCGCAGAGCGCGCTCTGGCAGCAATATGAAGCCGGGTTGACGACGGATGAGGAAAATGCTCTCAATAAGCAGTATCAGGATACAGCGAAAGAACTCTTTAAAGAAATACAGCGTTTTACCACGTTGTATCAGAATGCCGCAGCAAGAAGCGGCGACGGTTATGAGAACATAGAGGACGATATCGGCATCAAGGATTTTGACGATGCCGTTGAAAAGATAGACGAGGTTGAGCAGGAGGATACGGATGTTGCCTATGTTGTAGCCTTTGAGCTTCTCAACCAGTATGAGCTCAACGAAACCACCAAGATTGGCGACTGGTTTGTGGAACTCGGACTTCAGACCTCCGATAAAATCGATATAAAACAGCTTTATCCCATTATTGAAGCAATGGGTGAAGAGCAGGCGGCGCTTGCCGCAGCCGGCGGGATGCTCACAGCGTGCAACAATTTAATTGAAAATGAGCGCAGCAATGAGTTTGCCGAGCAAATTGAAAAGGTCAAAAAAGAACTGAAAGATTATGACGGGCTTGAATCCTTTGACCTGTTCCAAAACGGCGACGAGGAAATGACGGGCAAACGATTTGCCTACACCTCGGAAGCAGTTCGTCAAAGTGCGGCGGAAGGTACTTTTATCGACGCCATGGGCGAATGGGAGAATAAGTTAGAAAAGATTGAATATTACGAAAAATTAGTCAGCATGGTTTACGGCGCCGTTTATGTAGTAATTGGTACGCTGCATATTCTTTCTACGATTGTTGCCGCCGTTTCGGGCTACTTTATGGCAAGTTGTGCGGTTGCGGCAACGATTAACGCGGCGTTTACAGCGTTTGCCGCATGGATGTCTGTCGCCAGCACAGGCTTATCCTTCCTTGGTGTGGCAATGATGGGCTTTACGCTGACGATGCTGGCAATCAAACTGATTAAGCCGCTTGTTATCAAGAAGAACAAGAGCAAATACCATACCGAAAAGCCGGACTACTTTATTGATACGCTTCAAAACAACGACGGAACCTATAATATCCGTTATAAGTGTGCGCTGGACGATGAGGGCAATGTTGCCGATATCAACGCCTCCAAGCAGTGGAAATGGGTGGCGGTATCGTATACAAAGGACCAGCGAATCGGCTCGCCCATTACAGCAGACAAAGACGGCAATATATTTAAAAATGTCAACGGCGATCCCGGTGATTTGAGCGGTTACGACTGCGCTAAATATTTCGGCGAGCGCGGCGCAGCGGATTTCAACGCCTATTGTGAGGATAACAATGTAGGCGGCTGCTATCTGCATTACCGTACGGAGGACTCCATCGCTAACGAAAAGCCCGTTGCTGATAACACACCGACGCAGGAAACCCCGTCAGAAAGCGAAAGCACGGACAACGATAAAAAACAGCAGGAGGAAGAGAAGAGTTATATCGCCGATGTGATTATGGGCATCGGTGCAAATGCAACCGAAGCCAAGAATAAAATCACGGCGCACAAGGGAAAATACTATATTATTGATATCAATCTGTCCCCCAGAACCGATAATTATACGTATATAGGCTATGCGCTGACGACCGAGAGAAAGGACGCCATTACCGATTTGAGAGTGGCGCCGTATTCCGGCAATACGCAGGAGATTATGTACGGCGATGTGAAGTATATCTTCATTGATATTCTCGGCTTTGCGATAGGAAAGGGCAGCGAGCAGGGCGTGCCGCAGGCGGACGGACTTTACTATACCAAGGACGAGAACGCCGGTTCGCCGATTGCCGCAGATTCCTTCCATGTGGTAGAAAACCTCAGCGACATTCAGGACGGCTGGGAGCCCATCTCCTTCTTCGGCAACGACCTCCCTTATAATTTTGACACGGGGTATGAAAGCTATGCCAACGGTATGAGCACTATCGGATTCCAAAAGACGCTCGTCGGAACGATCTCGAATTACCACAGCAGCGGAGACCACGATCTGAACAGCAAGAAAAGCTATTATATCTTCTATGAACCGGAGGAGAAATATACAAGTGGAACCAGATACCTGAGCGGCTTCTTCCTTGCGGGCGGTTATGATTCCATCAACAGCAAATATCTTCACGGCGAGGTGGAACACGATGTAATTGAATTCCGCAATAAGCTGGACACCTATCCTCGCTGCCGGAACTGCGGCAGAGATTTGGCATATGCCGTGGGTGACAGAACATACAACAGTAACTTTGAGGATACGCAGCTGTATCTTTATTTCACCTGGAGCTACAACCCCAAGCGTGCCATTACGAATGTCGGCATTTATGAGGGTGATAACTTTACGCCCAGTTTGCCGTATACGCTGACAAAGATGATTGACGGAGCGTCGCAGAATTATGTTTCGGCTCCCTGCCTGCAGCAGCAGTATACCGCAAGAGGTGAAGAGGTGGCTCGCTTTGTGGCGCCGGGCAATATGTTCCGCCATTATGACACGCTGATTCAAGTGGATTCAGGCTACCGTAACCATTTCATGGACAGCTATACCAAAACGCTGCCGGAGGGCTTCAACTTCGGTTACAAGAAAACGCATTTCCTGCCGGTCAGCCTCTATGTCAGCGGTTATACGGCGGGCAAGGACCCGCTCCTGCTCAGTGATGTGGTCGTTACGGATACAGTTGCACCGGTTGAATATAAAGACGGTACGGTGCGGCACATCCTCAGCGAGTTTGCGCTTGACGCCTATATTACATTCAGGATTCAGGCTGTGAAGAGCACGACAGAAGCTGCTTACCATCCGGTAGTGGATTTTAAAAATCCGAACAGCGAAACGCCGTATAACCTTTCTTATCCCGAAACCTGGGACGAGGACGGCGATTACAGACGCAATACCAAACCCGTATATATTTACATCCGCGGCGCGCAGGAGGAAAAACAACGGTATATTTCCTCTCTGGCAGTCGGCTCCTTCTCCAGAAAGCAGTATACGAACAGTAACCCCGGAGCGAGCAGCGACATACTGGAGGAGGTTGATAAGTCGATTGAACAGCAGGCAATGCTCGGCGCGATACAGAGCTGTCAGGATGAGATGATACCTGTGAACCTGTCTGTTGACTCGCAAAGCAACGCCTGGTACAATAGGCAGAGCGACGGTATCGGCTCAAAGAGCGCGCCAAGCAACAAAACGGCTGCCTATATCGGCGTGACGAGAACAAGTAATCCCGACAAGGCGATTACGGGCACGCTGCTGTATCAGCTTGATGATAATATTGCACCAAATAAGCTGACGGTGGACGGCGTGGACTATACCTGTGCAGGCGTGAGCGCCCCGATAGAAATGAAGGGGAAGAACTACTTCCTGTACTATACCTACAATACGGGCGTTTCCCCGGGATATCCGATTGAGGATATCACCATCAGCGACGAAGCGCTGATTGTCGGTGCTTCCACCAACCTTTGCTACGATAAAAGCGTAACGCTGCCTTACGGCAATCCCGAGCAGAGCAACTTTATCCATATGACATATACAGCTCCTTCGGACAGCTTCTTCAACAAGCTGTATATCGGCAGGGGCGCTACGAAAAAAGCGGCGCTGTGCGATTTGCTGAGTCAGGAGTGCGTGGAGGTTGTGGATATTGACCTCAACAATAACGCAAAGGGTGAATGCGTCATACTCGGCTTCCGCCGAGGCTACCTTGACCAGGAGGCAATTGACTCCAAGAAGACAGAGGAAGCCAAGGACAAGGAGCTTCTCAAGCAGACAAACGAAGCGGTGTACGATGTGATTGCCACCAAGGGTGAAGCGTATCACGAGGACGGTATCATCAGTAAAGGTATGTACTATGAGCCTGTTTCCGACGTCAGCCTGAACAGCGGTAATAACGGTTACGATATCTATTTGTATTATGCCTCACCGTATTTTTCCGCACAGTATAACAAGTATAACAATGCAAGCACTGCGCTTCCGCAGGAGGTTTTCAGCGGCTATATCTCGCATTTTGCCCTGACAACCGATGACAGAGTGCCGTACAGCACTTCAAAGGGCGCAACAAAATCGGGAAATTACTTAACGCAAGCGATGAACAGGATGAACGGCTCCAGCGGAGGAAACAGCAAAATGCCGTGGGAATATGTGATGCTCAAGGACGAGGCTGAGCATTTGAACACAAATGCAGGCGCTGTCACTTTTTCAACAACCGTTCGTGTACAGGACTGCAGACTGACGATGTTCGTACAGCGTTCCGATTACAGCGTCAAGCCTGCGGGCGAAATTACCGGCGGCTTTGTTGGCTCGCTTTATGATTACGGAAGATTGGATTTTAAAAAATAATATATAAAAGGAGAAAAGATTATGAAGCATTTAGTAAGAGCAATTATCGCTGTATTGATGGCGGTACTGATGGCATCCCTGCTGCCGGCACAGGTGTTTGCAGACACCCCTGAATATATCAGCGAGGTAAAGGTCGGCATTGGCTCCTATAAGGAGCTTGAAAGCGACGGCTATACCATCCTGAAAAACGACAAGGGCAACGCGATTGACCTCAACACTGACGCAGGCGGCGGCACAGGCTCCAAAGGCGACAAGGCGGTTTATCTCGGCTATAAAACGACAAATAACAGAAGCGATGCGATTACCGACCTTGCGCTGATGAATATGAGAGGCGGTTATTCCGTGCAGGAATATGAAGCACTGATGGAAACCCAGATGAAGAGCCAGATTATTCCGTTCGTTGAGAGCTTCCTTGTTACCATCAATGAATACCGTGCTAATTACGCATCCGACAATGAAAGCAATCAGGCAAGAGCGCAGTATGTTCATGATTTGCTCAACAAGCTCAGAGATGACGATTGCGGCGGCGAAGGACTTGGCGATTTGCTGCTCAATGAAACGAAATACGAAATGGGCGACGAGGCGTATAACGCGCTTTCCGATGAAGAAAAGAAGCAGCACGCCGATATTCTGACAATTATTGCGCAGGCAAGCGGTCAGGCGACTCTGCTGATGAATAACCTTCTCACACGCGCTGCCGATACGGATGACGATACGTGGATTGACCGTTTTTCAGGCATTACCTACGATGACCTTCTGGACGTTACACCCGGTAAGACGGCAACCGATAAAAACAAGGCTCTTGCAAAACAGTATGACGACGATGCAACTGATTTAATCAACAGCTGGAACGACCTGAAGGAAGAGCTTGAAGAATATGACGAAGCATATGCTGCTGCCGAAAATGACGAGGCATATGACTATGAGGCGCTGGAGGAAAAATACGAGGATTTTGATCTTTCAACGGCAAGCACCGACGAAATCGTTGAGGCGCTCGAGGATATGAGCGAGGAGCGTTATGAAACAACCGAAACCTCAAAGAATTTAAGCACCATCGCCGTTCATGATTATCTTGAAAGCATAGAATATAACGACGGCACGCTGCTGGATTTCTTTATGCAGGAGCAGGAGGATGTAGAAGATGATATCACCGTTCTTTATCCGCTGATTGCTTCTCTTTCGGACGGTCAGAAGGCAGGTCTTGAATATATTTCGTTAAAGGAACTGATTTTAGCAACGATTCCCGAAAGTGAGCAGTATGAAGATATAGATACTGAAAACGCAGACGTTGTTTCTATTTACGCCGGCGTTGACCGCGGTATCTATGAAAAGGGCGGCGTAGCCCTGACCTCTGACGCACTTCGTGAGGAAGCGGCGCTTCAGGAGGAACAGGAAAATCCCGGCTTATCAACGCTTACCAAGATTATGATTGGCGTCAGCGCATTTTCAGCTGTCGCTGCTGTAGGCTCAATGATTGCCACGGGCGTCATTTATGCCAAAACGGCAGAAACGATTAGCACCTTCACCCAGTCAATGGAAGCCTTAAAAACCTCTATTGCTGCCAATCAGGCAACGCTCAATCAGCTCGGTAATATGATTAACAGCTCAAAATACTTAACCGGCGGACAGACAATTTACGAAGTCAATACCGCAGCGAAAGAAATTGTTTCTCAGTTTCAGCCTACCATCAACGTGCCCGAGAATGTTGCTACTGCAACGCAGGAATTCATGACGGTCAGAAATTCCATTGAGCAGGGCCAGGCGGCTATGAGCAACCTCGAGCAGAACTATCAGGCGGCGCTTGCACAAAGAGCATTGGCATCAAAGCTTATGGTCGGTCTTACCGTTGCGATGGTTGTAATAACAGCGATTACCGTTTATCTTACCTGGAAGGATATGCACGATTATTACAAGGTCGATTTCACCCCGATTCCGCGTTATATGGTGGATGAAAAGGATTTAATCGGCTATAACAAAAAGGGCGAAAGAATTATCCTGAAAAATCAGTCCGCTTACTATAAAGCAGTTGAAAGCAATATGAAGAGCGGCGATTTCAAATTTGATGAAATCGGCAATCTGGCGGATATGAACGGTTGCGTCGGTCAGCAGTGGCTGGCGCTCTACGCCGCAAAGAATGAGGCGGAAGAGCCGATTCTTGCAAACTCCTTCAAGGTTGTTATCGGTTCTAATGAGATGCCTGCAAATTATGAAACGGGTATTCATATGTTCGGTGCAAATACTGCATTTAATCTCAACGACAGCCATTATGACTGGAACGATGACGCTGACAGCGTTTATGTATATTTCCAGAGAGATGAGACGGCGGCAAGCACAGCAGGCTCCAACTTCTCAGGCGGCACGCTTGCCCTCTCCGCAGGCGGCGGACTTCTTCTCGGCGCAGCCGTTACTGCTCTCGGTATGACTGCTTCCAGAAAACGCAAAGAAAGTAAAACCGTTACAGCATAAATTCATAAATGCCTCCCTCTCCGTAAGGGAGGCAGTATAAAGGAGATAAGCATGAAACGTTTATCCAAAGTAATTATTGCAATGCTTCTTGCGGTACTGATGGCAACGTTGATGCCTGCACAGGTACTTGCAGATACCCCTGAATATATCAGCGAGGTGAAGGTCGGCGTAGGCTCTTATAAGGAACTTGAAAACGACGGCTATACCATTCTGAAAAACGACAAGGGCAAGGCAATTGACCTCAACACGGACGCCGGAGGCGGCGTCGGTTCAGAGGGCGACCAGGCAGTTTATCTCGGCTACAAAACGACAACCGTCAGAAACGATGCGATTACCGACCTTGCGCTGATGAATATGAAGGGCGGCTATTCCGTGCAGGAATATGAGGCGCTGATGGAAACCCAGATGAAGAGCCAGATTATTCCGTTCGTGGACAGCTTTCTGACGACAATCGGTGAATACAGAGCGAACTACAACTCCGACAATGAGGAAAACAAAGCAAGGGCGCTCTATTTCCACGATATGCTCAACAAAATGACGGACGATGATTGCGGTGGCAAGGGGCTTGGCGATCTGCTCCTGAATGAAACGAAATATGAAATGGGCGATGAGGCGTATAACGCTCTGTCCGATGAAGAAAAGCAAAACCATGCCGACATCCTTACCATCATTGCGCAGGCAAACGGTAAGGCAACGCTGCAGCTCGAGGAACTTCTGACAAGAAGTGCGGATGATAACGAGGATACCTGGCTTGACCGTTTTTCCGAACTGACTTATGACGACCTGCTCAATATGACTCCCGGCAAAACCGCTACCGACAAAGCGAAAGTTCTCGCAAAGCAGTATGACGACGACGCGAACGAAATTCTTGAAATGTGGGATGCGTTCAGAGAGCAACTGCTTAAAGCCGAGGAGGCAAAGAAAAAACTTGAAAAAACGGATGAGAGTCAAATCGAGCAGGATGCTGCCGTTCTCAGCGATTTTAATCTCGAAAAAGCGACTGATGAGGATGTGGACGCTCTGATACAGGCTTCTGTTGACACCGAAATTGAGACAGAACTGTTTGTTAACCGAATCAATGATTATGTCGCCGGCGAATACCTTGACTCAATCCCTTACGGCGACGGCACAATGCTGGATTTCTTCACGCAGACATACGAAGAAATTGAAACAGATATAACGGCGCTTTATCCTCTTGTTGCTTCGCTCTCCGACGGACAGAGGGCAGGTCTTGAATTTCTGACGCTTTCAACTCTCGTCTCCTCTGCCGGCACAACAGCCGAAGCGTACAGAGATTCAGAGTTGGACGAGCTTGAAACCGTTTCAATTTACGAAGGCGTTGACAGAGCAATCTATAAAAAAGGCGGCGTTGCACTGACAAGCGATGCGCTCAGAAAAGACGCTGCGGCGCTGATGGCAGGCGACAGCTTTTCCGATTCTCCTTTCAGCTGGTGGACAATCCTTTCTGCAAGCACTGCCGTTGCTTCGGCGGCTGCATTTATAGCCGCTGCCGGCGTTAAGATAGCGGCGGTCAGGAGCATAAAAAACATCACAAAGCTTATTGCGGATAACTCTAACCGAATGGAGTTATACAATAAGATGGCAAAAGATTTCGCCGCAAGCGGAAGAGCTCTTATTAACGAAAGAAAAGGAACATTTACATTCAGCTCGTACAATAAAATATTCTATAAGATTCAGGAGGGTCGAAGAGAGCTTGAGATAAGTATTGCGGAATCAAATCAGCCTCTGCGTGAGGAAATGTCAAGGCTTTCCTCAAGAAGCGCAACCTGCAGCAAGCTGATGATAGGCATCGGTATTGCAATGATAGTTCTGACAGCCGTTAC
This sequence comes from uncultured Eubacterium sp., assembly GCA_905234495.1. Lineage (GTDB taxonomy): Bacteria > Bacillota > Clostridia > Oscillospirales > Acutalibacteraceae > Eubacterium_R. The sequence goes on along the minus strand of CAJOHE010000008.1, from coordinate 228,873 downwards.
CACTTATCTTGCGTGGAAGGATATGCACGATTATTACAAGGTCGATTTTACCCCGATTCCGCATTATATGGTGGACGAAAAGGATTTAATCGGCTACAACAAAAAGGGCGAAAGAATTATCCTGAAAAATCAGTCCGCTTACTATAAAGCAGTTGAAAGCAATATGAAGAGCGGCGATTTCAAGTTTGATGAAATTGGCAATCTTGCTGATATGAACGGCTGTGTCGGTCAGCAGTGGCTGGCGCTCTACGCCGCAAAGAACGATGCAGAGGCGCCGATTCTTGCAAACTCCTTCAAGGTTGTTATCGGCTCCAATGAAATACCCTCGGGCTATGAAACGGGCATTCATATGTTCGGTGCAAATACTGCATTTAATCTCAACGACAGCCATTATGACTGGAACGATGACGCTGACAGCGTTTATGTTTACTTCCAGAGAGATGATGCGGCGGCAAGCACGTCAGGCTCCACTTTCTCGGGCGGCACGCTGGCGCTCTCCGCAGGCGGCGGACTTCTTCTCGGCGCATCCGTTACCGCCCTCGGTATGACTGCTTCAAGAAAACGTAAGGAAACAGCGAAGCAGCCTGCATAACTATAAAGAGGGAGAGCGCAAGTCTCTCCCTGCTGTAATGAGGTGATATTTTGAATTTATATCTTATTGCAAACATCATAACCTGCCTGTGCGCCTTCATCGGCTTTATTTACGGTGCGGTCGTTTTCTTTAAACCTAAAAAAGCCATTTATGCCCAGATGATAACGCTGTTTGCTGGCTGTATGGCTTTCGGCAGGCTTTATCAGGTAGTAAGGCTGATAACCATCGGCGATATTCTTGAGCATTTTCAGCTCGGCGTATTCGGCGTTATCGGCGGCTTATTGTTCCTGTTTTCCGCCAACTTCGGCGCTATGGACAGCCTTGCCGACGACGGCTCAAAGGGCTTTGCAAAATACAGAATTATTCCTCTGCTGGCTCCGATTCCGGCAACGATGATTTATGTAGTGTTCCTTTTGATTCCTGATTTCCCGATTCTTGTGAAGGTGGTATCCGCTGTAATTACGGCGTTTGTTGCCTGTGCATCCTATTACAATCTGAAACACTTGATTTTTCCGGATGTAGACTACGGTGTTATCAACTGCCTGAAAATGTATAATTTTTTGGCACTTGTTTTTGAATTTCTTTGCATTGCCGAAATGATTGCAAACAGCCGAGGCAGTGAAATTGCAGTGCTCATTATCGGTGTTCTTATGGGAGTAGTGTTGATTGCGATTGTTCCTACGGTAGAAAGGGGGATTAAAAAATGGACAACCTGATTTATATCCTCTTTATCTGCGTCGTTGCGCCAATGGTTTTGCTTTTGCTAATGCTCAGAAAGCGCTCAAAGCTGATTGTCGGTTTTATGCTTATCGGTATCTGTGTATCACTTTTTGTTTCGGAACTGAATTCGATTTTACTTGCTAAACTGAATAACGATGCTTTATTGGTTACCACCTCGATTACCCCTGTGACGGAGGAACTATTCAAAGCCCTGCCGGTTTTGTTTTACGCCATTGTTGTAAACGACAGACAGGACCGCGTTTTAGCGCTTTCATTCGCTGTCGGCATTGGTTTCGGTATGTTTGAAAATATGGTAATCCTCGTTCAGAACATTGCCGATGTAACAATCGCGTGGGCGATTATCCGTGGCTTCTCTACTGCTTTAATGCACGGTGTATGCACGTTTGCGGTGGGCTTCGGCATCGGCTTTGTCAAGAAAAAGAGAAAGCTGTTTATCAGCGGTACCTTTGCTTTGCTGTCTCTGGCGAGCATCTACCACGGCATTTTCAATATGCTTGTGCAGTCGGAATATAAATACCTCGGCTTTATCATTCCTGCCATTACCTATATTCCGATATTGCTATGGCAGCGTAAAGGATTCAAACTAATTAAAGCATAAAAATACTCCCTCGCTTTGCGGGGGAGTTAACTATTTTAGCGCGTCGCTTTTACATATTCAATCATTTCATCGGAATCAACACCGTCGGTAACACTTATTGTATAGCTGAAGCCGTTTTCAGTCCATTCGGCGATGTATACCTTTTCCTCATTTCCCTTAAATGTAACCGTTCTGTCTTCAACGGCCTGTTCTGCTGCTTCGGAATATTTCTCGCCGGTACTGCCGTTATTTGTCTCGCCGAGCGTTTTGCTTATAAAGCCTGCGTCAGCATAAGTGATTTTAACGGTATTGCTGCTGGCTTCGTAATCAGTAGCCGGATAACCGCAGAGCCTGTCAGAGCCATTTAAGCCGAAATCAGCCGCTTCGTTAGCCTCCTCCAAACTACTGTAGGATTGGGGCTTACTGTCTGACACCGAATGGTTTTTTACAACAATCACTCCGACAATCGCCGCAGCAAGTAAAACGAGTAGGATTATGCAAATTATTGTTTTCTTTTTCATAGCGCACCTTCTTGTGTTTTGATAAAGGTATTATATCACATAAAAAAGAATTTGTCATCATAATAATTTATAAAATTAAAATTGACTTTATAAGGCTTATTTATTATAATATTTTTGAATTTAAGTAACAGGAGGCTTTTAAATGATAAAATTAAGAAAACCCTTGAGCATATTCTTATCATTTGTAATGATACTTACTATGTTCAGTATACTGCCTTTTAATGCATTTGCGGACGAAGTCACTATCGATACTTCCAAGATAATTGTCCCTGAGCGGAGGCATACCTTCGTTTATGACGGCGATTTTATCAGCGCCGGTCCCTCTGATGCAGATTTAATCTTATCCAGCGACGATGCGGACGTGCAGGCATTCCTTGAGGCGGAGGACACAACCTTCAAGGTGGTTTTAGCGTATGATATGACCACACAAATCAAGAAGAAGGGCTCCTACGAGGCCGGCATTGTGATAGAAAGGCCCGGCTACAAGAGAATTGAGCTTTACTGGAGAGGCGCTATCGGCTTTGAAATCACCGTTACACAGCAGCCGCTCGATGATGCAACCGTTACGGTAAGCAAAAAGTATATCACCACTGACGTCACCGAAATGAGCATCACCAAAGACGACGTTACCGTTACCGATATGTACGGCAACACGGTGGACCCGTCCGAATATACCTTTGAAGACTTTACCGTGACGGAGGCGGGAACATATCCCGTCACGGTTACAGCAGCAGCCAACAGTAATTATTCGGGTGAAAAAACGGTTGACTGGGAAATCATTTCCACAGGCTCAAAAGCCGACCTGCTCGTGACGCCGAAAGACGGTATCATTTACGACGGCGAGGCAATTGACGAGAATGACTTTACCATTACAACGAGCGAGGATGCAGGCGATATACTGAAAACGGTTTTTGCGCAGGGATATACCTTTACGGCTACGGATGCCGACGGCAACAGTATCAAAAACGCAGGGACCTATGACGGCGTAAAGGCTACCGTATTGTTGGAAGGCTTTGAGCCGTTTGAATACACCCTTAACGGTGTTACCGTTTCACCTCGTAAGGTAAAAATCACCCCCGAAGCAGTTGAAATTGCAAGCGGCACGCTTTATGACGGCAACATTCCTTACACCGTTGAAGAGGCAACTGAGGGAAGCGACAGAGGCGTCCTTCCGAGCGATATCCCCGCCGGCGGCACCGTCTACGATGTTGTCGGCTCCGACGCTGTTAAAGCGTACGGCTACGATACCGAGGACGCTTCGCAAAATGCCGCGGGGCTTTACGAGTATTACTTTAAAGACGCTGCCCATCAGAACAGAACCGCAGACTACAATACATGGTCAAACCATTATCCGATTAACGGCTTTATCCATTACGGTTCCACCATCACCATTTATACGCCCGATGAGGTGGGCGAGGTGACGGATATCAACAGCTTAAGCCTCTTTTCCACCGCCAATATCAGTAAGACGGTCAAGTTTGATATTTACCTTGCCGAAACAGACGCACAAAGCGTTACCAACGAGATGCGAAGCGGACTTACCGACGACGTCATTACCAAGGTATACTCGTCAGGCGATTATAATTTCCGTCAGGGCGAAAATGAATTTGAATTTGACAAAACCTTCCACCGCACGGATTTATCAAAAAATCTTGTTGTCATTTTCACCACCAATCACGGCTATTACGGACCTTCGATATTTTTCTGCATCTATAACGGCTACGGCAACAAGATGTGGCGCTCAAGCACCAACAGTGACGGCACGGATGCGAATGCCGTAAATTTCCGTACTTATTACGGATATACGGAAAGCTACAGAGCAGTTATGAAATTCAGCGGCTATCAAAAAGTCGCGCTTTCCGATACCAACAGCAACTATTACCTTGAAATGGACGGTAATAATAAGCTCAGGGTATATGACCACACTGTCACGGTGAATGCGCCCGAACACGGAACGGCTTCCGCAAGCGTCCATAACGCTTACACGGGCGAGGAAATCACGCTGACAGCCGAAGCGGATACGGATTATCGGTTCGTTTCGTATACCGTGCTGGATGAGGATAACAACGAAATTGCCGTAACAGACGGCAAGTTCATTATGCCCGATTCCGACGTCACCGTCACGGCCACCTTTGATATTATCAAATATACTGTCAGCTGGGTGGTTGAGGGCGAGACGATTGCAACGGACGAGGTGCCGATTCACACCCTGCCCGAATACAGCGGTGAAACGCCCGTTAAGGAAAGCACGGCTGACAAGGTGTTCACCTTTACAGGTTGGTCGCCCGAAATCATCGAGGTAACCGAGGACGCAACCTATACGGCGCAGTTCTCAGACTCCGTTCGTGCCTACACGGTTACCTGGAAAAACGGAGACACCGAGCTTGAAGTGGACGAAAATGTTCCCTACGGTACTATTCCCGAATATAACGGCGCAACTCCCACCAAGGAAAGTACCGTAGATAAGGACTTTACCTTCTCCGGCTGGTCTCCCGAGGTGAGCGCGGTAACAGGTGATATTACTTATACCGCTCAGTACACCGCAACCGGTAAATACACTGTCATTTGGATGGACGGCGATACAGAGCTCGAAAAGGACGAGAATGTACCTTACGGTACAACTCCTGAGTTTAACGGAACAAATCCCACCAAGGAAAGTACCGTAGATAAGGACTTCACCTTCTCAGGCTGGTCTCCCGAGGTGAGCGCAGTAACGGGTGATATTACTTATACCGCTCAGTACACTGCGACCGTGCGTAAATACACGATCGTCTGGATGGACGGTGACACAGAGCTGGAAAAGGACGAGAATGTACCTTACGGCACAACTCCCGAGTTTAACGGGACAAATCCCACCAAGGAAAGCACCGTTGATAAGGACTTTACCTTCTCCGGCTGGTCTCCCGAGGTGAGCGCTGTAACGGGCGACACTGTCTACACGGCTCAGTTTACCGAAACGGCGCGCGAATATACCGTTACATGGAAGGACTATGACGGTTCTGTCATCACGACCTCACAGGTCGCTTACGGTTCAATTCCCGCATACAGTGGATCAACGCCGACAAGAGAAAACGATAACGAAAATGAGATAATCTATGAGTTCTCCGGCTGGACGCCCGCGCTTGAAGCCGTAACAGGCGACTGCGCTTATACCGCAGAGTATATTACGATGCCCTTTATCCCTTATGTCGACGCAAAAGGCAATCCGCTGACGCTTACAGAGCCGTACAGGGTCATTGACGAAAACACGGTCCATTTAGAAAACAACAAATGGTATGTGCTGACAAGCGACGTTACCAATCAGAACCGACTCTATGTCGACGGCAAAGCCAATATTATTCTCTGTGACGGCGCGACCCTGACAGATTCGAAGGGTATCTCGGTTGTATGGGGCAAAGAGCTGACAATCTGGCAGCAGGAGGAAGGTACAGGCGCCTTGAGGATTATCAACGGCACTGCCGATAACTATGCCGGTATCGGCGGCGCGGCAAGCTACAGCGGTAAAATAACGATCAACGGCGGCGATATCATCGTGACCGGCGGTAACCGCGGCGCTGGCATCGGAAGCGGAGGTGCAAATTATGAAGCCGATGTGATTACGATCAACGGCGGCAACATTAGGGCTGTCGGCAATAGCGGCGGTTCGGGAATCGGCGGCGGCTTGCAGGGACACGCTACTGTCGTGATCAATGGTGGCACGGTGAGTGCGGAAGGCTTTAAAGGCGGTTCGGGAATCGGCGGCGGCGGATATGCGGGCTGCACCGTTACCATCAACGGCGGCAACGTAACCGCTACAGGCAATATCAACGCCGCGGGCATCGGCTCCGGTACTTCCAACAGCAACAGGGGCAAGACCATTATCACGATCAACGGTGGTACCGTTACCGTACCCAGAGGCGGCAGCAACGCCGCGGGTATCGGTACCGGTTATAATGATACCTCCGGCGGTACAGTCACCATCAACGGCGGCGTAGTCAAATCTACAGCCGGAAGCGGCGGCTTTGGAATCGGTTCCGGAAACAGCGCGAAGGCAGTCGACGTATACCTGAATTATACGGCCGAGAACAAGGAGACGAGAAGCCAGTATTCCTCAGGTTACAACGGTACCATCCATATCTTGAAACCGTTTATCGACCAGGACGGCGTGATCTACGGCGTGACTGATTCGGCGGATACCGACAACCTCAAAAAGAAGACGCTCGTACCCACCGATCTGGAACCTGTAGATTATATCGACGCATACGGCAACCTGCAGACTCTGAGTAAGCGTTATACAATCATTGATGAAAACACCGTTAACATGGGTGCTGCCGACACCGAGACATGGTATGTGCTCAAAAACGATATCGAAGTAAACAAACGTCTCTATGCTTTCGGCGATGTCAATCTCATACTTTGCGACGGCGCAAAGTTTATCAACCCGCTGGGTATCGAGGTCTTGGAGAACGAAGGCAATCTGACGATCTACGGTCAGAGCGAAGGCACCGGCGAGCTGGATTTTGAAAAAGTAGCCGGCAACGGAGCGCTAGCAGCGATCGGCGGCACGCAGAATAAGAACAGCGGCGTTATCACCATCAACGGCGGTACAATCACCGCGTACGGCGAGTACGCGGCGGCGGGTATCGGCGGAGGAAACAAGAGCGACGGCACCGTCATCATCAACGGCGGTACAATCAACGCAAAAGGCGGCAATGCCTTTGCGGCGATCGGCGGCGGTCATCAGGGCAACGGATATGTTACGATCAACGGCGGCAATATCAATGCGGACGGTAAGATCGGCGGCTCCGGAAGCGGAACAGGCACTATCAGCCTGAGCTGGACCAATTTCACCGACAGCATCAAAGCAACAGAATATCAGGGAACGGTTACTCTTTTAAAAGCCTTTGCGGATGGGGACGGTGTGATTTACACTCCGACAGATTCTGAGGACGCAGGCTTGATTGCCGGCAAAACGCTTGTTCCCACCGAATACCATAATCACGCCTATGGCACACCTGATTGGACATGGGCAGAGGATTACAGTGCGGCAACTGCAACGTTTGTATGTACTGTATGTCAGCATCAGGAGATAGTAAACGCAACAGTTACAAGTGATACGCAGAGCGATAAAACAATCTATACCGCAACCGCAGTTGTTGATGGCAATACCTATACCGATACAAAGGAGATTGAAAATCAGAAGATTGCAAATGACATCTATAACCTCACAGTTGAAGAGAATATTGACGTCAATATTCTGGTGGATGTAAACGGTCACGCCTCTGACGGCGAGGAAATAGAAAAAATCGTCTACACCTATCCGGATATCACCACGCAGGAAAAGAAATCTGTTACTGAAACGGTAAATGCAGAGGATATAACAACCGATGCAAATGGCTACTTTGCGAAGTCGTTTACCATGGCAATCGCGCAGGCAAACGATCCGATTACCGCAACCGTTTACTTCACCAACGGCACCACAAGAGATATTAAGGTTTCCGTTACAAGCTACTGCGAAAGCGTTATCAAAAACGCAAGCAACTATTCCACGGAACTGGTCAACCTGTGCTACGCGGTACTGGATTACGGCAAGAACGCAGCGGACTATTTTGAATATGCATATGACGAATATCCGTCCTATACCTTACCGTCCTACTTCGACGCAGAGCCGGAAATCACAAGTCAGGCAGGCATCAAGAAGGGCAGCGTAGTAACGGGAATCGCTTCCACGCAGATGTTCATACTCTCCAAAGCAACCATGCGCCTGACCTTTAAGGATGACCTCAGCGCCGTTGAAGTAGTCAGCGCAAAGATTGGCGATAAAACGCTTACTGCAGAGAAGACTGTGAATAACGGAAAGTATTCAGTGGATATCAGCGGTATTTATGCAACGGAACTCAGCAAGCCGATTGTTCTTGAGCTTTCTGACGGAACGAAGGTACAGTATGCTGCCACGGATTGGGCAAAGAGTATTCTGACTTACAGCACAAACGCAAAATCCAAAGCGCTTGCTAAATCGCTTTACTATTACAGCAAGACAGCCACTGATTACTTTGCATAAGAGGTGTCTATGGAAAAGTATATGAAGCCCGAAATGACGGTAGATAATTTCCGAACGGTTGATGTCTTAACGATATCAGCCGATACGGGCGGCGATTCATCAAATGAACCGACAACAAGACCGAACAGTACGCCGTATATTCCAATACCGTAATGGAGGATGGTTATGAAAGAAAAATATGAAAAGCCAAGCGTAGGGCTTGATGAATTTGAAGCACAGGATGTCTTAACAACCTCGGGCGGAGAAAGCACGCCGCCTTGGGGTGGTGAAGAAACTCCTTTTATTTAATGGAGGTTGAATATGGAAAAAAGCCAAGATGTTATTACAACCTCCGGCGAAATTACACCACCATGGGGCGGTGAGGTCGTAACTGACCCCGAATTTCCTGAAATCGGTTTATAAAAGAAACGCACCGAAGCAATGAGTTGCTTCGGTGCGTTTGGCTGTATAGGGTTACGGAATCGGAATATACGGCGTGTCGTGCTCGCCGAGAGTAGTGGTTTCCGTTGTCCGCTCAGTTGTTGTGGTAGTGGTCGTTGTTTGCTGCTTCGTTGTAGAAGTAGTCTCCTGTTCCTTTGCGGTTGTGCTTTCGTTATCGCTGCCTTCTGCAAACGGTGCTTCTTCGCTGCCGAACGTCTTTGTAGTGTCGCCGTTCTCTTTGCGTTTCTTTTTGTTCATTTCGGAATTCGGTGAAGTCTTTTCTGCAAAATCGGCAATTTCTTTCTTTACGGTTTCATCGGTAATAGTACCGTTTTCGTCAAGTGCTTTTGTTACTTTACCGCCGTCAAAGCGCTGTCCGTCCTGCCAATCAGCATTTGGCGCAAGGTTTTTTATTTCATCAAGCCCTGTTTCAATTCCGTCATTATCCGAGGTGCAGAAAGGAATAATCTCCTTCCCCTTAAAATCATAGCTTTCAAGGAAGGTAAGAATAATGCGCGGAACCTTGCCGTACCAAATCGGATAGCCTATGTATATCGTGTCATACTGCTCAAAATTTTCTACTGTTCCTGCAATTTCAACACGGCATTTCTCGTCAGCCTGTTCCTTCGTGATACGCTGGTCAGGGTCGTCGTAGCCGAGTTGAACCTCCGTGTACGGCTCTTTTGGAACTATCTCAAACAAATCGGCGCCGGTTTCTGTTGCAAGCTGAACAGAAACCGCTTTTGTGTTACCTGTAGCCGAAAAATATGCTACTAATATTCTTTTGTCCTCAACCTTTGAGCAGGCAGTAAGAATAATGCCTGCAAGCAATATCAATACGCTGATAATAGCAATTATCTTTCGTTTCATAATCTTATACCTCACCCGCATATTATACTATTTTCCTTTTTTATCGTCAAGGTACCATATATATTGAAATCACTAATAATATGTGATATAATTTTTATGTAAAAATAAGTAGTGCTTTAGTTATTACTTGGAAATTACATAATCAAGAAAGGATACATTATTATGAAATCTAAACTCTTACCAATAATTGCTTGTTTGCTTGTTTTTGTAATGTGCTTTGTCGGCTGCAGCAGTAACAGTAACGGCAATAATGAATCCGCTGAGATTATAACCGAAGATGTCGGTGAGATCGGCGGACAGCTTGATGACGGAACCTATGTCCTTGTCGGAATGTATGATGAGGAAGGCAAAGAATTCGAATCGGGAATGAAAATAGTTGAAAAACTGAAAGAAGAGGGCATGAACACCGGATTGGTTGTAAATGGTGACAAAATTCAGATGATGGAGACTGACTACACCTTACAGGACGGTAAGTTCGTCGGCGAAGAAGATACGCTTTCCTATGCTGTAAAAGACGGCAGAGTAACGGTATTTGATGAGGAAAACAGTAGCCGTATTGTATTTGAAAAGCAAAACTAAATATATAACAAGAACAGCGTATCCTGCTATGGATACGCTGTTCTTTTTTGAATATATTTTATGAAAGGTTGTTCTTTAATTCATCAAAGTGTTTTTTGATTTTATCTCTGTTTTCTTCAACCTTGCTTTTGAACTCAGCAGACTTTTCTTTTCTGAGCTCTGCGCGTGCCTGACGAGCCATTTCGGCTTCCATCAAACGAGCTTCTTCAACTTCCTCTGCAACAACCGCAGCGTCATAACGTAAGGTAGTAGTATGATAATTCTTGAATTTTTCATCAAGAATTGATTCGTCTTCCTCTGATGTTAATGCAATGATAACACATTCTTCGTCCTGAATTTTGTCTGCAACCTGTGCAAGCATAGAAGCTTGGTCAATAGCATCAGTTGTATCAAGTGCTGAACCTACTAATGCACCGTAGCTGCCGCCAAGCAGTACGCCGATAGGTCCGCCAAGAATGCCGAGAAACGCACCTACAAGACCACCTCTTAATGTGTCGTCAAGCGTAGCTGCTCCCGAATCAAAGCTATCAAGTACCTTAATAGTACCGTTCTCTTTCTTAGCAAGAACCGCCTGAGAGATGATGGATTTTTCACTAACGGGATTCTGCTTGAGTTCCGTCATTGCCTGAAAGCTTTCGCTCTCCACATAGAAAAAACCAACTAAAATATTTGCTGCCATTTTTTAATCCTCCTTAAGATTAATATTTTCAGCAGAGGCTAACTCTGCATTTTTTCTTTTCTTATCGATTATTTTTTTAACTACTAATGCTACTATTCCACCGAATACGAAAAACAATATGACTCTGAACACCTTGACAAACGCAAGGGATATTCTTTCCGCAGCCTCCTTTGTTTTTGAATAGCCGGTTACAATGTAGGTTAAAATCTCAGTCGCTTTTTTCAAAATATCAATCATTTTATTCAGCTTATTAATCATAACAAACCTCCATAATAAACAATCTTGATTACGTAATTATTATAGCACAAAAAGAAATTTTTTCAAGTTTTTTTAGTTTGATACTCTTGATAACAGAGCCACTGTAAATTAATATCATTCAGAATTCTTTGAAATATTAAGCATTTTTTAATCACAAACGACAATATCCTTAAACACTTGTACTGCTGGACTTTTCATATAGATTATGATAAAATACATAAAGATTTATTATTCAAGGAGATTACCATGATTTCTATTTTATGTGCCTTTGCAGTTCTAGTTTTCGGCTATATTTTTTACGGAAGATTAGTAACGAAGGTGTTTGCGCCTGATAAACGCAAAACACCTGCTTATACAAAAGAGGACGGCGTAGATTTTGTCCCGATGAAAACCGGTAAGGCGTTTCTTGTTCAGCTTCTCAATATTGCAGGAACGGGTCCTATATTCGGTGCGCTGATGGGTGCTTGCTTCGGTCCGATTGTTTTTTTATGGATTGTATTTGGTGCAATACTCGGCGGTGGCGTGCATGACTATATGAGCGGTATGATATCGGAACGTCATGACGGTGCTTCTATTGCAGAACTTTCAGGAATCTATCTCGGAAAAACTGCCAAATGGATTATGAGAATATTTTCCGTGCTTTTGCTTCTCCTGACAGGTACGGTTTTTGTGACCAGTCCTGCTGCGCTTCTCGCCAGACTTACTCCTGATACTCTCAGTGTTACCTTTTGGATTGTTGTAATACTTATTTACTACGTTTTAGCAACGCTTTTACCCATTGATAAAATCATCGGCAAGCTCTATCCCATATTCGGCGTGGTGCTTATTCTAATGGCTGTCGGAATTATTTTTGGGATTATTAAGGGCGGTTATACTATTCCTGAAATATCACTGAAAAATTTGCATCCCGAAAAACTCCCTGTATGGCCCTATATGTTTGTTACCGTAGCCTGCGGTGCGATTTCAGGTTTCCATGCAACGCAGTCGCCTATGGTTGCCAAATGCCTTAAGTCCGAGAAAGAGGGACGCAAGGTTTTTTACGGTGCAATGCTTACGGAAAGCGTGATAGCGTTAGTTTGGGCTGCGGGAGGCGTTGCCTTTTACGGTGCGACAGGAGGACTTCAAAATGCGCTTGACAATCTCGGACAGTCAGGTGTTGTGTACGATGTTTCCACGGGAATGCTCGGAACTATCGGCGGTATTTTGGCTATTGTAGGCGTTGTCGCTTGTCCGATAACCTCGGGCGATACAGCATTTCGCTCTGCAAGATTGATACTTGCTGAAATTACAAAACTTGATCAGAAGAAGATTAAAAACAGATTGATTATTACAGTGCCGTTGCTCTCTGTCGGAACGGTGCTGACGCAGCTTGACTTTAATGTTTTGTGGCGTTATTTTTCTTGGAGCAACCAAACGCTTGCTATGATTTCTCTGTGGGTTGCAACCGCTTATCTTTTAAAAACGAAGCAGAACAAGATAACGTCGCTTATTACCGCATTACCCGCAGTATTTATGTCCGCTGTGAGTATGACATACATACTGATGGCTAAAGAAGGATTCAATTTAACGCAAACGGTGGCTTATTCCGTCGGTATTTGCTTTGCAGTTTTGCTCTTTGGTGTATATCTTTATAAGCTGAAAAATCAAAAGACTACTGAGCCAATTCATAATATTTGAAATGTTGGTTTGGAACACATAATTAATCCACCGATATAGCAAAAAACTCACGAACTTTGATTCAATCGTATCAGCGGAACATCTAAAAACAAATGAGCGATACAGGAAGATTTCATATGGAAAATAAATATAAAAGCACGGCGTTTATTATTACCGCCGTTGTGATTGAAACGAGCAGTATAAAAAGCCTTTACAATTCTTGGAAACGTGTAAATATCGACGGCGATAATCAGACGTACTATGAAACATATTTTGAAAAGAACGGAAAGCAGCACAGAATCATTACTGCTCAGCAGTCCGTTATGGGTATGACCGCCGCAACCGTGCTGACAATGAAGGCAATTGAAAAATTCCGCCCAAGATATGTTATTATGAGCGGAATTGCCGCAGGCACAGGAGATGAAGCCAAGCAAATTTACGGCGACGTTATCGTACCTGACGTAATATGGGACTATTCAACGGGTAAATTTGTTGGCCCTGATGAAACCGAAATCCGTTTTGGTGACATCGGCTTTCTTCCCCGTCCCCGTTCGGTTTACACCGATGAAATAATAATGGATATTATAAAAAGCACTATGGGAAGGGAGGATAATGAGTTCCATGTTCACATAGGTCCGCTTGCGTGCGGCAGTTCAGTCGTTGCAAACCGCGCCGTTGTAGAAAAACAGGTGCTTTCACTCTTTCCGAAAACGGTAGGCTTGGATATGGAATCATACAGCGTAGCGTTTACCTGTCAAAACAGCACCGCACCGCAGCCTGCACCGATTATTGTTAAGAGTATCTGCGATTTTGCTAACAGCGAAAAATCGGACCAATATCAAAAATTTGCAGCATACACGAGCAGCGGCTATATAAAATACCTTCTTGAAAACCATTTACCCCTTGAATAAAATACAGTATTCAAAAGGTAATATATCACAACTCATTTCAAACAATGTTGTTTAAAATGTTACTTTTGAGGGATATGAAACAATACATAATAACTAAATAAAAAAAGTTTTTTAAATGAGCGAAACAATGAAAAAGAAAAGTAAAGTTTATATAGCGGTAGGCTATCTTGCCATTATTATATTTACCGTTGTTGCGATTCTGTTATGCGGCAGGAATTATACGGTGTATCTCAACAACCCATACGGTTCAGATAAAACATCGGTTACCTGCTCGGATGAAAGTGTTATCACAAGCAGCAGTATTTCAAGAAAGGACGATTATACCCGCTTTGTTTTCAAAGGCATAAAGGAAGGCAAAGCGACAGTAACCGCCACGGTATACGACGAAACAAACGAAAGAAAATACACGACGGCGTATTATGAGTTTTCAGTGCTACCGACAGGCGTAGTCTATCTTACGGGCTACGATTACGGCGGCTGGCAGTTTACACTGCTCGGCATGGCGCTTTTGATGCTCTATTCCTTTGCTATCTGCTTTTTGCAGTTCAGACGCAGAAAGAAAACGCAGTTCTTCTCGTATAAGACCGTGCTTGATTTTGCGCTTCTTGTTTTCTTCGGACTGCAAAGCGTGATGTATTCAGGCTTATTAGGTGCCTGTCTTATCTTCCCTCAGCGGTCAGACGGTTGGCAAATATATAACCTTGCCGGCTTTATACTGACGCTGATTATTTTGATTTCAATACCGTTTTTAGTGCTTTTTGCAGGTTTTCTCTCCATCAGCAATTTATCGCTGATAAAGCACGAGGGCTTCAGAAAAAATAATCTGTTTGGTATTTTTATCAGTATCGCCCTTTTTGTAGGTTCGTTATTGTGTATTATTACGGCAATTCGCAATCCCAATTCAACGCATTTGGAATTAGTATATATCAGAGAAGCCGTTATCCGCACCGTTGTTTCCTCGGCGTTTGTATATTTTGAATGTCTGCTCTTTTCGGCAATGTACTGCACGTGGTACGCCTCAAAGCACGAGCCAAAATACAATCAGGATTTTATTGTCATTCTCGGCTGTAAGGTCGGCAAGGACGGTAAGCCGTTACCGCTGCTCAGGGGCAGAATCGACAGAGCGCTTGAATTCTATTACAATCAGCTTGAAGAAACAGGAAAACAGGCTTGCTTTATCCCGTCAGGCGGCAAGGGCAGCGACGAGGTTATGAGCGAAGCAGAGTGTATGAAAAACTATCTTGTTGAAAAGGGCATAGATGAAAGTATCATCTATCCCGAAACGCAGTCCGCTACCACGCTGCAGAATATGAAATTCTCAAAGAAGATTGCAGACGAGCATAAAGAAAACGGAAATATTCTTTTCTCCACTACAAATTATCATATCTTCCGCAGTGGTATGTTTTCCGCAAAAGCAGGAATGAAGGCTGACGGTATCGGTGCAAAAACAAAATGGTATTTCTGGCCCAATGCACAGATGAGAGAGTTTATCGGTCTGCTTGCAAGCGAATGGAAAATCAATATTGTCTTTATAGTACTGACGATATTTTTGTCAACCCTGTTTGCGAATATAACAACGATAATCAACTGGATTGTAAAATAAGGAAAGACTGATATGAATTTTTTTCTAATGTGGGTTATATGGTTCGTTGTTGCTGAATTGATTGTAACTGCCGTTCAGCTCCTGTTGAGGAAAAAGGAAGTCAAGCCTGCCGTGAGAGTGGTGTTGATTGTTGTGAAGGCACTGCTGGCAATAGCGTTTGCTGCACTGCCAATGGCAGGACCGGTACAGCTGCGCCCCGTGCAGCCGCTGATGATGGCACTCTATGCCGCTTTGCTGATGGATGCATTTGCCGATATTATTTACAGAATTATCTGCGCCATAAGAAAAACGGAAAGGAAATTCAGTATTGCCAAAACGCTGAGCCTTGTGCTCGGTGTATTGTTCTTTATTTACGGCACGGTTAATATGCAGGTTGTAATGCCGAATTATCATACATATTCGTCAGATAAATTGACAACGATGCATAAAATCATTTTTGCGGCGGATCTTCACGTCGGTAGCGCACAGCCCTTTTCCGTACTTGAAAAGGAAGTTAAGGCGATGACGGACGAGCAGCCCGAATGTATTATCCTCGGCGGCGATATAACGGACGATTATACCACAAAAGAGGAAATGGAAAAGACCTTTGAGCTGTTTGGAAACTGCGGCGTTCCCGTGTATTATCTCTACGGTAATCACGACAGGCAGAAGCACGCCGAATACGCTAACGGTTTGCAGTTTACCGCAGAAGAATTACAGCAGGCAATCACGGATAACGGCATCATTCTTCTGAAAGACGAATATGCCGAAATAGCGCCCGATTTACTTCTTCTCGGCAGAGAGGACATCAGCGAAGGCGGTGAAAGAGCAAAGGCAGAAACACTGACCAATCCCTCGCCTGAAAAATACTTGATTGTCGCCGACCATCAGCCGTTCGAATTTAAAGAGAATACAGTAACGGGCACTGATTTACAATTATCCGGTCATACGCACGCAGGACAACTGTTCCCGCTTCGTTCCCTGTATTCCGTAATCGGATATGCCTGCGGCGATTTTACCGAGGGCGAGTCAATAATGAATGTAAGTGCAGGCGCCTGCGGCTGGCGTGTGCCTTTCCGAACGGAAAAGCATTGCTATTATGAGGTTATCACCTTGCAGCCTGCAGAATAATAGCCATTCATACATGTTGTATGAATGGCTATTTTACTATATTATCTTATGTCATCGTTCAGCGAAATAGAGTAAGCAAATTTGTTTTCACTCCACATTGCAAGATGGAGCGTATCGTAATTTCTTCAAATTAATTATTGAAAGTATTAGATAATCATTTGAAACATAAAAAACAGACCACCCCCTGTCGATATATTCGCATACAAACAATATAAAACCCCTCCGATTATTCAAAAACAGAACTTGCGAGAGAAAATCTCCTACCATATCTTGTGGTAGAAAAAATAATAAACATATTTGCAAAAACGCACTTGACAACGAACATCTGTTCTATTATAATGAAATCACTTTCCGAACTCACTCTCGGATAGAAAGGAATTTTGCAAAAATGTGATGATTGCAGTTAAGGACTTTCCGAAGAACGAATTAACTGTTAATCCCACGCATCACGCCAATATAGTAAGGCGAATAACGAAAATTACCCAGAGATAAAAGGTTTGATTGAATGGTAAGAAGTTTGGTAGGAGGTAATGTTATGCAGGTGCGTACTAATGAAACAAATAGTCATCTCTTATTTGATTGGGATACTGACACGGATACGATTGTGATTGTCAGAAACAAAGTCAAATATCATGTGAAGTTATTTGATGACTATGAGGGCAAGCGATATAAAATCATTGCTACATACCCAAAAAAAAGAATAAGTTAATTGCTCTTGCGAGCTCTAAGAAGCCGAGCAGAAATTTGACAGTCTTGTCAGATTTTCTGTTTGGCTTTATTTTTTTGCAAAAAAACGGACCAATTTCAAATTTTCAAACGATTATATAAAAGTTCCATTCTTTATGTGAGAAAGAAGCGCCACGCCAAGAACGGTGTGGTGCTATTATTTGTTTTAGTGATTTTGGGGCATTTTTGAACCCACGAAAGCGGAGTCTTTTCAAAAGCGATGTCTCTCAAATGTCTCAAAATATTTTGGTGCATTTTGAGAATTTTGTGTCTCACAAATGTCTCTCAACTATCTTTTTTGAGAAAAAAGACGAACTGCAAAGGTTCAAAAAACGCACCATTTTGCAAGCAAAATAGGGCAAAATCTGCATATTCAAACAAAAAATCGGCAGTTATTTCTAACTACCGATTTTCGTGGCAGAGGTATAAGGATTCGAACCTTAAATGACGGAGTCAGAGTCCGGAGTGTTACCGTTACACTATACCTCTGTGTATATCTTTTGCCTTTTTGCAAAAGATACTATACCACATCCGTATTCAATTATCAAGTGTTTTTTTATATTTAATGGAATTTTTTAGTTCTTATCCTGTTTTCAAGAATAATAAAAGGACGGCGTAGGGTGCCCCTTACCGTCCTTTTGCTGATTATGTTATTTTTTAAGCGCGATGCCTTTGGCTTCGAGTCTTGCTATTATGCCGTCAACAATTTCCATTACCTCTTCCCTTGTGAGAGTTTTCTCGGGGTGCGAGAATGTGATTCTTGTTGTGATTGATTTCGCGCTTTCGTCGGTGTAGATATCAACTACCTCCACCCTCTTGATGAGCTTGCACTGCGCTGCCTTGATTGCCTCGTGAATTGGCGCAAACTTATCGCATACGAACGAGAGGTCAATCTCGATGCCCGGGAACTTGCTCGGTTCCTCGTAAACGATGCCCGCGTCCCCGAGCTCTGCAAACGCCTTGACGTCGAGCTCTGCGAACACGATTGCAGCCTTCTTGTCAATCTTCTTTGAAACGAGAGGATGCGCCACGCCGATTTCGCCGAGGGTTACGCCGTCGCAGATTACCGCGTTGAGGTTTCTCGGGTGCTCGTATGAATGGGAAGCCTCGACAGGCTTGTACTCGAGCGCCTTATGCTTGATGTCGTCGGCAAGAACCGCGAGCATATCGCGAAGCTCAAAGTAGAGTTCTTCGGTTGATTTTGTCTTGCTGAAAAGGGTTACCGCGAGCTTCTTGCTCTCGTTGCAGAGACCGTCGTCCTTCAGTCCGTTGACTACCCTGCCCACCTCGAAAATGCCGAAATCGGTTGAATACGAGGTGTTGGTCTTAACCTGACAGAGCTGTGTCGGGATAATCGACCTTCTGATTGTTTCGATGTTCGGGTTCGTTGCGTTTACAAGCTTGATGTTGTCCTCAATCTCGATGCCGAGAGCCCTGTATTCATCGTAGTAAGCCCACACATATGAGTGAACCTCGTGAAGCGAATAGCGCTTAACAAGGATGTCCTTGATTCTGTCCTCAACGGTCTTTTCAACGTCGGCTCTTACGGGATAAAGGGGCGCCTCTGCTGTGTGAACGTCGAAGTTGTCGTAGCCGTAAATTCTCGTGATTTCCTCGATGATGTCAGCCTTGATTGTAACGTCCTTCGTAGCACGCCAGCTTGGAACGTCAACGGTGAAATTGTCGCCGTCAAGGGCAACCTTGAAGCCGAGCGAGGTGAGAGTTTTCACGATTGTGTCGTTGTCAATCCCGATGCCCGTGTATCTGTCAACAAACGCCTTGTCAAAGTCGAGCGTTACCTGCGGATATGCAAACGCCTGCTCGTCGGTGAGTGATGAAACGACCTTTACTCCGCCGTCGATATCGGTGAGAAGCTTGACAAAACGCGCGATTGCGTCAACTGTGAGTTCGGGGTCAAGGCACTTCTCGTAGCGCATTGAAGCGTCGGTACGGTGGGAAAGGCGAACGGTTGACTTACGGATTGAAACCGCGTCGAAGGTTGCAGACTCAAGGGTGAGCCTCGTTGTGTCCTCAACGATTTCGCTGTCCATACCGCCCATAATTCCTGCGATTGCAACCGGATTGTCGCCGTCGCAAATCATAAGTGTGTTTTCGTCGATATTTCGCTCAACGCCGTCAAGAGTTGTGAAGGTGAACGGCGTGTCAAATCTCTTGATTCTGATTTTCTCAACCTTACGCGAGTCAAACGCGTGCATGGGCTGACCCATTTCAAGCATGAGATAGTTTGTGAGGTCGGCAAGAAGGTTGATTGCTCTCATACCGCAGTAGAAAAGGCGGATGCGCATATTGACGGGGCTAACGCTCTTTTCGATATTCTCAACCTGAAGGCAGGAATAACGCTGGCAGAGCGGGTCCTCAATCTTCAAATCAACCTGAGGAAGAGCGCTGTACTGCGACAGGTCAACCTTTTCAATCGGCTTGAGCGGTCTGCCTGCAAGGGCTGCAAACTCTCTCGCGATGCCGTAATGTCCCCAGAGGTCGGGGCGGTTTGTGAGTGACTTGTTGTCAACCTCGAAAATGATGTCCTCAATCTCATAGATATCTTTGAGGTCGGTGCCGTTTGCAACGTCGTCGGTGATTTCCATAATGCCCGAGTTGTCGTCGCTTATGCCGATTTCCTTTTCGGAACAGCACATACCGTTTGAGGTGTAGCCCGCAAGCTTTCTCGGCGTGATTTCAATCTCGCCGATTTTTGCGCCGAGCTTTGCAAACGCGGTCTTCATACCGACTCTTACGTTCGGTGCGCCGCATACTACGTCAACGGGTTCAGCCTCGCCGATGTCAACCTTGAGAAGGTGAAGCTTCTGAGATTCGGGATGCTCTTCAACCGATTTAATCTCGGCAACGACGATACCGCTGATGTCCGAGCCCTTGAAGAAAATCTCGTTTTCAACCTCAGCCGTTGAGAGTGAAAATCTGCTGATGAGTTCCAATTTGTCAAGACCTGTGAAATCAACAAAGTCCGAAATCCAATTCATTGATAAAAACATAGATATTCACTCCTTTCTTATTCGTCGTCGGTGAACTGTGATAAGCTCTTGAGGTTGCCGCTGTTGAGGTCGCGGATGTCTGCGATGCCGTATTTCATCATCGCAAGTCTTGTGAGACCGAGACCGAAAGCGAAGCCTGTGTACTCGTCGGGGTCGATGCCGCCTGCCTTGAGCACCTCGGGGTGAATCATACCGCAGGGGCAGAGCTCAAGCCAGCCGCTGTGCTTACAGGACGGACAGCCCTCACCGCCGCAGATGAGGCAGCTAATATCAAGCTCAAAGCCCGGCTCTACGAACGGGAAGAAGCCCGGACGAAGGCGAACCTTGATTTCCTTCTGAAAGACCTCGGAAAGCATCGTTTTCATAAAGTAGATAAGGTTTGATATTGATATATTCTTGTCTACCATAACGCCTTCCATCTGGAAGAAGGTGTTTTCGTGGCAGTTGTCAGTTGCCTCGTTACGGAAGCATCTTCCGGGGAAGATTGCCTTAATCGGCACGCCGTCGTTGACAAGAGCGTCCTTGTATTTTTTATAAATCGCGTTCTGAGCCGCAGAGGTCTGCGACTTGAGAAGCTGACCGTTTTCGAGATAGTAAGTGTCCTGCATATCTCTTGCGGGATGGTGCTTGGGAATGTTGAGGGATTCAAAGCACTCGTAGTCGGTTACAACCTCGCTGTAATCCTCAACCGTGAAGCCCATTGACTTGAATATTCTCTCGCACTCGCGCTGAACGAGAGTGATGGGATGGTACGAGCCCCTGTCAAGATTTGCGGGCATTGAAATATCGAACTCGGGCATAGCCTCGATTTCCTTCTTTATTTCAAGTTCCTTGAGCTCTTCCGTCCTCTCGGCAATCCTCTCGGCAACCGCGCTCTTGAGCTCGTTAACCTTCTGACCGAACGCCTTTTTTTCCTCGTGCGAAAGCTCCTTCATTCCCTTGAGAAGGTCGGTTACGCTACCCTTTTTGCCGAGGTAGGCAACGCGGATGCCCTCAAGCTCGCTGAGGCTTTCGATTTTTGCAAGTTCGTCCTCGAACCTTTCTCTGAGACTTACAATTTTGCTGTCCATAATTCCTCCTAATAAAAAAACGCCTCATAAAATATGAGACGAATAAATCCGTGGTACCACTCAAATTGCATAAAATGCCACTCGAATACTTTAACGCAGTAATACGCTTTGCTTTCGCAAAGAGGCTCGTGAGGCGAAATTCATCCCTGCGCTTATGCTTTTCTTCCACCGTGCAAAAAGCTCTCTGAAATAAGTTGGCAGAAACTACTGAAACTCAGTCACAGCCCTTACTAAATATCTGTTAGATTATAAACCTAAAGTTTAAAATAGTCAAGTCTTTTAATACATATATATCATTTATAGTACTTTTATTAGAAATAATGAAAAAAAGTGTTGTATTTTTTTGGATTTGTGTATATAATTATTTTGAAGTATTTTAAACAGGAGGTGACTTTACCGTGTCTGAGAATAAAACTATGACCTTTAAACTCGGCGATGAGAAAGAGGATATAATGAAAGAGACACTGACTGCGGTTTATGACGCTCTCAGCGAAAAGGGCTACAACCCCACAAGCCAGATTGTCGGCTATCTTCTTTCGGAAGACCCGACCTACATCACAACACACAAGAATGCAAGAAGCCTTATCAGAAGAGTTGACAGGGATGAACTCCTTGCAGCTATGGTAAAGTCTTATCTTGATAATTAGGATAAGGAGGGTTTACCTTGGCAGCTAAGAAGGAAGCTAAGTTTCTCGAATACAAGGGCAAGCCGCTTGTAAGAAACGGCAATACAATTTATTACGGCGATATGAGTGACCCGTATGTAATCTGTCTCAACATCATCAACAACGCAGACGATATTGAGGACTTAAAAATGTCCGGCAAGGTTGTGGTTCAGCTTCTGAACACCGACCCCGAGGTTCCGCTCAAGGATAAGATTGTTAAAAAGAGCGAAAAGGACGGACTTTTCAACGCGCTTGATTTAGGCGCAGTTTGGCTTGAAAGAGCGTTAAAGTAAGAAAAAGGGATGACGGCAGTCATCCTTTTTTTAATTGAACAAAATTGTAAAATCAGTATTTTTTACCGTCAGGGCGTTGAGAGTTTCGTCGTCGTTCTGGGTGAGGATGAACTCGCCGAGGGGAATTCTGCCCTCATACTTATAACCCGTTTCGGTTTTGCCGCTTTGCACGTTGCCGCTCTCAAGCGCGTCGAAGACCTGCCACAGGACTATGGCGGGATTGCTCTGCTCAAAATCATACGCGCTGTAGGTTTCAGCCCACTCGCCGTAGTTCATAACAAGCTCTTCCCCGTCGCAGACCATTTCAAGCCCTTCTGCGTTTGTATCGCTGACTGTCACGGTGGCAGTCGACGCGGTTTTACAAAATCTGCACTTATAATCAAAATCCCCCAAGGACACCGCGATATCGCATTGATACGATTCGGGTATTCTTGGGGTATAATATTTTACCGTGCAGGATGTTAAAAGAAGCATCACCGCAATAATCGGTATTATTCTTTTCAAAAAATCAGTCCTTATTCAAATTCGGACATAACGGCGCCGAGAACGGAAAGCATATCGTCAACGGTCATTCCCCTCTGCGAGAGCTCGCTTGCCGAAACGTCACCGCAGAAGCCGTGGATATACACAGCCGCTTTTGCCGCGGTGAGGGGTTCCATACCCTGAGCGAGGAACGCGCCGAGCATTCCCGAGAGCATATCCCCCGTGCCCCCCATAGCCATGCCGGGGTTGCCCGTTGTATTGACAAAAACTTCGCTTCCGTCGGTCACAACTGTATTTGCACCCTTGAGCACCACGATGATATTATGCTCCTTTGCAAAAGCCTTTGCGACGTCGATTCTGTTTGACTGAACGTAGCCCGAGTTCTCCCCTATCAGCCTTGCCATTTCGGCGGGATGAGGGGTTATGATGAGGGGCGCCTTTCTGTCCCCTAATATATCTATGAAGCCTGTGAGGGCGTTTATGCCATCGGCATCAAGAACTATCGGAACCTCGCTCTTTTTGATTATCTGACCAACTATGACCTGGGTGTCGTCGTTATTGCCGAGGCCGCAGCCTGCGACAACGCTGTCCGCCCATTTGAGCTCTTCAAATATATCGTTGAGCGCGCCGATTGAAACCGTTTTGTCCTCGTTTTCACAGAGGGGCTTGAAAATCGGCTGGGTGAGATTTGAGGTCATAACGGGATAGATTGACTTCGGAAAAGCACATTTCACAAGACCCGCGCCGCTTCGAAGAGCCGCCTTTGCAGAGATTACAGCCGCGCCCGGCATAAGATACGAGCCGCAGATATTGAGCTGATAGCCGAAGCTTCCCTTGTGGGAATTCTTTGCCCTTTTCTCAAAGCTGTTTTTAACGTCGGACCTGGTAATCGTCTGAACGTATTTTTTGTCGTAGCAGCTTTCGGGGATGCCGATGTCAACGGTCATGACCTTGCCGCAGTACTCGTTTGCGGGCGGCAGAACGTGAGCCATTTTGAGCGTGGAAATAGCAATCGTCATATCGGCTTTAATCGCAAGAAGCGCCTCGCCCGTCGTGGCGTCGGTACCGCTCGGGGTGTCAACGCTGACAACGGTAGCGCCGCTGTTGTTTACCGCGTCAAACACCGCGTCAAACGGGGATTTCGGCACGCCGTGAAAGCCGATGCCGAAGATGCAGTCAACGATTAAATCGCAGTCGAAAACATACTCGTCAAAGCGGTAGACCTCAACGTTGTTTTCAACGGCTTCCTCAAAATACATAAGTGGCTCGCGAAGCTCGGGCTCTTTGTCAGCAAGGATGATTACTGCATACGCGCCCGCGTCGCAGAGAAGCTTTGCGATGACAAAGCCGTCGCCCGCGTTCTTTCCGTTTCCGCAGACTACGGCGATTTTTTTGCTTTCAATGCCCTCGCCGTAATATTTCATTATCTTCCTGAAACAGGCGGTGCCCGCGCACTTCATCAGGCCTTCCTCGGTGAACTCACCGTCGAAGGCTCTTTTTTCTACCTCTTTGATTTGCTTTGCTGTTAAAACTCTCATACTGTTCCTTTCGGGCGAAAATCGCTAATCAGATTTTACAAATATACAGTTCCAGTTCGGTGCCTCCGAGGCGGTGCTTGCGATACTGCTTTGTAGGCAAAGGTCCGCAGGCGCCCGAAGCCGCGCCGAGCTGGTATGCGTCAAGATGAAGATAGGTCTTATCCGAAAGCTCAAGCTCTTCCTGATGCTTCGCTGCCGCACACTGCTGCGACGTGAACTTGTCGGCTGAGAAAATCATCGTGCCGTTTGTGCAGTTGAACATAACGGAATCGCTGCCGTTTCCGACCTGAGCCCAGACAACGCCGCTTCGCATCGAAGCTTCCTGCGGCTTGATGTACTTTTCGCGCATACCGTCGACGGTCGTTTCATATACGCCGGGCATAACGTGTTCCTTGAAATCGGGAAGGTTCGGCATATCGCCGAGGCCGTAATATTTTACGCTGTCAAAGCCCGCGGGAAGCTCGGCGGTAAAGCCGAAGCGCGGAATGAACGGAATACGCTTTGAACCGGTGCATCTGAGCTTGAGAATAACGCCGCTTCCTTTCTGCTCTTCGGTGATTTTTACGGTTGCAAGATGCTTGCCCTTGCCCGACATCAGCATATATTTGCTGACGTTGTTCTTGCTTTTTATAAGTCTGAGATGCTCGCCCGCAAGGTCAAATTTTTCCCAGACCTTATTGAGATATCTGTCGTTGTCAAGGGGCGCTCTGAAAATGCTTACGCCGAGCTTTGCGGGGATACCTCCGACGTTTATGTCAAAGCTTTCAGCCTCAGCCTGACAGGTCACCGCACACTCGCCGTCTTTATATAGTAACGTTGAGCCCTCGCCGAATGAATGAGATTCGCTTGCTACCTCGAAATCGCCGTCGAAATATCTGAGAACGACTGTATCGCTTCCGCAATCAAGGTCGTATGAACACTCGCCGCGGGGCGGGATATTGAGGCTGATTTCGCCGCTTTTGCCGCCTTCACAGCTTGGGTTGACAGTATGCCATTTCACGGTATATCCGGCGTTTGTAAAATATTTGAGATTCCTGAAGGTCACCCTGTTTTTGCCAAACTCGGCGCGAACGGGACGGTAGCAGTTTTTCATCTGATACGCGCCCGAATGGGGCGTTCTGTCGGGGAAGAAAAGGCCGTCGACGCAGAAATTGCCGTCGTGTTTTTCCTCGCCGTGGTCGCCGCCGTAGGTGTACTTATACTTTCCGTCCTCATGGTAAACCGCGTGGTCGGCAAATTCCCAGATGCAGCCGCCCATCATATTTTCGGCGCCGAGGAAGGTGGAAACATAGGTTTCAAGCTCGCCCGCGCCGACACCCATCGCATGGGCGTATTCGCACATAAAGTAGGGCTTGGTATAGTATTTTTTAGGCAGTCCCCTGCCCGCTGCAATCTTTCTGATTCTTCCCTGCCACGGGTACATCTGCGACACAACATCGTACGCCCAGCGCCTCGTTCTTGAAACGCCCTCGTAATGAATCGGGATTAGGGTGTAGTCCTTGAGTCTCTCGTAGCAGTAGTCCTGATTTTTGTAGCCGTATGCCTCGTTTCCGAGCGACCACATAACTATGCCAGCGTGGTTTTTGTCGCGCTCAAACATACGGTAAACCCTGTCCCAGTATCTGTCCTGCCAGTCGGGATTATGCGAGCACGCGCCGGGCTTTTTAATCTCACTCCAGCAGCCGTGGGTTTCGATGTCCGCCTCGTCCACAACGTACACGCCGTATTCGTCGCAGAGGTCAAGAAACATCGGGTCGGGTGGATAGTGTGAGGTACGCACGCAGTTTACGTTGAACTGCTTGAAAATGCGAACGTCCCTTTCCATATCCTCGGGGGAAAGCGCAAAACCCTTAACGGGGTCTGTGTCGTGGTGGTTTACGCCGAGAAGCTTTATCGGCTGAGAGTTGAAATAGAAAACGTTGCCGTTTATCTCAATATGCTTAAAGCCGACGGGACGGCGCACAGCCTCAACAACCTCGCCCTGCCTTGCAAGAACAAGCACGAGGTCATAGAGATAGGGCGATTCGGCGCTCCATTCCTCAACCTCGAGGGTGCCGAAATTAAGAGTCGGCGCAAGGGTTTTCGACGCATTTGCCGAAACGCTTGCAACGAGGTTTTCGCCGTCGTAGAGAAAGCCTGCAAGTTCGCAGTCGTGAAGAAGCTTGAGCGCGGGCTTGACCGAAAGCGAATACGATTTTTCGCCCTGATAAACCGTCTTTATTTCAAAGTCGTAGATGCTGTTATCTTCGGTGATGTAGATGAGAACGTCGCGAAAAATTCCGGTTTCCCTGAACATATCCTGACATTCGAGATAGCTTCCGTTTGACCATTTGTAAAGCGCGACAACAAGCTCGTTTGAGCCGTATTTCAGAAACTCGTTGAGCTCGAATTCGGCGGTGTTGTGGCTGCCCTCGCTGTAGCCGACGTACTTGCCGTTGCAGAAGAGGTCAAACGCGCCCGAGACGCCGAGAAAGCTTATCGTATGATTCATCGAAAGGTTTTCAACCGTGAAGGCCTTTCTGTAAAGTCCCATCGGAACCTTTTCGGGCGGGTCGGGAAGATTCGGCGTGAACTCGTACCTTGTGTTGAGGTAGCAGGGTTCCTCGCAGCCTATCCTCGACCAGACCGAGGGAACGGTGATTTTCTGACACTCGAAGGCGCCCATATCGACAACGCTCTTTACCTTGCGGCAGTCCTTATAGTAGGCAAAATCCCACTCGCCCGAAAGACATTTCACCCTCGATGAGGAATATCTTTCGTTTCGGATATCCGTACCCGAAAGTTCCTCGGCATTTGCAAAGGGGATGAAATACGAGCGCGGAAGAAGAACGTTTTCCTTGAAAACCTCAAAGCGTTTGTAGTTATCAAGCTTTATAAAGTATTTCATAAAATCACCCGAAAAAATAGTATAGTATAATTATACAATATTAACAGTTATAATTCAATGCGGAATACAAATAAAAAAGCCGTGGGAAAAGGCGAGGTACCTCACCTAACCCACGGTTTTATATGTTATGCCATAAATGAACGGATTACTGCCTCGCAGTCCTCAGCGTTCATAATTTTCGGTACGGGGTACAAAGGATTACCTTCTTTAAGCGCACGCTTTACGAGAAGAGGCAAATCCTCTTCCTTGATAAAGTCGAACTTTTCCGGAATGTTCATATTCCTGTTAAGAGTTCTGATGGCTTCGATGAAAGCCTTGCCCTTAGCGTTGGTATCGAGTCCCTTTCCGATGCCCACAATATCCGCAAGCTTTGCAAGCTGAGGATATGCGGACTCTGCATAATAGTCGAGTACATACGGCAAAATTACGGCGTTTGCAAGGCCGTGGGGCGTTCCGTACAAGCCGCCGAGGTTATGCGCAATAGCGTGAACATAACCAACATAAGCATGGGTAAACGCGCGTCCTGCGAGGAATGAGCCCTTGAGCATATTTCCTCTTGCCTCTAAATTCTTGCCGTCGTTATACGCTGTTTCGATATTATCAAAAATAAGCTTTGTTGCTTCCTCTGCTTCGCGCAGCGTTTCCTTCGTATTACTCTTACCGATGTACGCCTCAACTGCGTGAGTGAGCGCGTCCATACCCGTGGTAGAAGTAATATGGGGCGGTAAGCCGACTGTAAGCTCGGGGTCAAGCACAGCATATTTCGGTCTGAGACAGGTATCGTTGATGGCGTTCTTTTCGTGAGTTTCGGGGTCGCTGACTACAGCGGCAACCGTTGTCTCCGAGCCTGTACCTGCCGTGGTAGGAACTGCAAAGAAAGGCGGAAGCTTTTTGCGAACTTTAAGCTGACCACGCATGCTTCGTACGGATTGTTTTGGCTTGACGATTCTCGCGCCTGCTGCCTTTGCACAGTCCATCGGGGAACCGCCGCCGAAAGCTATGATGCCCTGACAGGCGTTGTCTTCATAAACCTTTTTACAATCCTCGATGTTAGGAATTGTGGGATTAGGTTGTACGCCGTCATAAACAACATATTCGATGCCTTCCTCTTCAAGCTTGGCAAAAAGCGGGTCAAGCAGATTGAGACTCATCAGACCTTTATCCGTAACAACTAAAACCTTACTCAGGCCTTTGCTCTTGATGAGTGCAGGCAGTTTGAGTATGCTTCCTGCGCCCTCCAAAAGCTCGGGCGACGACCAGTCCATAAATACCATTGCAACCTTAAATACGTTCTGATATATTCTGTACCAGCATTTTTTAATTGTCCAGAGCAATTTTTTCCCTCCTTCTTCAAATATTTGCCATAAGCATAGGTCAATCATTATTTTACACTTTAACGGCAATATTTTCAAGCCTTTTGAGTAAAATACTCTTTTAAATTTCAGGCGCATATGTTATAGTAGTATAAAGACGTTTATTGGGGATGGAAAAATGGGCATAGGAAAAATCATTTTCTGCGGAAACGACGAAAGATATCTCGATAAGAAATACACCCGCTTCAGCGATGAATCAAACGGCGGCGCAGCCTTCAGGATGCCGAGCCTCATCAAAGCGGGCAATTCCCTTATTGCCGTTTCCGTAAAGCAGACCTGCGGCGAGGGCTGGGGTTTTCTTGAGCTTGCCATAAGGCGAAGCGAGGACGGCGGCGACACTTGGTCTGACGTTAAGGCAATCGCCACCCCGCCCGCAAGAGAAACCTATAAAAACGCCGACAGCTATGCCTCGGCATTTTTCATCGACCCCTGTCTTGCATTTGCGCCAAACGGCGACGTTATTTTGATTGCGGATTTTTATCCCGAGTGCAAGGGGCTTCACAACAGAAAGCTTCTCGACAAGAAAAAGCCCCCCTACTCCATGTATGATAAAAAGATGCGCCCCGCCCTTTACGACAGACACGGCAAGTTTTACGTGGTGCGCGAGGACGGCGTTGTGCTCAATTCAAGGCAGAAGGAAACGCTGTATAAGGTGACCGACTGGAAGGGCTCGCTATACAAAGACGACGAATACGTCGGCAACATCTTCCTAAACGGCAAGACCGGAAGCAACAACGATTCCGTAACCTTCGGCGCGCCGCTCAAGGCACCGAAGAGAAATTACATCTATATGCTAAGAAGCTCCGACGAGGGAAAGACGTGGTCCGACCCCGTTGACATCACGAGCGATTTTCTCATCGTTGAGGACGGAACCTTCCTCGGCGTTTCGCCCGGTAATTCAATCACCACCCAGGACGGCAGAGTGCTTATGCCGCTTTATGTTGACAAGAAGGAATCCGTTTCGGTCTATTCGATAGACAACGGCGACACGTGGCACAGAATGACCAAGCAGCCCTACAACTGCAACGTTGACGAGTGGCAGGCGGTTCAGGCGCCCGACGGAACCGTGCTCGCTCTCGGCAGGGCAAAGTCCTTCGGCAAGACGCCCCTTTCCCTCTCATACAGCAAGGGCAAGCGCTGGGCTAAGGTTAAGCCGACGGGACTGCTTGCGCCGAAATGCCAGAAAAGCGTTATCAACGTGGGCAACTACGTTTTCTGCTCGCACCCGAGCGAGAGAACGAGAGAAAACGGCGTTATCTCGGTGGGCAGGTTCAGGCGTTCAAACGGCAGAACAATCGGCATCGACTGGTATTCCGACACGATAATTAACGAGGGCTTTTTCGCCTACTCGTGTATGACGCAGATTGACGAGGACCACATCGGCGTGCTCTATGAGGCTCAGCCGAGCTCGCTGATATGCTTTAAAAAATTCAAGATTGCAGACCTCATTGAGGTGTAATGCGTAATTAAAAAAGGTGTTTACCGATTTGGTAAACACCTTTATATTTTTTCTAAGATTTCAGGGATTTCGGAAAGGGATTTGACCTCATAGTCGGGTTTGATGTCCGCGGGGGGTTCTTCGCCGAGACGGTTGAACCATACCG
The DNA here is from genome assembly GCA_905234495.1 of uncultured Eubacterium sp. Lineage (GTDB taxonomy): Bacteria > Bacillota > Clostridia > Oscillospirales > Acutalibacteraceae > Eubacterium_R. The sequence continues at coordinate 198,666 of CAJOHE010000008.1, read as the reverse complement.
TCTTAATCCCTGCGTTTATTCCGCCCCTCATATCCGAGGTCAGGCTGTCGCCGATAATGACCGAGGCGGCTTTGTCAACGTCGCCGATATCGGCAAACACGTTGTTGAAAAACTGTGTGCTCGGTTTTTCAGCGCCGACTTTTTCCGAGACGTATACCCCGTCAAAAAGTGGGGTTATCCCCGCGCTTTGAAGCCTTCCCTCCTGAACGCGAAACGTTCCGTTTGAAACGAGGTAGAGCCTGTAGCGCTGCGAGAGGGTTTTCAGAAGTTCCTCTGCGCCGTCAAGGAAGAAATGCCCCTGCGAGAGAAAGTCCTCATACGTCGCTGTGGCGTCCTCCGGCTTTGCGTCAATACCGAACTCGTCAAATAAAATGCGGTAGCGGTTGAGCTTAACGTCGCGCCTTGTGATTTCGCCGCGTTCAAGGCGTTTCCACTGCGACAGATTCACGTCGTGATACCTGTCGAGGATTTCGTTCTTCGGCTCATATCCGAGAGCCGAAAGCGTTTTTGCAAGCGCGTTTCGCTCAGCTTTGTTGAAATCAAGTATTGTGTTGTCAAGGTCAATGAAAACGTTTTTAATCATATCATTCGCTCACGCCGCCGAGAATCTTGTAAAGAATTCCGTAGAGAAGCTTTGCCTCGTCCTTCGTCAGTCTGACGCAGCCCATCATTTCCTGCGGAACCTTCACGGCTTCCTCTTTGAGCGCCTCGCCCTTTTCGGTGATTGTAACGTTCAGTATTCTTTCGTCCTCGTCAGAGCGGCTTCTTGTGATATAGCCCTTCGCCTCAAGCTTTTTGAGAAGGGGCGTAAGCGTTCCCGAATCGAGGAAGAGCCTGCTGCCGAGTTCCGTGACGTTGACCTGCTTTTTATCCCAGAGCACCATCATCGTTATGTACTGGGTATAGGTTAAATCAAGCTCGTCAAGGAAGGGCTTGTATTTCTTTATTATTTCCTTTGAGCAGGCATAGAGCGGAAAGCAAAGCTGATTTTCAAGCTTTAACGAGTCGTATTCTTTGTTCATTTGACAGCACTCCTCTGAGTTAATTACTATTAAATTTTATGCAATTAAGTTGTGCTTGTCAAGAAAAAACTTGAATTGTAAACCTATTCTTTTTCAAGCCTTGCAAAGTTTGCCATCATTTTCTTTGTGCCTGCTTTTTCAAACGCGATTTCCATAAGAGTGTCGCCGCCCATCGGCTGAAGCGAGAGTATTGTTCCCCTGCCGAAGCTCTTGTGAACAACGGTGTCGCCGACCTTGTAGTCGCCCTTCGGCTTCTGCGCCTTGCTGCCGACCTGACCGAAGCTACGGTTGACCTGAGCAGGCTTCTGCTGCGAGAACTTTGATGCGGCGGGCTGTCTGTAGCTCTTGGTTGAAACGTCCTCGGTGACCGAAACGGGAATTTCCCTGAGGAAACGCGAGGGCATATTGCGCGAGGTAGTTCCGTAGAGCATTCTCTGCTGAGCGTTTATGAGGTAGAGCTTTTCCTTTGCACGGGTGATACCAACGTATGCAAGGCGGCGCTCTTCTTCCAAATCCTCGTCAGAGAACATAGACTGATTGCTCGGGAATATTCCCTCTTCCATACCGGGGATGAAAACGACCGGGAATTCAAGTCCCTTTGCTGCGTGAAGCGTCATTAGCACGACCGCGTCCTCATCCTCGTTGTACGAGTCGATATCGGTGATGAGGGCAACGTCCTCGAGGAAATCGTCGAGGCTCGGCTCTTCGCTTTCTTCCTGATACTTGATGAACATTGAGGAAAGCTCCTTGATGTTGTTCACCCTGTCCTCATAGGTTTCGGGGTCCTCGTTGAGATAGTCGAGATATTTTGTGACCTCAAGCACTTCCTGAAGCAGGTCGGGAAGCGTCATCCCTTCCTGCAGAGCAAGCTGAAGCTGCTTTATCATATTTGTGAAGCCGATAAGCTTTGCAGCGCTTCGCGAGGTCTTTTCAAACTCGTCGGCGCGCTCGCAGACCTCGAAGTCCGAGAGTCCGAGCCCCGTTGCAATCTGCATTACGTTTACAAACATCGTGTCGCCTATCTGCCTTTTGGGAACGTTTATGATGCGCTGAAGCCTAACGTTGTCAGAGGGGTTGCTGATAACTGCGAGGTAGGAAATCACGTCCTTGATTTCCTTTCTGTCAAAGAAGCGGTGGCCGCCGATTACGCGGTGGGAAATGCCGCTTTTTGTGAGCATAACCTCGATGTTTCGCGACTGGGCGTTCATACGGTAGAGAATCGCAAAATCGCTGAGCTTTCTGCCCTCTTTAACGCCCTGCAGAATTTCATCGACGATGAAATTTGACTCGTCCGCCTCGTTCATGGCGGTGTTGAAAATAACCTTTTCGCCGTCGCCGAGATTTGTGTAGAGCGTCTTGCCCTTACGGTTTTTGTTGTTTGAGATTACCTCGTTTGCCGCGTCGAGAATATTCTGGGTTGAGCGGTAGTTTTCCTCAAGGCGGATGACCTGCGCGCCCTTGTAGTGTTTTTCAAAAGAGAGAATATTTTCAATCGTCGCGCCCCTGAAACGGTAGATGCTCTGGTCGTCGTCGCCGACAACGCAGATGTTTTTGTACTTGTCCGCAAGAAGCGAGGTCAGCACGTACTGGGCGTGGTTCGTGTCCTGATACTCGTCGACCATAACGTAGCGGAACTGATTCTGATAGAGCTCGCGCACGTCGTCAAAACTTTTGAGAAGCTCGACGGTGTTATAGATTATATCGTCAAAGTCCATAGCGTCGGACTTTTTGAGTTCCTGCTGATAGAGCTCGTAGCACTGCGCAATCTTGCTCTTGCGGAAATCGTTGACGGTGCTCGCCTTGTATTCCTCGGGGGAAATGAGGCTGTCCTTCGCGCGGCTTATCTCGGCAAGAATCGACTTGTGGTTGAGAAACTTATCCTCGATGCCGAGATGCTTTTGCACCTGTTTCATAACACGGCGCGAATCGTCGGTATCGTAGATTGTGAAGTGACCCGAATAGCCGATATTTTCACCGAAGCGGCGCAGTATTCTTGCACAGCAGCTGTGGAAGGTATACGCCCAGATTGAGTTGCCCGCATCCTCGCCTACTGCGTTTATAAGCCTCTGGCGAAGCTCTCCCGCCGCCTTGTTTGTGAAGGTGATTGCAAGCACCTGCCACGGCTCGGCAAGACCTGTTTCAATTATGTGCTGCACCCTGTTTACAAGGACAGTTGTTTTTCCCGAGCCCGCGCCCGCAAGAACGAGAAGCGGACCTTCGGTTGTGTTGACAGCCTTCTGCTGCATTTCGTTTAACGGCATAATTGCCTCCTTGAGTTATTGATAAAAAGCGGGCGAACCAAGTTCGCCCATACTGCTTTATTTTAAAAGTGTCAAGAGAATACCTGCTGCAACGGCTGAACCGATAACGCCCGAAACGTTCGGTCCCATTGCGTGCATAAGAAGGAAGTTTGAGGGGTTTGATTCCTGTCCGACCTTCTGGCTTACTCTTGCCGCCATGGGTACTGCGGACACACCTGCAGAACCGATGAGCGGATTGATTTTGCCCTTTGTGAAGATATACATAAGCTTGCCGAAAAGCACGCCGCTTGCCGTTCCGATTGAGAATGCAATCAGTCCGAGAAGGATGATGCCCGCGGTTTTGAGATTGAGGAAGGACTGCGCGGAAGTGGTTGCGCCTACCGAGATACCCAGCATAATCGTGATGATATTCATCAGCTCGTTCTGGGCTGCCTTTGCAATACGTTCCGTCTGTCCGCTCTCTCTGAGAAGGTTTCCGAGCATCAGCATTCCCACAAGGGACGCTGCATCGGGAAGCAAGAGCGATACGATAACGGTTACCATTATCGGGAAAAGAATTTTTTCAAGCTTTGATACGGGGCGAAGATTGCCCATTACAACCGCTCGTTCCTTCTTTGTTGTAAGCATTTTCATTATGGGCGGCTGTATCATCGGCACGAGCGCCATATACGAGTATGCCGCGACGGCTATCGTACCGAGCAGCTCGGGCGCAAGCTTTGAAGTTACAAAGATTGCGGTGGGTCCGTCCGCGCCGCCGATGATTGCGATTGAGCCCGCCTGTGCGGGTGTGAATTTAAGCACTATTGCGCCGAGGTAGGTAAAGAATATACCAAACTGCGCCGCAGCGCCGAGAATAAAGCTCTTCGGGTTTGCGATGAGCGGTGAGAAATCCGTCATCGCGCCTATGCCGAGGAAGATGAGGGGCGGATAAATTCCCGCCTTTACGCCGAAATAGAGGAAGTCCATAAGTCCGGGCGTCGCGCCGACGTATTCACCCCTGCCCTTCAAGAGGTCAAAGAAGCCCTCAAGGTCGTGGTACTGCACAGCGAGATTTGCGCCGGGGATATTTGCGAGAAGCATACCGAATGCGATGGGTACCATGAGAAGCGGCTCCCAGCCTTTTTTGATTCCGAGATATAGGAACACAAAGGCAATCACTATCATTATGAGATTTTTGACGCCGTCGCCATGGAAGAAGTAAGCGTATCCGCTGTTTTCAAATATGCTTAAAATTACTTCCCAGATACCGTGAAGTATTTCCATAATCCGATCCTCCTAAAAAGGTCGCGTGTTGTTTATCTGAGCCGCCTGCGCCCACGGGTTGCGGGAGGCAACGTTCTTTCTTCTTACCGAGCGCACGACAGCGCCGGGGCCTTCAACAGCCGCAATCGCGCCCGCTATTGCCGCAACAACCTCTTCGGGTATGCCGTCCTCAACGGCGGGAACCTCGGGCGTCGGGATTACGGGCATGGGAATTGCCTTTTTCTTTTTCTGAGCTGACTTTGTTTTTTCGTCAGCCTTGGCTTTTGCCCTTGCCTCTGCGCCGGAAACGAATTTTCCGAAAATCTGAAAGACAAATATGAGAAGCAAAAGAACGGCAACAACGATAAAGATACCCGATATTACAACCGTTGCGGTATCCGGATTTGCCTGTAACAACAATGGACTCATAACATATTCCCCCATTATGATTATCACAATGTATTATATAGCATTATTTTACTATTTTCAATTAATTTCACACATAAAATAAAAATATGGCAAATTGTATAAAATTACTTGATTTATTTGCAGAATAGTATATAATATTATTATACAAGGGGGCTTGATTATGAACGAAAAAACATTAATCATAGCAATTTTGGTAGCGCTTATTTTACTTTGGTTCGCCGAAGTGTTAAATATGCAGAAAACAAGCAGAATTTTAAGCGGTGTTATCGATTTGTCAATGGCTGTTTTAAGGTAGCCGTACATATTGATTTCCCGTTTTTTCCACCTTTTAACAAAAATCCCTATCTCAGCGATAGGGATTTTTTGTTTACACAAGCTTTGTGTAGAGATATTCTTCAAATTTCGGCGTCCACCAGAGCTGATAGCCCGCCCTTGAGGGGTGAATTCCGTTGACCATATAAAGGCTGTATTTTTCGGGCGTGACGTTATTCATATCCTCGTCGCCCCAGAGGTCGATTAAATCAATCCCCCACTTGTCGGCAATCTTATAGAGCAGCAGCACCATCTGTTCATAGCGCTCGCTGTCGTATTTCGTGCCCGTATAGAAGACAACCGGGCAGTCCCACGTTTCCCTTGCGTAGGCGATGATATACTCAATAGCGCCCGCAACGGTCTGTGTGTCAAAGCTTTCGATGTCAAACCCTTCGGCAACCTCGCCGAGGGGCTTTTTCTTTGTCGCGTCGTTTGTTGAAAGCTGACAGATAAAGGCGTCGGCTTTGATTTCAGTATCAATCGTTTTAAGGCGCGAGACATAGGAATTCTCGCCGCTGTCGACGAGGGTGGTTCCCGAAACTGCCTCTTTCACCGCGATAATTTTGTCGCGCTTTTCAAGGTAATCCGCAAAGGATTCGCCCTTTGAGGTCGCGCCGTAGGTCACGGAACTTCCGAGGAAGATTACGGTCTTGCCCTCAATCGGGCTGCCCTCGTAAACCTCGGTCTGAGCCACGCTGTATTTCTCATCGTTTCCCGCTGAAAACACCCCCTGATTTTTGAGGACTATAAAGGCGACAACGCCCGCAAGGAGTGCAATCACGGCAACGGCAGCTATAATGATTTTTGCTGATTTTTTCATTTTGTCACCTCGCTGAAAAGCGCTTTGCAGCCCCTGTAAATATCGTCGTACGCGCTCTCGAAATCCCTTGTGTACCACGGGTCGGAAACGTCGTCCTCGCTTCCCGCAAAGCTCATAAGCTTATAGATTTTTCCGTAGCTTTCGGGCTTCAGAATTCTTTTCATATATCTTATGTTTTCACCGTCCATACCGATGAAAAAGTCGTAGCTTCCGCTGTCGGCGGCGGTCAGAAGCTGAGCCCTCTTGCCGTCCGATGAAATGCCGTGAAGCTCGAGCTGACGCTTTGCGGGCGGGTAGACGGGATTGCCTCTTCCACCCCAGATTTCGTCGGTATGAGTTGCCCTTGAGGTGACGTAAAAATCACCCTCTCTTCCGCTATCTGCAGCAAGCTTTTTAAATATAAATTCCGCCATCGGCGAACGGCAGATGTTGCCGTGGCAGACAAAGCAAATTCTAATCATTTCTGCTCCTTAAGCTTTATGCCGAAAAGCTCTCTTGCGCCCACTCTTCCGTCGGGATAATGGAAGATATCCTCTTCGTGCCTGATGTAGGTCATATCGGCTTTTTCAAGCACGCGGTACGACGCCTTGTTTTCCGTATCGCAGGCGCCGTAGATAATCTCGGCGCTCTGGCTTTTCATATATTCGATAACATTTACGAGAGCTTCGGTGGTGTAGCCGTTTGACTGAAATTCGGGCGAGAGCATATAGTAGAGCCAGTAGTATTTGCGCTCCTTCGTCAGGTCCCTCACCTCGATAAAGCCTATCATTCTGTGCCTGAGGTAGATGCCCCAGAAATAGTAATTATTTTTTCTCTTGAAATAGTAATTATACACCCTTTGCAGAAGGAAACGATACATATCGTGGGGCGTGTTCTGCACGGTGCCCTGAGAGTAAACGCTGACCCTCGGGTCACAGAACCATTTTTTTGCATAAAACCAGTCGCTCATTTTCATTTTTTTCAAAACGAGCCTCTCGGTTTTTATTCTTTTTGTACCGCTGTTTTTCATAATTACACCTGAATAAATGGGATTGCCGAAACCGACAATCCCATTATAGTTTATTTTTATTCTTTTTACAATATTATTCTGCAACTTCCTCAGCAACTTATGCTGCTTCCTCTGCATTGTCCTCCTTCTTTCTTGAAAGGATAACGTTTGTGATGATACCGAGGATGAGAGCGCAGGCAATCTCTGTAAGAGTGATTTTGCCGAAGCTGAGAGTGAGTCCGCCGATACCGCAGATAAGGATAACTGCAACAACAAAGAGATTCTTGTTCTGGTCAAGGTCAACCTTCTGAATCATCTTAAGACCTGATACTGCGATGAAACCGTAGAGGGTGATGCAAACGCCGCCCATTACGCAGTTGGGAATTGTTGAAAGGAAGGTTACGAAAGGACCGAAGAACGAGATGATGATTGCCATAATAGCTGTTGTAAGGATTGTGATGATTGAAGCGTTACCTGTGATAGCTACGCAGCCAACCGACTCGCCGTATGTGGTGTTGGGGCATCCGCCGAAGAATGCGCCTGCCATTGAACCAACGCCGTCACCGAGAAGAGTTCTGTGAAGACCGGGGTCCTCAAGAAGTTCCTTATTAACAACTGATGAAAGGTTCTTGTGGTCTGCAATATGCTCTGCAAATACTACGAAAGCAACGGGAACATATGCAACTGCGATTGTTGCGATGTACTGACCGTCGATGTCGCCGAGGCCCTTTGCAGCGTTGATGAACGTGAAGTCCGGAACTGCAAAGATTGACATATCCTTGAATACGCTGAAGTCGATAATCTGAAGAGAAGCGTTGCCTGTCTTGATACCGATTACAGTGAAGATTGCAGCTGCTGCATAACCTGCAAGGATACCGATGATGAACGGGATGAGCTTAGCCATCTTCTTGCCGAATACGGAAGCAATCATTACTGCGAAGAGAGTGATGATACCGCAGATAAGAGCAACGTAGGGGCTTGCAGCCGATACCATTGATGAACCTACAGCGTCGCCGTTGAGCGTTACTGAGTTTGCAAGAAGGTCGATAACGTTGCCGTTTACGATGAGCTCGGGTACGCTCTCTGTGAGAACCTTACCTGTGGTGAGGTCGCCGATTGCGTTGCCTGCAAGTGAAAGACCGATGATTGATACCGTAGGTCCGATAACAACTGCGGGCATAAGCTTGTCAATCCACTTTACGCCTGCTACCTTAACAACGATAGCGATGATTACGTAAACAAGGCCTGCGAAGATTGCACCGAGGATGATACCTGCATAACCTGCTTCAGCCGAAGCTGCGCCTGCGAAAGCCGCAAACATTGAGCCGAGGAATGCAAATGACGAACCAAGGAACACAGGGCTTCTGAACTTTGTGAAGAGAAGGTATACGATTGTACCGATACCTGCGCCGAACAAAGCTGCGGACTGTGACATTCCGTTTCCTACGATTGACGGAACTGCGATTGTAGCTGCGAGGATTGCAAGCAGCTGCTGGAACGCAAAGATGATAAGCTGTCCAAACTTCGGCTTATCTTTGATGTCATAAGTGAGTTTCATATTTTTTCCTCCTGAAAATTATTAACATATAAAAATTAGAGAACAGAGAATGAACAAATCCATTCCCTATTCTCCAAATTATTACTTTGTTCCGAAAATTCTGTCGCCTGCGTCGCCGAGACCGGGAACAATATATCCGTTCTCATTGAGATGGTCATCCATAGCTGCACAGTAAATGTCAACGTCGGGATGAGCGTCCTGAAGAGCCTTGAGTCCTTCGGGAGCGGCAATAATGCACATAAAGATTATCTTTTTGGGGTTGCGAAGCTTAATCTGGCTGATAGCGTCAATAGCCGAGCCGCCGGTTGCAAGCATCGGGTCCACAACGTAAACGTATCTTCTTTCGATATCCTTGGGGAGCTTGCAGTAATACTCAACGGGCTGTAAGGTTTCCTCGTCCCTGTAAAGACCGATGTGGCCTACACGGGCTGCCGGCACCATATTTACACAGCCGTCAACCATACCGAGACCTGCACGGAGAATCGGAACAAACGCCAGTTTTCTTCCTGCAATCTGCTTACAGTCAGCAATGCCGCAGGGAGTTTCAACCTTAATGTTCTCTGTCGGGAGGTCACGCGTTGCCTCAAACATCATAAGCATGGAGATTTCGTTTATGAGCTGACGAAACTCCATTGTTCTCGTTTTAACGTCACGAAGAATGCTGAGCTTATGCTGAATAAGAGGGTGGTCAAAAATTACGACTTTTCTTTCCATAATTGTTTCTCCTTCAACATTTTTATCTTTCCCATATTATCAAAGAAAAAGAGATTTTACAAGATATGTTACACGATTGTAACCGATATAATTTTATTGTAATTTTTTGCGCACAGATGTTTGTCAAAGTCGCCTGCGAGGCGACCTTATCCGGGTGCAAAACTGATACAATACAGTCGAAGGGTTGAGAGAAAACCCGAAAAAATCTTTGGAGGTATTTATTATGAAAGAGACAAAAAACAATCTGACCGAGCTTGTGTTCATCCTTGACCGCTCGGGCTCAATGGAAGGACTTGAAAAGGACACCATCGGCGGCTTCAATTCAATGCTTGAAAAGCAGAGAAAACAGGACGGAAAGGCGTATGTCACGACCGTGCTTTTCAATCAGGAAATTACCACCCTGCACGACAGAATTGAGCTTGAAAAGGTTGAGAGAATGACCGAGAAGGACTACGAGGTCAGGGGCTGCACCGCGCTTGTTGACGCAGTCGGTATGACCGTCAGCCACATCTCAAACATTCACAAGTATGCAAGGGACGAGGACAGACCCGAAAACACGCTCTTCGTCATCATCACCGACGGACTTGAAAACTCGAGCAGGGAATACACGGGCGCGCAGGTCAAAAAGATGATTAGTCAGAAGGAAGAGCTCGGCTGGCAGTTCATCTTCATCGGCGCAAATATTGACGCTATCGAAACTGCGGCAGAGTTCGGAATCGGCAAGGATAACGCGGTTGACTACATCGCCGACAAGAAGGGCACGAACGTGGTGTATGAGGCGGTTGCGGACGCGATTTGCTGCGCGAGGGCGAACAACCCCGTCGGCAAAAAATGGAAGAGAAGAGTTGAGATTGATTACAAAGAAAGAAGGTAGGGCGAAAGCCTTACCTTCTTTTAATAGGTCAGTTCTCTGAACATATTGTTGATTTGGTCGCATAGAGGTTTATTCTTGGGCAGGTCGAGGTTGAAATCCTCTGCGAGTATTTCCCTTGCGCAGTCCTGCGCCTGTCGAAGAACGTCGATATCCTCAAGCATATCGGCTATGCGAAGCCTCGGCAGTCCGTGCTGGCGCTCGCCGAAGAAATCGCCTGGTCCCCTCGCCTTCAAATCCTCATCGGCAATCTTGAAGCCGTCCGAGTATTTTTTCATTATCATAAGGCGGTTTTTCGAGGTTTCGCTCTCGGTGTCGGAAATCAGTATGCAGTAGCTCTTTTTGTCGCCCCTGCCTATCCTTCCCCTGAGCTGGTGAAGCTGGGAAAGTCCGAAGCGCTCGGCGTTTTCAACGAGCATTATCGTCGCGTTCGGAACGTCGACGCCGACCTCGACAACCGTGGTTGCAACGAGGATTGAAACGTCGCCGTCGGCAAAAGCCTTCATAACGTTATCCTTATCCTTCGCCTTCATCTTGCCGTGAAGAAGCCCGAGGTTGTAGCCCGAAAAGGCGCCGTTTGAAAGCTCTTCAGCAAGCTGTTCTGCCGACTTGAGCTCTTCAATTTCCTCGCTGTCCTCAACGAGCGGACAGATGATGTAGCACTGTTCGCCTCTTGCTACGGCGTCCTTTATAAATTTGTATATTCTGCCATTGAACGTGCTGTCCACAACGTCGGTGCGGATTTCCTGCCTGCCGGGCGGAAGCTCGTCGAGAATACTTATATCAAGGTCGCCGTAAATAATCAGACCGAGCGTTCTCGGAATCGGCGTTGCGCTCATTACAAGCGTGTGAAGCCCCTGCCCCTTTGCGGCGAGGCTCGCCCTCTGCTTAACGCCGAAACGGTGCTGCTCGTCGGTGATAACGAGAGCGAGGTCGGCAAACTCAACGTCGTTCTGAATAATCGCGTGGGTGCCGATTACAAGGTCGGTTTCACCGTCCATCAGAGCAAGCTTGATTCGCTTTTTCTCCGCCGCTTTTGTTGAGCCCGTGAGAAGCTCGATTTTAATTCCCGTGCCCTCAAACATCTTTGAAAAGCTTTCAAAATGCTGGGTGGCAAGTATCTCTGTCGGTGCCATAAGCGCCGCCTGATAGCCGTTTTTCACAGCCGTGTAGATGAGTGACGCGGCGACCGCGGTCTTGCCCGAGCCGACGTCGCCCTGAAGAAGTCTGCTCATCGGCACGTCCTTTTTCATATCCGAAACGCACTCGGCTATCGCCTTCTGCTGGGCGTTTGTGAGAGTGTACGGAAGGCGGGAGGCAAATTCCGCGCTGAAATCATCCCTGATATTTACGTTTGTCTTTTCCTTTTTGCCGCTGCCCTTGAGCTTGAGAAGTCCGAGCTGAAGCGTGAGAAGTTCCTCAAAAATGAGCCTCTTCCTCGCCGCCTCGCTGTCGTCGGCATTTTCGGGAAAATGAATTTTTCTTATCGCGCTGTCGAGGCTGATGAGCCCGTACTTTGCCCTGATGTCGTAATCGAGGGTTTCGGGTATCTCGTCAATCGCTTCAAGCGCGGTTTTCATAACCTTTGCAATACCGTTTGAGGTGAGCTTTCCGGTCTGGGGATATATCGGGTGGATGCTCACGCCGGTGTCGAGCTTTTCGATTTTGGGCGACGACATCGAAGCCGTTGTGAAATTCTTTTCAAGCTTGCCGAAGAGGACGTAATCCTCGTAGACGCGAAGCGCCTTTGCAAGGTATTTGTTGTTGAAAATCGTTACATTTATGATGTTTTCGCCGTCGGTGAATTTGCATTTATAAAGCGTCATTCCGCGCCTTATCATCGCCTCTTTCACGGGTGAAATCATCGTGGCTCTGATTGCAACGCTCTCGCCGTTTTCGGCGTCCTTAACGCTTTTTGTGCTCGTCCAGTCCTCATATTTCCGGGGGTAAAAATGAAGAAGGGAGTCGACATCATAGATACCGAGCTTATGGAAAAGCTCGGCTCTTTTTTCGCCAACGCCCTTGATGTATTGAATATTGCTGTTGAGATTTAACATTCTTACTCCACTGAAATGATATAGTAGTAAATCGGCTGACCGCCTTCAACAATCGTAATCTCCGCGTCGCTTCCGCATTTCTTTGAAAGCGCCTCTTCGATTATTTCCGTCTGCTCTTCGGTTGCGTCCTCGCCCGAGATAATCGTAATCAGCGAATGTTCGTTTTTCCTGAAAAGCTTTTCGGTCGACTTGACTGCAATCTCGGCAACGTCCTCGCCGATGAACTTAATCTTGCCGTTGCAGAGTCCCATAACGTCGCCCTGCTTCACCTTCTGACCGTCGACCTCGCTGTCGCGCGCCGCAAAGGTTACCGTTGCGGTTTCAACCCTCTCGGCAGCCTCCATCATAGCCATCTGGTTTTCCTCGGCTTCGAGGGTGTCGTCAAACATAAGCATCGCGGAAATGCCCTGCGGGATTGTCTTCGTCTGAAGGACGATTACCTTTCTGTCGTTTGCAAGAGGTATCGCCTGCTCGGCAGCCATAATTATATTCTTGTTGTTGGGAAGCACGAACACCGTCTTTGCAGGCGTTGCCATAACCGCGCCGAGAATATCGTCGGTTGACGGGTTCATTGTCTGTCCGCCGCTTACAACGTTGTCTGCGCCGAGGTCCTTGAAGAGCTCTGTAAGTCCTTCTCCCGCGCATACGGAAACAAAGCCGTAGTCGTTTTCGGGTTCCTTTACGGTGGGCTTTACAATCTCTTCCTCGCTCTTCGTGCCGAGGTCTGCGTTTTCGTGCTGATAGCGCATATTGTCAATCTTGATATTGATGAGCTGACCGTATCTCAGAGCGGTCTGGATAACGTTTCCTGGCTCGTTTGAATGAACGTGAACCTTGATGATATCCCTGTCGTCAACCACAACAACGCAGTCGCCGATTGCCTCGAGATACGCGCGAAGCTTGAGCGGGTCGTGCTCCTTTGCGCCATCCGCCTTCTGAATCAGAAATTCCGAACAGTAGGCAAATTTTATATCGTCGTCCGCGCGGGCAACAACGGTTTTCGCCTGCTCGGTCACAGACGTTCCGATTGGCTGAACAATCGCGTTGTTATCCCACACGCTTTCCATTCCTTCAAAAATCAGAATAAGTCCCTGACCGCCTGCGTCAACAACTCCCGCCTTTTTGAGAACGGGCAGAAGCTCGGGGGTTTTGGCAAGCGCCGCCCTTGCAGCCTGAAGCGCCGCAAAGGATACCTCAAGCGGGTCGTTCTGAATTTCAGCCATCTCAACCGCGGCGTCCTTTGCCTCGCGGATGACTGTGAGTATCGTACCCTCGGTGGGATTCATAACGGCTTTGTAAGCCGCGCTTACCGCATTTTCAAACGCGTTTGCAATATCCCTGCCATCAGCCTCTTTCACGCCTCTGAAAGCCTTTGAGAAGCCGCGGAAAATCAGCGAAAGGATAACGCCCGAATTTCCCCTCGCGCCCCTTAGAAGAGCCGAAGCGCATCTTGCCGAAGCGTCCTCAAGGGTGCAGTCGTCGGGAAGGGTTGCCATTTCCTTTGCCGCATTACCGATTGTCATACTCATATTCGTTCCCGTATCGCCGTCGGGCACGGGAAAGATATTGAGCGCGTCAACAGCCTGTCTGCTGTTTGATATGTTGTTTGCTCCCGAGATGATTGCATCACGGAACATTACACCAGTTATCATAGCTAATTGTTACTCCGTTTAGTTTAATTCGTCAATGAAAACGTTAACCTTGGAAACCTTTAAGTCGGTTGCCTCCTCCACGGTGTATCTCACCTTGTTGACAATGCTGTCAACAATAGCGCTGATGTTTACGCCGTAGGAAACAGATATATGCAAATTGATAACGAGCTGACCGTTTACGCTTTTAACCGTTACGCCCCGGTCGTTGTTCACGAGCGAGAACTTTGACTTAACGGCGGATTTGATGCTTCTGTAAGGGTTTGGATTCACCATTCCCGTAACGCCGAAGCAGCTCTGCGCAGCCTTGCCCACAAGATTTGCAAAATAGTTGTTTGTTATTTTTAACGTTCCGTTAGGATTTTCAATCGTTATCATAAATACACCCCCGTGTTTCGTTATATTATATATTCTTTTCCAAAAAAATCAAGTCCCGAAATTCCAGTTTTCGATATTTGAGAAGAAATTGCCGTAATAGCCCTGCATATCGCCGCTCATCGCCTTTGAGTAGCATATCATTCCCTTTCTGTAAAGAAGGGGCACGAAGGGCATTTCCTCGCTGAACGCGAGCATAAAGCCGCCGAATTCCTCGTCGCCCGCCATATACGCCTCGTAGCGCTCGGCACATTCAAGGGAATCAAAATCGATTCCGTAGCTTGCGTTGCCGCTTTCGCTGAGTATCGGATAGAGGCACATATCGTCGCTGAGCTTGACCTCGCCGATGTAAATATCGTACTGACCGTCAGCAATTTTGCTCATATATGACTTGTAGTATTCCTCGTCAATCTTAACGCTGAAGCCCGCCGCCTCAAGCTCTGATTTGAGAAGCGTCGCCATCGCAACCTTCGCCTCGTTACCCTTGTAGACGAGAAGCGAAAGAGAGAGCTTGCTTTCGGCAATTCCGCTTTCCGCAACCTCCTGCTTTGCCGCAGCGGTATCCGCAGTCTTTGAGAAGATTGAAACGCCGCTTGTGTCCGTAAAATACGGGTTAAACGGTGAGAGCGCGGGCGTTGCGTAGCCCGAATATGCGCTGTCGGTGAGCGTGGTTCTGTCTGCGGCAAGGGATACCGCGCGTCTGATATGTTCGTCCGCGGTGATGCCGTACTTGCCGTTGATGCCGATGAACACGAGATTGTTGATGTTCACAAGCTTCTTTGCGCTTGAAATTCTCTTCGAAATATCGGCGCTCAAATCTCTGTAGCAATACGAGATGTTGCCGATGTTTATCGCGTTGTCGATTGAGTCGGACGCCGCGATGTTTACAAGGGTTATCGTGGTGATATACGGGTTGAAGCCGTCCTGCTTATTTGCTTTGAGAACGGTCGTGCCGTCGATGTTTTCATAGTGGTATCTGCCGCTTCCTATCGGGAAACCGTCGTCGTCATATTCCGCCGAAATCGGAAAGGTAAGAAGATTTACCGCGTAGGGGTTCGGGTAGCTGAGGTTGATATCGACCGAGTTTTCGTGGGCGCTTGCAGATGAAATGCCCGTAAGCAGACTTCCGTATGCGGGCGAATCGAGCGCGGCGTTGACGGAATAGACAACGTCGTCAGCCGTGAGCGCCTCGCCGTTTGAGAAAACTATGCCGTCGTTGAGCTCAATATGAATCGTCGTGTCGTCCTCGTACTCATACGACTTTGCAATATTCGGTACCACCTGATACGCCTCGTCAAGGTCGAAGAGGGATTCAAACACGAGGGACGCGAGCACCTGATTGTTCTGCGCCTCAGCCTCAAACGGGTCAAGGCTGTCAGCCTGAGTGAAGCTGAGCTTGAAGCTTGAATCGTCGGTGATTTTTGCGGTGGTGCTTTCGGTCGTGGTCGTCATATCCTCGTCGCCGTTTTTCGCCGCACAGCCCGCAAGAGCAGAGATAAGCATAATTATTGCCATAAAAAATGCAATATATCTGATTTTCATTTCTTACCTCCTGATTAATTCCGTGCCGAGAGCTTCGCCGGTCTTTTCGTCGATTTCAAAAAGGCATCCTTCCAAAACGCAGGGACCGTCGGGGTTTGTAAACCTCACGGGAAGCCCCGTTCTGAATTTCTTAATCACGACGGAAGCGTCTACACCGAGCACGCTGTAATACGGCCCCGTCATACCGATATCGGTGACGTAGCCCGTTTTGTTCGGCAGAATCTGATTATCGCTTGTCTGTATGTGTGTATGCGTGCCGTAAACGGCGGACACCCTGCCGTCAAGATAGAAGCCGAGCGCCTTTTTCTCGCTCGTTGCCTCGGCGTGAAAGTCGACTATAATCACGTTTACGCCGAGCGCCTTTATCCCATCGATAACGCCGTCGATAACCGAGAAGGGATTGTTGATGGGTTCCATAAACGCCGAGCCCTGAAGATTGATAACCGCCGCCTGAAACCTGCCCTTGTCAACGATGATATATCCCCTTCCGGGCGCGCTTTCGTGGTAGTTTACAGGTCTGATAATGGGCTTCGTTTCGTTGTCGAGATAGTTGTAGATTTCGTTTCTTCTCAGCCCGTGATTGCCGAGGGTGATGACGTCTGCGCCGCAGTCGAGGATATAATCCGCGCTCTTCGGCGTAATGCCGTTGCCGACCGCTGAATTTTCGCCGTTTACTATGACGATATCCGCGCCGAGTTCCGCTTTTAGTGACGGAAGAGTCTTCCTTAAATACTCGCAGCCCTGTGAAGAAACTACGTCGCCTATAGCTAATACTTTCAAATTTGCACCAGTTTCTATACATCAATTAACAACGCTTCGCATTGTTGAGTGATATTATACTATAAAGAATAAACAAAAACAACAAATTGACATAAAATTTATCCTATGTTAATATTTATCTTGGAATCCGAAATTACCGGAAAGGGTGATATTATGAAAATATGTATATTCGGTGCGGCAAGCATCCACATTGATAACTGCTATATCAAAAACGCAGAGGAAATGGCTGAGCGCCTTGCAAACAGAGGGCACAGCTTGGTCTTCGGCGCGGGAAAGGACGGCGTTATGGGCGCCTGCGCAAGAGGCTTTACCAGAGCGGGCGGCGAGATTGTCGGCGTTATTCCGAAGTTTTTTGACGATTTCGACATCGAGGTAAAATACGACAAATGCACCGAGCTTATCTATACGGAAAGTATGAACGAGAGAAAGCACACGATGGAAGAGCTTGCGGACGCATTTCTTATTGCGCCCGGCGGAATCGGAACGTACGAGGAATTCTTTGAGGTGCTCACCTTAAAGCAGCTTGGCAGGCACGCAAAGCCCATCGCTATTTACAATTACAACGGCTATTACGACGCGCTCGAGGCGCTTCTGAGGCACTCGATTAAGGAAAAATTCATTAACAAAGAGTGCGAGGATATCTATCTCATAAGCGACAATCTTGACGAAATAATAGAGTATCTCGAAACGGATGAGGAACAGATTCACACAATCTACGACCTGAAAAGATAGAGCAAATTATACAGTTTGTAATACGATTGTAAACTATTTGTTAAATCACTCCCCCTCTTATTGAGAAGTATTTCGCGTAGTGTTAAAATATGCGTGAACTACTGAAAAAGGAGAAAGACAATGGCTAAAGAGCAGAAAATTTCAAAGACCGAGCACTTCGGTATTCAGAGAAAAATTGTTGCAAATATGACTACGGAATCGTGGCAGAACATTCCGCACGTTACCTATACCTACGAGCCCGACGTTACCGAGTTTATGATTGAGTACCGCAGACTCAACGCCGACGCTACGCCCGAGACGAAAATCACCGTGAACACGCTTATGCTCAAGGTTATCGTTGAGGGACTGAAGGCTTGCCCCGCGATGAACGCGTGGATTGAGTTTGACAGAAAATACGTGCGCGGCGTAATCAACACCCTTGAAGAGATAAACATCTCCCTGCCGATGGTACTTCCAAACGGCGAGATGATGACTATTAACCTTCACAATTTCGAGAACAAGAACCTCGACGAGATGGTTGAATACATCAAGGACGTAAACAGAAGAATTGAGAAGACGGACCTCAACGAGGTTATGTTTGACGTGTCGATGGACAACACGCTCACAGGGCTTAAGCAGGGCAAAATTAAGCAGACGCTTCAGCGCGTAATCGGCTCTAAGACGGGCAAGCACAAGGTTAAGACGCTCAGCGGAAAAGCCAAGAGCGAATACTACAAGATTCCCGAGACAGACAGGCTCACAAAGCACGACATTGAGCAGGGCTCAATCACCATTTCAAACATCGGCTCGGTTTACAGAAACCAGAGGGGCGCTGCATCCCTAATTGAGATTATTCCCCCTCAGGTCTGTGCGATTGCGGTCGGCGCTATTCAGGATAAGCCCGTTGTTATCGTGAACGAAAACGACGAGAAGGAAATTGCAATCCGTCAGGTGCTTCCGCTCACGATCGTATTTGACCACAGAGCTCTCGACTTCGGCGATATCGTTCCGTTTATCAAATGCCTCGACGGTATTTTTGCCGAGCCCGAAGTAATCCACACGTGGAAGCAGGGCGGCACCGACGACGTTGATATGGAACAGATTAAGCAGGAAAGAGAAGAGAGAGAGGAAAAATACGAGAACGCAAAGAAGCGTGAGAAGGAAAAGAGAGAGGCTGAAAGGGCTGCCGAAAAGGCAAAGCGCGAGGCTGAGAAGGCTGAGCTGAAAGCAAAGAAAGAGGCTGAAAAGGCGGAAGCCAAGGCTAAGAAAGAGGCGGAAGACGCCAAAAAGGAAGCTGAAAAAGCCGAGGCAAAGGCAAAGAAAGAAGCCGAGGAAGCCAAGAGGAAGGCTGAAAAAGAGGCTGAGGAAGCGAAGAAAAAAGCTGAAAAGGAAGCTGAGGACGCTCGCAAGAAAGCCGAAAAGGAAGCCGAGGAAGCCCGCAAAAAGGAAGAAGAGGCTAAAAAGAAAGCCGAAAAAGAGGCTGAAGAGGCAAAGAAAAAGGCAGAAAGAGAAGCAAAGAAATTAAAAGAGCGCGAGGAAAAGGCGCAGAAGGAAATAGAGAAGGCTCAGAAGGAAGCCGACAAGGCACAGGAAAAGTTTGAGAAGGCAAAAGCCGAAGCTGAAAAGGCAAGGCAGGAAGCCGAGAAAATCTCGCAGGAATAACGCGCGTAATCTTTTTGTTGAAATATCGGTTATTATTTGATAGTATAATATAGTAAAATATTTGAGGGAGGTATTCGTATGAATCCTATCATTCTCGCCTCAATCGGCACCTCGATTGACAACGCCTTCTATGGCTTTGACACCTGGGTGTATACGGTTTTCGGCGCTATTCAGAACGACTTCTTTACTATGGTTGCAAAGATTTTCACCTCATTTGGTGACGAGGCTTTTGTAATTCCCATGGCAATCGTCGGCATAGTTCTCTGCTTTTTCAAAAAGACGAGAAAATACGGCTTTGCACTCATCTTTGCAATCGCGATAGGCACGATAGTTACAAACGTTGTTGTTAAGCCCGCGGTACTTCGTATCCGTCCTTACAACACGCTTCAGAACACCGACTTCTGGGATAGATACAGCGTATGGTACAAGGCGGCAGGCTCGCTTTCCGAGTCCGACTATTCCTTCCCGTCAGGCCACACGACGGCGGCGTTTGAGATGGCAATCGCTACAGCGCTCTGCCTGAGAAGCGACGGCAAAAAGGGACTTTCATTCATCCCGCCGGTTATCGCAGTTTGCGTGATGGGCTCAAGAGTTTACCTTATGGTTCACTATGCAACCGACGTTCTTGCAGGTTTCGTTGTAGGCACCTGCGCAGGCGTTATAGGTTTCTTCCTCTCAAAGCTTGTTTGCAGCATTTTTGAAAAGGTTAAATTCCTTGATTCGATTGACGTTGGCAAGCTCTTCAAGAAGGAACCCGAAAAATGGGGAAAAATCGGCGTTTGCGTTCTTCTCGTTGTAATCTGCGCACTCTTTGCACGCTCGTTTATCCCCTCTCTCACAGAGGGCGGCGAATATGAGCAGACCTGCGCATACAACCACGAAAACTTCGGCGACGAGGCGGATTACGACTGCTACAACGCCGCAAGGGTTGACGATGAAAAATACTACGCATTCGACGGCGACAATGACGGCGACGACGATGAATACTGCAAAATCCACTGGAAGCAGTTACAGGGCGTAGAGGAATAAAAAGCATAACAAAAAGCCACCCGGTTAGGGCGTTGAACATAGGGATTTGACAGCCTCAAAAAACATCTTTTTGCGTAATACTGCGTTAAAAATGCTCGGAAGACATAAAGTATTCCTGCGC
>CAJOHE010000008.1:0-178453 GCA_905234495.1 uncultured Eubacterium sp. | reverse complement strand
AAAAGGGATTAAGGCTGGCGCCTTAATCCCTTTTTTGAAGCCGTTATCACGGAAAAGAGCATTTCAAAATCTATTAAATCCCTGTGTTCAATGCCCTTTGGGTGGCTTTTTTATTTTATCAGCATAATCGATATTCCGAAAAACATCTGCGAGATGAAGTAGGTCAGCAGGTTTGCGTATCGCATCGGCAGGGTTTCGTACTTGTCCTTGTAAAACATTCTCAGCACGATTGTCGCGTCCGAGAAAACGAAGCAGAGCGGACCCGCAATCAGTATGAACCGGGTGAACGGTTCGCCCGTTCTGTTGAGCGCAAGGCAGATGCCAAACGAGCACATTGCGACAAGCGCAACCGCATAAATGAGTACGGGCACGGCAAACTTTCCGAGCTTTACCTTGAGCGCAATTTTTACCGCGATTCCGCTTCCGAGCATCAGCACCCACGCGATAATGAACACGGGAAATCTGACCGCCTGTTCCTTTCTGATTTCAAGCACGAAGGCAATTATATAAAGTATGTGACCGACGAAGAAAAACGCCGCGCCGATTACCCCGAAAATTGCCTTTTTCTCTCTGAGCCTGTCGTTTAAAAACGGGTCTATCGCAAGAAACGCGTCGCCGACAAAGCCGAAAACAAGCCCTGCCACAACCGTTTTTGCATACGGGCTGCCCGCGGAATATCCGTAGGCAATCGCGCCGTTTAAGACGAACACCGCCGAGGCGAGCATTTTGTAGCAGAACGAAAGCTTCGTAACCTTGGGATAGCCGTAATTGATATACAAAACGGCAAAGACCATATCAATGGCAAAAAGAGCCGCAAAGCCAAGCATAGTATCACCTTCAATTATTTTATGACACTATTATACCACCGCAAAATCAGTATTACAAGCCGTCTTACCCCTTGCCCTTTATTCTGTTTAGCGCGGTTTTTTCCACGCGGGAAACCTGCGCCTGCGATATGCCGATTTCCTTTGCGACTTCCATCTGCGTTTTGCCCTGCATAAAGCGAAGGTACATAATTCTTCTTTCGCGGTCGTCAAGGCGTTTGATTTCATCCTTAATCATTATCTCGTCTATCCAGTCGGAATCCGAGTTTGAGTCGCCGACCTGGTCCATAACGTAAATGGTGTCGCCGCTGTCGGAATACACGGGCTCATAGAGCGACACGGGCTGGCTGATTGCCTCAAGCGCGATGACGACGTCGCTCACTGGCATATCAAGTTCTCCCGCTATTTCCTCAACAGTGGGTTCCTTCTGCTTTTCGCTGATGAGTCTTTCCCTGACCTGCATCGCCCTGTACGCCGTATCCCTCATCGAACGGCTCACCCTCATCGGACCGTCGTCACGCAGATAGCGCCTCACCTCGCCTATGCACATCGGCACGGCGTAGGTGGAAAAGCGGACGTCGAGGTCGAGGTTGAAGTTGTCGATTGCTTTGATTAGCCCGATAACGCCGACCTGAAAGAGGTCGTCGAGGCATTCGCCCCTGTTTGCAAAGCGCTGAACGACCGATAGCACAAGGCGAAGATTGCCGCAAATCAGCTCTTCCCTCGCCTTTTTGTCGCCGCCGTGGGCTTTTCTGAGCAAATCCATCTTTTCCTTTTCGCTGAGCACCTTGAGCTTGCCCGTGTTGATTCCGCAAATTTCGACCTTATTGTACTGCACATAAATCTTCCCTTCAGTTTTTATGTACAGTAAAAAGTTCCCCACTCTATTATGAGCAGGGAACTTGTTTTTTATTATGTTTGTTTTAGAATAATGCTTTTCATTTTTGGTGAAGAAGTAAAAGATGAACTATTAGATGATGTACTTCAATATGCACAGTTTGTAGCTACAAAAGAAAATGGAAAGCTTCAAAAGCCAGAGCCGTCAAACAAAATTAGAATAAAAAAACAAAAGCAATAATAATCTTTGTTGCTTTACAAAAAAGCGCAAAGAAAAGCCCGTTCAGACCGTATAATAAAACAAAAAATCCCGACTCGGTTGAGTCGGGATTTATTTAATAATTAAGCGTTACCTCGGTTGTTGTGTCTTCGCGAAGCTCCTTGCCCCAGAAGGCGACAAGGGAATTGTAGTAATAACGGTATGCGTGAATATACCTGTGCTGAGCAGCCTGTCCCTCCAAAATCTTGTAGCTGATATTGCCCTGGGACTTGTTGTTTTCAGCCTGAGTGAAAAGCTCTTCGTCGGCAAGAATACGTTCCATAAACGGATTCATATCCATGAAAGTGTTGTCGTTTGAGCCCTCGGTTGCGAAGATGAAGAAATCGTCCGTCGTGTAGTCGAGCTTTTTGAGCTCTTTCCTCAAATCCTCCTCGAGGGTGGTATCGAAATCGTCGGGATAATAGGTCTGGAAATCGGCGCCGCAGAGCGGAGCGAAATAGTAGAAATAATCGAGATTGTGGGTCAGAGTGAGAAACGCTACCGACGAGCCGAGCGAAAAGCCGCCCATACATCTGTGCTTTCTCGAGGCGATATAATCGACCTCTCTGTCGCCCTCAAGATAGGTTGCATATTCGTTTTCAACGGCGGGAACGATTGCGTTTCTCAGCTCGTCGCTGAAGGTTTCAACGGTCTTTGCAACCTCGCCGTAGTCGATATCCGCGTCGTGGTTATCGTCCGTGTAAAAGAAGTTTACGTTTACCGCGATAAACGGCTCAACCTCGCCGTTTTCAATCATATGGTCAAACACGTTCTGCAAAACAGAGCCCGCGCCGGGTTCGTTGAAAAACGCATTTTCATTTGCCATAATTCCGCCGAGAAGATAATACACATTGTACTGCTTCGTTTCGTCATAGCCCGGCGGGGTGTAGACAACGCAGTTTTTGGTGTATTTTTTATATGTGTAGGTAAAAAGCTCAGTCGGTCTGCCGCCCTCAAGAGGCTTGTAATACTCGTCGGGAATTGCAACAAGACCGTCGTAAAACTCGCCCTCCTCCTTACCCATCGCCGCCGCAAGTCTTTTTATGTCGGGGTCCTCGGTGGTTGTGGGCTTTGTGGTCGTTTCCACGGTAACGTTTGCCGTGCCCGTTTCGCCCGTGCTTTCGGGTTCTTGCCTCTCGGTACACGAGGCAAAGGAAAGGGCGATAATCAGCACGAGAATAACGCTCAGAAATCTTTTCATTTTATCAAATCACCTTTGTGTTATATATGAAATTCATAAACATTTTATATTATATGTGGCTGATAGTCAATATTTTTTTGCGATATATTAAGTGAAATAAAATGCAAAATTCTCTTGCAATTTCAAACACTTTACTATATAATAGGTAATCGACAAATGCAGGGTTGTCCGAGCTGGCCGAAGGAGCACGATTGGAAATCGTGTAGTGGGTCAAAGCCTACTCGAGGGTTCGAATCCCTTGCCCTGCGCCAAAAAGGGATGGCGGTCTTATGACCGCCATCCCTTTTTAGTGTAGTCTATGCAATAATTCCGGCGGCAGATACTTGTACTGCCGACGAGAGGAGAAACATTCGCAGCGGTCATTAGCAAAAGCTACTGCATTTTGCTTCGACTGCGGAGGATGTTTTGACGAGCTCTCCGCCAATAAAAACAGAGCAGTCAATCGACTGCTCTGTTTGTTATACTTTATTTTACAAAAGTCATTACAACGTAGCCGGCGTAGCCGAGAAGGGTTAAGATGCCCTGCCAGCGGTGGAATTTTTTTGTGATGATTGTCGGGATAACCGCTACTGCGATTGCGCCGAGGCACACGAGCATATCAATCTGTACCGACGGTACGGATACAGCGAGAGCGCCCTGTCCCTTGCCCATTGATACAAACGAGCATATCGGAAGAATGAGGGTGAGGTCGATGATGTTTGCGCCGAGAATGTTGCCGACGGAAAGTGCGCCGACCTTTTTTCTGAGCGCGGTAATCGTTGTGACAAGCTCGGGAAGGGACGTGCCGATTGCGATTGCGATAACGCTGATTACTCGCTGCGGAACGCCGATGATTTCGGCGATTTTCGTTCCGTCGTCAACGAGAAGTCTTGCGCCGATAACGATACCGAGAGCGCCGAGAATGAACATTGCGATATTCTTTGCCCAGTCTTTTTTCGTCGAGTTTTCCTTTGTGGGAACGATTTCGTCTTCCATCTGAAGTCCGATTCCCGTCGGTGACGGCTCAATCTGAACGGACTCGTTTTTCATCGACACGAAGTTTTCGATAAAGAATACGATGAAGATTATGATAAGAGCGATTGTTCCGTACATCGAAAGGCTGTAGAAAAGCTGGGTTTCCTCAGTGTAAGTAGCCTCAAATTTCTCGGTGAATATGCAGCCGAGAACAAGACCGAGCGACGCGAGGAACATCATTATCGCCTTTGGTGCAAACTCTTTTCTTTTGACCGTAAAGGGCATACACACAATGAAAATTCCGAGTATCATCGCGGTGTTTGCGGTAACCGAGCCTATTGCGTTGCCCGCCGCCATATCCACGTTTCCTCTTGCGGTTGCCTGAATACTTACAATCATTTCGGGAAGCGTCGTTGCTACCGAAACAATCGTTGCGCCGATGATGAACTTAGGCACGCCGAGCACCTCGGCAATCCAGCTTGCGCTGTCAACAAACCAGTCGCCGCCCTTGATTATGAGGACGAGACCGACAAAAAATAATACGAACACCATAGGTGTTGAAGCGAAAAATGCTGCCATTTTCATTCCTCCGTTTTTATTCCTGTAAACATAATAATACATTAATTATGCAAAGCCTGTCAATAAAATTTTAAATAAAATAAATTATTAAGTTGAGATATTTTGAAAAGTATGTTAAAATACATTTAAAATAAACGAGGTGATACTATGAAAGGCAAATTTGATTTCAAAAGATTTTCGGTTATCATAATCCCCGCTGTGGTTGCAGTAGTTGTACTTACGGCCTTTGCAATCAGCGGCAAGGTTACGAGAAATATGGACGAAAAGCAGCCGACGGCAACGACGGAAATTTCCGTTGTAAACGAGGAAGAAGCACTTGAGACGACCGCCGCGCAGAATTCCAAGGTAACGATTATTGCCGTGGGCGACAATCTCATTCACAACACCCTTATCGAAACGGGCGAAAAGGACGACGGCACGCGCGACTACACCTCGCTTTACACGACTATGAAGCCCGACATCGAGGCGGCGGACATCGCTATCATCAATCAGGAAACGATGCTCACCGACATCGAGCCCTACACGGGTTACCCGATGTTCAACACGCCCTACGAGGTTGGCGAAGCGGCGATTGACGCGGGCTTTGACGTTTTCACCTGCGCCTCAAACCATTCGCTTGATATGGGCTTTGAAGGAATTCAGAGAGAATGTGAATTTTTCAAAAATCACAACACGGTAGTTCAGCTCGGCGTAAACGACACCGCCGACAGAAACATAAAATACTATGAGAAAAACGGCATCACGTTTTCGCTTCTCAACTACACCTACGGCACAAACGGAATCGCACTTCCCGCGGACCAGCCGTGGTGCGTTGATATGATGGACGAGGAGCTCATCACCGCAGACATCACCGAGGCGAGAGCAAATTCCGACGTTGTCATCGTATTCCCCCACTGGGGCGAGGAATACAGCCACGAGATAAGCGACTATCAGAGACAGTTCACCCAGCTTTTCCTCAAGCTCGGCGTTGACATCGTTATCGGCTGCCACCCCCACGTAATCGAGCCCGTTGAATGGGTTGTTGACGAGGCAAGCGGCAGAAAGATGCTCGTTTACTACTCGCTCGGCAATTTCATCTCGCACCAGCTTGACCCGTATTCGCTCATCGGCGGTATGGCTCAGATTACTGTTGAAAAGAACAACGGCGAAATCAGCATTTCATCCGCAAAACTTCAGCCGGTTATCACCCACTACTGCCGAAACGACAGGGACGGATTTGATTTTAACGTATATAAGCTCAGCGACTATACCGACGACCTTGCGGAAACCCAGGCTCAGGACGGATGCACCGTTGAGTATTTCAACAACCTTGCAAGCGAGGTTATTGACGAGGAATTCCTGGTTAAATAAAAAAGAAAATATTGACAAAAAGGCAATTGTTTAATATATTCTAAATAATATGTATCAGGGCGGTTTCGCCCAAACGGAAGAGAGAGGAAAAATTATGTGCAAGTTAACAAAGGAAGATATTCTCAGAAGCGCTGACGAAAACAACGTTGAGTTTATCAGACTTCATTTCACCGACGTTTTCGGTATTATGAAGAGCGTTTCAATCACACGTTCACAGCTTGAAAAGGCGCTCGACAACGAGTGTATGTTTGACGGCTCGTCAATCGACGGCTTTGTTCGTATTGATGAAAGCGATATGTATCTTCATCCCGATTACGACACATGGGCATTGGTGCCGTGGCGTATGCACCACGCAAAAAAGACGGCGCAGATGATATGCTCGGTATACGGTACCGACGGCAAGCCTTTTATGGGCGACCCGCGTAACGTTCTTAAAAAGGTTATAAACGAAGCGGCTGAAATGGGCTACACCTTCAACGTGGGCCCCGAATGTGAGTTTTTCCTTTTCAACCTCGGCGAGGACGGAAGACCCACGCTTGAGCCCGGCGACAGAGCGGGTTACTTTGACCTCAACCCGATTGATATGGGTGAAAACTGCCGCCGCGACATCTGTCTTGCTCTTGAAAATATGGGCTACACCATCGAGGCGTCCCACCACGAGGTTGCAAACGGTCAGCACGAAATCGACTTTAAATATGCCGACGTTCTGACATCAGCCGACCGCGTTATGAATTTCAAGCACGTTGTAAAGACCTACGCCACAAGAAACGGACTTCACGCAACCTTTATGCCGAAGCCTATATTCGGCGCATGCGGCTCGGGTATGCACACAAATATGTCGCTTATGACGAAGGACGAAAACGGCAACACCGTAAACGCCTTCTACGACCCGGATTCAAAGGACGGTCTCAGCGATATCGCGCACAGCTTCATCGCAGGACTGCTTGCCCACGTAAAGGGTATCGCGCCCTATTCAAACCCGACGGTTAATTCCTACAAGAGACTTGTTCCCGGTTACGAGGCGCCCACATACATCGTATGGTCGTCCTCAAACCGTTCGGTACTCATCAGAATTCCGGCATCAAGAGGTATGGGAACGAGAGTTGAGCTTCGCTCACCCGACCCGTGCTGCAACCCCTATCTTGAAATGGCGCTCTGCCTTGCCGCAGGTCTTGACGGAATTAAGAAGGGTATGAAGCCCGCGCCTGCGTTTGACGCAAACGTTTACGACCTCACCGACGAGGAAAGAGAAAAAGCGGGTATTGAGTGTCTGCCCTCAACTCTTATGGAAGCAGTTGAGGAATCGGTTAAGGACCCGTTCATCAGGGAAACGCTCGGCGACCACGTTTTCAACGCCTACACAGAGGGCAAGACAAACGAGTGGAACGACTACAAGGTGCGCGTTTCACAGTGGGAAATCGATAAGTATATCATCAATTATTAACCAAAACTCAGGGGCGTTGTTTCGCCCCTTTGCTTTTTCGGGGGTATAATATGTTTAATACGTTTTTGGAAAAGATGTCCGGCGCTATTGAAAGCGTCGAGAATCCGCACGAAATGCTGATACGCTTAATCATCGGTCTGGCGCTCATTTTAATCGTGCTGA
Source organism: uncultured Eubacterium sp. (assembly GCA_905234495.1). Lineage (GTDB taxonomy): Bacteria > Bacillota > Clostridia > Oscillospirales > Acutalibacteraceae > Eubacterium_R. The sequence goes on along the minus strand of CAJOHE010000008.1, from coordinate 170,843 downwards.
TTTTCAGGAAGAAGATTGCGCAGTGCTTTGTTTTTGTGTTCGGCAAGCTCTTTATCCGCAAAAGCGAAATGGGGCGCAAAGCGCTCAAGGACAGCCTTGTAACCCCGCTGTCCTTCTTTCTGCTGGTGGTTTCAATCTGGGGCGGCACCGAGATTATCGCGCCCTCGGGCGAGGTCAGAAGTCCGATACTTCTCATAGTTAAAATCGGGCTGATTGTGTCCTCGGGCTGGTTCGGAATAAGGCTCATCAATTCCGACTACAGCTTTGTTCTGAGCGACTCAAGCTCGCAGAGCAAAAAGACCGCGGTTAAGTTTATCAGCAACATTTTCAAGGGCGCAATCATAATTTTCTCGGCGCTTCTCGTGCTCGAGCAGTTCGGCGTTTCGGCAACGAAGATTTTTGCCGCGCTCGGTCTCGGCGGCGTTGCGATTGCATTTGCCTGCAAGGACGCGGTTGAAAATATGCTCTCGGGCTTCATCATTATTTTTGACAGGCCGTTTGAGGTTGACGACACGATTGAAATCGAGGGCGTTACCGGAACGGTTGAGGACATCAAAATCCGCACAACGAGAATCAGAGCAGTTGACGGAAGCGAGCGAATTTATCCAAACACGAAAATGGCGAACACGCCCCTTGCAAACTGGACTAAAATCTCAAAGCGCGCGGTCAACAGCGAGTTCGGGCTGACCTACAATATGAGCCGCGAACAGCTTGAAAAATTCAGCGCAGAGCTTGAAAAAATTCTCAGGGCTCACAGCGAAGTAATCGACGAAAGCGTGAGAATAAGCTTTGACGAATACGGCGAAAGCGCGCTTATTGTAAAGGCGTTTTACTACATCAGAGAGGCTGACATAATCAAGTACAAAAGAGTGCTTACTGACATTAATCTCAGCGTTAAGGAATTCATTGATTCAAGCGATATTGAGATGGCGTTCAGCACGCAGACGGTACATCTTATAAATGAAAAAACGGCTACCGATTAGGTAGCCGCCTTTTTTACACCGCACCAATTAAAGGTTGGTCAAAGGAATAAAGCGTTTCGTTTATTTCAAAGATATCGTAGTTTTGATGGATGATGAAATACTCGATGATAATATCGAATTTGCTGCTGTGGGAAAGCGCGTAGCCCGCCTTCATAAGAAGTTCCCTCGCCTCTTCTATCGGAAGCTCGAGCGCTATGGCAAACGCGATTGCGGTCTGCTTGCTCGGTTTGTAATCGGGATTTGAGCGGATTTTTGAAAAGTGGCGCTTGTCGATATTCGCCTTTTTGTAGCACTCGCTGTCCTTCAGCCCCTTCTCGTCGATTTTGCGAAGAAGCATCTGCGAAAAGCTCTCGTCAATCGTTGAGTCAATCACGTCGCCGATATCCTCATCGGCAAGACCGAAAAACATATCCTCGCTTGCGGCGGAAGAAGCCCTGAACGCTCTTGCCCTTCCCTTTTTCGGCGCCGCTTCACGGCAGGAAGAAAAGGAAGGCTGGGGCTCTTCGGCAATCAGAACGCTGTCGATATATTTCTGAACGTCGTCAAGAAGCTTTGTATCCGGTTTTTTCTTTTTAAGAAAAGTCATACTATCATCTCTCTGCGCGGTATTTACAGCCTTATTATCCACCCGAAAGCGCCACTTGTCAAGCGTATCGGACTTATTGTTTATGAAAAAAATATTAAAAAATATATCTAAAATTTAAAATCGGCTTTATTTAACAAAAACTTTCTGTTATTATGTTAATGGTGATATAATGAATATTAAGGATTTTTTCGCTTTGCACAGCGAGGTTGCAGTCGCTTTTTCGGGCGGCGTTGACTCGGCGGTGCTGCTTCTTCTTGCAAAGAAGTATGCAAAAAGAGTGAAGGCATATTATGTGAGCTCGCAGTTTCAGCCCCGCTTTGAGCTTGAGGATGCAAAAGAGGTTGCAGCCCTTCTCGGCGCAGAGCTTGAACTGTTAAAGGTGGATATTCTCGCATTCAGCGAGGTGACGTCAAACCCCGAAAACAGGTGTTACCTTTGTAAGACCGCGATTTTCAACGAGATATGCAACGCGACTGAGGCGGACGGCTTTTCGCTCATTCTCGACGGAACAAATGCCTCGGACGACGTGGACGACAGACCGGGTATGAGGGTGCTTGCAGAGCTGAGCGTTCTGTCCCCCCTTCGCATCTGCGGCTTCAAAAAGTCGGACGTCAGGACCATCGCGCGCGAAAACGGACTTCCCGTTGCGGACAAGCCGTCCTATGCCTGCCTTGCGACAAGGGTGCCGTATCACACACAAATCACCGCAGAGATTCTTGAAAAGACAGAGAACTGCGAAAGCGAGCTTCGCGCTCTCGGCTACAAAAACTTCCGCGCAAGATACGCTGACGGCAAGGCAAGGCTTGAGCTGAGCCGCGCCGACCTTGCAAATTACGGCAAAGTTAAAAGGGAAACCGAGGAAATCTTTTCTAAATATTACGACGGTTACTATCTCGACCCCAAGGAGAGAAATGATGAATAAGGACGAACTCAAAGCGCTTCTTGACAAGGTTGCGGGCGGTGAAATATCCGCAGACGAGGCGCTGACGAAAATAAAAATACATCCGTATGACGACCTCGGCTTTGCTAAGATTGACACGCATCGCGGCATCCGTCAGGGCGCCGAAGAGGTGATTTTCGGCGCGGGAAAAACCGAGGAACAGATTTGCAAAATCACCGAGCACATACTTGAAAGCGGCACAAAAAACGTGCTTATAACCCGTATGTCGCCGAAGGCTGCCGAGTGCCTTTCAAAAAAAACGCAGCTCTTTTACGACGAGCTTTCCAAGGTTGGTATCGCTGGCGACTATGAAAAAGGCGAAGGCGTCGGCAATATTGTGATTGCGACGGGCGGCACGAGCGATATTCCCGTTGCCGAGGAAGCGGCGCTCACGGCTGAATACTACAACAACAAGGTGGTGCGCCTCTACGACGTCGGCGTTGCGGGCATCCACAGGCTTATGGACAATGCGGAAATTCTTTCAAAGGCAAGGGTTGTTATCGCGATTGCGGGAATGGAAGGCGCTCTTGCAAGCGTTATCGGCGGAATGGTCGACTGCCCCGTTATTGCGGTTCCCACAAGCGTGGGCTACGGCGCAAGCTTCGAGGGGCTTTCGGCGCTTCTCTCAATGCTCAATTCCTGCGCAAGCGGCGTCGGCGTTGTGAATATCGACAACGGCTTCGGCGCGGGCTACCTTGCGGGAATGATTAACAAAATGTAGGTGCAAATATGAATTTATACTTTGAATGTAATATGGGCGCTGCGGGCGATATGATTGCGGGCGCACTCGTTGACCTTACGGAAAACAAAGAGGAAACAGTCCGCGAGCTCAACTCGCTCGGGCTGCCCGACACGGTGATTGAATACAGCCGAAAAGAGCAGTGCAAAATCAGCGGCGCTCACCTCGATATCATAATTAAAGGCGAGGAAGAGCACCCCGACGACCATCACCATCACGGCAGAGGGCTGAGGGGCATCGGTGAAATAGTCGAATCGCTGAACGTTGATTCAAAGGTCAAAGCCGACGTTATGGGCGTTTATGAAATCATCGCTCAGGCTGAGGCAAAGGCTCACAACGCCGAAGTTCACGAAATACACTTTCACGAGCTCGGTATGCTTGACGCGGTTGCCGACATAACGGTGACGGCGTATCTCATCAGCAAAATGAAGGTTGACAGAATCATCGCGTCGCCGATTAACGTCGGCAGCGGAACTGTCAGATGCGCGCACGGAATTCTTCCCGTACCTGCCCCCGCGACCGCAAATATTCTTGAGGGCATCCCCTATTACAAGAGCGATATTGAAACCGAGCTCTGCACGCCGACGGGCGCGGCGCTTCTGAAATATTTTGCAGATGAGTTTACGACTGAGCCCCGCTTTGACAGAGTGATTAAAACGGGCATCGGCGCGGGCACGAAGGAACTTTCACGCGCGAACATCATCCACGTGAGCGAGTTTGAGGACAGCTCTGTCACCGAGCTTTCGTGCAATATCGACGATATGACGGGCGAGGAAGCCGCGTTTGCCGCAGAGAGAATTATGGCGGCGGGCGCGCTCGACTGCTTCATCACGCCCGTGATTATGAAAAAAGGCAGACCCGCATATATGCTGACCGCGCTTTGCAAAAACGGCGACAGCGAGAAATTCGCGAAGCTCATTTTCAGGCACACAACCACTCTTGGCATCAGAAAATACACGCCCTCAAGATACACGCTCGACCGCGAAATCGACATTGAAAGCGGCGTTCACATAAAGCGTTCCGAGGGTTTCGGCGAAGCAAAGGAAAAAGCCGAGTTTGAGGACCTGAAAGCCCTCGCGCTAAAAGAGGACATTTCAATATTTGAGGCAAAAAAAAGGATTGAGGAATAACCTCAATCCTTTTTACTATGTTTTATTTTGTAAACTTCTTTTTAAACACGCCCTTGGGGTCTTTGATGAGCAGGACAACAAGCCATACCGCAAGACCGAGAGCAACTACAGCGACGCCGAGAAGCGAATCGTTGAGAATATCGGCAAAGCTCTGTGAAAAATATTCAGCCTTGAGCTCTGCATATTCAAATACGAAATCCATAAACCACATAAGCGAAGCGCCCCAGAACATAAGTGAAAGAGTGCCGAGCTTATAGGTGTCCCTCTTATCGCTTGCGTACCATACAACGGTTGAGATGATTGCCGCAAAAATCGTGATAAGTAAAGTCATACCGTTATCCCCTTATGCAGCGTTCTTTTTAAGGCTTGCTTTGATTGCCTTAACCTTCACCTCTGCCGCAGCGCAGATTGCGCCCCATACGGCTGTTACGCAGATTGCCATTGAAACGCCGACAGTCGCCATCTCGTGGAACATTTCCGCCGCGTCATCTGGCGACGACATCGCCGTTAGGAAGGGCGGGAACGGGACAACCTCCCCGTGCCAGAAATGCTCGAAAGCAAGAAGGATAACGCCTCCCCAGAGAAGACCTAAAAGCCAGCTGAGTCTTCTTGACCATGTGATTTTTACGTCGTCGGTCGCAAAGGTTTCGCCGTCCGCAAGCTTGGGTGCTTCAATTTTCTGCTCGTGCTTTTTTGCTGCTACATATGCGGCAGTCACAACGATTGCCTCAGCAGCGGGTACTAAGAAACATGCCATAAATATTTCCTCCTGAATATTTCTTTACAGATACATTTTATATAATTTATCAGAAGATTACAAGCCCCCCGGGGGGTTGCTAAATTCTCAGAACAAAAGGTTTACGGCAAGGCAGAGAAGCACGCCCGAGGCAAGGGGCGTGAGTACCGAGAGAAGCGTCCATTTAAGGCTTTTCGTCTCTTTGAAAATTGTAATCAGAGTTGTTGAGCACGGAAAGTGAAACATTGAAAATATGCAGGTGCAAAGCGCCGTTTTCGCCGTCCATCCGTTTGCCAGAAGTATATCCCTGAGGTCTGAAAGCGAGGAATAATCGCTCATCACGTTTTTCGAGAGATACGCCGTGAGCGCAATCGGTATAACTATTTCATTTGCGGGAAAGCTGAGAATGAAGGCGAGAAGCAGCACTCCGTCAAGTCCGAGCGCCCTGCCGACGGGGTCGAGCGCCTGAGATATTGACGCAAGCAGGGTTTCCCCGCCGACGCTGATATTTGAAAGCGCCCAGATGACAACGCCCGCGGGCGCGGCTACAACCGCGGCTCTGAGAAGGACGGGCAGCACCCTTTCCTTCACGGTTTCGCCGATTACCCTGAAAAACTTCGGGCGGCGAAACGCGGGCAGCTCAAGCGTGAACGAGCTCGGCTCGCCCTTCAGCACCGTAGAGCTGAGTACGCTTGACGAGGCAAAGGTCATCAGCATTGAAAGGCAGAGAAGCCCCATAAGAATGAGCGCCGCCTCTACGCTGTTTTGTGTAAAGAACATCGAAATAACCGCGATTAGAAGCGGAAACCTGCCGTTGCAGGGCGTGAGCGAATTTGTGACGACGGCAACAAGGCGCTCGCGCGGCGAGTCGATAATCCTGCAGCCCGTCACGCCGACTGCGTTGCACCCGTAGCCCATACAGGTGGTGAGCGCCTGCTTGCCGCATGCGCCGCAGCGCTCAAACGCGCCGTCGAGATTAAAAGCAAGGCGGGGCAGAAAGCCGAAATCCTCGAGAAGCGAAAAGAGCGGAAAGAAAATCGCCATGGGCGGAAGCATTACCGCCACAACCCATAAAAGGACGTTGAGCATTCCGCAGACGAAGATATTTACAAAAGTTTCGTTTACGCCGAGGTGCAAAAGCGCTTCCGCCGTCCGGAGCTCAAAGCTGTCGAAAGCCGAGCGCAAGAGCGCCGACGGATAGTTTGAGCCGACGATTGTGAGCCACAGCACAAGGCAGATTATTGCAAGCATTACGGGGATAGACGTGAACTTTCCGAGAAGTATTCTGTCAAGAAGGGCGTGCCGCCTTTTCTCATCCGACGGCAGCTCTTCAACTGCGTTCACGGCGATTTCATGCGCCGCGGTATGAAGGCGGCTGACGACTATGCTCTGATAGGCTTCCCCGTCCATATTCACGCTTTCAAGTATTCTCTTTGCGCAGGCGACCGCCTCTTCAAATGCGGCCGTGTCCGCGCAACGTTTTCCGATATATTCCGCAGTTTCCGCATCGTCTTCAAGGATGCGAAGGGCATAGAATTCCGCCCGCTTATCCGCGTCAACGGCGCCCGATATTGCCGCTTTCACAAGCTTTCGCGCGGGCTCAACCGCAGCGCCGTAGTCGACGGTGTATCCCCTGCTTTCACCGCTGCAGGTGCAGAGCATATGTACCTGCTCGAGAAGCCGGTTTATCCCCTTCCCGCTTCGGGCGGTGGCGCGGACGACGGGCACGCCGAGCATATCCGAAAGGGCTTTCTCATCGACGGAAATGTTCTGTTTTTTTGCCTCGTCGCAGAGATTGAGAAGCACGACTACCCTGCTTGTGACCTCGAGAATCTGCAGCACAAGCTTGAGATTTCGCTCGACGCAGGTGGCGTCGACCACGCAGATTACGCAGTCGTAGTCCTCAAAGCAGAGATACCTTTTTGCAATTCTCTCTTCCTCGCTGACCGAGAGCAGGCTGCAGGTGCCGGGAAGGTCGATAATCTCATAGTCGTTGAATTTGTAGTAGTAATGCCCCGCCGCGATGTCGACGGTCTTGCCCGTCCAGTTTCCCGTGTGCTGGCGCGAGCCCGTTATCTCGTTAAAGACGGTGCTTTTGCCGACGTTCGCATTTCCCGCGAGAAGGACTCTTTTTCTGCCGTTCATACGATTACATCAATCCTCATAGCGTCGCTTTTTCTCAGCGCAATCTTTGCGCCCTGAACGCAAAACGACACGGGCGTTTTAAGTATTGCTACGTTTTCGCACCTCACGCTCTGCCCCTTCACAAAGCCGAGGTCGTAGAGCCTTCTTTTGAACTGCGGCGTTCCCTCAATTCCGCTTATCACGCCGCTCTGCCTTTCCTTCATATCGCACAGCTTCATAGCATCACCCTCGCAATTTTGGTTATTTTATTCTATGATGCCCGAAAAATAGTGTTAATATTTGGCAACTTGAGCAGAAGTTTTATAAATATGCTATTGAATTAAAGTAAATATAATGTTAAAATACAAGCGACAAAAATTAACAAGGAGATATATTATGGAAAAGCTTAAGTATTTCGTAAACGGTGAGTTTAAAGAATCAAAGGCTGAGGTGTGGTATGACCTTCACAACCCGTCAACGGGCGAGGTTACGGGACAGGCTCCCTGCTGCACAAACGACGAGGTTCTCGAGGCTATCGAGGCTGCAGAGAAGGCTTACCCCGCATGGCGTAACACCCCTGCAAGAAAGAGAAGCCAGATTCTCTACAAGGTTCGCGAGCTTCTTCTTGAAAACCTTGACGAGCTCACAATGCTCGTTTGCGAGGAAAACGGTAAGACATGGTCCGAGGCTGCCGGCGACGTCGGCAAGGCTATCGAGGGCACAGAGCTTGCAACTCAGGCTCCCTCTCTTATGATGGGCGAAAGTCTTATGGACGCTTCAACAGGCTTTGACACAGTTAAGTACCGCGAGGCTATGGGCGTGTTTGCAGGTATCGTTCCCGTAAACTTCCCTGCTATGATTCCTTTCGGCTGGATGGCTCCGGTCTGCGTTGCCTGCGGTAACACAATGGTACTCAAGGCTGCTTCTCTCACCCCGAGAACCGCTATGAGAATTGCCGAGCTCTACAAAGAAGCAGGACTTCCCGACGGCGTTATCAACGTTGTAACCTGTTCAAGAAACGAGATTAACACAATTCTTGAGCATCCCGCAATCAAGGGTATCACCTTCGTTGGCTCAACCCCCGTTGGTCTTAAGATTTACGAGAAGGCTGCTGCAAACGGCAAGAGATGTCAGGCTCTCTGTCAGGCAAAGAACCACGCGCTCGTTCTTGAGGACTGCGCTCTTGAGAGAACTGTTGCAGGCGTAATCAACTCTGCGTTCGGCTGCGGCGGTCAGAGATGTATGGCTCTTTCGGCTTGCGTTGTTCAGGAATCAATCGCTGACAAGTTTGTTGCAGAGCTCAAGAAGCAGATTGCTTCGGTAAACTGCGGTCCTGCCTGGGACAAGAGCACAAGGCTTGGCCCGATTACATACGAAAAGCACTATCACGAGGTACTTGCCGACATTCAGAAGGGTATCGACGAGGGCGCGGAGCTTGTTGTTGACGGCAGAAATCCCGAGCTTCCCGCAGGCTATGAGAACGGTTATTTCGTAGGTCCCACAGTATTTGACAAGGTTACACCCGAAATGACTATCGGCGACGAAGAGGTATTCGGCCCCGTTCTCTGCATCAAGAGAGTTAAGGACTTTGACGAGGGACTTGCACTTATGAACGCTAACCCTTATGCAAACGGTTCGGTTATCTACACTCAGAGCGGCTACTATGCACGCCAGTTTGCAAGATACACCGACGGTGGTCAGGTTGGTATCAACGTTGGTATCCCCGTACCGGTTGGTTTCGTTCCGTTCAGCGGTCACAAGCAGAGCTTCTTCGGCGACCTTCACTGCCTCGGCAAGGACGCATACCGTTTCTTCACGGAAAGCAAGTCTGTAACTCAGCACTGGTTTGACGAAGAGGAAATGAAGGCGAAGGAAGTAGACACTTGGGACGGTCTTCTCTAAGGCGACCTTGAATAAGGGGGCATAAACGCGACGGAATTATTCAGTCGGTGTTCCCGACATACAATCAGGTATTTAAAAAGAACCCGCCAAGAGCTTTACTCTTGGCGGGTTGTCGCTTTCTGTTTTTTGCTCGGAGGCGGTACCGCGTACAGCTCCCACTCGCAAGAAAACAGAATTCTGCCCCCTTCTTCAAGGTCTTATGCATTCTGTTCAGGGGCATAAACGCGACGGAATTAATTGAATAATTAATAAAAAAACGCCAAGAGAAAAACTCTTGGCGTTTTTTTATTATCCGTTTATTTTTGTTGTTTTGGCGCCTATGGTTATCAGTATTGCGAAGAGCGCCACCATTATTATTGCCGACGCCCATTCGGGAAGGATGAGGGCGGATAGCCCGCCGATAATCGGCGCGAGGGCGACGAGTGCAAGTATCTTTGCAAGCTTCGTCATATATTCCTTTTCGTCATCCATTTTCGCGGCGTATCTTCTTCTGTAGGGTATGAATTCCTTCTTTTTGAAGATGCCCATAAGAAGCGCGTAGAAAAGAAGCGCGCCGCCGAAAATCAGCATCAGTATTGCAAAGCCGTATTCTTCCATAATCACTCATCCTTTGGCTCGAGATTCTGCACGGTGACGTACAGATGAGAATATCCGAAAACTGCCGCGAACGCCACGAGAAGCCAGTGGTGAAGAAGCAGTCCGCTCATAAGAAAGATTGACGCGGGAAGCACCGCTAAAATAAGCGAGGTCATCCTCGTTCTCTTTCTGAGATGAAGCGCGAAAACAAGCAGATATTCAAAGAGAAGAAAGCCGTTTCCGAACATATAAATCAGCGCCTCAACCTTGGTTGAAAAGCCGAATTCCCACACTAAAAGCGGAAGCCACATCAGGATGATACAGGCATATCTGCTCACCTGTTCAGGCACGTTCATCAGCTTGTTTTTGCAGAGATTCTTCTCGCCCTTATATTTTATCGCATATATAATATTCGGTATAAGCATTATCGCAACGATAAGCCCGCCGAAAAGATTTATCCATCCAAACTTCATATTGCACCTCTTTTAACTGCGTTTTGCAAGTATCATTACCCTTCTGTAGCTCAGAGCCGTCATTACGAAAAGCGCGGCAATCATCACGAGCGCGAGAAGCGAGTGGTCAAATTTTGTGCCGAGGAATACCGAGAGCACGCAAAGCCCCATCACAGCAAACATATTCGGCAGCATATAGACCGCCACGCCCGAGCCCTGCTTTATGACCTCGACCTCGTTTTCCCAATCAAGGCGCATATGCCTTATTCCGCACACGCATCCCCACACCGTTGAAAACGCACAGAGCATAAAGCCGAGAACGAGATAAAGAACCGTATTGAGAAGCGAAACCCTTGCCGAAATGCAGAAGCAAACCGTTGCAAAAAACGTAAACGGAACCGAGAGATACATATTGAATAGCATTTTGCCCTGATAAACTGTTTTCATCTCGAGCGGCAGGCTTTTGATAATCCAGTAGTTTTTGCCCTCAAGCGAGGGTGAGCACACCGTGGTTGCCACCATACCGATGAAAAAGTAAATTATAAACGGTATCGCCGGGCGAAGCATCGCCGAGTCAATCGGGGCGTTCTGAGTTACGACGGCAACGATTTTATCAAGCCCTATAACGAGCGTTGCCACGGACAGAATCGTTATGAGGATTTCGCCGAGTGCGGCGTTTACCATATATGTGGTTGAGCCCGTCATACGCTTGAATTCCTTGAACGCAACCGCGTTAACGACTCCCCTCTTTTTCTGGGCGGACATACGGTAATTCCTTGCCGCCGCGTGGGATTTCAGGGCGGAATTGATGTTTCTGTACGATTTTCCGACGATGAAAAACACCGCGCAAAAAAGAGCCACGCTCACTGTAAGAAGCAGAATAAAACCGAGCGGTGAAAGCTTTGTGACGGCAGCGCTGAACCACGCCGCGGGAAGATATACCGCCGCGGCTTTATCCGTCGCCTGCGAAATTGACTGAAGCGTTTTTTCAACCTTGTCGTTTCGAAACATATCCTCAATGAAAAAGCGGATTGAAAACGCAAAAAGCACGAATCCGATTGTGAGGACGGTCTGCACGATATTGTTTTTTCTGAAGCCCGCGCTTATTCTCGCGATAAGAAATCCGATAAACGAAGCGACGAGCATCGGTATAATCGGAAGCACAAACGAGAACAGAATCCACACGGGATAAACGAGTACGACCGGCTTTGCATAAAAGCCGTAGCCCGCCATCATTGCAAATGAAATGCTCAGATACCACGGCAGGGTTTTGACGTACATATACATAAATTTACACGCCGCAACCGTGCTTGATTTGAACGGAAGCGACATCAGCATATCGTATTCTTTGAAATTGAACAGATAGCCGTTTGTTCTGATAATTGTAAAGATAAAGCTCAGAGCGCTGACAAGAATCGCGCACATAACGGGCGCGGAATCGATAATACCGTAATAGCCGTAGCCGATGCACATCGAAATACAGTAAGCCATCAGCATAGCGTAGAGAATAATCGCGCCGATAAAGTTTGAGATTATTCTTCTGCGCTTTTTTCTGTCGTCGGTGTGCCTGAGGATATTCCTCTGACTTGTTGAAAGCAGCAGCGTTCTGAGAAGGATGATGCCGTTACTCTTCATTGTCCGCCTCCAGAAACGCCTCTTCAAGCGAGTGACCTTCGGTGAGCTCTTCAATATCCCCCGCTGCGATAATCTTTCCGTGCTTTATTATTGCGATTTTGTTGCAAAGCTTTTCGGCAACGTCGAGCACGTGGGTTGAGAAAAAGATTGCCGTGCCCTGAGCGCACATTTCCCTCATTATTTCCTTGAGCTTGAACGAGGCTTTAGGGTCAAGACCTACAAAGGGCTCGTCGAGCACGAGAAGCTTCGGCTTGTGAATAAGAGCCGAGATAATGGCAAGCTTCTGCTTCATACCGTGGGAATAGGAACTGATAAGGTCGCCGAGGGATTCGGTAATCTCAAACAGGTCGGCATACTTTTTTATGCTTTCCTTTCTTTCCTGCGCGCCGATTTCAAAAACGTCGGCAACGAAATTGAGGTACTGAATTCCCGTGAGGTTTTCGTAAAGGTCGGGATTGTCGGGAATATACGCTGTAATCCTCTTGCATTCCATAGGCTCATCCTTTACGGAATGACCGTCGATATATATTTCGCCCTCGGTGAAATCGAGCACGCCCACAACGGCACGGATAGTCGTTGATTTGCCCGCGCCGTTATGACCGATAAAGCCGTAAATATCGCCGCTTTCAACAGTTAATGAAACGTTGTCGGCAGCCTTTGTGCCCTTTGAATATGATTTTGAATAATTCCTTATTTCAAGCATTGAACTCATAATGTTCTCCCTTTTAACCGTAAGTCAGGCAACTGTATTCACCATAAACTTTTTTAATATCCCCAGTCGACAAGTTTATACTCCCCGTCGTCGGTTATTGCAACAATCCACCCATATTCCGGATAATCGCAGTCCGAGTTAAATCCTGAACTCGCCGGAGTTTTCCCTGTACGGAAATCCGACAAAAATACCATAACCGTATCATACTGCTTTCCGCCGTTTTCAATCCCGATTTCCCTTTCGGAACGCTCGTCACCGGCATAGGTGATACTATATACAGTTTCAACGCAGCTCCAGTTGCTGACCTCATCAATGACGAGCTGCACTGCCGCTTCTCTGTCATCTTCCGTGTAAATATCGCTTTCGCCTATATCAATTTCGGTGTTTGCAATTCTCTCCTCGGGTGTTGTAAAGTGACAACCCGAAAAAAGAAACAGCAACAGAACCGGAAATATAAAACAAATCGCTTTTTTCATAATTAACCTTCTTACTTAACCGTTGCGGCAAGTTCAATTTCGTCGTCGTAGACCTCGCCCGTCTCCTCAAAGCCCTTGCTTTTGTAAAGGGCGATAGCTTTTTCGTTTTTCAGATTGCAGGTTAAGGCAACCCTGTCGGAATCGCCGAAGGGTTTTGTTCTGATGTAATCAAGAACAAGGTCGAGCGCTTCGCTGCCGTAGCCGTTACACTGCTTTGACTCGTCAATCATCATATGCCAGATGTCGTACTCGGGAATGTCGTAGTCGTAAATCACCATAACGTAGCCGACCATAACGCCGTCGTTATAGATGCCAAACGGCTGACACTGCTCTCTGTAAACGTAAGCCTGGGCAAGGCTGCGAATCGGGTGGGAAACAAACTCCTCCTGCCCGTCCGCGAGTTTAAGATTAAACGCGTCAACAAAATTGTCTTCATTAATTGCTTTAAGTTCTGTCATTTTTTCCTGAAATAAATAAATTTAACTGTTTTTCTTTGCGGTGGTAATTGAGGCTATGAGCATTCGCTGTATTTTTCCACGCGTATTATTCAAACTATTATAATGTTCGTCAGACAGCTTGTTTTTTCTGTGCAAAAGTTCAAGCCAGTACTCTGTTTCCGAACATTCTTTTAATGAAATCTCTAATTTATTAATGAAGTCAGCTCTGCTTTGAGCGTATTTAGCTTCATAAAGGTTTGCGCCTATTGAAGATGATGATTTGACGATTTGGTTCACATAAGAGGAACACCCTTTTATTTCTTCGCATACGTCTGAAACAGCAAGCGCAAAAGAAATAGTTAACTCACGAAGTTCGTTTTTATTATCCATTTTTACTCCTTTTTTGTCGATATATCGCCTTGCGGCGATTCGATATATTTTCCTGACGGAAAATTCGATATATGTTCGTTCCACTCACATTCGATATGTTTGCTTTGCAAACAAGCGTCGAGATAATCTATCTTGTCGCGCAGCGACACATCGAGCACAGCGTGCATATCGAGCGCATCAGCGTATATCGAAAATCCGCTTGCGGATTTATCTCGACGTGCAGCGCAGCTGCACCACGCACTCGACGTGTTTCGTATGCGGGAACATATCCACCGGTTGGATTCTTTCGGCTTTGTAGCCGTGCTTTGTGAGGTAGCCGAGGTCGCGCGCAAGGGTTGTCGGGTTGCAGGAAACGTAGACTATCCTTTTGGGCTTGACCTTAATCGCCGCCTTCAGAAATTCCTCGCTCGAGCCCGCGCGGGGCGGGTCCATCATAACGACGTCGAAGCGCTCGCCTTCATCTGCGACGGCGGTGAGAAAATCGCCCGCGTCGCCGCACTGAAAATAGATATTCTTTATGCCGTTTCTCTTTGCGTTTGCGATAGCGTCCCTGACAGCGTCGCGGTTCAGCTCAACGCCGAGCACCTGCTTTGCCTTTTTGGCAGCAATAATTCCTATCGTGCCCGTGCCGCAATAGCTGTCGAAAAAGGTTTCGCTGCCCGTAAGCTGGGCGTATTCAATCGCGGTGTTGTATAGCACCTCGGTCTGCACGGGGTTAATCTGATAAAACGAGGACGGCGAAATTCTGAACGTACAGCCGCAGAGCTCGTCCTCGATATATCCCCTGCCGTAAAGCGTTTTGTTCTGAGTGCCGAGCACGAGATTTGTGTGGTAGGGATTGACGTTGTGAACGATTGTCGTAATCCCGGGATGCTCTTTGAGAAGCGCCTTGACAAAGTTATTCCTCGACGGAAAGACGGGGGTCGCGCTTACAATTACAACCATAATCTCATTTGTGGTGAATCCCCTTTTCACAAGGACGTGGCGCAGAAAGCCCGTGTTTGCGTCCTCGTCGTAGGGCTTCATCTTGAAGCTGTCGGCAAGGTTTCTCACCGTGACGATGATTTCGTCAGCCTTTCTGTCCTCGATAAGACAGTCGTCAACGGGGACAATCCTATGGGAATTGCTCTGGTACACGCCCGAGATGCACTTCTTTCTCTTATAGTCCCAGCCAAACGCCGCCTGAACCTTGTTGCGGTAGTGGTAGGGATTTTTCATACCGATAATCCTGTTCACTTTTCCGTACTTTGACAAAAGCGAATCGACCAGCTTCTGCTTGTATCTGAGCTGGTCTTCATAGGGCATATACATAAGCTGGCAGCCGCCGCACTTTTTGTCGAGTTTACAGTGAAGATTTTCCATAATGTCATAAATTACGGGCGAACTAAGTCCGCCCCTTAATAAATTTTATCCTAAGTCTATCGGCTTTGAATTGTCCTTTTTGGACTCGCGTCCGTATTTGCCTTCGTAGCCGGGATTGATGTAATCCTCAACGAGCTTGCCGTCGCGGATACGCACAACGCGCTCCGCCTCCTCGGCGATTTCGTTGTCGTGGGTAATGATGATAACCGTTCTGCCCTCGTCCTTGAGCTCGTGAAGAATTGCCATAACCTCTTTTGTCGACTTGGTGTCGAGGTTACCCGTGGGCTCGTCGGCAAGGATAACGGGGGGCTTTGCGGCGATAGCTCTCGCAACCGCAACCCTCTGCTGCTGACCGCCCGAAAGCTCGGCGGGAAGGTGGTACATACGCGGGCCGAGACCTACGCGCTCGAGCGCCTCAACGGAAACGCGCTGCCTCTCGTCCCTCTTCATACCTCTGTAAACGAGAGGAAGCTCAACGTTTTCAAGCGCGGTGAGCGAGGGAATGAGGTTGAAGCCCTGAAAGATAAAGCCTATCTGCTCGTTTCTGATAACGCTCATCTCGTCGTCGGTCAAATCGTCAACCAGTCTGCCGTTTATGTAATACTCGCCGTAGGTCGGCGTGTCAAGCAGACCTATCATATTCATAAAGGTCGACTTACCCGAGCCCGACTGTCCGATAATCGCGACAAATTCGCCCTCGTCTATCGTGAGGGAAATGCCGTCGAGCGCGTTGACCTGATTTTCACCGGGGTTATATATTTTGTAAACATCACGAACCTCTATAAGATGCATAATGCTTCCTCCTGCCGATATGCTTTATAGAAAAATTATACATAATATAAAAATAAAAATCAAGTGAATAATTTGTGCCGACGCACCGACAATAAAACGGGATGTGATATTATGAGTATCAGTAACGACGAATACGCAAAAATGGTCGACAAGGCAAGCCCGAACTCGCCGAAGCTTATGAACGCGGTCAAGGCGTTTCTTTTCGGCGGGACGATTTGCCTCATCGGGCAGATTCTCACAAGCCTTTTCGAGAGCCTCGGGCTTGATGAAAAGGACGTCAATCTGCTCGTTGCCTCGATATTGATTATCGCGACGGCGGCGCTCACGGGCGCGGGTGTGTTTGACAAAATAGCCCGCCACGCGGGGGCAGGGACCTTCGTGCCCATAACGGGTTTTGCAAATGCCGTCGTCTCCCCCGCCCTCGAATTTCAGCACGAGGGCTACGTTCTCGGTACAGCGGCGCAGATGTTTAGTATCGCAGGACCAGTTATCGTCTACGGAACAGCTACGAGCGTAGTTTACGGGTTGATATATTATTTAGCGACAAAATAAAAAATGCCCCGAGAGTATCTCTGAGCACAGACAGAGGCTTCGGGGCATCTTTTTATGCAATAATTGTGAAAGGCTGGCGGCTTTAGGTGGAGAAGTCGATTCAGCAGCACAATTACTGCAAATTCCGCGGACTCGGTAAACAATTTTCCGACCACCTGACGCGAATAAGCCGTGCAAGTTAATCACCAACTGTATGAGTGGTTGACAAGTATTAACACGGTTTATTTATTATAACATAATCTAAAAACAAAAGCAAGATTTTAACAAAAGGCGCGCTTTAAGGACAGTAATACCAATATCAGGCTTTGCCGACGCCGTAGTCTCTCCAGCGCTTGAATATCAGCACGAGGGCTACGTTCTCGGTACAGCGGCGCAGATGTTTTCGATTGCAGGACCCGTAATAGTCTACGGAACAGCAACAAGCGTGATTTACGGGTTGATCTACTACATGGTGACAAAATAAAAGCAGGGAAACTCCCTGCTTTTGTTATACCTGATACTCGATAAATCAGAATTTGTCTGACTGTTTCCCTTGCAACGACTTTCCGAAAATAAATCTTCCAGTCAAAAACGTAGACAGTATCATAATTACATATCCTGATTTTGTTATTTTACCTTCTTCGGTTCTTAAATCGTTATTTTTCCCAAAGAGTTTAATCATAATTCAACCTCCAACTCCCGATTTGTCTGTCTATTCCTGACCGCCCGTTTCGTCATCGCCGTTATTATCGCTGTTATGACCCATAGCACAGCCGAGACCCACGCCTATTGCAAGCCCAATAGGTATCCACAAACCGATATTTTTTGTTGCAACTCCGACTGCGGCTCCGATTGCAATTCCTATACACATACCAATCGCAAGGCCGGATTTGTTATTGCCTTTCTTGTTATTCTCATTCATAGAGTACCTCCACAAATCCCGATTTGTCAGGTTCATTATAGCACAGTACATAAGAAAAGTACAGTGCAATTATGGGGGCGCGTTTTAGGAACAGTAATACCGATAACGGGCTTTGCAAATGCGGTTGTTTTACAAAGTCAGAACAGCTTGTGAGGGGACGATTTCCCTCTTGCGGTTCCCAAAATTCTGCTACACGCCCGATACGGCGTGCAGAATTTTGACCGCTGCGCCTTCCCCGCCTCGCTTCATCTCGCACTGCGAGCGCTCGGTGGGTAAGCCCGGCACCGCCGCGCAGATGTTCAGCATAGCAGGCCCCGTCCTCGTTTACGGCACGGCAACGAGCGTAGTTTACGGGTTGATATACTATTTAGTGACAAAATAAAAAATGCCCCTGTGTAAGGGGAGCTTTTTTGTTCTGCAAATCTCAGCAATCGGATGGTGTCCTTGCCCAATAATCCAACAGTTTGTTTAATACTTCAATTTCTTTATCGGTATTGCTGCACGTGTACTGTTCGGGGTCACAGTTGACCGTTATGATATGATTATTATCTTCTTTAAAATCTATTCGGTAAATACAATTTCCGGTCCAGCTACGGTGTGCCCAAAGAGTTGACTCTTCCATATACCAAAACCACCTGTCATCCATATCCTGAGGGATATTGCCGCAACGCAGCGCATCCATTTGCTCAGCGCTAAATTTCCTGTTAAGCACGAAAGTCTTATGCTGTTCAGGCATAGCATTTGTTTTCCAGTCATCGCGGTGAATAACAGTTCTGTTTTTATTATGTTCAGCCATACATTTCTCCAATTAATAATTCATTCGTTTCAACTTTTATCTTGAAGTTATAGAGTTGTTCATAACCCAAAAATTATTACACATTAATTATAACACAACGCAAAAGCAATCGCAATTAATTAGATCTAAGCGTCGCGTTTTAGGGACAAGCGATATAAATTCCTTTGGAATTTGCGATATGCACTTCGTGCGCGATATATCCCTGCGGGATGCGATATGTGCCTGCGGCACAAGAAATAACAAAAAAGGCTCCATATGTAAGGGAGCCTTTTTTGTTATTTACAGATGGAAGCATTTGCGAACGGACTTGTAATCGCCCATAACCAGAAGGCTCATATCGCTTGTCAGCACCGTGTCGGGTAAAACCGAACCGCTGAGCCTGCCGTCCTGCTTTATGGCAACAATGCTGATGTCGTGCTTTCTTCTTACGTCAATGTGACTTATGCTGTGTCCTATCCACGAATCGGGAACGGACACCTCGAAAATAGCGGTGTTGTCGTCAATCACAACATAGTCGAGAAGATTTTTGCTGCCGTACTTGATAGCCGCCCATCTTGCAAGCTGCTTTTCGGGATAGAGCACCTCGTCAGCGCCGTTTCTGAGCAAAAACTTTGCCTGAGCGTCGCACGCAGCCCTTGATACAACGAACGGTGCGCCGAGCTCTTTTAGCATACTTGTTGTTTCGAGTGAGCTCTGAAAATCCTTGCCGATAGTGACAACGCACACGTCAAAATCGCTGACCTCAAGCGCAGAGAGAAATTCCTCGTTTGTGCTGTCGGCAATCTGTGCGTCTGTCAGATAGCGCATTGTCTCGTTTACTCTCTCTTCTTTTTTGTCGACGCCCATTACCTGGTGTCCGCTGCGGCTGAGCTCTTCCGCAAGATGTGTTCCGAAACGACCGAGTCCTATGATAAGTATTGATTTCATTTTCTTCTCCTATCCCACCGTTACTGTTGCAAGCGGCAGTTTTGAGTTTTTATTACTGTCTTTTTTCAAAGCGGCGTAGATAAGCGTAAGTCCGCCGACTCTTCCGATAAACATAAGCACAATCAAAACGCATCGGGAAAGTATGCCGAGCTTCGTTGTGATACCGAGCGTAAGCCCGACCGTACCCACCGCCGACGCGGTTTCAAACAGGCACTGACCGAACGGAATACCCTCGGAAATATTGATAACGCAGGCGCTGCCGAAGCAAAGCACGGTGTACATCATAAGCAGCGTTGATGCCGTTCTTACGGTGTCGCTGTCGATACGCCTTTTAAAGCAGTGAACGTCGCCCTGCTGAAAGAAACAGGAATGCGCGTTTGCAAGCAGAACCGCAATAGTCGTCGTTTTCATACCGCCTGCCGTTGAACCGGGCGAGCCGCCTATGAGCATAAGAACAATCATAACCGATTTTCCCGCTGAGGTCATACTGTTGAGGTCGATAGTGTTGAAGCCTGCCGTACGCGTCGTAACCGACTGGAAAAGCGAGGACAGTACGCGCTCGCCCATCGGAAGCGCTTTCAAATCCAAAAAGAAAAACAGAAGCGCGGGAACGACTATCAGCACCAAACTCGTCAGAAGAATTATCTTTGACTGAAGCGAGTAGTGCTTGAAGCGAAGCTTGTTTTTGATGATATCGTTCCATGTCAGAAAGCCTATTCCGCCGAGGATGATTAAGAGCATCACAACGGTGTTTATACCTGCGTTTCCCGTGAACGAGGTAAACGAGGAATACTCGCCCGTGCTTGAGCCCATGACGTCAAAGCCCGCGTTACAGAAGGCTGAAATCGAGTGGAACACAGCCATTCCGATTCCCTTTGCGCCGTATTGTGTGATAAAGAAAGGCATAAGAAGCAGCGCGCCTGCAAGCTCAATAATAAATGTTATCAGAATAATAAGCTTTATTAATCCGACTATTCCGCCTGCCTTCTGGGCGGACACAGCCTTTTGCATCGTGCTTCTCTGCACAAGAGTTGTTCGTCTTCCCGAAAGAAGGAAGAAGGACGCACCGACCGTTACTATTCCGAGACCGCCTATCTGAATCATAATCAGTATTACCGAACGACCGAAAAGCGACCAGTAGCTTGCGGTATCGTGAACGACGAGCCCCGTCACACAGGTGGCTGACGTTGCGGTAAAGAGCGCCTCGCTGAACGGTGTGAAAGCGCCGTTTGATGAAGATACAGGCAGCATCAGTAATATTGTGCCCAAAAGAATTATTCCGGCAAAGCCCAGAATAATTATGCGAAACGGTGTCAATATTTTGCTAATACGGCCCATAAATCACTTCTCCTTTTTTAATATAATATCACTATGTTAAAACAGTGTCAAGAAACTGTAGCCCGATTAATAAATACATTTTTTTCGGGAATACTAATAGCGCAAGAAAGATATATCCCGGCAAAATACGGTCGGCTCTCCGACCGTATCTGATATAAAAACTGCCCTGCAAACCCGCAGGGCAGTTGCTTGTTTATTTACTGTTAAGAAACCATTCCGCCATTTTATAGTCCATTTCGTTATCAATATCAATCGACCGTTCTTTGGGCATAATGTAGGCATAGTCATTATTCTTCAACAGTTTAATTGTATTGTCAGAATAGTCTATTTTTCGAATATACAGCGCTCCGTTTATTCTGAAATATCTGGCAAGTTTTTGTCTTGGCAAATCAAGAGATTTTTTATTATATTCTTTCAAAGATAAACTGTCGTCCAGTTGCATACACCAGAGCGGACTGTGGTCAGTCTCACATACAGCAGTAACCGAATCTGCATTCTTTTCATTGAAGAGATTATAGCCATTGACAATATCATCTGCTTCTCTCAACGGCGAAGTTGGCTGAAGCAAACACATAGTGTCAAAACGCATATTCATTTTGGCATAATTGTTTAACACTTCAATAACTGTATCCCAGGAACTTGCATTGTCGTCAGAATTATCCTTACTTCTCAAAAACGGCACCTGTGCCCCAAATCTTTTTGCAACCTCAGCATATTCATCACTGTCAGTTGATACCATTATTGTATCAAACACTCCGGAATCTGCTGCGGCTTTTATGCTATACGCAATTAAAGGCAAACTATTTAGTTGTTTTATGTTTTTGTCAGGCAATCCTTTTGAACCGCTTCGAGCTGTAATAATTGCAATGTTTTTCATCCGTGGACCTCAAACTTAATAATTCAAACTGATTATTGATATTAAATAATAATTATTATGAAAGAACGTAAAACTTTTTGCACAAAGATATATTTCCTTTATTAACTACTTCAAAGCATTTATCCGCAATACGCTTAGCGGCAGTTCCGTCTCCGTAGAGTGAAACAACGCTTTTGCATTTCTGTTTCATATCGCTGCTTAAAGCTTTTTTTATGGCGTTTACTATTGATTCTGTATCCGTATCGCAATTAATTATGCTTTCTGTTTGCAACCTGCCTTTTTGCCTTATTCCGATATTGACGGTTGGGATATGAAATGCAGGGGTTTCAATAATACCGCTTGAAGAATTGCCTACAACAAATTCCGAATACTTCATCAGAGAAAGATAACGGTTCACTCCAAGCGACGAAAACACACTGATATTAGGTATTTCTTTTTCTGCGCTATCAAGCAGTTTATTTATGATTATTCCGCCTTCATCAGCATTTGCCTTTGTAATAATAAAATGAATATCCGGAAATAATCTTAAAGCATTTAACAGATTCGACACCAATTCTTCAAGACTTTCGTTTTCCAATGTGGCGGGATGATATGTACATAACGCATATCTATCAGCATTAACACCGACGCTGTCCAATGCCTCTTGTTTGTTAAGCGTCGCGGAATTAATTATATTATCAATACTTGTAGAGCCAAAGTTAAAAACCCTTTCAGGAGCTTCGCCAAGTTGAATAATTCTTTTCCGACTCTCTTCATTGGAAGGGAAATGAAGATAACTCATTTTAGTAATTGAGTGGCGAATACAATCATCAATGGCACCTTCGGAAATATCGCCGCCGCTAATATGAAATATGGGGGTTTTGGTGTTAACTGCCGCTATTGCCACAGCAAGCATTTCATACCTGTCGCCAAGAATAAGTATAGCTGAATAACGTTTTTTATAAAACAACTTTGTGAATTTAACCAGCGCCTCAGCCTGATTTTTAGAAATATCACAAGCATCCACCGAATTAACAGGTATCATAATTTCTTCATCTATACGAATGTTTTGTTTTCTTATCTCATTAATTGTCAAGCCATACTCTTCATATAAATGAGTTCCTGTTACAATTAATTCGGTTTTAAAACTATCACTCTCGAACTTCCTCAGCTCGTTTATAACTGGGCATAACAGCCCGAACTCAGCACGTGTAGATGTTATTACAGCTATAGTTTTCATATTTCTATTAATTCATCCTCATCAAAATCTTTTATTGCTTCAGTACCTAGAACATCAAACCACTTCATAGGACTGATGCCGCAACCGGGTCGCTTTGTCGTAATATTTTTATCCGTCAGCAACTCGCCTTTATTTATCGCTTTTAATGCAACTATGCTTTTTCTTGCCACTTCAATATTTTTCAGTTCAGCCTCTGAAGGTGCTTTGAAGCCATCTCCAAGCGCTGTCTCAACATTGCGAATAGACTTAACAAGATGAAGAAGCTCATCGGGCTCAAGACTTGCTTTATGGTCAGGTCCCTGCATATTCTTATCTAATGTAAAATGCTTTTCAATCACAGTTGCACCCATAGCAACTGCCGCGACAGATATTTCCACGCCCTTTGTGTGGTCGGAATAACCAACAGGACACCCGAACTCTTTTTTCAATGTCAGCATAGCGTTCAGGTTAACATCTTCATACGCCGCAGGATATTCGGTAGTGCAGTGTAAAAGAGTTAGCTCATTTGTACCATTTTCTTTAAGGGCTCTTATCGCCTCAGATACCTCTTGAAGAGTGCTCATTCCTGTAGACATTATTACAGGCTTTTGGGTTTGAGCAATTTTGATAAGATACGGAAGATTGGTAATCTCTCCGGAAGGTATCTTCCAGATATCACAACCGAGTTCGTCAAGAAAAGCAATGCTTTCCACATCAAACGGTGTGGATAGAAACTTAATCCCTGCTTCATTACAGTAATTATATAAATCCCTGAAATCGTTGTATGATAACAATAAGCTTTTCAGCAGTTCTTTTTGAGTATCATTCGTGCCCGTATTAGTTTTTTGGTACTCAGCCATTTTTGCTGATTTCGAAACAAGTGAGTCTAATCTAGCCGTCTGGAATTTAACTATATCTGCACCGCAACGCTTTGCTTCATCCACCATTTTTTTAGCTGTATCTAAACTGCCATTGTGATTCACTCCGGCTTCGGCAATAATCATTACAGACATTTTATCACCTCACATGGGTTACCGTACGCAAGACTGTTATCAGGCACATTTTTTACGACATTGCTGCCCGTTCCGATTATTGTATCTTCACCTACTTTTATTTGCTGTTTTACTACTGTTGAAGCGCCAATATGCGTATTTTTCCCAACCGAAACATTTCCGCAAAGAGTTGCATTGCAACTTATATGCGAAAACTCCCCTATCTTACAGTCATGTTCAACTATAGCTCCTGTATTAATAATAGCACATTTTTCTATCACCGAATTAAAGTTCACAACTGTTCTTTTACCGATAAAAACTCCTTCTTCAATATCGGCTGTAGCCGAAATAAGCGCGGATTTATCAATAATACTTGGAATAGAAAAGCCTATTTTTTTCAACTGAACATAAATATTTCTTCTTGCAGAAACATCGCCAACGCTTCCCACTGTTATAAAAGCTTCTGTCCAACCATCGTTAAACAGCTTTTCCAAATCGGAATCCGTGCCGATTACAGGCACACCGTTAACGCTGTCTAAATTCTTATTATCAACAATAGCAATTTGGGGATAATCATTATTCTCTTTTATTGTATCAATAACAGAACAACAATGTCCGCCGCCGCCAATCAGTAGAATCTTCTTCAAATCATATCACCACAATAAACTAGTATAACTGTTTTGCATTTTTTCAAGGCCGGACAGTTCACCCATATCCATCCACTCACTTTCGTGAACGACGTACGCCGCAACTCTTCTGCCCTTTGCTTTTTGCATTTCTATTATTTCCGGGAAAGATATCGGAACCTCTTTTTCAATATCGTTTAACACCTTCGGTTCGACTATATACATTCCGGTATTTGTCAAAAATGAGAACTCCGGTTTTTCCTGCATTTCATTAATTTTTCCGGTTTCATCTGTTTTAATGACCCCATAAGGAATGGTTACGGTTTTATCGGCACAAATCATAGTAATTACATTCTCATTTTCTTTGTGAAATCGCAACATCTTTTCGTAATTTGATTTCAAAAGGATATCGCAATTAGTGAAGAAAAATGTTGAGTTGATTTTTCCTTTCAATAGAGAAAGACCGCCGCCGGTATCAAGCGGTTTTTCTTCATCGTAAAAATCAATGTCATACTTGTTTTCACTTTCGCTGAAGTAGGCTTTAATGAGTTGCTTTTTATAATTGACAATTATGCTGAAGTCATTACAGCCAAAGCTTTTAAACTCCTTCATTATGTGCTCAATAATCGGCAAATCGCCCACAGGAATCAGCGGCTTCGGTAAAACTCTTGTAAATGGGTCTAAACGCGTTCCTTTTCCGCCTGCATTAATAACAACAGGAATATTCAGATTGCACTTTTCGGTGTTCTCTTCAACCGTTTCCCCGAAATACATATCTATGACTCTGCCGCTTTCATCAACAACCGGCACAACAATAGTGTTCTTTTTATGATATATTCTTTTCGCCTCTTCAAAGCTTTTTGCAATACGCGGATTTTTATTTGAAGCTTCTAAAGCTTTATCCGTTGTCTTGCCGCCGGATAACAAGTATCTTCGAATATCCCCGTCGGTAATACAGCTCAGAAGTTCTTTATTATCGCTTGTTAAAAAAAGTATTCCGTATGAATTATTATCAATCAGACGCATAGCATCGGATACGGATAATTCTTTGTCGCCAATAAAAGAATCAATACTAACCATTTGCTAATTCCCTCATAAGATTATTAATTTCATTTGCCACATATGTTATTTGATCTTCCGTTAGTTGCGTACCTGACGGAATATTAATGACGCTATCTGCATATTTCTTTGCTCTTTCAATACGATACGCTATATCGTTTACATACGGCTTTTGCTCATTAATCAGTCCCCAAATAGCTCTCGTTTGGATTCCTTTTTGCTGAAGAATCGCAATTATGTCTTTAAGCTGAGTTTTTATCAAATCTCTATTTATACATAAAGAATAGAACCAACAGTTAGACTCTGTTTCTTCTCTGAATTTCATAAGTGTTACATATTCAGAACCATCAAATAGTTTTGAATACTTATCGTAGTTTAACTGTTTTCTGCTGATAAACTCGTTCAACTCTTCCATTTGAGCCACACCTATGGCCGCCTGGACATTAGTCATTCTGTAATTGTATCCTACTTCATTATGTAAATAAAATACGGGATCATCTTTTGATTGGGTGGATAAATACTTTATGTGTTTTGCTTTTTCAATATTTGAAGCGGTTACAGCTCCGCCGCCTCCCGTTGTGATAATCTTATTTCCGTTAAACGAAAATGCACCGAATTCACCGATTGTGCCCGCCATTTTTCCAAAGTATTTTCCTGAAACATAACGCGTTCCCAAGGCTTCGGTCGCATCCTCAATCACACTCAGGTTATACTTTTTAGCTATTTTCATTATACTTTCCATATCTGCCATATTCCCGAAAACATGAACAATGACTATGGCTTTAACAGTTTTTTTGCTCTGTTTTAAAATAAGCTGCCCATCGAGAAAAACACACTCTTCCTCACAAAAACGGTTAAGCTTAACAGGATCCATACATAATGAATCATCACAATCCATAAAAACCGGACTTGCAAAAAGATATTTAACAGGATTTACTGCGGCAATAAAAGTCAACGCAGGAACAATAACAGCGTCACCCGGCTGAACTCCGCATTCAATCAAAGACAAATGAAGAGCCGATGTGCCGCTCTGACATGCAACGACTTTAGGTGCATTTAAGAACTCTTGAAGCTGTTCTTCAAATTTATCTATATATGCCCCGCCGGTTGAAACCCAACCCTGAAGAATTGCATCATCAACATATTTTTTTTCGTTTCCCTCAAAATTCGGAATTGATAATGGTATATTCTGCATATTCTACCTCTTAACAAATACTACATTTTTGAATCCAATGATTTTCCTGTTTCGATATGTTTGAAATTCGGAAGATAGTCGGATAATATTTGCACAACTCTCTCCTTTGAAGGTTGTTCCGCATCAAATTCTTCAACAAGTTTACTACAAAGTGTTTTTATTCTCTCCGCCTCGGTAATCTGTTTGTCAGTAATAACGCCCAACGAACCAAAACGGTTGAAATCCACAGATTCACCGTCCACAAAAAACTCTTCGTAAGGTTTTTCTCCTGAAGTATTAGAAGCAGATATCAGAATGGGGTATTTGTCACTTCCGCCTTTTACTGCTTTAATAGCCTCAAAAGCTTCTTTTTCACAAGAACATTCCAACGCCTTGTATCCCAGTTCTTCAAGCAGCATAACAGCGATTGTGTCAAACCCCATCATTTGCTCCTCGGCAAGTTTTGGGAAAAATATTTCTCTGTTTCTGCCCAAAGCACAAGCAAGCATACAGATTTCACCGCTTTCTTTCGGGGAAACAAAATAACGCTTGACATCGTTTGGGGTACTTAGCGGCTGAGCTCTGTTAATTCTTTCTAAGAATCCGGCAGGCAATGAACCGTTTGAAAACGCAACATTGGCAAAACGAGCTGTTTTCACTTCAAATCTATCAGAATAAGAAAAAATCAAATCTTCCATAATCCGCTTACTTGCGCCCATAATATTAACAGGATTTGCAGCTTTATCAGTTGAAACGCAAAAATATGTATTGGGCGGATATTGGCAAAGTGCCTCCAGTAATTTCTGTGCATTTATAACATTGTTGCATAACATTGCTTCAACCGAAAAGATATCTTTCTCACTACGCACATGCTTATGAGCCGAAAAATTAGCAACAATGTCAAACCCTTTTCTTGCTTTAAACATTTTTTCAAATGTCTTTGAAGCATAGTCAATGGGATATGTTATATATTCTTCCGGCACAAATAAGCCATCAGTGCTTCTCAGATCCCTCGTCAGCTCAGTAAGAGCGTTTTCATTAATATCAACCACGACAAGTGAGGATGGGTGAAATGGCAAAACCGCCTTGATGAATGACGAGCCTATGCTTCCTGCGCCACCGATAACCAATACGGATTTGCCGCAAATACTGCTTTTCAGTTCTTCATTATTCTTTTCTATATCGTCATTAAAAAGGCTCTTATTTCTTTTAGTAACATTTTGACTAATGAATTCTTCTAAATTAAACATACATAATCCTCATTTTAAAATATATTAGATAAATTATACGATAAAAAAATTAACGTGTCAATAACTCGATATCATTGCAGAAACTATGTTGACAAAAAAACGCTGTATGTGTTAAATTCAAATATATAGTTATTAAAGGACGTGAACTATTTATGAAAAAAGGGTTGGCTGTTATAATTAATCCACAAAGCTTATCGGAATTCATCTGGTACTATAGTACTTATGGATATGAAAAAGAGTGGGATGCACTATGTTTGACCGACGGGGTCTCTTTTGAGCAGATAATCAAAAAGTGCAACCAGTCCGGAATGTTTTCAAAAGTATTGTCCTGTGAAAAAGTTTATGAAGATGATTCCGTCGCAAAAAGAATTATGAGATTTTTAAAAATGCTTTTCTATGCTTGTATTGGGAAAAGAAACATCTTTTGCAACAAGCTAATCGCTTCTCTCGTTAACATTAACGACTATGACGAAGTTTCTGTTGAAGGTGATTTAAAAACTGTTACCGGCTCGTTTATAAGTCTTGCAAAAAGCGGAATATTTAACGTTTCAATATTTGAGGACGGTACAATTGATTATTTAGACAGAAAATATTCAAACATTAAACATAATAGAATCAGGTTTGGCGAAGTAATGTGTTTTTTTATGGCAATTATGGGCTATTCAAATCCTAACGGTAAATACCCTTTGAGAACCACAAAAAACTGTGTAAAGTATTCCAGTCGACCTGAAAAAATGATATATAGAGATTATAAAGCCATTAACCAGCTTTATGATTTTGAAAAAACAAATAAAAATATTTTTGAAAGAATTATATCGGCAACATACGGTGATGTTTCAAATTTACAAAATGGTGAATATGATGTTATTCTGTTCACAACTCCTTTGAGTGATTTTGACACAGATTATCAAAAATATCAGAAAAAAACTGTAGAATACTTAGATAATAATTATAAGAGCATTATTGTAAAAAAACACCCGCGTGATACTTCGCAGTATGCTTTTAATAATTCTATTGAAATTTCTCCCGACATACCTTATGAGGTTTTAATTCCATTTTTGAAGTGTAATAGTTTAGTATTTATGTATCCGTCAAGTGTTCTGCTAAATATACAAAACCTTGAAGAGTTGGACATTGTTTTTTTATACTATAGTGAATTAGAACAAAACTCAAATAAGTATAACTCCACAATGTTTGAAAAGACTATTGAATTATTTGATATTGTGAATCCGAAAATAGTTAAACTAGAATAAGTTCAAGCTTTAGTTGACATCCAGATTCCTTTAAACATAACTAATTCCTTGCTTAAATTACTATAATTGGGCGAGATTTTATTAGTAATTGTTGACATTATTATTCTATTTATGATATTATTATACATATATTGAGAGTGCTTTCCATTTTTTGTTTATTGAAAGAATACGAGGTGAACGTGTTGAAGAAAAAGCTAATAAAATCGCTGTTATTTTTACTGGTTTTAAGCATATTGGTACCAACATTTTTTTGTGCATTTGCAGATGATATACAACAGGAAAAGCAATATAAACCCCTTGATTTAGTAGTTGTTGTCGATTCTAGCGGGTCAATGCTATTTTCAGACAAAGAACGAACCGCTCTTGACGCAGTTAGAATGCTTGTTAATATGATGCCGGCTGAAGATAGCAGAGTCGCAATAATCAGTTTTAATGAATACCCAACTGTGCTTACACAAAACGAGCAAAAAAAGCCTTCGTTGATTGGACTTGAAGATTTTTCGGGATTGGAAACTATTCGTACTGCGGTTTCATCAATCAACTATAAAGGCGGAACCGGAATAGGTAATGCGGTATATGCAGCAACTGAATTGTTAAACACTGAATCAAACGGAGACCGTGAAAAAGCCATTATTCTTTTCACAGACGGTGTAAATGATTTTGATAATAATGATTTGGCTCTTTCTAAATGCAATGATAATGAAGCAACTGCAATACAGTGGGCCAAAAACAATGATTGCCGCATTTACTGTGTAGGATATGACTATACAACTTCTGACGGAAGCAGTTCAATGGGAACTAATGGAGAAGGCTTAATTAAACTGGAAAACCTTTCTCAAAATACTAGTGGAAAATTCAAAGCAATAAACAGTATATCTGAAATAGAGCAATTGTTAATTGAGTTTCTTGCTGATGTCTGCGATTTAAATTATAAGACAGTTGCAACAATACCGGGAGACGGCGGCTACCATGAATGTGAAATTGATGTGAGCCCAAGTGTCGTAGAGGCAAACATAAGAATTGCAGGAGGAAAGAACGATTCCATATCTAACGGAAAAGTGCATTTATATGATCCTTCAGGAACTGAAATATCACTGAGCAATTCAGGCAATGTTAGATATGATAAAGATGCAACTGCTGCAAGTATAAAAATCATTATGCCTAAATCAGGAACGTGGCTGCTTACTGTTGAAGGAATAGAAGGCGAAGATATACATGTCGGTCTGCTTGAACATTTTAAAATGAATTTATCAAGCATATTGGTTTTCCCTGAAGGGAACCCTGACGGTGTTGCTTACACCAACGATTCAATTGGCATTAAAACACGGCTAACATATGATGGAACCGATATTACGGAAGATGGTATATACGACTCCGTTAAATCCGCAACGGCCGTTTTGGTTTCAAGAGCAAATCCGGATGATGAAAAAACTATAGAGCTTACCCGAGAAGGCTACTCATTTGTCGGAAACTTTACAATTTTAGAAGACAGTTATTATGATATAACTATTAGACTTGATTGGGATACTGTTTACCGTGAAGACACATTGACTGTCGCCTCAAGTAATAAGCCGGTTGAATTGGTCAAAAATATTGAAACCGCTGATGTTAATAAAAACAAAACTATTGAGATAAATGACATTTACCAATATGTAAAAGATGACGAAAATGATGCAATAGAAGCTTCTGTATTAAACGTCTCTGAACCTGATGCAGCAGATATCTCAATAAAAGATGATGTTATTGAAATCACTGGAAAAAAATGGACTTCAACTCTTGTAACTATACAATACAAAGACGCTCAAGGAAACGCAGTTGAAACCTCATTTAAAGTCAAAGTGCATGATCCGCTTGCTGTAGCAGGAATCATTTCGACGATAGCATTAATAGTTTTATTTGTTGTGCTTTTGGCTGTCTCTGCTTTTCGTGCCAGAATCCATCTTTTTGGCAAAGCACGCATATGTATAGTTGCTGACGGCGAAATAGATGCTGCCGGATACTTCAGACAAGACTCAAACGGCTTTTGTTATATAAACCAGAACGGCAGCAACGAACTTTCAAAAAGTAACATTAAGCAAAACATCAATCCTATTATTGTAGAAAAAGGAAACACCAATCCTGCCTCCACTCCAACACAATCCGGAGTGTTCGGCAGCACACAAAACAGTTCTTCTTCGCTTGGAGGGCTGTTTGGTAACACTCACTCAAATCAAAGCACAACCGCAACTCCCCAGACGAATTCCGGAGTTTTTGGCAGTACGCAAAATGCATCGCTTGATAAAAACGGAGTTTTTGGGAACTCGCAGAATTCAAATGCGCAGTTTGCCAATGTCTTTGGCAATTCTCAAACTTCAATCGAACCGGAAGAAAGCATTTTTGGTGGCACTAAAGTTAATTCCGAACTGGAGGCCATTAATCGATTTAACGGCGCTTATGATTTCGGTGGAAAACGCATTAAAAAAACTACTGTCGAAGCAATTCTTGAAGGCTATTACGGAGACTTGTACGACTATCTGAAACGCCAATTACCGGGTGAGCAATTTACAGTTGCGCAAGAACTTGAAAAGCGATTGAGCAGCGTGCGCGTTGCCACTTCGAAGATGTATCTAATTGGCACAATAGGTGGTAAAAGCGGTGCAACATTAAAAATTGATAAGAAGATATTAAAAAAACAAGGAATAACAATGAATAATCCACACCTCGCCAAGAATAAAGCGGAACTCCCCTATTATCAAAAAGGCATTGTTTTGTTGGATTTCAATGTTATTACCGATAACAAATCGGATGTTAAGAAGGGCATTCGTGTAAGCGTTGAACTTGAACGGAGTTAGTTCTGCTCTTTTCAATAAAATAAAATAATTTATAAATCAAAAAACGGAGGGATTTTTATGCCAATTACTCAAGCTGAAGCAAAAAAAAGACTTGCCGAACTCTGTTCACAGGGCGGCGGAATTATAACCGGAGCTGCAAAGTCCGAAATCGAAGCTAACAGCAGGATACTTGTTATAGGTATCGGTGGTCTGGGCTGCAAAACAGTCAATGAACTTGTCGGCGTATATCGCAGAGACTTTGACGACCAAGGCAGGCTATCATGGTTAGCTATTGATACAGATATACGCTGCTTTAATAAAATCGATAGTCTGAACGGTGGAAACATTGACCGTGCGGATATGTATTCTCTTTATTCTCCTGAAGTACAACATCTTTTACAGTTTCCGAGATCACCTTATATTAACTCATTTGTGCATAATGAAGTGCCACCTTATCCAATCACTAATCAAGGTGCGCAACAGCGACGCACCGTGGGAAAGGTTATGCTTTGCGGCGGTCCTGCCTATGGTGAACTTCGTTCAAGGATAGCACAACGAATTAATGCTATGGGAGGCGGTGCAGGCGGCATAGGAATGCAGATTATCATCGTAGCAGGTATTTCCGGCGGAACGGGCAGCGGCACTTTCATTGATATTTCTTATATGGTACGCGAGCTTGCCAAGGACAATCCAAACAACTCTGTATTTGGTGTTTTCTATACGCCTGACGTACAGAGAAACGAAACGTTTGTTACTCCTGCTATTTGGGATATACTGCAGAGAAACGGCTACGCCTCAATGAAAGAACTGGATTATTTTATGAGTGTGGGTTACGGAGATCACGTTGTATATTCGCTCCCACTCAATACACCCATTGATATAAATGGAAACATGGAGACAAAGCTCGAATCGAAATTACCAATATTTGATCGTGAATACGTATTCTTTATTTCAGAAACGGATACCAATAGCTCAGAGAGTGATATCATTGGCGCAACAGCAATTTCTCTTTTAAACTTGTTCCGTGAATCTGCTAAAATAGACGGCGAAAACACCCAGAATATTCTTAGCAATCTGTGTAATATAAAAGGCGTTATTGATACTTGGGGCAATAATAATATTGGAAAGTCAAATGATCCAAATAGACAGGGTGCCGGTATATACGGAGAGTCCTCAAAAATGAAGTATACAAATCACCCCGTTTCCATGCACTATAATTATGCTTCGTTTGATTATAAATCCATATATATTCCGCGCAACGAAATGGCGGCTTATTGTATAAATCTTATTCTTAATGATTTGCTTCACAATAAGTTTTTCAAAGCAATCAACAGTATAGGAAATGGCGATATAGAACAGTTTGCACAAACATGCGGACTGGATTCTCTCGAAAAAGTCTATGCAACTGCTGATGCACTGAACGGCTGGCACAATTTCAGTTTTCGTATCGAGGAAAATTCTGCCGCATATCCACAACCGGAAGCACTGAGAGTCAAGTGTGACGCTTCTGCGGCAGTGAATAAGGCAAGAGAAATAGCAAACAATGCAATTTCGAATGCAAACGCAGATATGAACAGAATTTGGGATACATACAACGGTTTAATAGAAACAAATCTGTTTAACAATGCCGCTCTTTGGAATCTTGTCGGTCCTTATGGAGCAATTGTATTTATGTCCGGAATGAAGGATGGTTCGGTAGCCGGACTTATTGATCGCGTTCATAATTTAACAGTTGAATTACCCGGGAAGCTTCAGCTATTGCAAAATGCACGTGATTTAGCAGAAGCATCAATGACAAATTATAAGAATGAGCTTGCAGAAGATATACATGTTACTGATGCTGAAACAGTAAGAATGGTTGACCTTTGCGAGGCTTATTCCAAATCTGAATATGAGTATCAGTTATATGCACAGGCAATGCCGGTTGTTCTTAACACAATTGAAACAAGACTTGTTGAATTGAATAACAAGACATTTGAAACCTATGTGCCGATAATGAAAGCTATTGAAGAGATTGTAAATGAAGATGCCAATCGATTTATGCATTCAACGTTACAAAAAAACGGCTACGGTTCTGTTTTCTGTGTGGACGCTTTCAACATTGATAATGCACTAGCAAATAGTGAACTGTTTGAAGGCTTTTTTGAAGGCTATTTAAACAATCAGGAAGTAATTGATGCTGAGCAAGGACTTTTCTCAACGTTATTTGGAACTAATTATCGCGGCTACTGGGAAGCCTTGGCGTCTGATGATGACCAAGAAAGGGCTGCTACCAATGCTGTAAATAAAATTCGCGAAGTTTTCAAAACAGTCACAGATCCATTGATTAGTGGTATGCTTGAAAAATTCCTTGTAATGATTTACTGCGATCCTAATATATTTAAAGCCAAAGTACTTCAACCCGGTGAAAATCGAAAAATAACTTTAGCTGATCTAAATAATTTTTGGGACAACAATCCTAACGAACGTGATGTAGCACTTCAAATTGTTGCAGAAAAAATATATTCCGAATTAAACCGTGGCAGTATGATAAAATATT
This sequence comes from uncultured Eubacterium sp., assembly GCA_905234495.1. Classification (GTDB taxonomy): domain Bacteria; phylum Bacillota; class Clostridia; order Oscillospirales; family Acutalibacteraceae; genus Eubacterium_R. The sequence continues at coordinate 136,579 of CAJOHE010000008.1, read as the reverse complement.
CTGTATCTCCAGAAGTATCCAGCGTATTTGACAGTCAAATAGAAATAATTTCAATTAGCGATTTACCACGATTAAACAACATTCTGAGCAATATGTTGCCAACAAATGGCGCATTCCATTGTGCAGATTCAAACGCTTTTGGTAATCCAAAAACAGAAATAGCACTTTTCAAAAATGCTGGTCCGTTCCCACTTCCTTTTGTATACAGAATGCGTGACTATGCTTTGCGTTATTTTTCATCCGAAACAAATTATGCAACAATGGCAGGTCGTCACGGAGATGAGGTTACAGGTTGCTGGCAAGAGAATATGCCGGAGCTTTACGGTGTTGATGCCGATCAGTACTTCAGCGTGACAATGGCAGTCGAACCGATATCTCCTGATCAGCATCCGGGAGGAAATCATGACAAAATGGTTTTTGAAGAGGTTCGTTCTCTCGTAAAATCAGCACTTGAAGGCGGATATCTCTATCTGCCTGAAAATAATCCCGGCGAAAACGCTCGGTATAAATTGGTTATTCTCAAGAAGAGTGACTACGTTGGAGACGAGCAGTTAACTGTTGATATTCTTATGAATAAGACGATTGATAAGTTAGCAGAAATGCTAAGAGCTCATGATATCGTAAGTGAAGGTCCTGATGCTTTGCCCACTTGGATTGATGCAGTAAAAGCTCTTGGCGAAGAGGAACATCATAACAAAAACTACTATCTGACAGAACAGTATCTTGATACTAACATAAGCGTTATTAATAGTAACTTTGCCGGCGTACAGGCAAAAAAGCCAGAATTTGAGTACGAGATTTCAAACCTTGAACGCTTAGTCCGTATGGATATGACTGTCTTGAACAAGGTTCGTGCTGAAGCAAAATTCTATGAAGAAAAAGATTTCTTCGGAGAAATAGAACGCATAAAAAATGCATTGCGTCGTGAGCAAGGTATGACAAAACTCATCGGATATTATCTTGCTGCATATAAACTCGGTTGGATTCTTACAGATAAAGGACATCTTATTTGTAAAGCGCCTACCGGTCAGACGGAAGATTTACTTAATTGCAGTAACGGTTTCACCTTGGATCTGGACAAACAGTTAGAATCCTTCTTAAAGATTTCAGCATTTTGTTCAGCAATAGAGGCTAATGATTCTATGCAAAAGCGCATCCAGTCTGCTTACGCACCGTTCCAAGTAACTGACCAATTATTATCCCCGGAGCAGCTTACGACAAAGCAAGCTATGCCGGACTGGAAAACCGATATCCTTGAGCCGCTTAAAACAGCCATGGATTCCGATGCATTTAATGACTACGATATGGAGAAGATTTATAAAGACGTATATAGAAAATTCGGCCTGTCAAGATACCAGAATACATACGGATATCCTACAACGGTAAATCACGGAAAAGATATTATTGATAATGTCAACAAAGTAATTGAGTCTTTAAATCACTTTGTTGAAGTTGGTGACGGTATGCTGGTTCCGGATTTAGACTAATGGCAAAACTTTTCACATAGTTTTATATCAATAATGTAAAGATGGTCCCGTCACACACTATTCTTGTATGTGGCGGGACTTATCGAATCAACATCAAAATTCAGAGGTGACAGTTAATGTCAAAGAAAACGCTGAAAACAAAAAAATGGCTTGTTTTAACAGTATATTTAGTTGTTTCAATAGTAACCGGAATAGTGGCATGGATAACTGGCGAAATACTTTTTAAAGGACTTACCGACAGGTTGTTTACTCCTTTGGGAATTTCATTATACTTTATTATTTTGTTTGCATTCCTTTTTGTTGCTTTAATCATTATTTTGATGAAAAAGCTTCCTTCGGATGTTTTTCGAAGGAAAATTCACTCTTCGGGAATAATCTTTTTGGTTGTGCTATTAGTTTTTTCTCTGTTGACAGGAACCTTTGAGTTTCTATATGAACTTGGAAACACAGATATTCCGGAACCAACTTCATTGATCTTTTTAATTGACGATTCCGGTTCAATGGAGGGTAGTGAGAATTACAGAATTCAAGCCGTGAATGATGTAATGAAAAATAGTGAACTTCCTTTTGCTGTTTATAGTTTTTCTGAAAACGCTCATCAGCTGAGGAACATGAAAGCATATCAATCAGAACTCACAGATCAGGATTTGGCTTTTTCTTCTTACGGTGGCACCGAGATTATTTCCAGCATAAATGATGTTTTATGTGATTTGGAAAACGGAACAATACAAAATGCCGGTGAATACCCAAAAATACTACTTGTAAGCGATGGCGGCAGCACTTCCTTTGGGTTACACAATATAGCAAGAAAATGCAGGCAGAGAATGATTAGCATTAGTTCTATCGGTATGATTGGCAGTTCTGAAAGTTTATTAAAAAAAATTGCCGAATCTACCGGAGGTGTGTATGTGCTTTGCACTGACGTAACTTCCCTCGGAGCTGAATTTACTAAAGCGGTTGATTACAATGTAGACAGAAATTTGCTTTCCGAGAGAATCGTATATAAAAATGATGGCTTATATGCTTTCTTGCGTGTTTTCTTTCTTTTAATAATGGCGTTGATTTGGTCTTTATTAAAGATGATGCTTTGTTCCGAAAATAACGATTTCGGCAAAATGGCTTATGTCTTTTCCGCAATTATATGCTTCTTGGCAGCATTGATATTGGAAGTCGGCAACTCTGTCGGTGTGCCATCGGCCTTTCTCAGATTAGTCTTTGATGTGCTTTGGTCATTGACCTTAGGAACGATATTAATTAAGAAAAAGAAACCAGCCGGAGTCATTATTGATAATAATCCACCTGTTGTTAATACAGGAACCTTTAATGTAAATAAACTGGGTATGGAAGAACAGTCACTCACTGGCATTAAACAAATTGGCGAAGCAGTTGTTAACAATGAAAGTGACGGATCTGCCAGCTTGTTTAACAAAGATAATAGAAATAGCGGAGTGCTTGACATTAATAATTCAGATAAAAATATAGGGGGGGTATTCGGTAAAGGGACAAACAACGGAAACAATAATGACTTGTTTAATGGTAATTCCAATAATGAAAACCACGGTTTTTTTGATAACCAATATAAACAGTAAAATTGATTCTTAATTTACAAAGAAGGAGATATTATGAAATTTATAGGTCTTAACGATTCGGATACGGGTATTAGAACTGTAGGTCAAGAAGTAACTGTTTCTGCTACTCACGCAGCAGTTCTATTTCTGCTGGATGAATCTGGCTCTATGAGCGGCAATAATATTATCAGCTTGAACGATGCAATTAACCGTTTCCCCGGCGACGTTTCCGCCAACAACAATTTTGCAAAAACTAATATTGAAATAGCCGTTATGGCTTTTTCAAGTTCTGTGCGCCTCGTTTCAGACTGGAGGCCTTTGGCAAACTATACTCCCGTTTCTCTATCTGCAGACGGTGGGACAAATCTTGGTTCTGCTCTCGATTCCGCTATAACGAAAGCAAAAGAAAAACTTGACAACAATTTATTCAAAATGGTTCATATTGTATTAATTTCCGATGGATGTGGCGGAAGTGTAACAGCAGCCGCCAGAGAAATTGAAAAAATGAAAAAAGACGGAACGCTTGTGTTTTGGATGCTTGGCGTACCCGGATATGATCGCCGAACAGCTTTAAAACTAACAGGCGGAGAGCGCTTATATGAACTAAAACACGGAAAGCAATTTGATTATACGGATTTTATAACTATGCTTGCAAGTGCCATTATAAAAATACAAAATGAAAGCGTTCCTCCGACGCTCCAGCCGATTCCCGAGGTTAAGACCATTGGTTTCAATCAAAGTGGAAACAATCAATTTGGCGCCGGTAACTCCAACAACGGAACATCCGGTAGTGGATCATTCGGTAGTGGATTCTTTGGAAAGGGAACATCCGGAGGTAAATTGGGCAAATAAGAATATAAAACCACTATATGTATGATTTCTTATATTTATTGCCTCAATACGCATTTTGGGTAAAACATCACTCAATAATAAAATATGTTAGTTAAATAAATCATCTCTATACATATCATAGTAATCAACAATACTCTATAAAAGGTGAAAAATGTTATGCTTATAAAATACTGTAACAAATGTGCCGGACATCCATATACTGAAGATTTTTCAATAACACAATGTCCCGTTTGTAAAAGCAATTTGGATATGGAGTTTATTGAGCCTGAATCTATTTCAGGACGACCCAAACTACCGATTATGCAGAAAAAACCGACATTTACAGAAACGGAGTCTCCCAATACAACTTTTTCGAATCTTGGCTCTAATAGCAACCATACTTTTTCTAATGCGACTACATATCAACCGAAAAATCAAAGTAATAATAGTTTACCTTCCACTAATAGTTCTAAAAACTCTGTTTCCGTTATGAATAATAACGCCAGTAACGTTACAATTAACAATAAAAAGAAGAGAACTGGTATAACTTCAGTAACAGGGAAAGTATCACAATACAGTAGTTCCGGCAAAGAAGATGGTACTTATCGCCGATTATTTATCCATAAACTTATTGATGCAATATTTTATAGGCAAAGATTTGAAGATATTTTGCACCGCTTTATTCTCCGTATTGATAACGGAAAGGACGCTATGGGCTATTCCCAATATGTTGATATTCCTGTTAATGTACATGGGACGATTGCAGGCGGAATGCAGATAACAGATAATTCCGAAGTTGAGGTTGAAGGTAAATATAAAAACGGAGTTTTGATGGCATCTAAAGTATGTGTTATCAATACCGGTTACCAAAGTAAAATTAAATTTCAACACTCAGTAACAGCAATCATCTACAGTATACTTTTGCTAATGGCCGCTATTGTTATGGTAGTTTATTCTGCAAACTCCAGCGGAAATTTTTTGGAAAGTATTAAGAGTTTTTCTATTACATGGCTAATCGTTTTTGTTCTCTTATCCGTTCTGTATTTACTTATGATGTTAACGAAAATTGGTTTACTGATACGATTAACATCAAAAAAGCAAATGAAATTCCCATTTGTAGGAACATTACTGTTTTCATTCATAATTACAATGGTTATAGTGAACTTGTTCGGCTTTTGATCAAGCTAAGGTGAACTTTTTTATAACTTTATTTATGAAATCACACCCTTCGCCTTTATCATAAGCATTATTTTGAACAACATTTTTAAACAAAAAGGAAGAAAAGTAAATGGACAGATTACAAATTGAAAATAATAGCAAAGAGATTACGCGAAAGTATTTCAATATGCTATCTGAAATGTTGTTAAGCGAAGTGGCGCAACCTATAGATACGCACCACTCCGCGTCTAATTTTTACTATTTAAGGATTGCTGAAATTTCCAGTCGTTGGATTAGTGAAGAAAAACCGATTTGGGAAATAATGACAAAACTGTATATAAGTTTGTATTCTGCATATATACCCGTTTCGGTCGCTTTTATTAACAATGGTGTGTCAACAAGTGTATTTATAGGTTGTAGCAATCAGAATATTGACGCTATTGATATTGTTTTAAAAGGAAGTTTTCCTCAGCTCAAGTACAACAGAAATCAAACGGGACATACAAAGATATATAAGTTTGAAGATATTATATCCGAGCCTAATTATGGAGGATACTTGAAAGGCAATCCTACAGGAAGCGAAAATTTCACAACACCGTTTCAAATTGATTCCGTTATTAAAGGAATGGCAGGAAAACCTTGGAGCCTAGTATTTTTTGCCGACCCTGTCAAAAAAAATGAAACAGTAATCAGGCAACAATACTGGCTGGCTGAAGCTTCAAAATGTAGCGAGCTTTCCGATATTGCTTTTAATGAGAGCGACAATAACACTGAGACAATCACTTATAAACGCAATTATTATCATAGTGAGCAATACAGTGATAAAGTTAAAGCTTTCATTGATAAAACAAAAGATAGTTTATCCATGGGAGAGTGGTGTGTAACTGCAAATTTCTTTTCAAGTACAAAAACAAATGCGAAAATGCTGGGCGGATTGCTTGTTGCGGCATTTTATGGAGAAGACTCTGAACCAGAATCAGTGCATGCTATATACAATTCATTTTCCCCATTTAATATACTTGTAAATGGAATAGAACACTTACATACTGAATATTCTGAAGTTCCGCATCCAAAATACGCTTCTTTTTTAAGCAGCAAAGAACTTGCCATATTCTCTTCGCTACCAACTATTGATACTAGCGGTTTTTCCATAACAGATTATGTTAGTTTTGATGTTAACCGTTCAGAAGACGGAGATATGATAATCGGCAACATTCTGGAATCAAACGGCATTACCAATAATGCATATATGTTAGACTCTAATGAATTAAATCGTCATGCATTGGTTATTGGACTTACAGGTTCAGGTAAAACAAATACCATTAAGAATTTGTTATGCGGTCTTACAAAAGATTCATCCCGTCCGTTTTTGGTTATAGAACCAGCAAAAAAAGAGTACTGGGAATTATATAAATGCGGTTATGATGATTTACAGATTTACAGTGTGGGTTCAAATGAGAATAATTCTCATACCATATGTCTTAATCCCTTTGAGCGCAGCATTTATACCGCACCTGACGGAACCGAAAAATCAGTTTCTATTCAGACACACATTGATTTCGTATATGCCGCATTCAAAGCAAGTTTTATTATGTATACGCCTATGCCATATGTTCTAGAACGCGCTATATATAGTATCTACGAGGATTGTGGATGGGATATTCACAACAATATTAATAAATATGGAAAAGATATTTATCCTACCATCGAAGATTTGTACTATAAAATACCAATTGTTGTTACTGAAATGGGTTATGACCAGAGAATGCGTAACGATCTCATAGGTTCTCTTCAGGCGAGGATTAATTCTATGCGTATTGGTTCTAAAGGAGACACTTTAAATGTTGAACATTCTTTTCCGATGCATAAAATATTGAGCGAAAATGTTGTAGTTGAACTTGAAGATATAGGCGATGACGACGTTAAAGCCTTTATAATTAGTTTGATATTGGTAAACCTCCTTGAATACAGAAGACAACAAGAGGACTGTCAACTTAAGTTGCGACATCTTATACTAATAGAAGAAGCGCATAGATTGCTGAAAAACATTCAAAGCGGCACCGGCGAAAACGCTGACCCCCGAGGAGCAGCAGTTGAGTTTTTTTGCAATTTACTTGCCGAACTTAGGAGTAAGGGCCAAGGGTTTATTGTTGCTGATCAAATTCCTTCAAAGCTTGCTCCCGATTTAATAAAAAACACTAATCTCAAAATTGTTCACAGAACAGTTGCTGAAGAAGAAAGAATTCTTATTGGCGGAGCAATGCACATGACTGATAAACAAATCGATAGCCTCTCTATTTTAAAACAAGGCGTTGCTGCCGTATATTCGGAAGGCGACAACCATCCGAAACTAGTAAAGCCATTGTTCGCGGGAAGGTATATTTGTGAAGATAGAAAAGAATACTCACGAGAAACTGTGCTATTAGAAACCAGTAAGAACTGTATTAACGCTTCAGGCAAGGAAGAATACACTTCGCTCACCGATACACCAAAGGCAGTGTGCAAGCACTGTAAAGTCTCATGCGACAAACACTATAATGATATTCTTAAAAGACTCGACGATGAAAACGAATGGTTTTATTTTGCTGAAAGCCAGAACCCTGACAGAATCGGTACTTGCGTACCTGATAATTTATATTCTGCAATTTTTGACTATTTGAAGCAGCATATGATTCGTCCCGAATCAATATGCAGAAGCGATATTAACTGTGCATTTGCATGTATGCTTGAGTCATGGCATTGGAATAGCAACAACAAACACAGAGTAATAAGAGTATTTACAAAAAAGCAATAACACTTTTAGGAGGATAATCATATGTGTGATGTTGGCGATAACGACGGCGCAATTAGCGCAGCTGAAAGCAGTTCAAGTGACGGTTTCTACGATGGCGGTAGCGCTTCCGATTGTTCGTTGAGTGATAGTTCGTCTACAGATTATGAATCGAGCTACGATTCAAGAGACCGTTCTTCTATAGATTACGCATCTGACAATGGCGTCGAAGACGATTCTTCTATGGATTATGCATCGGACAGTGGCACCGAAGACGATTCTTCTATGGATTATGCATCGGACAGTGGCACCGAAGATGATTCTTCTATGGATTATGCATCATCTAATGGCGTCGAAGACAATTCTTCTATGGATTACGCATCAGGCGAAAAAGCAGAAACAATCTCTGCCGCAGATAGTGCTTTATTGAGTAATAACGATAACGGCAGACCCAAAAATCATATTTTGGATCTTGAACCTACCAACTCGTTACTGAAGAACGTAGAGGAGGAATCCGATAAAAAAGATGGGCTGTCAGAAAAAGGTGGGACTGATGATGAAAAACCAGACGAAGCAACACAAGCTGAAATCGATGAAAAAAGTGAGTTTTCATCAGAAATAAATGATAGTATTAGGTCATCAGATGAATTGGAAATATATCAAAAAGCCGATTTAAAAGAGGCTGAAATCGATGGTAGAAAATGCTTAATACGTGATATAGATCTCGATTATATCGATGAAAAAACAGGCAAAACAAACCGGGAACTTATGGCGTTAGGAAGAGCGCCTTATGATGCAAAAACAGGAGAAAAAATTGAATTGCATCATATAGGGCAAAAATATGATTCTCCTTTGGCTGAATTGACTGCAGATACCGAACATGGCGGAGAAAACTATTCAATTCTACATACAACCAAAACAGACAGTTGGCGAAACAATTCAATACTAAACAATCATTATAATAGTGTTCAACGTCCCAATCATTGGATACACAGAGTATAATTGAAAGGAAAATATTTATGGATTTGAAAGAATTTATCAACTCTCATGATGTAGATTATTCATCATCACTTGTCAGCGAAAATAAAATAGCTGAATTTGAAAATGATATGGATGTGAAAATTGGTAACGAATTGAAACAATACATTTTGACATATGGTTATCTTGGATACAAGTATATTGAATTCTATGGTATTAATTCTCGTCAAGGTAGCAACTCAGACATGATTAAAACAACTCAATACTTGCATGCATATTTTGAGAAAACCAAACACTATATTGCATTAGAAGATCAAGGAGACGGCGATTATTACCTCGTTGACGAAAATGACATTGTGTACAGATATCTTTCATCAAGAGACGAAATAACAAATACTAACATATCATTATTTGATTATATTATGGAACGATTTTGTGCGGCTTAAATAATACCTGCTGATTATTATAAGGAGTTATATGAGGGGATTTGAATACGAGAGACTTTCTCTAAATGACCGACAGCTTTATGATGATTTGCTATCTTTGTTAGAAAATTTTTGCGCAGAAATCATTATAAAAGACAACACATATGAGCATATTGACGAAATCTACCGAGCAGTTTTAGCTGATAATCCGCAACTATTCTGGCTGTCTGGCGGTTCAAGCGCAAGCATAATGACTTCCGCACTTGAGACAGTAGTAACTTTTCGACCAAAATGGAACGAAAAAACTATTTCAAGTGTTTTAAGAAAAAAGGCTTTGTGTCTTGAACGCTTAGTGTCCGATATTGTAAAAAGCGCAAAACGTTACAATTCAGCATGGGAACAAGCATTATATGTTCACGATTACATAATTGATGAGTCGGATTATTCATTAGGCTCTTCGGATGTTTATTCTGCTTATGGTTGTTTGATTAACCATAAAGCTGTATGTGCAGGTTATGCCGCCGCTTTTCAGTTGATTATGAATCGTTTGAGTATTCCTTGCGGAAGAATATCGGGAACGAAAAACGATAATTGCAAAAACGAAAGCGATCATGAGTGGAACTATGTTTTTCTCAACGGTGACTATTATTATATTGATGTCACGTGGGACGATCCTGTTGCAGAAGAATTCTGTGCAACTTCCCAAAAAACACATCATTATTTTTGTATATCCGATAATGAACTTTGCTTGACACATAGAATTGTTCACAACGGTTTTGTGCCGCGTTGTGTCAGCACAAAATTAAACTACTATTCTTATAACCACTTTTTTCTTGACAATTATAGTTTTTCAGCGCTTTCTGCGATAGCCGCCGAACAATTAAAGAGCAACTGTTATTTTACGGTAAAGTTCGGCTCAAAATCAGAAATGCTCCGCGCTAAACAAGACTTGCTGGATAACAACGGAGTATTTCGTATTCAAGGAATAAAAAGAAATGTCTCATACTCTATAAGTAAGTCCGGATTGATTCTAACAGTTGAAAACTCTTGATGTGCTTTAAGTATATAAGATATTTCAAAGGGTACATATGATGAAAAATAATAAGAACGATTTTCATAAGCAACTCATTGACTACTTTAATAGCGAACTAAATATTAATATTGAAAACGTCACTTATAATGATATTTACGAGGTTTGTACCGCATTTGATAACGGTGAACCAGACGCTATATTTATTATTTCTGTTTTGATTATCTGTGAATTATTACCCGTTGACAAAGTAAGTAAAGCGTTGAAAACCATAATCGAGAAGGGTGACGCTTTGGAATGGCTTGCAAAAATAGCTGATGACGGGCACATGGCTGCAAGAGTGTTTTTAAATAATTATTATGCAAAAGCTACCGAAATGCACAACACCCAAAGCACACAGTATGAAAACTATTCCGGACCACTTGTTGATTTTGGTGGAGAAAAAATCACTATTAACCGAAAAGGTTCTTTGACTCCTATCGATGCAGAGCTGATTTATTTTAACGAAAAAAACACTTTGAAGTTAAGTGTAAACTTGTTTTTTATTTATTCTGACAGTATAAACAATCGAGAAGCATTTGAAAACAGTGTGATAGAAGGCATAAAAAGTTGGGAAGGATATTACCTTGTTTTTGGAGGACAGAAAATTAATGTTGAACTAAATATTACAAAGTGTTATTCAAGGCCAATAGACAGCGTATATGTTTTTCCTGTTACTCCATCTTTAAAAGCTTCAATAAATAAGAGACATAAAGGCAATAATAATGCATCTGTTTTTATTAAAGAAAACAGATCTTTTGCTATTTCCGGTTTATTAAAGTGGACAGTCTATTCAAGAAAACTGATATATATTGTAAGCAACAAAGAAAACTTTACTGATTATGAAGAAATATCTGCAAGTGCCAAACATGAATTTGGTCACATATTAGGGCTCGGAGACTTATATTTTAGCGAAAAAGATGGCTTGTTTGGAGTAGGTGTAGGAAGTTTCCCCGAATTGGACAATTACAATAATGGATATAGGCACTATGATTTAGTTATGTGCAACAATCACGGGAAAATAAGTAATAATGATATTGAAATGATTATTTTGGCTTTTAGAGACAATAAATGCCAACTATACCAAAAAAGAAAAAGAAAAGACAAAATATCAAACGCTCTCGGAAACGGAAACTAATAACGCTTTTAAATAGAAAGTTTGTCAATCCAGTTTGTATAACTAAACAGGTTGGATATCATATAGTTTTACAATAAAAAACCACCCGCTATGCGGGTGGTTTTTTATTTACGGTCATAGCCCTAAATGTTACTGGCGGCGCACAAGTGCGCTGTTTGTTGGCCTGCCAGCCATGCATTGGTTACCGGCTACCCATAAATGGTTTATAGCTATTGCTATTATTATTTTTTCTCTACTGAAACCTTTTTGAATTTTTATTCTGTCATTGGCGTTCTTTCTCTATTTATACTATAATACTTTATCTGCACGATATTTTATTCTCATTTTTATACCTCCGTTTTGTGTTCATCTTTGACTGGCAGGTCATTTTCTACCATACACATCTTGAAGGTTTTCTTTTCAACGGTTAACTTTTATTGAACCACGCGACTATCGCGTGGTTTTCGTTATACAAAAAAACGGTACAGCTGTCCTGCACCGTTTCTTTTTTCAGAGTCTTAGCCTTTACGCACTAAACATTTCGGGCACATAACGTGCGGCTCACAAGCAAGAGCTCTTTTTTTCAATTCCGAAACTGCCGTTTTGGCTGAAACCTTTTTTAAGACTTTCATTGTTTACTCCTTTCTTTATTATTCATATTTCTTCTTTAGATAGTAAGTGTTCATAATATTCCATCACTAGTTTTTCGATAACGCTTACTGTTGGCGGACACGCATGTTTTTTTCCATAAAGTAACCGGTTAGCTTTACACCCACTTTGGCATATAGGAAATATTCTGCAATCCATACAATCTTCATCTGCGATTTCTTCGGTCGAATAATAATTAAAAATCTCATTTTCAACCGGACCGTTAAAAACGTCTCCGCAATTGAACTTGCTTTTACCCAAATGTTTCTGACACTTATAAAGTAACCCTTTATGATCAATTACAAATCTGTTTTTATTTACCATAAGACACGAAGCAGGAAAAGGCGAAAGCATCAATTCTCCTAAAGCTTTGTCATAATCAGATGTTACAGATAACTCGCGATAATTGATTTCATCGTCTTCATAGCCCCATTTAAAAGAATCAGAAAGAACTTTAATATATATATCCCCTTCTATACTGTCAAATTCAGAGTATCCCTTTTCAGCCGGCATATCCAATGGAGCACCATATAAATATAGATTGGGATACTCGCCAAATTCTCTATGAAAATAATTCATAGCTTCATGAACCACATCATACTCAGAGCTCTTATAATTAATCCTTAAATGCGTGTTGATACCGGATTCCAAACAAAGCTTTATATTTTCAACTATTCTCTCAAAAGGATTGTCAATAGGTAATACATATCGCTTGATTTTGTTATAAGATTCGTATAATCCATCCACGCTTATTGTTACTCTTTCCACCTTCCATTCACCGAAATGTTTAATAGTTTCCGGACTAATCAATATACCATTTGTAGTAACAGTTGAATCAAGTTTTATTCCTGACTCTATTACTTTATTTGTTATATAAGAAATAACATCAGTAGCCATTAAAGGTTCGCCACCAAACCATGAAATGCTTAATTCTTTTTCTTTGCAGTTTTTAATAAGAAAATCCGCTGTTGCATTTGCAATTTCACGTGTCATTTTTCCTTGTTCCGCACCATGCTCAAAACAATAGTAACATCTTGCGTTACACTCCATTGTTGGAGCAATCAAACAAAACGTTATTCCGTGATCTGCATTTACAATTTCTCGTCTTGTTTGCGTCAATTCATCTGACTGAGCAGTCTTTTTACCTTCAAACAGAAAGCCCATTTCAGCCAGTTCCAAACAGATATCTACATATTCATCATATTTTTCTTCTTTAAAAATCTCAACATAAACGTCTTTTTCCAAAGTTAATATGGATGTACTGAAAGTACTATACAGAAGCATTTCTGAATCACTTAATGGTTGTGCAACAATGTATTTTGAAATATTATACTTCATTTTATGGTCTCCTGTTTTTATGATATCTCCGTCAAGCAAACGCCTCCTTGCGGAGGGGTTAGATAATGAATATATTATAGCATTAATTACACATTCTATCAAGTTTGTAAAAAGCTAACGTCAACATAGATCATTTAGTATACACTTCCGTAGTATTCGTTAAGGCAACCACGATTGGTATTTTTAATGCTTTTAATTAATCTTATCGAATTAAACTCAATAACAAAAGACTCGCTGTTATACTTTTGATATGTTTTCAATTATTAACAGAATGTGCAGTTTAGAGAAAAACGCTCCCGTATGCCTCAATGATAATATGATTATTTAACCGAATAACTCGTAAAAATCGCTGAAACTGTAAAACAATTCGGTGGTTTTAAATATTCTATAGAATAGTAGTGGTAATGTTTTTGAAAATAGTATGTAACAATACTATTTGTTATAAATGGAACAAGTATTGATAGTTAATAAAAAAGATTATTAAATAATCATCAAATTCTCATTTACCCTGATAGTTATTTATGTTATTATTAAATATGAAATACAGCATAAATCATATTATTTTGGAGGTTGAAACAATGGCTGTTGATAAGGCAAAAATACAAAAGGCATTTAATGATCTATCTGTTCGTTACGGTGGAAGTATCTTCGGGAAAAAGAAACGTTTGAATCAGAATACTGTAACAGTATTTATCGGACTCGGAGGTCTTGGGTGCCGTGCCGTAAATACCATAAAAAAAGTAACAAATGAAAAACTGGATAATCCAGACCGTCGCTTTTTCCTTGCGGTTGATACTTGTGAAAAGGATTTGGACTTAATATCTGCAGCCAATATTACAGATTTGAAAAATGTCGGAAATGAAATAGCCGATGCTTCAGTGCACGGTTGCATAGACGCTGATGAAAAGCTGGAATTGTATACTGATTCATTTAAAATTAAAAAGCTTGGGCACGATATCGATACATGGATAGACCGTGAAATTTTTGGTGAAGTAACGATTGATAAGGAGGGAGCACAGCAGGTAAGACAAATAGGTCGCGTATTCTTATATGGTAATAGTAATACATACGATAAGGTTACCAACAAAGTTACCGAAGTGCTCAATGGTGCCCGTAATAAAGCTGAACAGGGTAATATTGATGTTAAAGTGTACATTATTGCAGGTTTAGGCGGTGGAACAGGAAGCGGAACAATAGTTGATTTTTCCTTTATTGTAAGAAAAGCTATGCGCACATTTGCGTTGAAGGATAAAAGAGTTGAAGGAATTCTTTTCACACCCGATGTTCAGGAAAATGACAGGGGCGTAACCTCAAATAGATATGACAGCATTCAGGTTAATTTCTATGCAGCAATTAAAGAAATAGATTATTTCTATAACAACGTTGCACGACACAAAAAATATATTGCACCTAACGGAGATGAGTTTGAAGAAGATATTTATGACGAATGTACATTGGTTTCAAGAATTGCTGACGGAGAGGAAGTTGCAAGAAATTCTGATGAATTAATCAGCATACTTGCAAATGCGCTCGCGTTTGAGTTAGGCGATATCAACGGAATAACTGCGGATGGGGGCAAGGAGTCTTATGATTATGATGCTTTTTATTACACTGTTTCTAGTAGTTACATGTGTTGGTATCTTCAGAACTCTAACGGACAAGGACTGGACATTCCGGATTATCTGCCCGCGAAATATAATTCTTTTGGCTATTCCTCTTTCTACATTCCACGTGATGAACTTCTTGCATACAGTGCAAACAAGCTTTTGGAAAAACTTGTAGATCATTGGACAATTGATGATGTTACCGAAAATGAAATCAACAAAATTCTTACAAGGTTTTCCTTAAGATCAAACAGAATGTTTGCCGGAAGATTATTTGAACTTTCAAACTGCGGAAAAAATTTTGACGTTGAAAATAAAGAGCTTCCAACAGATGGGGTGGGTCCTTTTCTGTAAAACACTGCAATAGTTACCTTGAATTAATGCGTGATATTGCCAACGATGAAAGAATGGATCAAAACGACAGAAAACTGCTTGGAATTGCTTACCTAAAACTCGGTAATGCAATAATCGAACCACTTATTTCCCTGGTTGACAATGCGTTCGTTGATCCGAATGGAAGAGGTCCTGTATATGCAATCAATCTTCTTTCTGCAAGACATCACGATAAACAGGGTATCCTCAGAAGGATCGAACAACTACTTAATACTTATAAAGAAGATGCTCAACTTTGGGAAGACGAACTCGGTCAGACATATGTTTCTCTTCAGAGAATAGCAGAGGAATTTGACGGAAAAATGTCTGTTGATCCTTCTGAACTTAACAGTTTTACAAATGCTGCAAGGCAGTACGGTGAAGATTGGGTAAAAGTCAGAATGCTTCAAATGTGTAAACAAGGAATTGAAGCAGTTTTTCACAAATTGAATGATAAGAATAATACGCTGTTTGAAATATACACAACTACTCTTGAAACGCTGCTTGCGTTATTGAAAAAAGACGGTGAATACTTAACAGATACTTCCCGCCATCGTGAGGGAGATACAACTGTTTTCCATTTTGATATATCTGATTTTAAGGATGACGATCCAAAGAGTCAGAAGTACAAGCAATTCTTCGATGCTGCGGTAGACAATAAAGATCTTGATAAGCATTCAAAGATGTTTATTAACGATGTAATGGTCAGAATCAAAGGTTTAATTGATCCGGCTGATGGAAAAGGCGTTGATTATGATGAAACCGATATCGTAAATATTGTACGTGATTTCTTTAGAACTGCATTCAGCGAATGGACAGAAAACACAATAGAAAAATTCTGTATTATTGCGTATTCAACAGCAGAAGTAACACCAGAGCAGTTAACACAGGTATGGGAAGAGCCGCAATATGCAGTTTTAAAACAGACGGCATTAACGGCAGCTGCAAAAGCAATTGACGGCAAGCTACAATCTAAATCTAAAGTTTTGCTGACAAGTTCCAATCACGATATCAGTGTTGAAAAATTCAATATGTATTTTGCCAAATACGGTATTCAGGACACACCCCAAATAAATAAGTACATTCCTGAAGGCGTTGCAACAAATAATTCGGAATGGTCTGAGTTTATATACTATAAGCGCTCGTTTAATTTTTCGCTACCGCTTCTTGCAGAACTTGAAGAATGCCGCAAACTGTATAATACGCATTCAGGTGACAATGGCGTACATCTTGATGAAGTGGGAGAGGATTGGCGCACAACCTTACCGAATCCGTTTGACTATATGATTGCAAAGCAGTATACAGACAGTTATCATCATAGTAACCCAACAACTAAAGCAGATTACGAAAAAATGCTCAGCATTTATAATCTTGCAAAACAGGCGGAAGAATTAGGCTTATTTAAGCTTGCTATCGAAGCAGATGACGGAATGCAAGAATATGTAAAGGACAATAATTTTTATAAGCTTGTTTACAAATTCAAAATGGATATTGATCCGAAAACGAACTATGACAGCATTTATTCCAGTTTGAAAACGGCGATAACAGCAGATCCTGATAGTTGTAAGAATCTGATATCTGCACTTGAGGCTGCAGGTTATGAATTTGAAAAGCCGATTGAGATACGTTGGCACTTTAAAAATTATGCATATGATGTTATGCAAGCAAAAACCGATTTCGGCGATGAAATCAATTTTGGTAATTTGATAGTACTTATTAACAGCAACTATGATTGGTATCAGAAGTTGATAAACGCCGTACAATTATTTGGTGAACTGAATGATATTTTTCATGTCGTTAAGCAGAGTCTTGGGTTATAATAATCAAGTTGTTTCTGTAAAAAATTACATTTTGTATTTTTGTATTTGGTACAAACAATAAACTTGCAAGGTGAAATTTTTGCAGGGCGAATTGGGCTGGGCATTGATTTTGCCCTGCAATTTATTGCAAAAGAGGTGTATTCGAAATGGCAAAGAACACAGTTCCTGAGGCTAAGGAAGCTCTCAACCGCTTCAAGATGGAAGCCGCTAACGAGGTAGGCGTTAACCTCAAGCAGGGTTACAACGGTGACCTTACGTCAAAGCAGGCCGGCAGCGTAGGCGGTCAGATGGTTAATGTAATGTGTCCCGTACGACTTGTGCAGGTAAATCGAACAAATTGGAGCCAAAAACAGCAAAAAATGAGCCTAAATTACGAGTTTTACATAGCAGTTTAAGCAAAAAACTCCCAAGACGCACTCAACACTTGATTTTATAAAAGATTATGTTATTATATATATGCAAGTGAATTGACAGTTCTAGAGTCCTTGGTCAGGGCATTTATTCTTGTAGAGGTATAAATAATTCGCTTGCGTTAGTTGCTAAAAGGGTAGACCGTAATTGGAGCGCGGAGATATCCATATCGTAAATGATGAACATGTGAAGGAGAAATACATATGAAAATTTTTTTGTCTCATTCCAGTGCGGATAAGAGTAATGTAAAATCTATTATACGATACCTTCCACCCGTTCTTTCTACTTGGTTAGACGAAAATAATCTTTTGGGCGGAAGTAACCTTGACGATACATTTGAAAAGGCAATAAAGACTGAATGTGATTATATACTTGTTTTTTTGGGAAATGGCAGAGAAACCAATTCTTGGGTGCTCAAAGAACTTGCTTGGGGTATTGAGAAGCAAAAAGAGCTTCAAAGAGTATTTATTATTCCCGTTATTATGCCAAACATCATTGGCGAGCCATATGATGTATTTCCTGAAATAAAAGATATAAAGTATTTACAACTTGATAATTATGAAGAAGTCGGTTTTAAATCTTGTGCTGAGAAAATTTTTAATCATCTTATTAGTCTTGTCATACAAGATCTCGATTCTCTAAGGCATCCAAAGAAATCAGATGTGAAATCCACCATTAAGCAAGCCAATAATCAAACCATCGCTATCTGCAACAAACTCTATGAGATAATATTCAAGCATCGCCAAGACAATCCTATCACAGTCAACAGGCTATACGAGAAAATGATGAAGGCGCTACCGGAATCCTATGATTTCGATCAATTCTTGGAACTGTTAGATTATGCAGTTTCTAAAATGCCAGGAATTTATTATGATAGAGAAGAACTCTATGTTATCGAAGAACACACTCGTCTAAAGAGCGTTTTTGGAACTGACAAGAAGAAGGAAGTCGCCGCTGAAGCCTCCAAATTAATAAAAAGCGGGCAGACCATTTTTATCGATGCTGGTTCTACTATGAACGAGATGGTTAAGATAATTTGCACGAGAATAAAAAGCCACAACCTCGCTCGTGTAAATATTATTGTAATCTCTACGGATCAAGCCTCTATGGTAGCGGACGCATGTGCTGCAATGGGCTACGATCAATACGATTCTCCAATTCAACTTTTCGTACCAGGGGGGATGGTTAGGCCCAACACAAAAGCCATAGTGGACATTAACGAAGATACATCAGCACTATCCGATCTTGTGGATTGGTTAAAAACTGTTGACATCGCCTTTGTTGGCGCTAACGGTATCACGGTTAATGACGGAATAACAACCCACGACAACAGTGAACTTAAAAGTAAGATGTCTATTATTTCTCGCGCAAAAGAGGTGTTTTACGTATTTGACGATTCTAAGTGTGGAATTAGATGCGAAGAAAAATTGCCTGCCTTTGAAGATGGCAGAGTTAAAGCTATCACCAATGCGAACGAGGATAATCCTGCATTGAAAGAGATACTTGATTGCCACCGTGAGAAGATAATTCTAGCAAAAAAGAGGAAATAATAATGGTTTTAGTGTGTGACTTTTTCGGAGTAGTAGTTTCCGAGATTCTTCCAATATGGTTTAAAGAAAAATTCGGAGATGAGCGAGGTGCTTTATACAAAGAAAAATACTCAAGATTAGCAGATATTGGCGATATAAGCTATAGTGAGTTGGTAAAGATGGTTAGCAAAGAATTTTCTTTAAATGAACAGAATGTGGAAAAAGAATGGATGGCTCTTGCAAAACCGAATATAGAAATGGTCAAATTATTGAAAGAATGCGTTCATCCTATAGTGCTTCTTTCAAATGCTCCCGAAGGACTGGTCGAGAAATTAATTAAAAAGTATGCGCTTAACAGTCTGTTTTCTCAAGAAATTATTTCTTATAAATATGGAATATCAAAGCCAGATGAAAGAATCTACAAAATGGTGGCGGATTTATACCCCGGAGAATGTTTCTTTTTTGTTGATGACAACGCCAAAAACTTAACCGTTCCAAAAGCGTTTGGCTGGGATGTTCTTCTCTTTGAGGAAACTCCCGAATGTATTGAAAAACTGAGGAGAATGCTATGAAAAAAGTTTACTATGGAAGCGATCCCGAACTAAAAAAAGAAAATATTGCTGCTCGTGCTTTTTTTCAAAAATACAACAATCAAGATCCCAGAGATACCGACCTGCATTTTGAAATGCTAAAGGGCTTTTTAGGTGATATCGGAGAGGGAAGCCGAATAATGGCACCCTTTTTCTGCGACCGAGGAAACAAGTTACACTTAGGCGAGAATGTGTTTATTAATTATAGTTTTACCGCTTTGGATATGGATGATATTTATATCGGAAACAATGTTAGAATTGCACCTAATGTTTCGATATATACCGTTTGGCATCCTTTAAATAGCGATGTGAGGAGATCAAGAAAGTGCTTTACGGATCAAGTCTATATCGGTGATGATGCTTGGATATGCGGCGATGTAACCATTCTTCCTGGCGTCAAGATAGGTAAAAGAACGGTAATTGGAGCAGGAAGTGTGGTAACGCACGATATTCCAGATGGTGTTTTGGCTTTTGGAAACCCCTGTAGGGTAATAAGGAATATAGGAGAAGATGATGAGTAAACACGGATTATTCATAGGTTTATGCGGGCTTGATGTGGTTTTCTATGAGAAAAACAAATTTCCAGTCGAAGATACAAAGATGAAATGTGAGGTTGTAAAAAGTGCAATAGGCGGTCCTGCTGCCAATGCCGCTATCACCTTTTCCTTACTTGGAGGAAAATCTACAATAATAAGTTACATAGGTAATTCTAATGTTGGCAAACTTATTAAATCTATGCTCTCAGATATGGATATAAAGGTTATAGATATGTGTGATGACGAGGATGTCAAGTGTATTTCCTCCATTTACGTTAATACGGTTAACGCTACACGCACCATCTTTTCAGGCAGAAACGAGATTCACTCTCTCAAATCTTTTATTATTGTTGAAGAAACTATAAAGAATGCTGATTTTATTCTGTATGATGGGCACTTTTCTTCATTGGATGATGTGATTGTAAATTCTGTTAAAAAACATAATAAAGAGTGGGTAATAGATGTAGGCGGTTACAAAGATAGTTTTGAAAAGCTTTTGGATTACAATCCTATTTTAGTTGCTTCTGCGGTTTTTCAAAACAATGGACTTAACGGCATAACCATGATGAAAAACCATAATTATAATAGAGCGGTAATTACAAATGGTAAAAACCCAATAGAGTATCAAGATGGAGATATTCACGGATGGATTGATATTATTGATGTCGACGCTTTAGATACGCTTGGCGCTGGCGATATCTACCACGGAGCATTCTGCTACTACTACTTTATTAAGGCATTAAACTTTGTTAAGGCTATCGAATGTGCTTCTCATTTTGCTTCAAAATCCACCGAACGTTTCGGTGTCATAGACGGTATCAAACATTCTATTTCAACGTTTGGAAAGTAAATAATTTGCAGTATAGATCTAACTTTTGTGTGCACACATTAAGCGAATTACAGACAATACTTTTACAAGCCCAAAATGTGTTCAACTTGCTTGGATGTAAGTATTAGAATAGTACACTTTTCAACTAAAGATGCAAAAATTCATACAGTATTTGTCATATTTGAAAATATCTCGTAAGTCTTTTTGGCGAAATATGTAATGTGTCCTGTACGACTTGTGCAGATAAATCGGGCAAATTGGAGCCAAAAACAGCAAAAAATGAGCCTAAATTACGAGTTTTACATAGTAGTTTGAGCAAAAAATACCCCCGTGCGCCTCAATGATAATATAATTATATGACCGAACGACTCGTAAAGAAAACGCCGTAATCGCAATGGTTTCGGCGTTTTTTCATATCCTATTGGTCAAGGATGGTCAGGAAAACATAGCGTAAACATTGAAAATTTATACTATAAATGGACTGTTTTGTGATTACTACATAAAGATTTTTAACCACCCTTGAGTAAAAAACTTTAGACAATCAATAAGAAACCCCTTGAAATCAAATCATCCAAATAGGAATAATAAATGAGTTGCGGTCAATAGCTGACAGTTTTTCTTTTAAGCATAGTATCGCACCGACTCCGCGGGGCACAGAGCCTTTGTCAAGAATACTAAATGCACTGACGAGTTCAGGTGCAGGACTTGAAGATTTTTTAATCTCAAGAGGATGCAGCTCGCCGTCGCTTTCAATTACCAAGTCAATCTCGTTTGCTTCCTTATCGCGATAATAGTGGAAGTTACATTCCTTAACGTCATTGTGATAGGTTTTAATAATTTCGGCAACGGTATAGTTTTCAAGAATTGCTCCGTTGATTGCGCCGTTCATCAGAATTTCAGGGTTCGAATACTTTGTCAGGTATGCCACTAACCCCGTATCAAAAAAATACATTTTAGGCGTTTTGATAGTGCGCTTCAGAAGGTTGTTTGAATACGGACGCAGGAAGAAAATAATCTCCGATTTTTCCATAACGGTTAGCCATCGTTTCGCCGTGTCATCGGAAACGCCTACGTCCTGCGCAATATCGTGAACGTTCAGCATCTGACCTGCACGGCAGGCAGCGGCTCGGATAAAGTCCGCGTACATAAGCTTGTTTACGCCAGGAATCATATCCGTTACGTCACGGTCAATATACGTCTGAATATATGAACTGTAAAACACGTCGCGGTCAGTGTATTTTCCGCTTCTGTGCCCCGGTAACGCTCCGCTCCATATGCGCTCATACATTTCGGTTGCGGTGCAGAAGGCGAGGTGGGCTTTTCTTTCATTTAATGCATTAAGATTAACAGCGAACGGAGAATTAATCGCGTCACCGTATAACTCGCCTTGTGAAAGCGCTGACATATGAATAATTGCCGTTCTGCCTGCAAGCGACTCTCTTGCCAGATCCATTAAATGAAAGGATTGCGAACCCGTTAACCAGTATGAGCCCGGTGCGGCACCGTTATCAATCTTTATTTTGATATATGAAAAGAGTTCGGGTGCATACTGAACCTCATCAATAAGGACGGGTGCAGGGTGCATTTCAAGAAACAGCTCGGGGTCGGTCTTTGCGAGTTTTCGCTGCTCCGTATTGTCCAACGTAACCTTTGTGCGGTTAGTGCCTTCCATAAGGTGTTCAAGCATTGTTGTTTTACCGACCTGACGCGGACCTGTTAACAGCAGACAGGAATACTCCTTACTAATGTCCAAGATTCTCTTTTCTAGCGTTCGGGTAATATATGCCATATAATCACTCCTGACTAAAATCGTATCTAATCGTATTATAGCCAAAAACAACAAAAAAGTCAAATGTTTATATGAATCCAAAGTGGAGCACATATTATTTTGCGTTCAAGATTAGTTGATTAAATACTACTATTATGATAAAATACTAATACAATAACAGAAATCTTTATTATTAGAGGTGTAATATGTATATTCCAAAACCGATTGACACAAGCGATGTCAGGCTTTCAGACGAGCTTTTAGCTTTAACAGAGAAAATTGCCGAGAATGTTCATGATGTATGGGCGTCAGGAAGAATTGCCGAGGGATGGACTTACGGTAAAAAACGCGATAACGAAAAGAAGACTACTCCCCTGCTTATTCCTTACTCCGAACTTCCAGAAAGTGAAAAGGAGTATGACCGAAATACCGCTCTTGAAACGCTAAAACTCATTATTAAACTGGGGTACAAAATAAAATGATTATTTATATTTACTATGTCATAATATTCTTATTAACCGTTGCAGCCACCTATCTCATATTCAAAAAAACAAAAAACACCCTTTTGTATTCCGCTACAACAATTTTTCTTTCTTGTGCATTTTGGATGTTCCCAAGGTTTTTTTATGAGAGACAGACGCTTGGCTTATTTATAAGAACATTTAACTCAATAGCGTATTCTCTTAATAACTCTATACTGATATTCGGTCTTGGCGGCGAATTGAAAGAGGTAAGAGCATTAAAAGAATTGCTGATTCAAATCGGAACGTCAAGCATTTTTGCATTAATCGTTTCGTTCGTTGCAGCATTATTCTATTTTCTTGCTCCTATTGTAACTGTAAGTGCCATCGTATCATTATTCAGAGAACGTTTTTCTGTTTTGAAATATCGCTGGTTCAGTCTTTACAAAAAACAGGTTTACATATTTTCAGAACTGAATGAGCGTTCAATTACTCTAGCGAAAGATATTGTTCTAAATAAAAATTCAAACGAAGATAAAAAAGAGCGTTTAATAGTTTTCTGCGACGTATTCAGCCATAATAGTGAATCAAGCTTTGAACTGCAGGAACAGGCTTCGGAAATTGGTGCGATTTGCTTAATAAACGACATTGCTATTGTTAACTGGATAAAAACGAATATAAAAAGAAAGAGTAAAAAAGAAACAGAAAAAAGCGACGAGTTTTATAAGTTTTTCCTTATTGGCGAAAATGAAAACGAAAACCTTGAACAGATAATTAAACTAATCAATAAATACGATAAAACGGTTGAAAAGGATACCGTTACCTTATATCTCTTTTCCAAGAGCAGCACTAGTGAACTTTCCACCCAAAGCCTGCTTTCCGAAGACAGCACAGTAAACATTATTCGCGTTGATTACAAGCGCTCAATGATTTACAATTATCTTTATGAAAACGGTGCTGATATTATCAACAGGGTTTCAAAAAAGCCCGGCAGGCGCTTCAATATGCTTATTCTTGGCATGGGTGAACACGGATTTGAAATGATAAAATCTTTGCTGTGGTTCTGTCAGCGTACGGGTTATGAATTAAAAATTGATGTATATGATAAAGAAAAAGACATTAAAGAGCGTTTCTACGCACAATGCCCCGGCATAAGAACTTTTAGCGATAAAAACACTTCTATTATCTTCCATCCCGAAACAGATTTTAACAACAGCGGTTTTTATGATGATTCCATCGGCAAACATACGGATTCTGATTTCGTGTTTATTTCATTAGGAGATGACAGCGAAAATATTGCCCTTGCAAAAAGAGTACGGGAAGTGTTTGCAAGAAAAAATATTGAAGGCGATAATAAAGAAACCGCTACGGATAATCCGATAATAACTACGGTTGTTGAAAACTCGCAGGTTAAAGCGGCGATGAAGAAAAACAATTACAACATTCAAATCATCGGCGATTTTGAAAGCGTTTATTCAAATAAAGTTATTATCAATTCAGACCTTGAGAGAATTGCTCTTGCCGTGCATAGACACGATACGGGAAATGCTGACAGTAAGGATATTACTACATATAAAAGACAGGAATTTTATAACGAGTACTACTACCGTTCAACAATGGCTCAGGTAATCTACCATCTGGTGTGGAAAGAGTCAAACGGTGTTAAAGAATGTAGTTGGGAAAAACTAATTGAAGATCTCAGCAACAACGAGTCTACTTTATTAAAAACCATTAATGATATTGAACATGTTGAATCAAATAAGTGGATTCGGCATTATGAAGAAGATGTTTATAAAAACGACAGAGAAAAATGGGACAATAAAGAAAATTGGAGTGCTTTTATATTGAGAGAGCATTCTTTTGATGAGCTTGACAAATGTTACGACAAACTAAAAAAGTTGTATAAAAGATTTGACGATGATATTAAACCATATGAAGAATGTTTTGCAGATGAAAAGAATCGTTGGAATTACTATGAACTGACAGAAGGTTTTGAGATAGATACCTCAAAAAAATATAGCGGCGACATGAAAGTGCAATACCATAGGCACCCGCTAATCAAGCCATTTGATGAGCTTTCCAAGGAAGAGAGGGAAGATGAGCTAACCGGAATGCCTCAGTTATCCGACAAACAGGGCGAAGCAAAATATTTCACCGAGGCATATTGGATATTGTTGAAACAATACGAACAAATTAAACAACGTTATATATGTTCAACTTAGGAAGTTTACCAATAGAATGTACAAACAGGTGATGAAAAATGAAGGATATATTTGTTTCATATAAAAATGATGGGGAAGGAAATAACTTTGCTGCAAGATTAGCAGACGATCTAACGAAAAGAGGATATAGCGTATATTTCAATCCTAACGAGCAACATGCGGGAGAGTTTCCTGAAAGATTAAGGAATGCAGTCAAGAATTGCAAGGATTTTATACTGGTTGTTACAAAAGTTTGTTTAGAACAGCTGGCTGCGAATGAAGAAATAGATTGGATTAGGGAAGAACTTTTAACGGCAAAACAGAATGGGAAAAATATTATCCCACTATTAATGCCAAATGTTACTATGCCAAAAAACAACAATGTGATGCCCGAATCACTGCGTTTTTTACCTAATTTGGATGCTATTACGATGCCGGAGTTGTATGATCGTTCCCCGCTCGACCAAATGCTGTCATGGCTTGTTTCCGTAGAAGCAAAAGATGATAAGTACAGAGACGCGTTTAATTTAAACAGTGATTACAGTGTTCAACAAATCTTTGAAAAACTTAAAATTGATAGTAACTCCGGAGATATCCGCGCAAAATATGAATTAGCTCTTATTTATTACTACGGAATAACAAACGACGATTGTCAATCGGCAAGAGACTATGTAAAGGCTTTTGAATTGTTTGAAGAGGTGTATCAATCAGAGAATCCTTTAAAACACAATGCTGCAACAATGATTGCCCGGATGTATAGCGACGGTGTTGCTGAATATAATGAACAATCGTTTGAAAAAGCGTTATTCTATCATCAGATGGCATCTTCGGAAAGTTTGGAGTCTGCGCAGACGGTAGCATATATGAATTTAGTAAGCAGAGGCTGCGAATTTGATTACGCGACGACAGAAAGTCTTTATGCACAACACTGTCAGACAGGCAACGATATGGCAAAACTTGATATGGCAAGGTTCTACCTAATGTATGGCAATTTCAAAAGAGCTTTTGAAACATTTTGCTCTATGAAAAAAATGCCTTCTGTTGCCTATTATGAAATAGGCATAATGTACAAGTCAGGCGTGTTAGAAAACCCGATTAGACCCGACTATTTTAGAGCGTCATATTATTTTCAAAAAGCTATTGATTGTGATGCACCTTATGCTCTGGCTATGAGAAAACTTGCAAATTTGTATTTCAATGGTGCGGGAGAGTTCAGAGTTGATTTTGATAATGCAAGAAAATACTATGAAAAAGGCGCGGAACTCGGGGATGCCTTTTGCCATTATATGCTCGGATTTATGTATGAGTTTGGTATGTTAAAACAGGATTTGAACAAGTCGCTGAAGTATTTTCTTTATGCGGATGAACACGGAGATTTAAACTCTGCACATCATTTGGCTATGATTTATCAGCAACCGGAAACATGTAATTATCAGCGTGCTACATATTTTGCAGAAAAGGCTGCAAAAAACGGAAAGCCTGAGGGCGAATATATATATGCAAATCTGTTGCTAATTGGCAGGGGTTGTGAGCCAAATGTCAACGAAGCAAAAAAATATTACAAAAAAGCATTTGAACAGGGATATTTCCCTGCAAAAGTAGTGTTAGAAAGGCTTAAACAATAATTTTAATTGACATAAACAATATCTCTTATTATGTGTTAGAATATCTATGAAATTAAGCCATTTCTGATAGTTGTGGTTTTGCAATGATTCTGTTTCTTTTTTACTGGTTTTTCTATACCTATTTAGTTTTGTATCTGTTGTAACGCTACAAACCTGTTAAAGAACAAAAGGGTTGTCTCTTGTTTTTTGTTGTCTAATGAAGTATAATGAACCTATATTAAGTTTCTTAAAAGGAGAAAAAATGCCTGTTTTTAGTGAAACTATTTCAAATGACTCGATAGTAGAAATAAATCTATTTTGGTTGTTGGTTGCAGTGGATGTATGAATGAGTCACTGGCATTTAAAAACCATCTGCCAATTATTTGTCGTAACGATTTAAATGGTGTTATTGAACCTTTTGCCATTATCACAGAGTTAAAAAGGGTTTCTAATATGCTTGTTGAAAACGGCTTTGACACACGATATACATATATTAGAACAGATAGCGGAATTGGATGTATGATTGATTGCGAAGCACAGTTGCCATATGACTTCTCTTATCCAAGACCGGATGTAGTACTGATGCTGAGTTGCCCTGCAGGAAAAGAAGGTATGCAATCCTTATTCTTTGATACTCCCGTTATCTGCATAACTAAGCAGACTGGTCTTATTAACTATATATATAAAAAGCATAAAGATGGTTCGCGTGAAATAGTCTATGATTTATCAAAGGTTATATATAAACAGTTTTAGTCATTTCTTCAAATCAATAACAGTTTACAAAGGAGAAAATTCTCATGTGTAATGTCGATGAAAATGTTATCGTTGTAAAAAACACCTATAATGAAATTGCCGAGTTTTTTCCACCTATGCTTTGTGTAGATAACTCTTCTGTTGAAGAAGTCCAGTTTATGGATGAATTCTTATCTTTAATTGGCAACAAGGGAAGTGTTGCAGATCTTGGATGTGGTGTAGGAAAGCATGGAAGATACTGTGCAAGCAAGGGCTGTAGTGTAACTGGTTATGATATTAGTGAAAAAATGATTGAGTTGGCAAAACAAAATAATGATGAGTTCCCAATGAAGTTTCTGCAAGTTGCAGATATGAGGTATATTACTAGTGACACTATATTTGATGCTGTAGTTGCAATGTATTCTTTTATTCATCTTACTGTTGATCAAGCTCATCAAACATTAAAAAATATTGTTAATTATTTAAAAGATGGTGCATATTTGGTTTTAACTGTATATAATGGTCAAAGAAATAATTTTGTCGATGAGGCTTTGGCCCCAACACGAAAGATCTTTTACAAGGACTACACAGAAGATGAAATTCGTGATTTAGTTGAATCCGAAGGGTTTGAGGTAAAACAGATTCTTTTATGGAATGATCTTGACGAAATAACCGGCAGCAATGATGATGTTGACTTTGGAGTCATTGGAATAATTTGCAGGTGGAATGGGAGAAAAAGAAACAATGAGTAACGAGTTACAATCAATCACCAACAAGTTTATTCGTGATTTTTCTGAAATCCAAAGGAAGTATCAAGAATCAAAATATAAACTTGAATGTGGAGACGACGAATATAAGGATAGTGAAGAAAACATATTCGACGATTCCGGTAAAATAAAACTATATCAGTTTATAATGGAAGAATCATTGCTTTATAAGCACTCCGTTCTATCGTATGGTGATTTAGTAAAGAAACTAAGCAATTTGGAAAAAAGCATTTCCGAATGGCTTCGAACAATGCGTGGCAGAGGATTCCAGGGCATTTTCAAAGCTAAAAAAATGTATGATAGCGAGAAGTACTATTTAAATGATATGAAACTAAGACTATCATATTTTTCTAAACTTGCAGAATGTCTAAATTTTCTGCAGATTAAGGAACGTGATTTGTTGAGCCGTGGAATAGAAATAAGTGTTGATAGCGGTTATGAGGCTTATTTGCTTAACAAGTGTATTGTTATGGGGGTAATTCCCTACTGTAGGAGTGAGTGTACAAAACTTGTAAAAGAACTAAACGATAGAGTTAGTAACAGTACCTCATATTGTGGCGAATTCTATTACAAACTTGCAGAATTAAACTTTACATTACAGAGATATAAAGATGCTGACCCTTTGATAGATCGTGCAATTAAAACTCTTCAAGATGAGGCAGTTGGAATAAGTAGCAAAGATAAAAAGAATAGTGTTATCGATATGTTGTTTTCAGCATTTCAGTTGAAAGCTCTTGGACTAGAGTTCTGCGGAGAGTATGCAAAATCAATTGAGTTTTTAACCGGATACAATCCTGAACAGTTTGTAAAAGTGTTTTTAAAAACTGTTCCCGGCGAAAACATTAATGAAATTATCTTCTCAATTGATTCAGATTCATCCCATAAAAAAGAAGCTGATTGTAAAAGAGAACAAGTTATCAAACTAATAGGAAGTGTTCTCAAAGATAATATTTTTTTAAGTGACATTGCCAAATTTGTTTATGATAAAAATAACCAGAAGAGTATTTTTGAATTAGTTGATTACGAAAACAATATTAAACAACATATCATTGAAGATTGTTGTCCCGAAGAATATGCCAATAAGGTTTTTGAGTCAAATAAGATTGAAAAAAAAGATATTATTCTTTTAAACGAATATGTACATATTTTGGCGCACTGTGTTAACGAACAAGGCGTTACACTCCTAAAAGAAACTAACACGGAAGAAGATGTAAAACTTGCCGAAAACCTCATTGTTTTGGGACGCGCCTTAATGCTTTATGTTTCAGAACAAAGAGAAATATATAAATCCTGCTTTGCTACAACATACGCCGAAGCAGGCGATTTGTGGATAGCTAATAAAGAATTGGAAAGAATAATTGAGAATTCCGATTATTCTCAATATGATGTTACAACCAAGGCGGAAATCTCTTTCTTTTGCCATATTATTGGTGCGGCGTTATTATTGGAAAACGGGTCATATAATTCTGAATACGAAAATTCAAACGGTATTTACAATAGATATTTAAATTACTGTTATCGTAGTTTTGATTATGATGCAGTTGCACATATGAGAGTGTATAGTTTTCGAAATAGAATTGCGGAAATCATGCAATCAGGTGATCTGCCCAATATGGCTAAATCTTTTTTAGATTTTGCAAATACTAAAGCCGGAGGAAAAAATGCTTTTCAAGAATTTGTAGAAAATGTTTATTTTCAAAACACTAATCAACGGTTGCACTTTGAGTATGAGAAAACTAAATATATGTATTGTTTTCTGATAATATTTTTTAGAGAATGCATCGCAAAAGAAACAACTGCAATTATTCGAGATAGTAGAATAATTGACAACGCATTAAAATACCTTCATTACTACAATGCAGCTATCGATAATTTTGGAAGCCGAGTGATTTCTTATATTGATTTCCGGGAATCGTATGGAAGTATTATTGAACAATTACTCATAGTTGTTCACGGATCAAAATTACAAGATAATATTGTAGAGTCAAAACATTGTCGATTGGTTCTTATTGAATCAGCAGAAGATGCAGACGATTTTGCAAAGCGAATCAGTGAGTACAAATCCGAAGCTAAAAGCCATATGTTTTTTGTTGCCTGTGTTTCAGAAGAATTATTTTCAAATTTAAACAAAGCTTTGGAAGAGAAAAAAGAACGAACTTATCCTGAATTTAGATTTTTTCCTTCTTTTGAGCAGGGCATTAAAGAATTTTTGGTATTCACGGTGTTCTTTTTGATTCAAGATGATTTTACTGATCCGAACAATATATTTGTGATGACTCCGATTGGCACTGCAAAAGCATGCAGATATAGAGTAGTTAATAATGTTGAACTGTTAAATGATTCTTATGCGAAATTGACGGAAAGTTCTATCTCGGTTGGCTTGCAAAGAGAGATTAGCGCACAATATAGAGTTATCGCTTCTTGCTTTTCAAAAGAATATCCTTGGGAAAAATCACTCAATTCAGAAAGGTTTAAAAATAATATTAACCTCATTATTAGTGTTATTTACGAGAACAACTCAAACACAAACATCCTCAAATATCGATACAAATATAATGTTTCTGATGATTGGATGGAAGCACTGTTGTTTGACGCTATAAAATGGAAACAGAAAATAGATAATCTATATTATAAATTGAAATATGAAAGTGCAAAAATTCCAGATCATATTTGGGAGTGTTCAAATACAGCCAATAGTTGTAATGTAATAATGATAGATGATGTTATTAATAGTTCAAATGATATAACATTATCTGATAAGGTCTTTTCTGTCATTCTTTCATCATTTTCAAATACCATAATTAATATCTGTCGAACAGTGTTAATATGGAAAGGTACAAATAATTCCTATGTTTCTTGGCGTATTGTTTGTTTAAATGATAATGTTAATTCTACAGTTTTGAACGAAATAAGACAACTATTATGCCAAAAAGGAAAAGGATTGGAACTTCTTCCGATTTCATCTTCACGCTATTCAAGAAGATATACTTGGCCAAAAGTTCATGATTTTGAAAATGATGAAAAGCCCTTTTTATTTGTGAGCCATTATGGCGAAGATGATGATTTAGTTAAACGAGAACTTAGTGAGTTTTTCGCAAAATACAACATTCCTATTTGGTATGATAGAGACAAATTAATTAAAGATGAAACATGGAAGGATCGTGTTAACTGTGTAATCAATAATGCAAACTGCGTGGGGATGGTTGTACTAATAACTAATGAAAAGTTTTTTGAATCATCAGCAATTCAATATGAGATTGATTTGGCAAGAGAAAAAGCTGAAAAAGAAAAGAAAAATAGAAAGACATTTTCAATTATTCCAATCGTTTATGGTGTTGCGCTTAATCATGAAGAATTAAGAATTTTAATATTAAAATCTATTAACAATAATGATTCGTTATTGTTGCGAATCAAAAATACCATCATTCCTTCTGACGATAAAGTGATTCTATATTTATTGCCAAATCAATCGTTAGCAGAATATACAATCGGTGAACAAAACGAAGGAAGAGAAGGGTCTTTATTAAAAGCTTTTACAGAATTAAAACTATTTAAAAATTTGGAGGATTAATTATGAAAAAAATCACAATGGTAATTGGTAGTATGAGAAATGGGAATTCAGCTTTTATGGCTGAAGCAATCCAAAAAACTATCCCTGAAATAACAACTTTCACATTAGGAAATGGCATAAACTATTGCACAGGTTGTTTGGAGTGTGATGAATTACATGAATGCGTGATTCATGACAGAATGGATGATATTTTATCATCAATTATTTCTTCTGATGCTCTTATTATCATAACACCAGTCAGATATTCGTTGATGTCTGGAGACGTTAAAGTTTTTATTGACAGACTTAACCCTACTGCGGTTTCAGAATCAATTGTGGGAAAAGATCTTTTTATAATAGCAATTGGTCAAACCGATGAAAGTGAAGGAACTATCCAAGAGGCTATTGATTCGCTAAAAATGTTTTCTGATAATGCCGGGTTAAACTTTGTAGCGGGATATCCTGTTTTCCTTTGCTATGCGTCAAATGATCTTAAAGAGAAAGAAAATGATGTTGCTGAAATTGTTAGTCAATTAAGGAGCTTATTACAATGACGACGATGAAAGAATACACAATTAAGGATGTTGAACTTGAAATAACAAATTTTTGTGAACATCGGTGTCCATATTGCTATTTAGGAGATGCTAACTGTTATCAAAAACCATATTACAGTGATTTTGAAACAGTGTGTAGAGTAATAGATAAATTGAACGAATATGGCGTAGAAACAATTGCTCTCTTGGGTGGAGATCCTGTTATGCACCCGAGGATAATTGATATTATACGTTACATAAAATCCACAACATCAATCAAAGTATCCATTATGTCCAACACCTTGGATTTCGGAGATAGTGATTTTTTGGAACTTGCCACGATTATTGATAATATTGATTTTACCCTTCATGGAAGAAACGCAGCGGAGCATGAGAAGTATTGTCATGGAAAACAAGGATTGTATAACGATGTCATGCAGAAACTCAAAAATTATATAAGACTTGGTGTTAATGTTAATATTGCAATAAATATTACGCCATACACTTTTGATAAAGTATTCGAAATGGCTAAGTCTGTACAAGATAATGGAGTATTTTTCAACACATTGCTCATTCAACGAATTCTTCCCTTAGGTAGAGCCAAAAACAGTCGGGAATATGATGTGAAACGTAACCAAATCGCAGAAGCTTTGAGGCAGATTGAAAATGCAGAAACTGTGCTGGGTATTAACATTTCATTTGAGGATCCCTTTCCGCTATGTTATGTAGATGAAAAATATCATAAATATATGAAGGGGTGTCCCGAAGGAGTGTCTCGTTTACCTGTTCGAGGAGATGGATTGGTTTCATCCTGTGGCGCAAGCGGCGACAGAGTACTTGGTAACATTTTGATAGATTCATACGAAAAAATCTGGTTAAATAATCAGAGGTTCATTGAATTCAGAACTGCTAGTTTTTTAAAAAACAAGAAATGTTTAAATTGTCGGTACAAAAATGCTTGCCGTGGCGGATGCCCGGTAAGATATATGATGTCGGAAAACGAGGGGGAAGAGTTCTGGGAGAAATTTGAAAATGAATGATTATTATATTAAGTGTAAATTAATGCGAAAACATCTGCTGAATAACAAAACTGAATTGTTTAATATCCTACAACAGTATGAAACTTTAGTCATGTTTGAAGATGAGTTATCAAGAGTATTTGATTTGCTGGATAATATCAATTTGCAAAAAGACTATCTTAATAATAGATTTGCAGGAAAAGCGTCTTCTTTTCTACCTCTCAACCAACCATTGTATTCTTTTTTTCTATATGTTTTTATTCCCAGTCTTATTTTGGAATGTGTTTATTACAGACCTCCTGCAGCTCAATTCAGTTTACATGAAAAAATATTCAATCTTTTAATGTCAGAAGAGACAAATATTAAACTGCTTTGTGTTAGCAGAAATGACTTTTTAAAAAAATACATTTATCATTGTGATTTGGTTATTTTTACCGGAAAATACGAGAATGCTCTGGATTTAATGCAAAATATTCCTGACAATATGTCAATGATTTATAACGGGAGTGCACTTAATCCTGTTGTTATTGAGAAAAACTCAGTTCTTGACAAAGCAGTAGAAGATGTAATTCTTGCTAGACTCTATAATTCTGGGCAGGACTGTATGGCCCCTGCTTGTATTTTGGTTCATAAAAGCAGATGTGGAGAGTTTTTGCAACTTTTAATAAAGCGCTTGAAAAAAGTAAAAGTCGGCAATAATTCAGATGCATACACAATAGTTGGGAGCCTCATCAGCGAAGAATCCATTGAAGATTTTATAAAGTTTAAAGATAATTATAATGATTATTTGGTTTACGGGGGTGAATATGACAAACAGAAGCAAATAATCTATCCGTCTGTATTCTTTTTTAATGAAGTAAATGAGTCCGTCCAGAATATTTATTATGCCCCCTATTTCATTGTAATGGCATATTCATCCAC
This sequence comes from uncultured Eubacterium sp., assembly GCA_905234495.1. Classification (GTDB taxonomy): domain Bacteria; phylum Bacillota; class Clostridia; order Oscillospirales; family Acutalibacteraceae; genus Eubacterium_R. The sequence goes on along the minus strand of CAJOHE010000008.1, from coordinate 101,943 downwards.
CACTGATATTAAGCGATTTTTGGATACTGATTTTTCGGAACGATATGCAGGTTATATTTCATTGTATGGGAGCAACAGTGAAGATTTATATAAAGCAAAAGATGTACCTTTAATTGCTTTGAATTCACAAACAATTTTTACTTTTGAAAATGGGAATACTGAATTTGGCGGATATGGTGTCGGTTGTAATTTTATATATAATGACAACAAACTAGTTGCAAAGCCAATTTTGATATCAAGAGAAATATGCAATATTTATTCTCGTTGTTAAAAAAATTCGCTAATGCAAATATAAATTTACAAAAAGCACACAACATTTTTATTGCGAAAGAAACATAAAGAAATATATACACACAAGAATGGCATTATTAATAATACTAAAAAGTCTTTTACTATTGGAATTCTTGATTCTTTCAAAATGGAAAAATCGTTGCACTAAAAAGGAAAGATATGTAAGCGAATCTGAAAGGTTGAAAAACAATCCCGAATACAAAAAACTGATTTCACTAACAGTTCAGGCACAGGAAAAAGTTAGTAACAACACTTACCGAAGAACAGAAAGAGTTATTCGATAATTACATAATGAATTCCGAAGAACTGTCTGTAATAATAAACGAAGAAATATTCAAAGAAGGTTTCTCCCTTGCGATAAAAATAATGATTGAATGTATATGAAAACAGCCCTGCAATTCTGATTTGCAGGGCTGTTTTTTTCTGTTCATTTCATAGGATTTCTCAGCAAAAAAACTATGAAGCGTTTTTTGTGACGCTTATGCAAAAGTGTAAAAATTAAAAAGTGAGTATTTGCAACGGTTTCGGGACTTCGGATATAGCAAAAATCGCTTTCAGCCGATAGAAATTTTCAAAACGACCGTTACCCCGTCCGAGAAAATCTGAACGGCAGGATTGCCAATTTCACCGATGAAGACCAATGTTTTTTCTTCAAATAACAACTTTATATCTTCCGACGCCGTAACTGAACGTGTCGCGTATAATTATGCTGTCTGGAATTTGCTTCAGCCACTTCTTGCTGAAATTGGTGTTGCCGAAATACATATCAAAGTTCGCCGTCGGAAGCACCACCCAATCTGTATCGTCAGGCTTATTCGCAACATAGTATTGCACTAACAGAATGATAACCTCTTCAGGTGCGTCGCTTGTATTAAGCTCGTTAATTCTTTTCAGGGTTTCTTCGGAAAAATTAACAGTCTTGTCTTTCAGCGGACCGAGCACTAATGCATCTGCAACAATAGTGTCAAAAGTCATTACCCAGCTTTCTGTATGCGGTGTAAAGATAGGATATTGAAACTGCATCAGTTTTTTGTGCCATTCTCTGTCATACTTGTTGCCGAGCAAATCGGATTTATTAACGGCAACCTTGCTTACCTTGTCAGGATAGCATTTAATAAACTTATATATGCTTTTAATATGACGAAAGTACCATCCGTTACCGCTGTTATCAACGAGTTCGGGGAACTCACCGTGAAGGTCACGGAAATCCGTCGTAAACTGCCACACCTCCTTTGGAGTGGCTTTTTTTATTTCAGGCATACTGCACCATGCACACAAGGCACGCCTTGCACGTTCTGTATCCGGCGTTTCGGTTTCAAACATATAGCCTCGGGCAATAATCGTCAGCACACGGCTGAGTCCTCTGAATTCCATAAAGGTATCAAAGGTAAACCTGCCGAGATAAGAAGTATCTCTCTTACTTTCAGCCGTATAGATAACGGGTGTTGTATACGCCTTGAATTCTTCAATTTCATTTAACATAATTAATCCTTTTTCAAAACGGTTTTTTCAACGCTGTCAAGCAGTAAATCAAAGAGCAGATTCCGTTTGCCGAGCGCAACAATATACTGCACGGCAACGGTTGGCTTAACTATTTCGTCAAGCAATTCTCTGCATTTAGCGGATACAGCTTCACGGTATGAAACGGCGGCGGTCTTGTCCAAATATGCCTGCATCATCTGTGCAAATGCCTTTGAATCCGAATCACGAATCAGTCTTTTGTTATCAAGTGCGGTGTTTTCGTCGTCAATATCGGCAATTAGGTTATAAAGCACTTTGTAACCGCCGAAACGAAAATCACAAAGGAGAGAATAATAATCCTTAAAATCATCATCGGGAAGATATCTTTTCAGGAAATCTTCTCTTTCTTTTTCTCCCATCAGATGCCAATGCTCATTCCGTATTGCCTCTCGAATTGCCGAAATACGTTCAGGGGAAAGCGGTTGAAAAAGCGCATACAGTTCATCAGAATTATATATTTTCTCTTGCCCTCTCGAATAAAGAATACGGTCAATACCGCTTTTGTGGCTCTTGTTTTTAATCGGAACCTTGAAAAAACGGATGCGGTTTAGCACCGATTCGTAATCGGAAATTAACTCACTGACGGCAGAAAGAATATCCGCATCAAGATTATCCTTCCAGTTATCGTTAACCGCAAATGCAAACAGCTCGCTATCCTTTGCAGGATGAGCCTTTATCTTCGGCGTGTGTTTTTTTAGTTGACGGGCAAAGTACGGGAGCAACTCAAGGTTGGAACTGACGTTGTTCCAGTCTGTCTGAGAAAAGAATTTGTTGAGCTTGTCACGGTGAGTGTCCTGATACCATTCCCGACGGCTTTCAGATTGTTTAACCAGATTTTTGTAAGTCAGGAAAATACTGCGTGAAATACTTCCTCTACCGAGATACTCGGTAAGGTCAGGTTTAACGCCGCTCTTTGCCGAGTCAATTTCAAGACCGGTTAATATGGCAAGCGTTTCCGTTTCCTCACGACACTTTTTACGCAAAGCGGATTCGGAGTTTTCGTCGTAAGCAATAATGCTTCGGTCAAGCGCGGCGTTGGATATCTGACCGACGCGGGAAGAAAACGTGCTCTTTACCGTTTCAAATCTCGCTTCCCAGTCGTCTGCGTTACGGATAAGAGGCTCGGTATCGGGAATTTTCAACAGCGGAATGTTATTCATATTATCAAGACTGCCAAGGTCGTAATTCCGCTTTACTGCCGCATTAACAATCGGGTCGGATATGGTTTTAATCATATCGCCGTCGTAGTCAGCACCACCGAGTCGCTCTGCGGCGAGCATATGCGTGTCAACGATAACGATATCCGAAAGATGCCCGAGGTAATGCTTTCTCATTTGCTCGACCTGAGGATATACAGCTAACTGAATTTCTTCGTTTCTTGCGATATGCGGATTACGAAGAAGCGTGCATTCGCGTTTGTGCTTGTAGGCAGTCTGCGGCGCATAAAAAGAATTCTTTTCAAACCGATTGGCAACCGCAATTGAGTAGAACTTTCGTTGTCTGCTGTCCTTTTTGCTGTTGTGCGAAAGCAGCAAGGTCATAATCTCAATTAAATCACCGGAAAGAAATCGGTTATCTCCCGCAACGATTAACTTACCGAGCGCATATTTTTTCAATATGTTTTCAGCCTGATTCTCTAATTCTTTTGTGTAAACGGACTCGTTGATAAAAAGCGGATTGCTTTTCAGTATGGTAGCTAAACGATAATTCTTCGACTTGCGGCTTCGCCTGTTCAGATATTTAAGAAAATAGTTCAGGCGGTATTCTTCATCAGCACAGAGATTGTAGTAAGCAGTTTCCGTTTCCTTCGTCAGCCAGTTGCGCTCATTATCAGCAGGGGAAGAAGTCCATCCGTCAGGTAATTCGGCAGGACGAAATTCATCTCTTGTAAGCGAAAGCGTATTCAGAAACTGATAGTTTAGTTCCGTAAATTCTTCGGGATGTTCCTTACTGACGTTCGTGATATACAAAGCGTGATTATATTCAGAAAATGCCTTCCAGTAGTCAGCCCACGTCAAACCGTTATCAAGCAGCCAGCCGTAGCCCTTGAACATACTTTTTGTTAAGATGACGTCTACGTCCTTAACCTTGTGAACGGTTCCGAAAATGTCCGTTATCGTCTCCGTTCCTGCACTGTGAAGAAAGTCTTTGAAATCAACCTGGTGCAGCATACCTTTTACATACGGCAGACGAATCTGAAAAGAGGTGTGACAGTGCTCACCGCAGTAGGCTTTGTCAATAATGGCGGCGTATTCTTTTGAGATAAGACCTTCGCCGTCAAAACCTGTTACTTCCACTGCGCCTCTCGTTTCTTTTCTTGTATATTTACGAACGGAATTATCCGTACCGTCGTCTTCAACTGTAATAATTCTCGTTGCATCAACGGTGTATTTTTGATTATCAATTACGATTACACGATGCGCCTTTTCAATATTTATGTTTTCAATTCTCGTTCCCGAGGACAGTAGCAGTCCGTTATATGCATAGAGTTTTGAAAGCTGACATTCGCCGATTGTCATACCGAGCATTATTCTTTTTCTTATCGGCTCATAGTAGTCGGCGCGGATAAAAGATAACTTTGCATTGCGGCTCATACTTGCAGAACGTTCAAATGCAATATAGTTAAAAGCGCCGCCTCCGAAATCAAGCTTGATACCTTCGGGACGAAACATATCTCTTGCTCTGCTCTGAAGGTCAGCGTATTTCTTTAAACTGCTGTCTCTGTCAAATATATTTTCAAAGTTGCAGTAGAAGATTATATCTTCAAGTTCGGTGATAATATTTTCCTCTCCAACACTAAAACCGGTTCCGTTTTTCTCACACATAATCTGATAGAACAGGGCGTTGCTTTCCTGTTCATGAGAAGCAGAAATAACCCTGCACTTTTCCGTCTGCGCAGAGTTGAGATTGAAGATTGTTCTCCCATCTGAATTCAGTTTTGAGTTTGCAATTATGGCTCTTGCAGATAGCTCATATATGCGATATTTTTTTGAATTCATATCATCACCGATTAGATTTTATCACATAATCTTTCAAAATGCAATATGAATATTGTGTCCACTTTTAATTCCTTTTTCGGGATGCAATATTTAATACTGCGAAAGGATAATTAGAATTATGGTTCATAGCAACAAGAAGTTCCCTTCAGGCAATTTCTTTATCGTACCGAATTGTATCTATAAAGAAAAGCTGAAGGCAAGGAACTTTGCTGTTTACTGTTATCTGTTCTACCGTGCGGATATGAAAAAGTTTAACTGCTATCCTTCAAGAAGCACTATCGCCAGAGAATGCTGTATGACCGAGCCTACAGTAGACGAAGCGATTAAGGTTCTTGTGGATAAGTGTTTAATCACTATTACGCACAGGTACGATCCGAATAACGGGAACAGACTCAGCCACCTCTACACTATAAATAAAATTTGGGAGTAGTGGATTAAAACCTTAATAAAATCAATAAGAAATACCTCTGAAACGGAAAGTGACGCTGAAATTCGATTGATTATTTCAATATTTCGAAGAAATTATTGAAAGCAGGTAAAAGTGAGGCATATCTCGCAGCGCCTCACATTTGACATCAGCCCGCAGTGCGGACTGTTTTCGGAATGTTTCAGGACATCAACATTTCATAAATACAGGGGTATGCTCAAATTCAAGAAATTAGGAGATGACACAATGGAAAAGAAAGATAAATATTCCTATTGGCAGCTGCCGAGTCAGGTGGAACAAATGGATAAAGTGCTGCCATTATCCAACTGCGTCAACCGAAGTGACTTCGTACGCACGGCGATTGATTTCTATATCGGATATATCTTACAGAGTCAGAACGTAGATTATCTCTCGCCGATGATAACTTCTGTCATCAAAAATGAGATACAGCATACGGAAAAAGGTATGTGCGAAATACTCTTTAAGATAGCGGTTGAAATTGGAAAGTTAAATCGTCTTAACGCAGCATTTAATGATTATACAGGCGTGGACTGGCAAGAACTTAATAAGATTGTCAATGAAGAAGTTGCCTACACCAACGGGTATATTTCGCTTGAAAATGCTGACAAACTTATGCACGGGGAAGACTGATGGCGAAGATAATTGTTTCGAGCAGGTTTATTAAAAATCCGTCTGCACAAAACGCAGGCAAACTCGTTCGGTATATGGGTACTCGTGAAGGCGTTTTGAAGCTACCAAAGGGCAAAGACGGTAAGATTGTAACACAGCAGCAATTCACTTTGATAAACAGAGTTACAAAACGCTTTCCCGAAACGAAAAAGTATCTGGAATACGATGACTTTATGATGAAACCGTCAAAGGCAAATGCAACGGAATTTATCAATGCAGTAACCGAGCGTGAAGCAGACCGAACAGACGAACTTAAGAGTCTAGTTTCATATATTGCCGAACGCCCCGGCGTTGAAAAACTCGGCTCACACGGTCTGTTTTCTGCAACGGATGAAGCAATTATTCTTGATGACGTTGCCGAAAAAGTATCCGCTCATGAAGGCGTCGTCTGGACGCACGTCGTCAGCCTTCGCCGTGAGGATGCAGAACGACTTGGCTACAACAATGCTGAAGCCTGGAAGAAATGTGTCAAGCGAAACATAAACGAGCTTGCTGAAGCGCACAAAATGAACGTAAGCGATATGGAATGGTACGCAGCGTTTCATAACACGACGCATCATCCGCACATTCATCTGATAGTCTTATCAAAAACCGGTCAGGGCTATCTTACGAAAAAGGGAATAGAATATATGCGCAGTACCTTCGGCAACGACATCTTCCGCAACGAACAGTTGAAATTATTTAGGGAGCAGACGGGCGTTCGTGACGAACTGAAAGCGGAGATGAAGGAAGTGCTTGAAGGAATATCCTGCAGGCGATTTCCGATTACGGATGAAACGGCTGAACTGATAAAACAACTGCAAAATGAGCTTGCAAACTGCAAAGGCAAAAAGGTTTACGGTTATCTTCCGAAAAACGTCAAGAACACAGTGGATAATTTGCTGAAGCATATCGTAAATGAAAACCTGCCGCTTCAGTATATGTACGCAAAGTGGAACGAGATTAACCGCTTGAAACTTGCGCTCTATCACGATAGCGAGAAAACGCCTGACGTTCCGATTGAAGCGAACAAGGAATTCAAATCGCTGAAAAATATGCTGATAAAAGCGGTAACGGATATGCTCGTTTACGGTAACGATAACGGTTGGAAGAACATTGGCAAAAACGAAGGTCTGTATAACGGAATACTGAAATCCATAGCGTCGCTGTTTAGTAGCAAAGCAGCTGACCGTATCAACGAAATCAATGCGCAAAAACGGCAGCAGTCAGACGGCAAGGAACTCTCCAAAGAACAGCAGAAACACATTGCTCACGGTGAGCGTTCTGTAGGCGATAGTTACGAGAAGGAAGAAAAGGACGAGGAAGATTCCCGCCGTGCTACTGAAAATGCTGAAGCATTCCTTTATATCGCTGACGGCATTATTGATTTCACTAAACGGCATGCAGCCCAGCAGAAAGTACAGCAAAATGACAATTACAATAACGATGAAACTGACTATGACGAGGACTTTGATGAAGATAAAGGCTTCGGCGGTATGTCAATGTAACGACAAAACTAAAAAGTCATGCTCCGGTGAAATACGGTGCAGGCGGAAAGGACATATTATAACTTAATGAAAATTATAGATTTTGATGAAGAAGTATTCATCCCGTTTGTGAGCGATGAAGAAGACGAATTCAGTTCTCTTCAGCAAGTCTGGAACGGTGATGAGGAAGTCTTCAAACAACTGAATGCAACTAATGAAAATGAAGAGTAAGGAGGTTGATATAAAATCAAATAAAGTTTGTGTTGTCTTATGGCAACAAAGGAAATAAATTCAAACTGTCGTGGCAATAATAGTATTGATAAAACTTGCAAAGGCGGAAGAAAAATCAATACGCAGAATTGTAACGACCGAATCAGTACGGAACTATGGATGCAGCATTTTGCAAATGCACTCGTCAGAGAAAATGCTATTGACGAGAAGACCTATCGCAAACTGCTTGTAAGAATCAACCGAGAGGTTAACCGCAGGTTTGCATCACGATGAAAATTGGCAACAGTTTCCTAATGAAAAGGAGACTGTTGCCGTGCTAAAATAAAACTGAAAAAATATCTGGATATTGAAAAAGTGTTGTGATATCTTTCAGTTGGAAAGGAGATAAAACTATGGATATATATTCCACACGAGAAAGAATACGCAAAGAAGGTATTAATTTCAGAGACCTTCCGCTTCGTGTGACTTTCTATGCCCGAGTCAGCACAGATTTCAACGTTCAGCTAAATTCACTTGATAATCAGGTGGCATACTATACGGAGTTCATCAAGAACAATCCCAACTGGGAATATGTAGACGGATATATCGATGAAGGACTATCCGGTGTGTCAACGGCAAAGCGTGAACACTTCAACGAGATGATTGAAGACGGCAAGGCAGGCATGTTCGATATGATTATCACAAAAGAAGTTTCGAGATTTGCTCGTAACACGCTCGACAGTATCCGTTTCACCCGTGAACTGCTTTCAAGCGGAGTGGTGGTTTTCTTTCAGAACGATAACATCAACACTCTTGATGATGACTCTGAGTTGCGACTGACGATAATGTCTTCAATGGCTCAGGACGAATCGAGAAAGATTTCCTCCCGAGTACGCTTCGGTCATCAGCAGGCAATCAAAAAAGGCACCGTGCTCGGCACAGACAATATGTACGGCTATATTAAAAAGGACGGTAAGCTGACGATTGATGAAAGTGAAGCGTGGTTTGTGCGCGAACTATTTGAAATGTATGCCACGGGAAGATTTAGTATGAAACAGCTTGAAAAGCATTTCTACAACAAGGGAGTTCGCAACAGCAGAGGAAATATGCTTTCGCACTCAACGATGAGTAACATCATCCGAAACCCGAAATACAAGGGCTACTACGTTGGCAACAAGGTACGCATCACTGACCTGTTTACCAAAGCGCAGAAATTTCTCCCCGAAGATGAATGGGTTATGTATAAGGATGAAAGCGGCGAAACAGTTCCTGCCATTGTTGATGAAGACCTTTGGGAGCGAGCTAACGAAGTATTGTATATGAGAAGCAAGGACGTAATTGAAGCGCAGAACAAAACCGTGCATCAGAATCTGCTTACAGGCAAGCTGATATGCGCCCATTGCGGATTGCCTTATTACCGCAAGGATTCAATAGGCACAGGTGGAATAAAAATGTCGAAATGGGTGTGTTCCGGAAAGATAAAAAACGGAGCATCTTCCTGCCCTTCATATGCGGTTTATGAAACGGACATCAAGCCCATCATAGAAGATATATTCAGAAGCGGACAGCAGAATATTGAGGATCTGTCGGAATGCGTGCTCAGGCTTGTAAGCGAACTGCTTGTGTCCAACGATAACAAAGCAGAAATAAACTCGCTGAATAAGGAGCTGAAAACGCAGCAAAAAATGAAACAGAAACTGCTCAACTACAATGCAAGCGGACAGATTGACGACGACGAGTTCGTAAGGATGACGGCAGACTGCGATAAGGATATTGCGGAGATTCAACAGCGGATTGACGTTCTGACTAAGACATCCAAAACCGAAAAGGAAATCAAAAGAGAGCTTGCGAACATCAAAACCGTTCTTAAAAATGCCGAACAGCATATAGAAGGCGAAGAGATTGACAGAGCCTTCGTTGACAGATATATCAAGGAAATCGTCGTCTATCCCGAGGACGATGTGACACGGTTTGAAATCCACTTAAACAGCGGATTACACATCGAAAAAATGCTTGATAATATTGCGAGCCGTTCGGGTAGTAATAGTAAGAAAATGATTAAGGCTTATGAGGAATCCATGAGATAATCATAGCTTTTTTTGCTGCGGGTATGGCGGCAAAGCGCGCGGAATTAGGCGCAAAAAAGCCGAGACGGGTTTTCCGTCTCGGCTTGGTTTTTTGTTGTGTGCTAAGGCACGAATAATGATTATCCGTTGATGTAAGCCTTGTCGCCTTCGGCAAGGATTTTAGCACACTTTAGCATAAGCTTGAGCATGTAAACTCCCTCCTTTTTCTCAGCAGAATCACACTGCGTTTTGCAGCTTTTTCCGCCTCATTTCGCCACCATTGTAGCACCTTTTTTTCAAAAGTCAAGAGGGAATTTTACATTTTACTTTTTTAACTAAAACTGCGAAAATTTGTCAATAAATTCTGTGCAAAATTAAGCTCAGTATTTGAAGGGATAGATGTTGCCGTCGTCGTCGAGAACATAGACATAATCGCCTGTAAACGTACATCTGCTCGCATAGGAATACTCGCTTGAGCTCTTGGTTTCAAACTCGTTTGTCATAACGATTTTGCCGTCCTTAATCTCGAAGGTGACTGCGCCGATATGCTGATAATCGGAATAGGTGTAATCGTCGGTTTCCTCGTCGTAAACGTAGTAGCTTTCGAGGTCGGTTACGTCGATGGCAATTCTGCCGTTTTTCTTATCAATCGCAATCGCCCTGTGGTTTGACTGAGCGTTTGAGGTCACGTTCGGAATTACAACGCTGTCGAGCACCTTCGGGTTGGCTTTGTCGCTCACGTCAAAGAGAGCGAGCTTGACGCCGTCGGTCCTTTCCATATCCTTGTAGCCCGAGGGAACGGTTGCATAGCCGATGCCGAGGATTGTGTTCTCGTCAATCGGAAGAAGCTGGCTTGAGAAGCCTGTAATCTCAACCTCGCCGAGGATTTTCGGGTTCTCGGGGCTGCTGAGGTCAATAACGAACAGAGGGTCGATGTCCTCGTAGGTGATGACGTAGGCAATATCGCCCATAAAGCGGACCGACTTGATGCTCTCGCCCTTTGCAAAGGACGAAACCCTGCCGACCTCTTTCATATTCTCATCAAAGACGTAGAGCATATTCTCGTGCTTTGACTCGCCCTCTTCGTAGCCGTAGTTGAAATCGGTTACCGCGATTCTGAAATAGCCGTTGTACTCGTCCATTGAGAACTGGTTGTTTACAGTTCCGTCAACCGTTGTACGGCCGACAAATTCGATTTTGTCGCGGCTGAGGGAAATCTTGAATATCTCGGTTTCCTCGGTGTCGTAGCCGAGCCTTGAAGCCGCGTACATCGTGTTTTCGTTGCAGTAGATGTCCGAACTCATACCGAAAACTGCCTGAGTGTCAGCGGTCTTTTCGCAGGTCTCAACGTCGATTGAGCTGATTACAAGGAAGCTGCTGCTGTCGGTTTCGCCGTTCTGAACGTAGCGGATGCAGTCGAGCGGAAGAGTTTCGAGCTCGCCGTTTTCGCCGCACTTGGGGGCATAGTCCTCAGCGTCGATTGTACGGTCGTAATAGTAAGTGGTTTCGTTTGAAACAACATAGAGCTGAGAGCCCACCATTCTCGCCGAAACGTAGCAGCCGCTCTGTGAGAAGGAAGCGAGCTTCGTCGGGTTTTTGATATCGGAAACATCGTAGATATAGGTGTTTGTGTATTCGCTGCCGTAGCCGCCGCTGTAGCTGTCGCTGTTTGTGCTGACAACGAGCTTGTCGCCGTAGACGAACATCTCGCAAACGCTCTCGGCAGAGTAGCCGCCGGTGTAGACGTCGCCGTCATAGTAGTCGTATTCAACAACGTCGCCGCCGTAGTAATCGTACTCAAAATCGGTGATTTCGGAAACGAGCTCGGTGCTTTCGCCCTTGGGTTCGTAAATCATAATGGTGCCGCGGTTGTTTGCAAAGAAGATGTGCTTGCCGTCGTTTTTGAGGATGTCGCCCTCGTCGACGCCTTCAACCTGAACGTTTGTTGCGCTGTAGTTTGTGCCGTCGCTCTTTGCACCGCCTTCAACCGCGCCGCTCTCTGCCGCATCCTCTTCAATCGCGAACATTTCGGAATACTTCGGGGCAAACGGATTAAAGCCGAATACGCTCTTGCTCTCCCCTCTCGCCTTGCTTGCCGCCTTAACCTTTCCCTCAATCTCGGCATAGCTTGAGAACGTGGGAAGAGCGGTCTGAATATCGGTGTTGTCGTCAATCTGAACAACGCGGTCGCCGAAGAGCCTCGGCACTGCGAAAGCGCCTACCGCGATGAACGCGACTAGGCAGGCTGCGACTGTTACGCCGACCTTGAAGCCCGTCCTTTGGGTAAACTTAATCCTTTTGGGCTGCTGCGGGTAGATAATGTTCTTCACGCCCTGAGCGTCAAGCGCCTGCGGCGGCTGAACGTTTTCCTGCTCAATTCTGTATTTAAGAAAATCCAAATCATTATTGTTTTTCATATCAATCACTCCAATGCGCTTCTCATTCTGGCAAGAGCCCTCGACAGTCTTGACCTGACCGCCGTGTGGCTGAAGCCTGTGATTTTTGCTATTTCCTTACTGTTGAAGCCCGAAACCGCTGAGAGAAGTACAATCTCCCTGTCCTGCTCGCTGAGTAAGTCAAGAGCTCTGTTTACATCGGTGACAGTTCCGTCCGGTATTCTGTCACTCGAGGTGAGATTAATGGCATCGTCGAGAGCCATATTCTGCCTTGCATTTATCTGATTTTTAACATATTTATTACAGCTTGCATTGAGAATTCTGAAAATCCACACGTTGAACGCCTCAGCCTTTTTCAGCTCCTTAATCTGAACAAAAGCCGAAAGAACGGTATCGCTTACCGCATCCTGAGCGTCGTACTCGTTGCCGAGCTTGTAGTACGCATATCTGTAAAGCGCGGTTTTCCTTTCGTCATAAAGCGCGCAAAAGGCATCATGATTGCCCTGCTGTGCAAGGATGACCAGCTCCTTCTGAGTCATATTATCACCTCCGTTGACGCCGTCCGTAATTATAGTATATATTTTCCGCCAAAGTGTTGCAATATTTTTTTAGATTTCCGATAAAACGGAATTATTGCCCGAGCGCAGCGAGTAACCGGTGTGCTGACGTGACGGATTGTAGGGGCTGACGACCTCGGCAGCCCGATAAGAATACAAAAGTCCTGCGGGGCGCCGAGTAACTCCCCTTAACAGGGGAGATGGCGGCGTTAGCCGTCAGAGGGGTGAGCCGGCTGCGGCTGAGCACCGTCGCCCCCTACGGTGTGCTGCCGTAGTTCATTTATTGTTTGATCGAAGCGAGTGACCGACAATTCCGCATTCCGAATTCCGAATTCCGCATTATGAATTGACGGCTTTGCCGTCGTGATTTGGCTTCGCCGTGATTTCTCGCTGCGCTCCGTGAATTGAATTGCCAGAATGCCGCAGGCAAATCACGCACGAAGTGCAATTCACGACCGAAGGTCTGTTCACGCCTTGCAAAGGCAATTCATTGATAAAAAAAGGAAGAGCTTTCCGCTCTTCCTTTTTTTATCATTATGCATTATTATCGTTCGCCGCCTCGGTGGTTGTTACCTCTTCGCCGTATACCTGAAGGATGATTTCCTCGCCCTTGGCTACGACTTCGCCCGCTGCCGGCGCCATACCGTATTCAGCCTTGACCGTGCCCGCCTTGTGGCCGTTGTCGTTGTAGACCTCAACGGTTGAAACCTTGAAGCCCTTTTCCTCGAGAATCTTTGTGGCTTCCTCAATATCAAGACCGCCGACGTCGGGAACCTCCACGGTTTCAACGCCCTTGCTGACCGTGAGAACGATTTCCGCTCCCTCGTCAACCTCTTCGCCCGCGGTTACGGACTGCTTGAATATTACGCCCTCCTCAGCCTCGGTTGAATACTCTGCGACAAAGGAAATTGCAAACTGCTCGTTCCACGCGGCGTTATTCTGAATATCGCTCTGCGTGTAGCCCGCCGATACAAAATCGGGAACTACGTGGGTTGCAAGCTCGGTTGTGGTTTCGGCGGTTGTGGTTTCGCCCCCTGTCGGAAGCTTACCCGTGGTTACCGCCCAGATGCCGCCGCCCACTGCCGCGATGAGAAGAATTACGAGAATTGCAACGAGAACGCCGTTGCCCTTCTTCTTGTCCTTTTCGTCGTCAACGGGATAGCCCTTGTAGTACTTCTCGTTTTCAATCGGGTCCGGCTCGTTTTCCTTGGGTATCGGATTGCCCGAAGCCGCAACTACCGCGGGTGCGGCGTTGAGCTGTTCCCTGAAAGCCTCAACGGTCTGGGTTCTCTTTTCGGGATAAACCTGAAGACTGCCGCCGAGCGCCTTGATGATGTGGGTGGGTATTTTTTCGGCTATTGAATTTGGTATCATAAGCTTGTCGTTGGTCTCGCGCGAAACCGCACTCGGGGGATTCTGACCAACGAGCGCTCTGAAAATACAAGCTGAAAATGCGTAGATATCGGTTGCGGGGCAAACCTTGTGGGTGTTGTCGTACTGCTCAAGAGCCGTGTAGCCCTCGTGGGGCGTGAACTCGAGAACGGAATCCGCAACGTTTGCTTCGATGATATTGATTGTGCTGAGCCTTACCTTGCCGTCGCGGCAGAGGACGAGATTGTCGGGGCAGATGCCGCCGTTTACAATTCCGTTTGCGTGAAGCGCCTCAAGCGTTGTGAGAACGGGCATAAACATAAGTCTTGCCTTGTCCCAGAGGATATTGCCGTCGGGATTTCTGAGAAGGAATTCCCTGAGCGTGATTGAATCCATATATTCCGTTACGGCGTATGCGGTTGCGTTGAGCTCGAACACATCGTAGGTCTGGACTACTGCCGAGAGATTGTGAAGCTTCATAACGGTTGTCCACAAATTTATGAAGGAAGCCTTCATTCTGTCGTAGTCCGCCTTGAAGCGTTCCCTTACGTGAACGTCGGTATTGCCCTCAAGTCTGTTTGAGATGCCCTTGGGAAGGAACTCGCGGATGACGCAGACGGCGTCAAACTGCTGGTCGTAGCCCATATACACGGCGGAATCGCTTTCGTGGGCAACAAGAGCGCCCACGGTGTATCTGCCGCAAAGCTCGCTCCTCGGCTGAAGGTAATCGTTGCCGACGGGGGTATCGTTATCGTAGTTACAGCTCTGGCAGACGCTTCCGTTTTCAAGCTCTTCAAAGCAGTTTAAACATAAATTATCAATATTTTTCAAGGCTATCACTCCGTTAAATAAAAGTGTTAAAATCATTAATTTTAAATTAGTGCGTAATAATCTATTATTTATAATACCACACAAATCCGCTTTGTCAAGACGAATAAATTCATAGCCCGAAAAAAGCGCGCGGGCAGGCGTTGTATTTATTCGAATAAACAATTATCTTGAATAAAACAATCGGTTATAGTATAATAAATTCAATAATAATCAGGAGGTTATTTTATGGCTTCATATGCAATGATTAAGGAATTAAACGAAAAAAAGGACAAAAACGGCAACGGCTTTCTTGACCTCGTTGTAATCGGCAGCGACAAAAAGGAATACCCTGCGAAGGTCTGGCGTTTTGAAAATAACGGCACCTTTGCGGTTGACGACGTTATCGAGATTGAATACACGATTGACAACTACAAGGGCAAGACGCAGCTCAACATAACTAAAATCGTTATGGCGCCGAGCGAGATGGCAAAGGATTTCGTGCCGAGCGCCGAATACAGCGGACAGACGGTTTTCAATATGCTTCTCGACAAGGCAAACGCTTTCAGGGACACGGAGCTTAAGAAAATCGTCACGGCGATTATGCTCAGGCACAGGGAAAAGCTCGAGGTCTACCCCGCCGCGTTCAGGCTTCATCACGCGATGGTTGGCGGACTTATGCTTCACACGGCGTCAATAGTTGAGATGGCTGAAAAGGTCTGCGAGGTTTACCCGAACGTGAACAGAGAGCTTCTGATTGCGGGGGCGATTCTCCACGACGTTGCCAAGACCTTTGAGATGGAAACCTCAAAGAGCGGACTTTGCAGCGGCTACACCGCGGGCGGCGAGCTCATCGGGCATCTTGTGAAGGGCGCGATGTATATTGAGGAAACGGCGAAAGAGCTCGGTATCGAGAGCGAAAAGGTCACCCTTCTTGAACATATGATTCTCTCGCACCACGGTGTGCCCGAATACGGCTCGCCCGTAAGACCGATGTTCCTTGAGGCGGAAATCCTCTCGCAGCTTGACAATCTTGACGCGACGATATTTGAAATCAACGCCGCAACCGACGCGGTTGAAAAGGGCGAATTTACCGACAGGCAGTGGGCTCTCGACCAGAGAAAGCTCTACAATCACGGTCTCAACTCAACCGAACACAAGGTAAATCTGGGGTAAAATATGAGCATTAACGAAAACGAGAGCTGGCATGAAATAAGAATAACCGTGCCCGTCGGCGACATTGACACCGCGGGAAACATCGCGAATATGGTTGTCCCCTACGGCATTTACATAGAGGATTATTCCGACCTCGAGGGCGAGGTTATGGAAATCGCGCACATCGACCTCATCGAGGAAAGCCTTCTCAATGCCGACAGGACGAAGGGCGTTATCCACGTCTACGTCAATCCCCACGAAAACCCGTTTGAGGCGGTTTCGTTTATTAAGGAAAGGCTTGAAAGCGCGAAGATAAGCTTTGACATTGACACGGCGGACTGCGCCACCGAGGACTGGGTGAACAACTGGAAGCAGTATTTTCACCCGATGCCGATAGGACGGAAGCTTCTCATCAAACCGACCTGGGAAGACGAGTACGACGCAAACGGCAGGAAGGTGCTTCACATTGAGCCGGGGCTTGCCTTCGGCACGGGAAGTCACCCGACGACGAGGCTCTGCCTTGAAACGCTTGAGCGCTATGTCAAAGGCGGAGAAGCCGTGCTCGACATAGGCTGCGGCAGCGGTATTCTTTCGATTGCCTGCCTTCTTCTCGGGGCAGAAAGCGCGGTCGGCGTTGACATAGATTCCCTCGCGGTAAAAACCGCCGTTGAAAACGCAAGTGAAAACGGCTTTGACGAGAGTCGCTTCACCGCAATTCAGGGCAATCTTTCCGACAAGGTTAGCGGCAGATACGACATTGTTGTTGCAAACATCGTTGCCGATATTATTATGGAATTCAACAAAGAGGTCGGCGCATTTCTTGCCGACGGCGGCGTGTATATCACGGGCGGCATAATCGAAACGAGGGAGGACGAGGTGCTTCTTTCCTTCGCTCAAAACGGCTTTGAGGTCATCGAGCGTTTTGAGGAAAAGGGCTGGCTCGTTTTCGCGCTGAGAAAAAGCTGATTCAGGGGGCTGAAACACAAATGAAAAAAACAATTACCGCGCTTCTGGCAATTATCCTTGCGCTGAGTCTCTGCGCCTGCTCAAACGGCGGCGGGGCTACGGATAAAGCGGACACCACGGCTGCCGAAGTCAGCGAGACGGTCAGCGAGGGCACTACCCTTCCCGAGGGCGACTTAACGCTTTTCGTAAACGATAAAACGTTTTCCGTTGCGCTTGAAAGAAACAGCACGTCAAACGTGTTTTGCTATATGCTTCCCGTCACGTTCAGTATGAACGACTACGGCGGAATTGAAAAATACCACTATCTTGACGCAAACATTCCCGGCGAGCCGCAGACGGTTGACGCGAAAAAGGGCGACATTATGCTCTATGAGGACAACTGCATAGTCATCTTTTACGAGGACGCGGGCGAGCAGGAGGGCTACACGGTGCTCGGCCACATACTCAACACCGACACGCTTGAAGACGCGCTCGGAAGCGGCGACACGGAAGTTTCAATCAAGCTTCAGGAAAAATAAATACAACAAACAAAGGCAACTGATTTTCTCAGTTGCCTTTTTCATTTATGCGTATTAAGACGAAACCGCCCTTTTTGCTGAAGCCCGTGTGCCACAAATCGTCAAAATCAAACCATTCCCACATACTGTAATTCACGGCTTTCACCCTGAAAACGCCGTCGGTTTCCTCGTAGCCGTTGATGATGAACCAGTGCCAGATATAGTCCTTATAGCGGCGGTTTTTGTGATTGAGATTGAGATAAGCCACGGGAAGCCCGAGGTCAATCTGCGCCTTCAGAGCCGCCTTTGCCTCGTCATAATCCGTACTGCCCTCAACGCCCTCGAGCGTAATATCCGAATTTTTGTCCTTCAGATATTTCCCGAAGCCGTCGGTGTAGATTTTCAGGCTGTCGATGCCCGAAATTCTCGGGTGAAGATATGGCTTCATCTGCGAGGCAAACCTGACGTAATCCTTTTTGTGAAGGTTTCCGACGTCGCAGGGACAGAGATTCGTTTTGTAATATGTGTCGAGGTAAACGCAGATATCGCAGGCGGTCTCGGCGGCGCATCCGCCAAGCCTCATCCACGGCTCGGCAAACCAGTCCTGATTGCCGCCGTAAGAGCCGTCAATCCTGAAATACGGAAGCTCTTTTTTCATATCATTCAACCCAGATGGGATTTGTGAACGCCCTGATAAATTCGGGCACCTCGCCGCTGTCGCTGTCGAGGAACTTGCTCTCGACAAACTTGTAGAGCTTCTTGACGGGCGAGAAAAGTTTGTATGTAACCTCAACCCTGACAAAGCCCTTTTCCTCAATGTCGGCGCAGCACATAAAGGTCTTTGCGCCGGTCTTTGCGGTGTAGGTGAAAATCGGCTTTTCGTTGTTGTAGATTGTCACGGTGTTGCCCGCCTTTAGGTCGGTTACGGTGACCTCGATTTTCTGGGCGCCGTCAAGCTTTACGGTGTCGCCAATCCCCGCTCTGCCGCAGGTCATATAAATCATCGTTGAGTCGGGCGAATTTGTGATAACGCTTCTGCCCTCGCGCATCGCCTGAAGGATTGCCTCTTCGGTTTTCTTTTCGGCGTGAACGACGGTCGTGGGCATCGCGAGAAGCCCGAGCTTGAAATAGTTTCTGTGGAAATCGGAACCGCCGATCGCGCCTATCCTGTTTCCCTTGAGAAGCTCGGCAACCCACCAGTCGCGGTTTTTCATATTGTCGCTGTGCTGAACGGTGTTCCACACCTCAACGCAGTCGAAATCAAACTTGTCGAAATCGTTTTTAAACGGCCAGTTCGTGTCAAACGGATGGTTTACCGAAATGGTCGCGCCCGCCGCTCTTGAAGCTGAGAGAATGCGCTCGTAGTCCTCCTCGGTGTCGAGGGTGTAGGGCGGCTCAATCGGAACCTTCTTGCCCCACACGTTAACGTGGCCGAGCGCGCCCGTGACTTCCTGCCCCTGAATTACAAGCATATCCTTGTCAAAATAGCTCTCTTTTACGGAATTGAAATTATGGTCGGTGATAATCATAAAGTCAAGTCCTTTTCTTTTGCAGTAATCAACGAGCTGTCCCTTCGTGAGAACGCCGTCGCTGTTTATCGTGTGAAGATGGGTGTCGCCCTTATACCATTTTCTGTCAACAATCTTTTCCATAATTCCCTCCGTCTATTTAAGAATAACCGTTGCGATACTCATCGGCGCAACGTCAATTTTCCCTGGATTTGCGTCAAGCTCTTTGAGCTGTTCAGCCTGATTAGAGAGGATTACCCTCGCGCTTTCAAACTTAACGTCGGGCTCGATAACTCTTTTTGACGAGCTCTGATTTACCGCGACTAAAACCGTCTCGCCGTCGGGGTTTTTAAATGCGAAAACCGAGAAGCCCTTTTCGGTGTCGAAGCCGATGTCAAGGCTCTCGCTTCCCGACGGGATGAACTTTGAATAGTGCGCCATAGCGTAGTATCTCATCGCGATGTGATACTCGGAAAAATCGTCGTCGGCATAGAGAAGTCCGTCGCTGTAGGACTTGCCGTCGCGAAGCTCGCCCGTCTGGTTAACGCACACCCACGCCGTCCAGCTGTCAACCGCCGTATAAATCAAATCCTCGCCTATTACCCTTGCCATAATGAGAGCCGACTCAAAGTCGTCCGTGGCGTGCTTGCAGGGAAGCTCGCACCACTCGCTCATATCAAAACGCGGGGTGTTTATGTATTTATTTACCCACTCGCCGAATTTCTTTTTGGTAGCCACATCGTCGTCGCTTCCGTAGGAATGGTAGCAGAACGCGTCGAGATACTCAAAAATCTCTTTGTCCATTGAAAGAAGCTCGTAGTATTTTCTCGTATTCGTGTCGATATTTCCGCTCTCGGGGCCGTATAAACGCAGGGGCGAATTGCGGCTTTTGAGCTCCCTTGCAAACTCGCGGAAGACCGAGCGCATCTCAACCGGTGAGTAGTGGCAGCCCTCCTGCCAAACGTAGCCGCCGCCCCATTTCCACTGGGGCTCGTTTATCGGGCTGATATACTTTACGGGATAGCCCTCGCCGATAAAATGCTCTGCAATATCGATAAAATATTTCGCGAAATCCTTATAGCAGTCGCGGCGCAGATTTGAGAAGTTTTCAATCAGACCGCCGCTCGCCTGCCTTGTGATAAGCTGGGTGTAGTGGGGCGAATTTGCAAAGAAAATCAGCGTGTCGACGTTGCCCTTTTCAAGGCATTTTTTCATCATATTGACCGCGTTTTTGTCCTTTGAAAAATCGTAGCTTCCGTCACCGTTCATAAAGCTTTCGATAACGCGCCACGGATTTGCAACGCGGACGTTGCCCTCTTCAAATCCGCCGCCGACGTTGTAGCGGTAGATATTGAGCTTCAGGCCCGAATCGCCGTAGAGAAGCTCGGCAATTTCGTCCGCCGTTTTTTCGTCCTTTACAGCCGTACTCCACCAGCACGCAGAGCCGCCGAAGCCCCTGAGGGTTTTTATTTTTTTCGCGTTTTCAAGATTGATTTTCATACTCTCACCCGTTGATTAATTCTTCAAGCTTTGCGTTGTCGTCTGCGAATCTTCGCTGACTTACGAGAACGACAAGCTCGTCGCCCTCTTTGATTTTGGTCTCGCCCTTCGGCGTGATTGAAACGCCGTCGCGCTCTATGCTCACAACTATGCAGTGCTTGCCCCACGGAACGTCCATAATCCTCTTTCTGTCAAGAGGACTGCCGACGGGCACGACATAGGTTTTGATAATCTTTTCATCCTCTTTGTTAAACGGCGCCTCAGCCTCCGTGCGCACGAGCTTTTCAACCATAGCCTCGTAAAACGGGGTTACACCGAGAAGGTTTGCAATCGCGTAGCTTATGAGGGAAACAAACGCCACGGGAAGAAGATTGCTCATATTGCCCGTGAGCTCAAACGCGAGGATTATTCCGGTAATCGGCGCTCTTACTATCGAGGCGAAAAAGCCCGCCATACCGATGATTACAAACTCTTCCCAGAACGCGCCGTCAAGCCCGAAGCCGTTTATTGCAAAGTATGCGAACACCGCGCCTATGTACGAGCCGAGGATACACATCGGATAGAGCGTTCCGCCCGGCGCGCCGCACGCAAAGCAGATTGCGCCGAAGAGGAATTTTGCGATGAGTAAAACCAGAAGTATTTTTATGTCGGGGCGGTCGTTGATAAGGTAGCTTACCATACTGTGTCCGCCGCAGAGCACCTGGGGCAGAAACAGTCCCACAACTCCGCTTATGATGAACACGGCGGGAAGCTTCACATACTGCGGTATTTTTTTAACCGCCTTGTATAAATCCTGAAGTTTCAGCATTACTATATTGTATGCCGCGCCGAGCACTCCGAGAAGCAGCCCGAAAAGTATCAGTATCCAGTAAAACCTCAGCGGGAAGGTCAGGGATTCGTAGTTGAAAATATTGTCCTGACCGAAGAAGATTTTTGAGGTGTAATCGGCAACTACAGCCGACACGATGCCCATACAGAGAAGGCTTTTGTCAAACGTGTGGTGAAGCTCCTCAAGGACGAACATCGTTCCCGCAATGGGCGCGTTGAACGCCGCAGCCATACCCGCGCCTGCGCCGCAGGAAATCATACGCCTTTCGGTCGTCCTGTCAGCCTTCGTAACCCTTGCGACGCCCTTTGCCGCCATACCGCCGAGCTGAACGCTCGGTCCCTCTCGTCCGAGGGAAAGACCGCCGAAAACGCTGAGAGTTCCGCCGATGAGCTTTGCAAGGATTACCCGCCACCACGACGGCGAGGCATAGCCCTTGAGCTCGCCCGCAATAACGGGGATGCCCGAGCCCATCGCGTAGGGCTCGGCTTTGCCGACGAAATATACAATTACGCCGATTGCGATGAGGATGAGAAACCACAGGGCGGTGTAGAGGGTATTTCCCTTTATCAGGTCGAGCGCCTTCATCGTTCCCTCTTCAGCCACCTCGAGCATAAAGCGGTAGAGCACCGACACGAGCCCCGCGAATATTCCGACTTCCACGCCTCTTACGAGAAGGAAGAAGCTTTCCTTGCGGTGGTATTCAATTTTCCTGTAGGTTGCCTTCTTCTGTTCTTTCATAATATGCCTGTTTTTGGTGTATTTTTACTTATTATAACATATTATTCTTCTTATTTGAACACACAAATTTATGCTCTTTTTCCAAAAACGCGAAAAATTTTCGTAAATAATAAATCCGATATTGCTATGAAAAAGTGAGGAAAAACGAGAAAAAGCGAGAAACACATATTGAAAATAAATTTTATTCAAAATTTTTATTGACTAATAAATTTCACTGTGCTATTATATTCGGGCAACGAAAAAAGAATTTTCACTAATTTAATTTTGGAGGAAAAGATTATGTCAACATTTATGCCAAAGGCTGACGAAATCGAACGCAAGTGGTATATTATTGATGCTGCTGACAAGCCGATGGGCAGAGTTGCAAGCGAAGCTGCAACACTTCTCAGAGGTAAGCACAAGGCAATATTCACTCCACACGTTGACTGCGGTGATTTCGTTATCATCATCAATACTGACAAGGCTGTTCTTACAGGCGACAAGCTCAACAAGAAGCTTTATCAGCATCATTCAGGTTACATCGGAAACCTCAAAGAGGTTAAGTACGGCACACTTATGAAGGAAAAGAGCGATTTCGCTATGAAGCTTGCTGTTAAGGGTATGATTCCCGACACAACTCAGGGCAGAAAGCAGCTTACAAGAGTTCATATCTACAAGGGTGCTGAGCACAAGCATGAGGCACAGAAGCCTGAAGCTTACGAATTTTAAGGGAGGTATCTGAACTATGTATGAAACAAATCCTTATTTCTACGGAACAGGCAGAAGAAAAGAATCTGTAGCTCGTGTTCGTGTTTATACCGGTACAGGAAAAATCACAATCAACGACAGAGATATCGACGATTACTTTGGTCTTGAAACTCTAAAGCTTATCGTTCGTCAGCCCCTTGCTCTTACTGAAACCACAGAGAAGTTTGACATCGTTTGCCGCGTAAACGGCGGTGGCGTAACAGGTCAGGCAGGCGCAATCCGTCACGGTATTGCAAGAGCTCTTCTTCAGTATGACGAGGCTCTCCGTCCGGCTCTCAAGAAGGCAGGCTTCCTCACTCGTGACCCGAGAATGAAGGAAAGAAAGAAGCCCGGTCTCAAGAAAGCCCGTAGAGCTCCACAGTTCTCGAAGAGATAAAAGAATACAATTTACGCTCCTGTTTTCAGGAGCGTTTTTGTTTTGTCCAAATAAAGATTGAAATAATATTTGTTTAATAGTATAATAAATAATTAAGCAAATATTTAGGACTGATGTTATGAAAATTAAGGATATTCTTGAAAACAACAGAGTCACGGTTTCGTTTGAGGTTTTTCCGCCGAAGGAATGGGCAAAGATTGCCGACACCAAGAAGGTTATCGACGAGATGGTGAAATATAACCCCGCTTTTATGAGCGTTACCTACGGCGCGTCGGGAACCGCGAGCGGCTACACGACCGAGATTGCAAACGCGATTTCAAAGGGCGGAATAACTCCCCTCTCCCACCTCACCTGTATCTCATCGGGCAGGGAAAAAATCAGCAGCGTGCTCGACGAGCTTGAGGAAAACGGCGTTGAAAACGTGCTTGCTCTCAGGGGCGACATTCCCGCGGATTACGACATTTCCGCTCAGCACAGCTTTCACCACGCCTGCGAGCTTGTTGACGTAATCAGGGAACGCGGCGGCTTTTGCATAGGCGGCGCGTGCTATCCCGAAACCCACCCCGAGTCGACTAACAGGGTTGACGACATTGAAAAGCTCAAATACAAGGTTGACTGCGGTCTTGACTTTCTGACCTCGCAGATGTTTTTTGACAACGAGAAGTTCTACGATTTCCGGGAAATGTGCGAAATCAAGGGCATAAACGTTCCGATTATCGCGGGCATTATGCCGATTACAAACGCAAAGCAGATTAAAAGAAGCGTTGAACTTTCAAACTGCTCTCTGCCGAAAAAGTTTGAAAAGATTATGGAACGATTCGGCGAGAAGCCCGAGGTTATGAAGCAGGCGGGAATCATCTACGCGACCGAGCAGATTATCGACCTTATGGCAAACGGCGTGAACAATATTCACATTTACACTATGAACAAGCCCGACGTGGCAGAGCAGATTATGAAGGGGCTTTCAGTAATTATCAATGAATAAAGAAGAGATTTTGAGATATTTGAAAACCTCGTCAAAGACCGATGACGAAAGGCTTCTTTCCCTCATCGACGAGTGCTGCGACGAGATTGAAAAAGAGCTCACACCGAAGACGCTTCACAGGATTTTTGACTGCGTTGTGACCGAGAACGAGGTCACGGTCGGCGACGTCACTTTCAGAAGCAAACGCCTTGCAGAAACGGTCAAGGGCTGCGACAGGGTTTGCATTTTCGGCGCGACTCTCGGCACGGAATGCGACAGGCTTCTGCGCAGATATTCCCCCACCGACCTGACGAGGGCTATGGTGCTTCAGGCGTGTATGAGCTCGAAAATCGAAGAGGTCTGCGACGCGCTTGAGGACGAGCTCAGGGCGCAGGGACTGAAGCTTCGGCAGAGGTATTCGCCCGGATACTTTGACCTCGACATAACGGAAAACAAAAAGCTCTTTGATATGCTTGAGTTAAAAAAAAGAATAGGGCTGACGCTGACGGACAGCTACCAGATGCTTCCGTCAAAATCAGTCACGGCGATTATAGGTATTGAAAATGATTAAATTTTTCGACGGCGGAATGGGTTCGATGTTAAACCTTGCGGCGGGAGAGCTTCCCGAGCCGCTCAACATCAGCGAGCCCGAAAGAGTTTTAAAAATTCATATGGCATACGCAGAGGCGGGCGCGGACTTCATCACCGCAAACACCTTCGGCGCAAACGCGCTCAAATACGACAACGTTGACGAGCTTGTAAGGGCGGGCGTTGCGCTTGCAAAAAAGGCGGGCAAAAAGGTCGCGCTCGACTTGGGTCCTACGGGCAAGCTATTAAAGCCTATGGGCGAACTTAATTTTGAGGACGCTGTCGGTCTTTACGCTCAGGTTGTAAACGCAGGCAAGGACGGCAGCGACGTCATTATTATTGAAACGATGAGCGACACCTACGAGCTCAAGGCGGCGGTGCTTGCGGCTAAGGAAAATTCCGACCTGCCCGTCATCGCCTCAATGATATTTGACGAGAAGAGCAGAATGCTCACGGGCGCGGATATTCAGACCGCGTGCACGATGCTCGAGGGCCTCGGCGTTGACGCGCTCGGTTTCAACTGCGGACTCGGTCCAAAGCAGATGAAGCCCCTTCTCAGAGAGCTTCGCGCGCACACTTCCCTTCCGATTATAGTTATGCCGAACGCAGGGCTTCCCGAGTCGGTGAACGGCAAAACGGTATATAACGTATCGCCCGAGGAATTTGCGGCTGATATGAAGGAAATCGCCGAAATCGGCGTATCGTATCTCGGCGGCTGCTGCGGCACTACGCCCGGGCACATCGCAAGGATGACGGCGCTTTGCAGGGATATTCCCGACAGCGTTCCCGAAAAGAAAAACAAAACGCTTGTCACCTCGTATTCGCAGACGGTTGAAATCGGCGAAAAGCCCGTTGTCATCGGCGAAAGGATTAACCCGACGGGCAAGAAGCTTTTCAAAGAGGCGCTTCGTAACAACGATATGGACTACGCCGTGAGAGAGGCTCTCGCCCAGCAGGAAAAGGGCGCGCACATCATCGACGTCAACGTCGGTCTTCCCGAGATTGACGAGGTAAAAATGCTCTGCGACACGGTCTTTAACCTTCAGAGCATCACGCCCCTTCCCCTTCAGCTTGACAGCGCGGACGCAACCGCTCTTGAAAAGGCGATGAGGATGTATAACGGCAAGCCGATGATAAATTCCGTCAACGGCAAGGAAAGCAATATGAAAGAGGTCTTCCCTCTTGTTAAGAAATACGGCGGCGTGCTCGTCTGCCTCTGCCTCGACGAAAGCGGAATTCCCGAAACCGCCGGGGGCAGAATTGAGATTGCGAAGAAGATTATCGCAAGGGCTCAGGAATACGGCATCGGGAAAAATGATCTCGTTGTTGACGCGCTGACGATGACGGTTTCAACTAATAAAAACAACGCCATCGAAACGCTGAAGGCGGTTAAATACATCCGCGAAGAGCTCGGCGTGGGCACGGTTTTAGGCGTGTCAAACATCAGCTTCGGTCTGCCGAACCGCGGCGCGGTCAACACCGCATTTTACACTCTCGCGCTTGAAAACGGACTTTCAGCGGGAATTATCAATCCCCTTTCCGAGCCGATGATGAACGCTTACTATTCGTTCAACGCGCTCAGGGGCTTTGACGATAACTGCGAGGAATACATCCACTTTGCATCAAACGAGAAGCCCGCTGAAAAGGTTGAGGCTGTAAGCGACCTTAAAACCTCGGTCATCAGGGGTATGAAGGACGACGCTGCGGCGTGCGCGGGCGCGCTTCTTGACGGGGGCAAGGGCGCTCTTGACATAATCAACGAATACATCGTTCCCGCACTTGACAAGGTCGGCGCGGACTTTGAGGCGAACAGGCTTTTCCTTCCCCAGCTTCTTATGAGCGCGGATTCCGCAAAGGCGGCGTTTGACGTTATCAAGAAGCATCTCGTTCTCACGGGAAGCGAGGAAAAAAGCGGCAACAAAATCATCATCGCAACCGTTGAAGGCGACATCCACGACATCGGCAAAAACATTGTCAAGGTGCTGCTCTCAAACTACGGCTACGACGTGATTGACCTCGGCAAGGACGTGAAATGCGAAACCGTGCTTGAGGAAACGATTAAACACGGCGCAAAGCTCGTCGCGCTCTCGGCGCTTATGACGACGACGGTTGTGAATATGGAAAAGACGATTAAGCTCATCCACGACAACACCGACGCGAAAACGCTTGTGGGCGGCGCGGTGCTGACTAAATCCTATGCGGATATGATTAACGCGGACTACTATGCAAAGGACGCGATGGAAAGTGTAAGGATTGCAAAAAAGTTTTTCGGAGAATAAAAAAGAGAGGCAAGCGCCTCTCTCTTTTTTGTTATGAAATGTATTTACTGACAGATCCAGACAGATAAAACTATAGAATTAACTATAAAAAAATACTTTCAAAAATCAACGAAAACATCTGTCTATATGTGTCAGGGCACAACGCCAACATCGTGCCGATTTACTCTTTGTATGCCCTGCGGCGTGCTGTGGACATCACGCCTTTTTTCAGTTTATAATTCGTATTACAGGTCAATGTCGAGCTCAACGGGACAGTGGTCGGAGCCCATAATATCAGTATGAATCTTCGCGTCGGTGAGCTTTTCGTCAAGCGTTTTCGAGGTGATGAAATAGTCGATTCTCCACCCTGCGTTCTTTTCCCTCGACTTGAACATATACGACCACCACGAATACACGCCGGTCGCGTCGGGGTAGAAATACCTGAACGTATCGGTGTAGCCGCTTTCAAGCATCGCGGTCATCTTTGCCCTCTCGTCGTCGGTGAAGCCCGCGTTCATATGGTTTGTCTTCGGGTTTTTGAGGTCGATTTCCTCGTGGGCAACGTTGAGGTCGCCGCAGAAAACGACGGGTTTTTTTTCGTTCAGCTTATTAATGTACGCCCTGAAATCGTCCTCCCAGACCATACGGTAGTCAAGGCGGAGGAGCTCCCTTTTCGAATTCGGAACATAGACCGTGGCAAAATAGAAATCATCAAACTCAAGAGTGATGAGCCTTCCCTCTTTGTCGTGCTCCTCAATCCCCATTCCGTAGGTGACGGAAAGGGGCTCTTTTTTTGTAAAAATCGCCGTGCCCGAATAGCCCTTTTTCTCGGCGTAATTCCAGTAGGCGTGATAGCCTTCGGGCGCAAAATTAATCTGCCCCTCCTGAAGCTTCGTCTCCTGAAGGCAGAAAATGTCCGCGTCAATTTCACTGAAGAAATCGGCAAAGCCCTTGTTCATACAGGCGCGAAGCCCGTTTACGTTCCACGATATAAATTTCATATTGCACCTCTCTGTTTTGTTCTGATTACAGTCTATCATTTTTTTGCCCTGTTTTCAACCTGCGCCGCATTATTTACAAAATTAATTATATATGCTAAAATAATTCAAGTAATAAAACGGAGAGACGTTATGAAAAAGATTTCCGAAAAAATCATAGCGGTGATAATTTCTGCGGCGATTGTTCTTTCCTGCTTTGCGGGATACACGGCATTCGCACAGAGCGCGCTTTTGAAGCAGTACACCTTCTCGGACGGTATGCCCGAGGAGTTTACCCCCTGTCCTACGACAACGCGGTTAAGAAGCCGAAGATTGTCAGGGACGGCATTATAAACGCGAAGGACTACGCCCTTCTGCGAAAGCAAAACAACACCGCCGCCCAAAACGAAGTCAACACCTGCATCAACCTGACGGAAGAAAACGCATACAGTTAAACACAAAAAAGCCACGCTTAGGGCATTGAACATAGGGATTTGAAAGCCTCAAAAAACATCTTTTTGCGTAATACTGCGTTAAAAATGCTCGGAAGACATAAAGTATTCCTGCGCTTTTTGCCTTGTCTTACACAAAAATCTGCATTTTTGAGGTGCAAAGCAATTTTGAAATAGAAAAAAAGGGATTAAGGCTGGCGCCTTAATCCCTTTTTTGAAGCCGTTATCACGGAAAAGAGCATTTCAAAATCTATTAAATCCCTGTGTTCAATGCCCTTTAAAGCGTGGCTTTTTTATTATGCTTTAATATGTTTTTCTTTTTCTATTGGATAGCAGATAGTAGCTTAACGCTGCGGTGGCGGTGGCTGCGGTGAGGGCTGTTATCAGCACAAAATCCGTATTGCCCGTTGCGGGCGATTTCTTATCCGCGTCCGCCTTGTCGCTGTCCGTCTGCTTATCGATGACAACGTAAGGACTGAAATGGTTTGTCCAGAACGCGAGATAATCCACGCCGTCGATGGTGATAATGCTTTCCTCAAACTCAACATCAGCACCTGCCATCACCAGAACCGCTTCCAAATCCTTTTTATCCCAACCATCTGGAATCTGTATCAGAACTCTGACCTTGCCGGCTATTTCTCCGCTGATTTTTTCATTTTTAGCGTTATACAGTTCTATTTCAAAGAACGCTACGTTTTCAACCTTGTGAGTGTCGTCCAAATTAGCCAGAAGTTCGTTGTATCTTGCGGAACCCGGTTCTATCGACTTGCAGTTCAAATTTACGCCCTCGGGCAAAACCTTATACGGATCCTGCAGAATCGTTTTCAGTTTCTGTCCGTTAAAGTTAACGCTACTGGCACTTAAGCCGATTTCCTCAACCGCTGTTTGCATTCATTGCACACATACTCGGCAGTGGTAGCACCGATTGTGGAAGACAAAACCATCCATTCATGCCCTTTTCGCCCACCCGTTTTGCTGTATTCGCTTTTGCAGGCGGTACAGATTGCTTTTCCTTCGCAGTTTGCAGTTCCGCCATAGTGGTTTTCGGCGTACTGACAAACTGTACATTTATGCTGAGCGGAATTGCTTGCGTCGGGCTTCCAGGTGTGCTTTTCCTTTGCAGAGCATTTTGTGCATATGTGCTCTGCATAGTTTTTATCATTGACTTTCCAGTTATGCGCTTCGGTTGCATTACATCGGGAGCATTTGTGCTGAGCGGGGTTGTTGCCGTCCTTTTCCCAGTTTCCGTGTACATAACTAAAGGTTCCCGAGGATACCTCGACAATACCCGACTGACTGCCTTCTCCAAAGCTTGCATATTCAATAGTGAAGCTGTCGCCGTCGGGAACAACTCCCGTATCCTGGAATAAAGCCTTGTCAAAATTACAAGGAACGGTTATCGAGGTCAGGCTTTCGCAATCAATAAATGCGCCCATACCGATAGATGCTAACTCCGTGCACTCGGACAAATCAAGCGACTCAAGCGCCGTGCAGCCGCCAAACGCGTTATTCAAAAGCCCAGTTACGCTGTAACTTTTGCCGTTGTGCTGAACCGCACCGGGAACAGCTATACTTGTAACGGTTTCAGGGCCGATATTTTCATTGAACAGCGCAGTTACGGTTCCTGCAGTGTCGCCGCTTTCCTCCGAGGTGATAATATAGCTGAGATTACCGTCCTCAAAATAATCGTCAACCACCGCCATTGCCGTAAAAGGCAGATTAACAGCTATAAGAAGCGCTGATAACAGAGCCGCTGTTAACACACTGACAAGTCTTTTTACCGATTTCATAATTAATCCCTCCCAATAACATAAAACTAACACAATTATTATAACTTAAATAATAATTAAAATCAATGATTTCCTAAAATGTTACTGATTTACAGATATTCTCAGTTTCTCTTTTACATATGTTCCCTTTTTATGTGCAAAATATTACAGTAGTAATAATTAAATAAGGGTGAGAATTTATGAAAGCAACAGGAATTGTAAGAAGGATTGACGACCTCGGAAGAGTGGTGATTCCGAAGGAGATACGCCGCTCTTTTCGTATTAAAGAGGGGGACCCGCTTGAGATTTATACCGATTCGGAGGGCGAGGTTATCTTTAAGAAGTATTCGCCGATAGGCGAGCTTTCAAACTTTGCCGGGCAGTACGCCGAGGTGCTGCACAAAAACGGCGGGCTTCCGATTGCAATCACCGACAACGACCACGTTGTCGCCTGCTCGGGAATCAGTAAGCGCGAGGTGCTTGAACGCAGGGTTACGCGAAATCTTGAGGAACTGATGGAAAACCGACAGATTCACATCGCCACGGACAGCGTGCCGAGTATGAGCGCAATCGAGGGGTTTGACAGAAAGGCGACCGTTGTCTACCCGATTATCTACGGCGGCGACGTGAGCGGAACCGTTGCGATGATTGAGGACGACAATCACACCCCGCCAAGCGAGACGGACATCAAGCTTGTGCAGGTTGCGGCGGCGTTCTTAGGCAAGCAAATGGAATGATTTTTTGTATATTTTGCACAGTTTTTTATAGCAATCCTTTGTGCAAAATATTACATAAGCAGAAACTTGCACAAAAAACTTGATTTTTGAAAAACTAACGCTATAATGATAGTCGATGAGGGAAGAAAAGCAAGCTTTTCGAAATCCGATTTTTGTTTTATTTGTTCTCTCCTTAATTTTTTTCGGATGCCCTCAGATGAATATGCAAGCACAGCGATTGCTTCACTATCCCTTTTGCTATTAGCAGGTTTTGGGCGCAGGCGAAAGTCGCAGCCCGTATAAGAATCCCCCTTTCTTATAACAATCCTGTGCTTACAAATTCTCAATTAAGGTTGTTAATAAATTTATTTTCAGCCTTTTCATATATAGTCTTTTAGTTTTTATCATAAATTATTTACCCCTAAAGAAAGAGTCCCTGTGAAAGCGGGGGCTTTTTCTTTTGTATGTATTGACACCTAATTGATATATTTATATAATATTAAATGAAAAAGGAAACAGAGGTGAATAAAATGCTTTCATTAGTTATCCCTTGTTACAACGAGGAAGGAAATGTTGAAAAGTTTTTTACCGAGACAAACAAGGCGTTTGAAGGTAAGGTTGACGAATATGAATTCGTCTACGTCAACGACGGAAGCACCGACAACACGCACCAGAATCTCAAAAAGCTCTTTAACGAGAATATGAATTACAATATTCAGGTTCTTTCCTTCAGCCGTAACTTCGGCAAGGAATCGGCAATCTACGCCGGTCTTTCAAAGGCTAAGGGCGATATGGTCGTGCTCATTGACGCAGACCTTCAGCAGCGCCCCGAGGTTGTGCTTGAAATGCTCGACGTGATGAACGCCAACCCCGACCTTGACTGCGTTACAGCCTATCAGGAGGAGCGCAAGGAAGGCGCGTTTATGTCGAAGGTTAAGTCGGCTTTCTATGAAATCATCAACAAGATTTCAGACGTTGACTTTGTAAACGGCGCGTCCGACTTCCGACTTATGAAAAGGAATATGGTTGACGCAATCCTTCAGATGACGGAATTCCACCGCTTCTCAAAGGGTATTTTCAGCTACGTCGGCTTCAACACCGAATACATTCCCTACGTTGTTGCGGAAAGGGAAAGCGGCGAATCGAAGTGGGGCTTCAGAAAGCTTCTCAGATACGCGCTTGAGGGCATATTCGCCTTTTCAACAAAGCCGCTTAAAATCTGGACCTATATCGGATTTTTCTCGGCTATGTGCTCGGTAATCTATCTCATCGTAGTTGTAATCCAGAAGCTCGCCTTCGGTATCAACGTACCCGGTTACGCGACGATTGTTGTGCTTCTGCTTCTTCTCGGCGGATTGCAGCTTGCAAGCCTCGGTATCATCGGCGAATACCTTTCAAAGATGTACGTTCAGGTTAAGCACAGACCCGTATATATCCTTCGCGAGCATCTTGAAAACACAAAGATTGACACGGACAATCTTTTCAGCACGGATTTCGAGACAATCATCAACGAGGAAGAAAAGACGGAAGAGGAATAAAACGAAAAAAACAAAAGCAAAGGCATCGGTTTTAAGCCGATGCCTTTACTTTTGGGAGAAAAAAATGAAAACAAACAAGTTGTCCGGTGATATCTAATTCAGCCGCCGAAGCCCTGTCTGCCGCCGCCCATACCGCCGGGCATTCCGCCCTGCGAGTCGGAATATACAATCGAGGTCATCTCGATTTGGGCAGACGTTGAGCCCGCTGTGATTGTGTAGGTGCTTCCTTCGGCGATGTCGGGTGTGCTGACTGCAACCGAGTCAAAGCTTCTCACAGCCTCAACGCTGATGAGCTCTTTGCCGCTGCTGTCGGTCAAGGTTACGGTGTCGCCCTTGTTGCCGCTTACGGAATTGCAGAGGATTGCGCCCTGAGTTGAGCTTTCGTCGAAGCCCTCAGCCATTCCCGACATACCGAGCGCGATAACCGTGCCGCCCGAAACCGTGATTGATACGCCCGAATCAAGCGCGCCGTTGCCTGCGTTTTCAGCGCCGTAGACAACCGTGTAGCCGCCTTCGATTGAGATGTATCCGTTTGAATCAAGTCCGTCGCCGCCTGCGTCAACCGTGATGTTGCCGCCCGTAATGTAGAGGTAGCAGTTTGAGTCGGAATCCATCATTCCGCCATTCATTCCGCCGCCGGGCATACCGCCCTGCGTAGTATCGTCGGAAGGTGCCTCGCCGCTCGGCATTTCACCGCTTGGCATATCGCCGCTCGGGGGCTCGGGGGGCGTTGCGCCCTGTGATACCTCTTCGGTCTGAAGCTCGGTGGTATCCTGCTGCTGCGGCATCTGCTGAGCGTCCGATGTTGCGCTGTTTCCGCTTGATGCGTTGAAGCCGTCGTCGCTTGCAACAACGCTCACGTCGCCGCCCTGAACCTCAATCATTCTCGCCTCGATGCCCTCGTTTGAGCTTTGGATATCCACCGTGCCGTCCTTGATGAGGATTGCCGACGTTCCGTGGATTGCATCGTCCGCGGCGTTGATTGTGAGTTCGCCGTCCTTGATGTATATGAAACCTGCATTTTCGTCCTCGTCGTTTTCGGCGTGAAGCGCGTCGTTTGCAGATGTTACGCTGATTGTTGAAGACGTGATTCTGATGCTGTCGTTTGCGTCAAGACCGTTTTTCTCGTCGGCGTTAATCTCGTATGTGCCGCCGCAGAGCTTGAGGTCGTCCTTTGACGAAATAGCGTGACCGTACTTTGCGTTCACGGTGAGAGCTCCGCTTCCGTTGAGGGTTAAATCGTCCCTTGAATAGATGACCGCGTTCACGTTGTTATCGTCGGTCTGAACAAAGTCGGAAGTGTTTGAAAGAGTGTTCTTTGAGCCGTCTGCAAGGGTGATGAAAACCTTGTCTGCCTGCTTGACGTAGACGGCTGCGCTTGTGTCGCAGTTGATTTCAACGCCGTCGAACACGAGCTGAACCTTTGCCTTCTCGTCCGTCGCCTCAACGACTATCTGTCCGTTTGAGAGAGAGCCTTTTACTACGTATATTCCCTCGGCGGTGATTGTTACTGTGTCGCCGTCGATTGTGACGTTTTCGCTGTCGCTTGACGAGCCGCCGTCCTTGAGTGTTATCGTTGACGCCTCGCTTTCGTCGTATGATGGGTCGAGGTCCCTGTCCGAGAACATATCGCTTTCATCAATAATATCGGAAAGCTTTGAGGTTGCCCCGGCGCTCGTCTGAGTTGCCTCAGCCGCTTCGGTCGTATCGGTGTTATCAATCTTTGTGCAGCCGAAAAGCGCTGCCGCTATAAGAATTGCCGCACATGAAACGGCAATGAATTTTTTAAGTGCGTTTTTGTTCATTTTGTTTCAATCCTTTCGGTGGGGCTTTGCCCTTTTCACCCAGAATGATACAGGACGAATTTGAACTGAAAAGGCTTTTCGGGTGAACATTTACTGAATATTGTAAACAAAAACAAAACAGTTTTCGGACTAATTTATGAACAAAGAAAGCAGGAACAGACGATTATATCCGTTCCTGCTTATTATATATTAATACCTATTTATTCATCATCCGATGAGAGCTTGAGGACGGCGAGGAATGCTTCCTGCGGAACCTCTACGGTTCCGAACTGGCGCATACGCTTTTTGCCTTCCTTCTGCTTTTCAAGCAGCTTTTTCTTTCTCGTTACGTCGCCGCCGTAGCATTTTGCAAGCACGTCCTTGCGAAGCGCCTTGACGGTTTCTCTCGCGATAACCTTGCCGCCGATTGCAACCTGTACGGGTATTTCAAAGAGGTGGCGCGGAATATGCTTTTTGAGCTGTTCGGCAATCTTCCTCGCGCGGGAATATGCCTTTTCCCTGTGGATGATGAACGAGAGCGCGTCGATGATATCGCCGTTTAAGAGCACGTCAACCTTGCAGAGGTCGCTCTTTCTGTAATCGGCAATCTCGTAGTCAAACGAAGCGTAGCCGCGCGTTCTCGATTTGAGCGCGTCGAAGAAATCGTAGATAATCTCGTTGAGCGGAAGCTCGTAGTGGATATCGACGCGGTCGGGCGTGATGTAGTTCATATCCTTGAAAACGCCGCGCCTTTCCTGGCACATATCCATAATCGTGCCGACAAATTCGCTCGGTGAAAAGATGCGAGCGTCGGCAAAGGGTTCCTCGCAGTAGTCGATTAGTGCGGGGTCGGGATAATTCGTCGGGTTGTCGATTTCAACCATCGTGCCGTCGGTCAGATAAATCTTGTAGACAACGCTCGGCACGGTTGTGATAAGGTCGAGGTTGTATTCCCTCTCAAGCCTTTCCTCGATTATCTCGAGGTGAAGCAGTCCGAGGAAGCCGCAGCGGAAGCCGAAGCCGAGTGCGCCCGAGGTTTCGGGCTCGTAGGAAAGCGAGGCGTCGTTCAGCTGAAGCTTTTCAAGCGCGTCGCGCAGAGCCTCGTAGTCGGCGCCGTCGGCGGGATACACGCCGCAGAAAACCATCGGGTTTACCTTGCGGTAACCGGGAAGCGCCTCGGGTGCGGGGTTTGTTGCAAGAGTGACCGTGTCGCCGACTCTCGCGTCGCTGACCGTCTTGATTGAGGCGGTTATGTAGCCAACCTCGCCCGCGCTGAGCTCGTCAGCCTTTTCCATTGAAGTGGCGCGCATATAGCCGACCTCAACAACGTTGAACTCGGCGCCCGTCGCCATCATTCTCATGGTGTCGCCTGCTCTGATTTTGCCGTCCATAATGCGGACGTATACGATAACGCCCCTATAGGAATCGTAGACCGAGTCGAAGATGAGAGCCTTGAGCGGCTTGTTTTCATCACCCTCGGGGGGCTTGATTTCATTTACTATATATTCAAGAACCTCTTCAACGTTGTCGCCCGTCTTTGCGCTTACGCGGGGCGCGTCCATACAGGGTATGCCGATGACCTCTTCAACCTCTTCGGCAACTCTGTCGGGTTCAGCCGCGGGAAGGTCAATCTTGTTGATGACGGGAAGAATGTCGAGGTCGTGGTCGAGGGCAAGATAGGTGTTTGCAAGAGTCTGCGCCTCAACGCCCTGCGACGCGTCGACAATGAGAATCGCACCCTCGCAGGCTGCGAGAGAACGGGATACCTCGTAGTTGAAGTCAACGTGACCGGGAGTGTCTATCAGATTAAATTCGTAAAGCTCGCCGTCCTTTGCCTTGTAGTCAAGCTTAACGGCGTGGGCTTTGATTGTGATTCCTCTTTCCCTCTCAAGCTCCATATCGTCGAGAATCTGTTCCTGCATATCCCTGATTGCAACCGAGCTCGTGAGCTCTAAAAGCCTGTCGGCAAGGGTTGACTTGCCGTGGTCGATATGGGCGATGATTGAGAAGTTTCTTATGTTTTCCTTTTTTACAGACAATTTAATTCTCCGTTACTTTTTTATTTTTTTGAGCTGTGACAAATCCCTGTCCATATATTCCTTGTTGTGCCTGTACTTGTCAAAAAGTCTGTAGACATAGTAGAAAGGAAGAAGATACGGGCGTTTTCCGAGATTTTTATACGTGTCAAACATAAAGCTTTTTGACGGGAAGAGCCTGTGCAGAATGAAGCTTGATTTGCTTCCGTACTTGTCAAGCTCGCCTTCGATGTCGTATTCCTCGCTGCCGTAGATGTAGCCGCTGAACATAAAGTCGAGCAGCTCAAGCTCCTCGGAGGTCGGTTCCTTGTCCTCAAAAATGTCGTCGGCAAGTCCGAGAGCGAGGGCGTTGAAATCCGTTATACCGAATTCTTCAAGCGTTTTGTTGATATAAGCGTAGTCAAGCTCGTCGTCGCTGTGAGTGAGCAGATAGAGGTCCACAACAAAGCGGACGCCCGCGCCGCTAACGCAGTGATAGTGCTTATAGAGATGCGCCACGGTGTAGAGGTAATTGTCCTCGCGGCTGATAACCCTGCGCGAAGAGCCCTCGACGGGAGTTGAATTTTCCCACGGCGAAAAGTCGGGGCAGAAATCGTCCTTATCGTTGAAAAGCTCTCTGTGAAATTCAAAGGTGCAGTACGGCTTTTTGTAGAAATCGTCGGAATTGTCGGTCGACGCGCCGAGATAGTAGCCGTGCTTTTTCATTATCCTGATGAGCTCGTCGCGCCTTGACTTGTCGTATGCAAGGTCGTTGTCGCTCATCTGGCGCATAGCGGTCTTGGGGTAGTATTCCCTGATGACGAGCCCTTTGAGGAAGATGTAGCCGATGCCCGCTCTGTCAAGGTCGGCGCAGATTAGCTCGCGCTCGCTGTTGACCGTTATCGTCTTTTTAAGCTCGGAAAGCTTGTAGTTTTTCCATTGCTTAAGCTGGTCCTTATCAAGAAGATTTGCCTCTTCAAGGCAGGGCAAAACAAGGCAGTATACCTGCTGCTTTTTAGCAAGCGTAAACAGCCTTTCCATATCGACGCCCGTATTGTCGGGCGCTTTGTCGCCCTTGATTGCACATCTGATAAGCGACAAAAGATATTCGGTTTCCCTGTCCTGTAAATTAAGCATCATTAATCCTCTAATACGTTTTTACTTCTGAGAAATTCAAGGAATTCCTTAACGTCAGCTCTTGCGGTTTCCTCGTCGACCTCGTACTTTTTTGTAAGCGCGTCAACAAGGCTCTGCTCGGTCTGTTTCTTTTTGAGAAGCTCAAAAAGATATGCGGCGGTCGAGTTGTTGCGGATAATACCGTTAAAGCTTTTGGTCGCCTTGCCCGTGGCAATAGCGAAGCTCTCGCCGTCTATTTTATTTGTAACGATACCTTTTATAAGTTTCATATTCATACCTTTCTTCCTGCTACACCGTCAGGAAAGAATAAATGATTAATCGTATTTGTATTCCAAATTGTCTGCCAGAACTATGAAATCAATCAGTTCATTTTTCAAAAGCAGAAGGTGAATCTCATATTGATTTTCGGCTTTGTATATCTCTTCGTATAAACACCATGCGCCGTGCAGCCTGCCGTCCTGCTTTAATACGGTACAGTTTTTCATTGTGACCGTATTGATGTTTGTAAAGCCGCCGCGGTTGTCGAGAGTCAGAACAACGTCGTTCCCCTTTCTTCTGCACGACAAAACCAAGCAGTCGTGAAGGTTGAGCTTTTCCGCGAAAGCGGGGGCGTCTGAGCCAAACTGCTTTCTGAACTCCTTATCATAGGCTTTTGGTGCTGAAATAACTGCCTTTTCATTCTGTTTGCAAAAGCGCGTTATATCCTTCTTTACTTCCGCAGAAGCGCGGTGGAGCGCTAAAACTCTGATGTCGGCAACCTTCTGCAAAACCTCATCGGGAAGCACTTCCTTTAAACGCCTTTTACTGAAATTGAAACGCCTTTTGAAATTCTTTCTTTCAGCATCCTCGTCAAACGGCGGAAGCTCTTCAAAATCGAGCCTTGCCCTTTCTCTTTCCTCAATATATTCCTCTTTCGCCGCCTCAATTTCCGAGGGCGAAAGGTCTAACTCATATAATTCGCTCTCAACCTCGGAAAAGTCTTCGGGGAAAATATCTTCAAATTTTACTTCCGAAGCAGCTTTCTGAAGCTTAAGCCATTCTTCCTCTTCCTGCTTATACAGTTTTCTGAAATATTCTTCTGAAAAAGTTTCGGCTTTCTTTGAAACTCTGAGAAGCAAATGCAAGTCGGTATCGGTTTCATACCATTCTTTTGTCATATATTTCATTTGACATTCTCCGTCTGATTATGCGAATTAAGTGTTCTTAACGTCGGGCAGGTTTGCTATATCCGTGGAAAGATACTCGTAAAGTCTGTCCACCGTTTCAAATCCCATCTTTTTATACATATCCTTCGGCGTGTCGTCCTCGTCCGCGTGAAGGAACAAAACCGTATCCGGATAAGCTCTTTTAACCTCAGCGATAAGAGAGGTTGCGATATATCTCTTTCGAAACGCCTCGTCAACTATCAGCCCGTCAATGGCGGTGACTCCGTCGGTTGAAAAGCTGTAGCACGCGCCGACGAGCTTTCCGTCAAGATACGCGCCGTGATACGTGAGCTTTTCATACATACGGCGGACATTTCTTCTTGTGAAGTCCTCGCCGTAAACCGAGGCAAAATGCTTTACCTCAATCTCTTCAAGCTCGTTTTTGCTCGGCGTATGAAATTCCAAATCGGGGTTGGTTTTCCGGTTTTCGCCGTCGGTTTTAAGCGCCATCGTAAGCGTTACGCCCGATTCTAAGCCGAAGCAGTCGGTCAGGGGCTCGTCGCTTTCCAGCTTGATATAGTTTAAGCCGAGCTTCTGCTGATATTCAACAGCCTGCCTGAATTCTTCCTTTGTCGGCTGCGCCGAACACTCAAAAAAGTTTTGGTCGTATTTATCGGGAAGAAGAGCGTCCTCCCATTTCAGCATATGCTCTGAAAACTGCCTGCGCGTTGAAAACAGTCGGCATAGTGCTTCTTCGTTTTTTCTTGTTTTATCTTTCATATCAATCGTGATTCTTAGTCAGCAGGCTGACCGCTTCAACGTGAGTAGTTCGGGGGAACATATCAACCGCTTTTAGGCGTTTTACCGCGTAGCCTTTACTGCTGAGTATTGCCGCGTCGCGGGCGAAGGTTGCGCTGTCGCACGAAACGTAGACGATTCTTTCGGGCGACATCTTCACAACCGTGTCAAGCAGGGCTTCGTCGCAGCCCTTACGCGGCGGGTCAAGAATGATTACGTCGGGTTTTATGCCGCGGCGTTCAAGCTCTGCCGCGCCCTGCGAGGCGTCCGCACAGATGAATTCCGCGTTTTCAATATTATTGAGCTTTGCGTTTGCCCTTGCGTTTTCTATCGCCTTGGGAACAATCTCAATTCCCACAAGCTGCTTTACGCCGTCCGCCATGGTTATGCCGATTGTGCCGACGCCGCAGTACAAATCGAGAAGCACCTCGTCGCCCCGAAAGTCAGCAAATTCCTTTGCAACCGTGTAGAGCTTTTCGCATTGGTCGTGATTTACCTGATAGAACGAATCGGCTGAAATCTGAAATTTCCTGCCGAGAAGGGTGTCGCAGATTGTATCGCTTCCCCAGACCGTCTCGGTCCTCTCGCCGAGGATGACGTTTGTGTTTGCGGTGTTGAAATTAAACTGCACCGACCTGAGGTTTTCAATATTTTCTCTGAGAAGGCTTACAAGCAGGTCGGGGTTTTCCGCTGTTTCGGAATTTACCACAGCGCACGCCATAAACTCGCCCGTTGCGAAGGCTTTTCTGAAATAGATGTGGCGAAGGTATCCCCTGCCCGTCCTCTCGTCAAACGAGGTGAGGTTTTCGGCTTTCGCCCATTTTGCAAACGCGTCAATCCCCTTTGCAAATTCCGCGGGTGAGAGAAGGCAGTCGCCCCCTTTGCAGGGAATGATTCGGTGGCTGTTTATAGCGTAAAAGCCCGCCTCAAGCTCGCCGTCCTTAATCCTCACGGGGTACTGCGCCTTGTTTCTGTAGCGGTCGGTACTGTCCGCGCCGATAATCTCTTCAACCTCAACGTCGATGTGGCCTATTCTTTTTACCGCATCCTGCACTCTGTTTTTCTTGCCGCGAAGCTCTTCCTCATACGTCATATTACGGAAGGCGCAACCGCCGCAGCGCTCGGACACGGGGCAGGCGCTTTTGATTCTGCTTTCGCCTTCGGTGATTATTTCGCCGATTATGCCTATTGCATAATTCTTTTTTACCTTGATTATGTGAGCCGTGATAACGTCACCGGGGACTGTGCCGTAAACAAATACAGCCATCCTTTCGTGATGACCTATACCGCTTCCCTGCGAGGTCACCGACTCAATTTTCAGCTCGATATTATCGTTTTTTTGCAGCGCCACATAAATCACCATTATGTATAATACCACAAGTTTCTAAAATAATAAAGACTTAAATTAAATATATTTTTCTATAATTGTTCCGCTTTCTGTGAAAATATACAAAAGAGGGGGCGAAAATGTATATTTTTTGAATATTTATACAAAATAGAATAAAAAGTGTTGCATATATACAAAGATTGTTGTATAATCGGTGCAACATACAAAAAGGAGATTTTTCATTATGAACAAGAAAAATATCAAAAAAGTAGTTCTTGCCTATTCGGGCGGACTTGACACATCAATCATAATTCCGTGGCTCAAGGAAAACTATAACAACTGCGAGGTTATCGCGGTTTCGGGCGACGTCGGTCAGGGCACTGAGCTTGACGGACTTGAGGAAAAGGCAATCGCAACGGGCGCTTCAAAGCTCTACGTTCTCGACCTTAAGGACGACTATGTTGAAAATTACATCTTCCCCTGCTTGAAAGCGGGCGCTGACTATGAGACATATCTTCTCGGCACGTCGCACGCACGTCCCTGCATCGCAAAAGGACTTGCGGAGGTTGCAATCAAGGAGGGCGCCGACGCAATCTGCCACGGCTGCACCGGCAAGGGCAACGACCAGGTTCGTTTTGAGCTCACGTTAAAGGCATTTGCGCCGCAGATGGAAATCATCGCACCGTGGCGTGAGTGGGATATCAAATCGCGTGAGGAAGAGATTGAATACGCTGAGGCGCACAACATTCCCCTCAAGATTAACCGCGAGACAAACTACTCGAAGGACAAGAACGTATGGCATCTCTCGCACGAGGGACTTGACCTTGAGGACCCTGCAAACGAGCCGCAGTATCTCAAGGAAGGCTTCCTTGAACTCGGCGTTGCACCCGAGCAGGCGCCCGACGAGCCGACCTACGTTACAATCCACTTTGAAAAGGGCGTTCCCACCGCTATCGACGGCGAGGAAATGAAGGCTCTTGCAATCGTTGAAAAGCTCAACGAGCTCGGCGGAAAGAACGGTATCGGACTTCTTGACATCGTTGAAAACCGTCTTGTCGGTATGAAGAGCCGCGGCGTTTACGAGACCCCCGGCGGCGCAATCCTCTACAAGGCGCACGAGCTTCTTGAAATGCTCACCCTTGACAGGGAAACCGCACACTACAAGGATCTCGTTGCTCAGAAATTCGGCGAGCTTGTTTATAACGGCTTATGGTTCACACCGCTTCGCGAGGCTCTTTCGGCTTTCGTTGACAAGACTCAGGAAACCTGCACGGGCGACGTTAAACTCAAGCTCTACAAGGGCAACATTATGAACGCAGGCGTTACCTCGCCCTACACTCTTTACGATGAAAATATCGCTTCCTTCGGCGAGGACGGCGGCGCATACAATCAGGCTGATTCGGCAGGATTTATCAACCTCTTCGGCCTTTCAATCAAAGTTAAAGCGCTTCTTGACGCACAGCGCGAAGGAAATGAATAATTAATTCGGAATGCGGAATTCGGAATTGAGGTTTACCCGCTTCGCTCAGACAATAATCGGGCGTGGGCAGAGCCCACCGTATAATTCCGAATTCATAATTCATAATTCCGAATTGTTTACGGAGTAAACTATGGCACAGTTATGGAAGGGCAGGTTCAGGAAAGAACTTGCCAAGGAAACAAACGATTTCAACTCCTCAATCAAGTTTGACTGCAGGATGTTTGAAGAGGATATCACGGGCAGTATTGCCCACGCGACAATGCTCGGCGCGGCGGGAATAATCGAGCAGAGCGAGGCTGAAAAAATCACGGCTGAGCTTGCGGACATTCTTGCCGACATCAAGTCGGGCAGGCTTGAGATTGATACGGAAGCCGAGGACATCCACACCTTTGTTGAGGGCGAGCTCACAAAAAGGCTCGGACAGACCGGAAAGCGCCTTCACACCGCAAGGTCGAGAAACGACCAGGTTGCGCTTGACATCCGTATGACGCTCAAAAAAGAGATTGACGAAATCAGCGGAAAGCTCAGGGAACTCATCGGCG
Source organism: uncultured Eubacterium sp. (assembly GCA_905234495.1). Taxonomy (GTDB): domain Bacteria; phylum Bacillota; class Clostridia; order Oscillospirales; family Acutalibacteraceae; genus Eubacterium_R. The sequence continues at coordinate 59,336 of CAJOHE010000008.1, read as the reverse complement.
TTTTATGCGACAAGGCTGAGGAAAACAAGGGCACGATTATGCCCGGCTACACCCACCTTCAGAGGGCGCAACCCATTACCTTTGCGCATCATCTTATGGCGTACGCCGCCATGCTCTGCCGCGACCTTGACAGGCTCGGCGACGTGAGCAGAAGAATGAACGTTTTACCGCTCGGAAGCGGCGCTCTCGCAGGCACCACCTACCCTCTTGACAGGCATATGGTTGCCGACCTTCTCGGCTTTGACGACGTTTCGTCAAACAGCCTTGACGGCGTTTCCGACAGGGATTTCTGCATTGAGCTTGCTTCGGCGCTTTCGCTCATTATGGTGCACCTTTCGCGCTTCAGCGAAGAGATAATTATGTGGTGCAGCTGGGAATTCAAATTCGTTGAGCTTGACGACGCATTTTCGACCGGTTCAAGCATTATGCCCCAGAAGAAAAACCCCGATATCGCAGAGCTCGTAAGGGGCAAGAGCGGCAGGGTTTTCGGCGATTTGATGACGCTTCTCACCGTTATGAAGGGCATCGCGCTTGCATACAACAAGGATATGCAGGAGGACAAGGAAGCAATCTTTGACGCGGTTGACACCGTTAAGATGTGCCTGAACGCCTTCACACCGATGATTGAGACGATGACCGTTCTCAAGGACAATATGAGAAATGCGGCTGCGAAGGGCTTTATCAACGCAACCGACTGCGCCGACTATCTTGTGGGCAAGGGCCTTCCCTTCCGCGACGCATACAAGGCGACGGGCGAGCTCGTTGCAATCTGCATCGACAAGGGGCTCACTCTCGAAACGCTTCCCATTGAGGAATATAAAGCGGTCTGCGATATATTCGACGAAGGCGTTTATGACGCTATCAACCTTGAAAAGTGCGTAAATGACAGACTTGTTGAGGGCGGACCGAGCAAGCAGAGCGTTGAGGAACAGATTATAAAAGCAAGGGATTATACTGCGAAATAAACAGTTTACGGGAAAGAAAAATCTTTCCCGTATTTTTATATGTTGACTATTGACGAAATGGGTTGTATAATACACACAACAATATATGCTATATTGAGAGGCTGAAACTATGAGCTTTAAAATTGTTGCGGACAGCAGCTGCGATATTATCGATGAATTCAGAGAATGGGATAATTTCTGTTCCGTTCCCCTCACGCTGCAGATAAACGACTATATCATTCAGGACGATGAGAATTTCGACCAGGATGATTTTATCGCAAGAATGAACGCAAACGGCGGTCTTGCCAAGTCCGCCTGCCCTTCACCCGAGGCTTTCAGAGAGGCCTGCGAGGGCGACTGGGACGAGGTCTACATCATAACAATCACCGACAAGCTCAGCGGCTCCTACAACGCCGCGCTTCAGGGCAAGCTTCTCTATGAAGAGGAAAACAACGACGACAAGAAAATCTACGTTTTCAATTCTCTTGCAACGTCGGGACTTGAGACCCTTGCGGTGCTGAAAATTCACGAGCTCGCTTCCGACGGTATGAGCTTTGACCAGGTCTGCGACGAGGTTGACGACTACATCTCAAATCACGAGGGGCTCTATTTCTGCCTTGAAAGCCTTGACGCGCTTAAATCAAACGGCAGACTCTTCGCTCTTGCGGCAAAGGTGCTTGAGAAAATCAGGGTTAAGCTCGTATGCAAAAGAAACGCGGAAGGCAACATCAGCCTTGCCGGTCAGGACCTTACAAACAGCAGGGCGCTCGTCAAGATGGTAAGCCTTATAGCCGACGAGGTTAAGGACAAGAATCTTGACGGACAGAGGGTTTACATCACCCACGTATGCTGCCCCGATAAGGCGGAATTCGTTGCCGAAAAGCTCAGAGAGAAAACGAATTACAAAAACATCCGCATAATCAAGGCGTCGGGACTCAATTCCCTTTACGCTTCCGACGGCGGAATAATTGTTTCATACACATTTTAACACAGGACGGTACGGGCGAACTTGGTTCGCCCCTGCATTTTTTATGAGAGAAATAGAGTTTATAATCGACAGCAGAAGCGGCGGAAAAAAGATACGCGATTATCTGCGCGGCTTCGGCGTTTCGTCGTCGCTGCTGACGGCGCTTAAAAAGTGTGAAAACGGAATACTTTTAAACGGAAAGCACGCAAGGTCCGTAGACGTTTTAAGAGACGGCGACACGCTCATAATAAGCGTTCCCGAAAGCGGCGAACCGCCGAAAAAGAATCCCGATTTGCCCGTTAAAATCGCATATGAGGACGAGGACGTTTTAGTCCTTGAAAAGCCCGCGTTTATGCCCGTTCACGAGAGCAAAAACCACAGGGGCGACACGCTTGCAAACGCCGCCGCGTGCCACCTTGACGGGGGCTCGTTTCGTGCGGTTTTCAGGCTTGACAGGGATACGAGCGGACTTGTTCTGATTGCCAAAAACGAGCTTGCCGCGTCGAAACTTGCGGGTAAGGTTCAAAAGGACTACTATGCCGTCTGCAAGGGCGTTTTGGAGGGTGACGGAACGGTTGACGCGCCCGTCGGAAGGCTTACGGACAGCATCATAAAAAGGGGCGTTACAGACTCGGGCGAAAGGGCTGTAACCCACTACTCTGCTCTGAAAAGTTACGGCGACAGAACGCTTGTCAGACTCAGGCTTGAAACGGGCAGAACCCACCAGATAAGGGTGCACTTTTCCCACATCGGCCATCCCCTTCTCGGCGACACTCTCTACGGCGAGAAAAGCGATGAGATTGACCGCCAGGCGCTTCACTGCAAAACGCTTTATTTCACCCACCCCGTGACGGGCGAAAACATCACCGTTGACTGCGATTTTCCCGCCGACTTCAAAATGCTTCTGAGAGAGTAAAAAACACTTGAAAAAAAGCGCAGTTGTGATATGATATAACTGTAAATATTTTTATGGAGTTGAGACAATGAAATTCACACCGGGCTTTCAGATTGACCACACAATTCTCAAAAAAGGAATATACATCAGCAGGATTGACGACGACATCACGACCTACGATATCCGTCTGAGAGAGCCGAACAGGGAAACCGTTATGACAAACGCCGCGATGCACACTATCGAGCATCTTTTCAGGACGTACGTCAGGGACACGGAATTCGGCGACAACATCGTATATTTCGGACCTATGGCAAGCAGGACGGGCTTTTATTTCATCACAAAAAGCCTTTCGGATAATTACAGCATAAATCTTATCAAAGAGACGTTTCAGTTCATCGCCGATTACTGGGGCGTGGTTCCCGGCGCATCACCCAAAGAGTGCGGCAACTGCGTCGACCACAATCTTCCTCAGGCAAAGGAAGAGGCAAGGGCTTTCCTCAAGGTTGTTGAAAACTGGGGCAAGGACGATTTGAAATATCCCGTCAAGTCCGAAGAAAATGATTAAATAGACACGAATGCGAAAATATGTACATTTTCGCATTTATCATTTTTGAGGCATTATTTGGGTTTGACATTTCTTTTTAATTATGTATAATAGTAATGATTGTAATTATTTTGTAATAATTTGTAATTTATTTTACTTTTGCATTTATTAATAAGGAAAGTCTATGAAAAAAATAAAGAAAACAGTTTCAATTATCCTCTGCTGTCTTCTCGTTTTTTCAGCCGCGTTTCCGTTTACCGCCTGTGCGGTTGACGAGACAACCCTGCGAAACAAAATCGTATCGGTTGCAAAAAATGAGGTCGGCTACGTCAGCGGGGGCTCGTATTCAAAATACGGCGAATGGTACGGCTATCAGGGCGCATGGTGCACATATTTTGCGCTGTGGTGCTACAATCAGGCGGGCAACGCCTACAGCACAAAGCTCTACGGCACGGTTACCCCTAACGGCGGCAACTGCAACAGTATGATAAGCTGGTTTGAAAACAAGGGCAGATACTACTCAAGAAGCTCGGGCTACACGCCGAAAGCCGGCGATTTCATCTTTTTTGACTGGAGCGGAAACGGCTCGAGCCAGCACATCGGAATAGTAAACTACGTTTCGGGCAGCACGGTCTACACAATCGAGGGCAACTGCTCGGGCGCGGTTAAGGCAAAGAGCTATTCCCCGGGCGGCTCATATCCCTATGCAAGCACGAGCGCGATAATGGGCTACGGCGTTCCGGATTTCAGCGGAGTCGCATCGGGAAGCTATTCACCCGAGACCACGACGAAAAAGAAAACGACCACCACTACCGAGGCCCCTGCAACCACTACAACCAAAAAACACACCACCACGACCACAACAACGACAGAGACGACCACTGAGCCGATTGAGCCCGAAGAGCTCTGGCTTGACGCTATCAGCTATGATTTGCAGGTGGGCGACACGGTCAATATCAAATATGAAATAAAACCCGCAAACGCCACAAGCGTTGTCGGCTACTTCTGCGATGAGGAAGGAATCATTGAGATTGAGGCGGGCGGCGAAATCAGAGCGGTCGGCGTCGGCACGGCGACGGTTGTTGTCTGCGCAAACGACACGCTCTACGAGCAGTGCGACATAGTCGTAACCGAGGCTACGGGCGAAATCACGTCCACAAAAGGCGACGATGAGCGAATCATCATCGGAGTTACGGATACGGTTTCCACAACAAAGAAAAACGCCGAGGCGGTTCTCGGCAGAATGGGCATAAATCTGAGTGCGCTCACCCAGAACAAGCCCCTTTACATAATTCCCATTACAATCATATGTTCAACGGCGTTAATCTCGCTGTTTGTCACGGTAACAAACAAAATCAAAAAGAGAAAGCGCGAGGACATTTTTGAAACAACAGAGGGTTAGGAATGGAAAGTTACAGAGATAAATTAAATGCTCTACTTAAAAAATGGCTGATTGCGATAACGGACGTCAGCCTGTTTGCCGTTGCAAACGTTATATGCGCGTTTATCTCAAACAACGGTAACAGCGACACCTTCGGTCTTTACGGCAACGTGCTTGTAAGTCCCCTTCACTTCTTTCTGACATCGGTCATCGTTCTTTTTGTAAACTATCTTATGAAGCTTTACAAGAGCGTCTGGGCTTACGCCAGCACAAGGGAGCTCATCAACTGCGTTCAGGCTGCGCTTATCAACGCCGTAATGCTCTACGTTGTCGACCTTTCTATATACCAAATCATTCTCGGGCTTCCGACGATGAGAAAGTATACATATTTCCTGAATATCTTCCTTCTCATCATCTTTACATATGCGCCGAGAGTGGGCTACAGAATCGTTAGATATGAGCTTCGCGGAAGCTTTATTCACAGAAAGCACATCAAGGGCGCAAAGAGAATACTTCTCGTCGGCGCGGGAAATATGGGCAATATCATACTGCGCGAGTTTCTTACAAACGGCTATGAGAAGTACTGCCCCGTTGCGTTTGTTGACGACAACGCTGCAAAGCTCGGCAAAAACATCAACGGCGTAAAGGTTGTCGGCACCTGCGACGATATTCCCGAGGTTGTAAAGCAGTATGAGATTGACGAAATCATCATCTGTCTTCCCTCAGTCCCGAAGAAAAGGCAGCAGGAAATTGCCGCAATCGCCGCAAAAACCGGCAGAAACGTAAAGACGACCCCGTCGCTCGAGGAAATCATCGAGGACAGGGATTCAATGAAGAGGCTGCGTAAGGTCGAGATTTCCGACCTTCTCGCAAGGGATGAGGTCAAGCTTGACAAGGAAGCGTGTAAGTACCTCATCGGCAAGACGATTCTCGTCACGGGCGGCGGCGGTTCGATAGGCTCTGAGCTCTGCAAGCAGTGCGCGAGATACGACCCTGAGACGATTGTTATTTTTGACATTTACGAAAACTGCGCGTTTGAGCTTGCAAACTCGCTCAGGGCAAAGTATAAGGACAGCATTGAAATCGCGGTGAGAATCGGCTCCGTCAGGGATATTGACAGGCTTGAAGAGGTTTTTGAGGAATTCCATCCCGACGTTGTGTTCCACGCAGCGGCTCACAAGCACGTTCCCCTTATGGAAGACTCGCCCTGCGAGGCGGTCAAGAACAACGTTTTCGGCACGTACAACGTGGCTGTTACCGCCAACAAATTCAAGGTGCCGAAGATGGTTATCCTCTCAACCGACAAGGCTGTAAACCCCGCAAACGTTATGGGCGCCACCAAGAGGATTACCGAGATTATCATCCAGTATATGGACAAGGTCAGCGACTGCACGGAATACGCCGCGGTGCGCTTCGGCAACGTTCTCGGCTCTCACGGTTCCGTTGTTCCCATATTCAAAAAGCAGATTGAAAAGGGCGGCCCCGTAACGGTCACCCACCCCGATATAACGCGTTACTTTATGACGATTCCCGAGGCGGCTCAGCTTGTCTGTCAGGCGGGCGGACTTGCCAAGGGCGGCGAGATTTTCGTCCTTGATATGGGCGAGCCCATAAGGATTATGGACCTTGCCGAAAACCTGATTAACCTTTCGGGTTACACGGTTGACGAAATCGGCATCAAGATTACGGGACTTCGTCCGGGCGAAAAGCTTTACGAAGAGCTTTCAACCGACGCGGAAATTGAGACAAGACACAAGACCTCAAACGAAAAAATCTTTGTAAATCAGCCGACCGAGATTGACACGGCTGAATTTGAAAAGATGCTTGAGGAACTTCAGGATATCAACAACGACAACGTTCGCGAGGTGCTTATGAAACACGTTAAAAGCTACCACCCGAGCGATGCGGAAAACGGCGAGGAATAAAGGAGTACACTATGCTTTACAAACCCGAATACGATGAAAACGGCAAAAAAATTCTCTGCGAAATGAACGGCGTAAATTCCGATATGCTTATGGATATCTACGTTAAAAAGCTTGCAAAGGGCGAGGCGCTTGAGATTGACGAGAGCGAAAACGAGTGTGCAATCCTTCTTCTTTCGGGCAAGGTTAATTTCAGGGTTTCCGATAAGATTGACGAGACCTGTCAGAGAGCAAACCCGTTTGAGAAAACGCCGTATGCGGTGCATTTTTCAAAGGCTGACTGCGCGGTTGTGACGGCGCTTGAGGACAGCGAAATCATCGTTCAGCTCACCGATAACGATAAGACTTGGGAACCCGTTTTCTACAACCCCGACAACTGCCTTTATCAGGAATTCGGCAAAGGACAGTGGAACGGCACGGGACACAGGATTGTTTCTACCGTGTTTGACCTTGACAACGCTCCCTATTCAAATATGGTTATGGGCGAGGTTTTCAATCAGCCCGGCAGATGGTCGAGCTATCCCCCGCACCATCATCCCCAGCCCGAGGTTTACTACTATCAGTTTGACCACCCAGAGGGCTTCGGCGCAGGCTTTGAGGGCGATACGCCCTACAGAACGGTCAACGGTTCATGCCTCTGCATAAGGGGCGGAAACGCGCATCAGCAGGTTACGGCGCCGGGTTATGAGATGTACTACGTATGGCTTATCCGCCACCTTGACGGCGACCCGTGGGATAAAACCAGAATATACATTCCGGAATACGAGTGGCTTGCTAACGCGGACTAAATATAACTATAATGTATATTTATTCAGCGTTTTGAAAGATTTTAGTTGACATTAATATTATAATATGCTAATTTATTGTGCAGAGTTGAAATATACTCTGCATAAATTTTGCATATTTTTAAACATGGAGGAAATACTAATGAAAATGACAAAAAGACTTATCGCAGTAGTTCTTGCTGCAATTCTTGTTGTTGCAGTATTCGTAGGCTGTTCCGCAAAGGGCGGCGAAGAGACAACGGGTGAAAAGCTCGTTCTTGCAACAAGCGCGGACTTCCCGCCATATGAGTCAATCGGCGACAACGGCGAGTACGTTGGTATCGACATCGAGATTGCACAGGCTATCGCTGACAAGCTCGGCAGAGAGCTCGTAGTTGAGAATATGGACTTTGACTCAATCATCAGCTCAGTTGCATCGGGCAAGGCTGATATGGGTATGGCAGGTCTTACCGTTACGGACGAGAGAAAAGAGAGCGTTGATTTCTCAAACTCTTATGCAACAGGCGTTCAGGCAATCATCGTTCCCGAGGGTTCGGCAATCAAGACTGTTGACGACCTCTATGCAGAGGGCGCAGCTTACAAAGTAGGCGTTCAGCTTTCAACAACTGCCGACATCTATTTCTCAGGCGACATTGAGGACGGCGCTACAACCTGCACAATCGAAGAGTACACATCCGCACAGGAAGCTGTTTCTTCACTTGTAACAGGCAAGATTGACGCTGTTATCATCGACAACGAGCCTGCAAAGTCATACGTTGCAGCTAACGAAGGCCTCACAATCCTCGACACAAAGTACACTGAAGAAGAGTACGCAATCGCGTTTGCAAAGGGCAGCGAGCTTACCGCAGAGGTAAACGCAGCGCTTGACGAGCTCATCGCAGACGGCACGGTTCAGCAGATTGTTGACAAGTATATCGCGGCATAACTGATACCGTATAAAGTTTTTACGGAGGTGGTTTTCACCTCCGTATTTTTGACAGGGAGGAATTCGTATGGCTGAATGGTTTGAAAGTTTAAAAGAACAGTTTATACTGAATTTCGTTGACGGCGCAAGATGGAAAATAATTCTTGACGGCTTGGGTGCAACTCTTAAAATCACCTTCTTTGCCGTGCTTATAGGTATTTTCCTCGGCGTACTGGTTTCCGTTGTGCGCTCGTCCTATGAGAGAAATATCAACGAGATGCACTCGCTTTCAAAGGTGCTTCTCACGTTTTTCAACGCAATCGCAAAGCTCTACCTCACGGTTATCAGAGGCACGCCCGTTGTTGTTCAGCTTCTCATCTTTTACTACATAATCTTTCAGAGCTCAAATAACAAGATACTCATCGCGGTGCTCTGCTTCGGAATAAACTCCGGAGCATACGTTGCCGAGATATTCCGCTCAGGCATTATGTCGGTTGACAAGGGCCAGCTTGAGGCGGGACGCGCGGTTGGTCTCAGCTTTGCGCAGACGATGATTCACATCATCATTCCGCAGGCGTTTAAAAACGTACTTCCCGCGCTTGCAAACGAGTTTATCGTTCTTCTTAAGGAAACATCGGTTGCGGGCTACGTTGCGGTTACCGACCTCACGAGAGCCGGCAATATGATAAGAGGCGTTACCTTCAGTCCGTTTATGCCGCTTATTGCGACTGCATTAATCTATCTTGTTATGGTAATGATATTAACGAGACTTGTATCGCTTCTTGAAAGGAGGCTTCGTTCAAGTGACCACTGATAATGACGTTTTGATTGAAGTGAAGGGACTTGAAAAGTCCTTTGCCGACAATCATGTTTTGCGCGGCGTAGACTACAGCATCCGCAAGGGCGACAGAATCGTTGTCATCGGTCCGTCGGGCTCGGGCAAGAGCACGTTTTTAAGATGTCTCAACCTGCTTGAAACGCCGAGCGGCGGCGAAATTATCTTTGAGGGCGAAAGCATTACCGATAAGAAATGCGACGTTGACGCGGTAAGGCAGAAGATGGGAATGGTTTTCCAGCATTTCAATCTTTTCAACAATCTGACCATTCTCAAAAACATCACACTCGCCCCTGTAAGGCTCAAGAAAATGAGCAAGAAGGAAGCTGAGGAAGAGGCGTTCAGACTTCTGAAAATGGTAGGTCTTGAGGACAAGGCGGACTCTTATCCCGCTCAGCTTTCGGGCGGTCAGAAGCAGAGAATCGCAATCGTGAGAGCGCTTGCGATGAAGCCCGACGTTATGCTCTTTGACGAGCCTACCTCGGCGCTCGACCCCGAGATGGTCGGCGACGTTCTTGAGGTTATGAAGGAGCTTGCCGAGGACGGAATGACGATGGTGGTTGTAACCCACGAGATGGGTTTCGCGCGCGAGGTTGCCGACAGGGTGCTCTTTATGGCTGACGGTGTAATCGTTGAAGAGGACACCCCCGAAAATATTTTCTCAGCCCCGAAGGATCCGAGACTTCAGCAGTTCTTGAAGGCTGTATTATAAATCTCACCGCCTCCCTTGTTAAAGGGAGGGGGATCGCTTGCGGTGGAGGGATTCCTGTTCCCTCATTACAGTCGCCGCAAGACATATGAAACATTTAGTTGAATCCCCTCGCCCCCTTTAACAAGGGGCGCTATGAGGGTCGCCACTTCGTGGCCCTCTCGCTGCGCGGACGCCCTCTCTGTCCGCAAGCGGACATCTCTCCCTCGGGAGAATACCCTTTAACACGGGGCGCAAAAAATGAATCGATTTAAAAACACTTTACTACTGTTCATACCGCCGGTTGTGTGGGGCTTTTCGTTCGTTGCCCAGACCGTTGCAATCGGCACAAACATAGGCTCGATGAGCTTCAATATGGCAAAGTACATTCTCGGCACGCTGAGCCTTGTTCCCGTTTTGCTGATATTTGACAGAAAGGACAACCGCGAGTTTAAAAAGACGGATTTTAAACCGCTTTTAAAGTACGGCTGCCTTGCGGGCGCGGTGCTCTTTACGGCGGCGTGGACCCAGCAGTACGGAATGGAACTCGGCGTCAAGCACGATGTCCCGAACATTACGGGGCTTGCGGGCTTCATCACGGCGATATATATTATTTTCGTGCCGATAATCAGATTTTTCGGCGGCAAGAAAACAAATATCGAAACGGTTTTCGGCGTTGTGCTTGCTATCGTCGGTCTGTACCTTTTATGCGTTACCGACGGCATCGGAAGCATTACGGTTTCGCACCTGCTTCTTCTCACCTGCGCGGTGCTCTTTGCGTTTCACATAATCGTTATCGACAAATTTGCCTGCAACTTTTCGCCGATAAAATTCAGTATGGTGCAGTTTGCGGTAGTTGCAATTCTGTCTACGGTGTTTGCGCTCATCTTTGAGCACCCCACCCTGCTGCAGATTAAAAACGCATGGCTTCCCCTGCTTTACAGCGGTATCGGAAGCGTTGGTATTGCCTATACGTTTCAGACGATATCTCAGAAAAACGCTGACCCCACCTTTGCGGGAATCGTCTTTTCAACCGAAAGCGTGTTCAGCGCACTCGGCGGTGCGATTATCCTGCACGAGATAATGACGGCGAGGGGCTACCTCGGATGCGTGATTATCTTCGCGGGCGTAGTGATTTCACAGCTTAATATATTCAAAAAGAAAAACCGTTTGGCTGAATAACCAAACGGTCTTTTTTTATTACATAATATCTGTTTTTTCGATTTGCTTTGACATATATTTGACGGGGTTCTTGAGAAGGAAACGCAGGAACGTTCCGATAACAAGCGCCACGACAACATATGCAAGAAGTTTGAGAAGCCAGATCCAGTAGTAATTCTCATACGTTCCGCATACGCATTCACGCATCGCCTCGATTACGAAGGTGAACGGAAGGTACGGATTGAGGTCGCGGAAAAGCTTCGGCACAACGTCTATCGGGAAGGTACCGCCCGAACCGCCTATCTGAACAACAAGCATAATGATTCCGACCGCCTTGCCCACGTCGCCGAACGCCGCAACGAGTGAATACAGGAAGAAGCTGAATACAAGCGACGCGAGAACGCCCGCAAGGATGAATTTAAACGGATGATAGCACTGTATTTTCAGGAAGTACAAATCGCCGAGGCAGATGATAAGTCCCTGGAAAACAGCGAAGAACAGGTAAATAAGTCCTCTTCCGAAATACGCCTCGTAGGGCTTGACGTAGCCGATTTCCCTCTTGTGCTTGACGTCGGTCTTGAATATCGCGATAAGGAACATACCGCCAACCCAGAAGGCAAGAGTGCTGTAGAACGGCGCCATCGCCGAGCCGTAATTTTCAATGCCGTAAATCTTTTCGGTTTCAACGCTTACTGGGCAGGCGATGAACTCGCCGAGCTCGTCCGCATTACCCTGAGTGAGGTTGATAATCGTGTTGAATATCTCGCTGTCGCTGAGATTGCTAATCTTATCGGAAAGGTTCTGAAGCTGGGTTTTGCCGCCGTCAAGAAGGGCGTCAAGCATTGTAATCATATCGCTTCCCGATTCCATTGAGGCGTTGAGCGAGGTTACGAGAACGTTGAGGTTCGGCATATCGCTTTCAAGCGCCGTCATAAGATTTGAGATGTCCGAAAGAAGCTCGATGAGCGAGTTGATGCTGTCCTCAATCGCGGGCTTAACGTTGTCGTTGTAGTCGTTTGTGATTGAGGTAATCGACGTTGCAACGCCCCTGAGCTTTGAGGCTATGGACGTAACCGCCGAGGAAGCCTTGCCCTCTTCGAGCGCGGTATTGATTGAGTCAACGGTTGACTGAAGCTCAGCCGACTGCGCGTCAAGTCTGTCGGTAATCGAGTCAAGAAGCGTGAGCCTTGTGGGAAGATTGTCATTTACGGTTTTGAGGGCGGAGGAAATGACGTCGATTTTTTCCTTTGCCTTAGCAGCGATTTCGCCCGCCTTGGCAAGCTCCGCAGCGCCCTCAGCCGTTGCCGCGCCGCCGTACTTTTCAATGTTATCCGCCGCCGCTGAAAGCGAATCAGCCGTGTCGGAAATGAGGGTGTCGACCGAATCCGTAATCGTGCTGACCGAGGCTGTGGTAATCTTTATAACGTCCTCGGTGCTTGTAACGGTTGAATCGGTGTCGTCAAGAAGCTTCTTCACGTCCTCGCTGTTGATAGCGTCGCCTATCGACTGTGCCGCGGTCATAACGTCGCCGAGGCTGTCAAGCGTGCTTTCAACCGAATCAATCGTTTCAACCGCAAGGTCTATCTGGGTTGAGAGATTTTCAAACGAGGTGAGCTTATCAACGTTTACCTCGTTTACCGCAAAGCCGAGAACGTCGCTCATAAGACCTACAACGGTTTCAATAAACGACTCGTTTACCTCGGTCTGAATGGTCTGCACGACCTTGTCGGTAATCTTTGTGGCAATCGCGTTTTTCTTTTCGTTTGCGTAGTAGGTGATGTGCGGCTTTTCAAAATTGCTTGTGAGAATACTCGTGAAGCTCTTGCTGAAGCCCTCGGGAATTTCGATTCCGGCGTAGTACTTGCCGGATTCAATTCCGCTGACCGCCTCATCCCTGTCTACAAACTGCCAGTCGATGAGGTCGTTTGCCTTGAGGTTTTCTTCCATACGCTCGCCGACGTTGATGTCGATTTCCTTGTATGTATAGCCGATATCCTCTATAACAACGGCGACCATCATATTGCCCGTGCTTCCGTACGGGTCCCAGTTTGCATAGATGTTGAACCACGCATAAAGCGACGGCAGAACGGTTATGCCGACTGCGAGAACTATCGCCATTGAATTTGTGAATATCTTTTTGAAATCTCGCCTGAATATTCTGATTATATTATTCATCGTCTTCATCCTCCTCTTCATCATCGTCGTCAGCAAATATATCGTATTCGCCAAACTCCACCACGTCGTCGTTTTCAAGATACGGAATCACCTTTGACGACATCAGGTATTTGGCGTAATCGGTTATCGTAAACACAATAACGTTCAGGAAAATCACAACTATCCACAAAACAAGCCAGCCCATGCGCTCGCCCGTTCTGTTGCTCACGGCGATACCGATGAGGGTGAAAATGACGAATGCAACCGCAACCGCTATCTTACTGATGTTAAGATATTTGCAGCCGCGTTCGTAGTTTTTGATTATTTTTTCGCGCAGAAGTTTATATTTCCTTACGATGTTTTCCGAATTTTCGTCCATATTTACACCTCTCAACCGTTCCAATTTATCGGCTCAAAGCCGTCCTGCTCAAGAAAAGCGTTGACCTTGCTGAACGGCGCGCTGCCGAAAAAGCCCCTGCTTGCCGAGAGGGGCGACGGGTGCGCCGACTCAATTATATGATGCTTTTCATTTGTGATGAGCTTTGCTTTTTTCCTTGCGTTGTTGCCCCAGAGGACGAAGACCACGGGGGTGTCGAGCCCGTTCACCGCTTCAATCACGCTGTCGGTGAAATCCGCCCAGAGCCCCGCCATACTGTTTGCCTCGTGCTCAACGACGGTCAGCGCGCTGTTTAAAAGAAGCACGCCCTGCTCTGCCCAGTCCGAAAGGTCGCTGTCCGTCCTCAGCCCGCCGCCGAGGTCCGCCTGAAGCTCTTTGAAAATATTCCTGAGCGACGGCGGCATCGCAACGCCGTTATAAACCGAAAACGCAAGCCCGTTTGCCTGATGTGGCTCGTGGTACGGGTCCTGCCCCAAAATCACTACCCTAACCTTTTCAGGCGGGGTTTTATTGAACGCGGCGAAGATGTTTTCTCTCTCGGGATAAACCGTCGCGCCGTCTGCGATTTTTTCATCGACGCTTTTCATTATATCATTTAAATCATTCTTGAAGAAGGCTCTGTTTTCAAAGACCTCTTCCCATGATTTATCAACAGTATAAGTCATAAGTCCCCCATATGTTGTATAGTATCTCAAGCGCATAAAAAATTTTACACAAAAAATCAAAATGATTTATTCAATTATACACCATATTTTATAAAAATAAAAGAATAGTATTTAATTTTTCTAAATTAATGTTATAATAGCAATAACATATTGATACGGAGGTCGGAATATGGGCGGATTTTTCGGTGCAGTTTCAAAAGAGGATTGCGTTTTTGATTTATTTTTCGGGGTTGACTATCACTCACACCTCGGCACAAGGCGTGCAGGTCTTGCGGTTTACAGCGAGGACGAAGGCTTTGACAAGGCAATCCACAATATTGAAAACGCGCCTTTCAGAACAAAGTTTACCAAGGAATCAAACGATATGCACGGCACTATGGGTATCGGCTGTATCAGCGACTTTGAGGCGCAGCCAATCCTCGTGCGTTCCCACCACGGCACGTTTGCAATCGCAACTGTCGGCAAGGTGAACAACAGCGACGAAATTGTCGACGAGATTATCAAGGGCAAGACCCACTTTTTCGAGATGCACGGCGGCGACATCAACCAGACCGAGCTCATTGCCGCGATAATCAACCAGAAGGACAATTTCATCGACGGCATACGCTACGCTCAGGAAATTGTCGACGGCTCAATCAGTATTCTCATTCTCACACCAAAGGGCATCTACGCCGCGCGCGACAAGTATGGCAGAACCCCGATTTTCATTGGTCAGAAGGACAGCGGCTACTGCGCAAGCTTTGAGAGCTTTGCATACCTTAACCTCGGTTACGCCGACTGCAAAACCCTCGGCCCCGGCGAGGTTGTCGTTATGACGACCGAGGGCGTGAAAACCCTCATTCAGCCCGGCGACAAGATGAAAATCTGCACCTTCCTCTGGATTTACTACGGCTATCCGTCATCCTCATACGAGGGCATCAGCGTTGAGGAAATGCGTTATAAATGCGGACAGGCGCTTGCAAAGAGAGACACCCACGAGGTTGACATCGTTGCCGGCGTTCCCGATTCGGGTACCGCCCACGCAATCGGCTATTCAAACGAGTCGGGCGTTCCGTACACAAGACCTTTCGTAAAATACACGCCCACATGGCCGCGATCGTTTATGCCGACGCATCAGAGCAAGCGCAACCTCATCGCAAAGATGAAGCTCATCCCGATTAAGGGACTCATCAAGGACAAGCGTATGCTTATGATTGACGACTCGATTGTAAGGGGCACGCAGCTTCGCGAGACCGCGGAATATCTTTTCGCAAACGGCGCGAAGGAGGTTCATATCAGACCTGCCTGTCCCCCGCTTCTCTACGGCTGCAAATACCTCAACTTCTCGCGTTCAACCTCTGAGATGGAGCTCATCACCCGCAGGGTTATTCAGGAGCTCGAGGGCGGCGAGCCGAGCGCGGAAGTGCTCAAAGAGTACGCAAACCCCGACAGCGAAAAGTATCAGCAGATGATTGACAAAATCTGCGAGACGCTTAAGTTTACCTCTCTTCGCTACCACAGGCTTGACGATATGCTTGCATCTGTGGGAATTGATGAAGATAAGTTATGTACTTACTGTTGGGACGGAAGAGAATAATTCGGAATTAAAGGCACCCGATGGGTGCCTTTTGTCTATAATTATAATTGTGTTGATTTTATCGGTGGAAATGATATATAATAAAAGTGTCATAAGGAGGTAATAATTATGAGCAAATATTCAGGAACACAGACAGAGAAAAACCTTGAGGCTGCCTTTGCAGGCGAGTCGCAGGCAAGAAACAAGTACACCTACTTTGCTTCCAAGGCAAAGAAAGAGGGCTTTGAGCAGATTGCCGCTCTCTTTCTGAAAACAGCCGACAACGAGAAGGAACACGCCAAGATGTGGTTCAAGGAGCTTGAGGGCATCGGCGACACGGCGCAGAATCTTGCGGCTGCCGCAGACGGTGAAAACTACGAGTGGACGGATATGTACGAGGGCTTTGCAAAGACCGCCGAGGAAGAGGGCTTCCCTGAGCTTGCGGAAAAGTTCAGAGGCGTTGCAGCTATTGAGAAAATGCACGAGGAAAGATACCGCGCACTTCTCAGAAACGTTGAGACGGCTAAGGTGTTTGAAAAGAGCGAGGTTAAGGTTTGGGAATGCCGCAACTGCGGTCATATCGTAGTGGGCACAAAGGCTCCCGAGGTATGCCCCGTATGCGCTCATCCGCAGTCGTTCTTCGAGCTTCACGCAGAAAATTATTAATCACTAATCAGCGGGCGATTCGTGAATCGCCCCTGCTTTTTTACACTCTAAAAACCCTTTATCCATCGGGCGTTCCACGCTCGGTGGACTTTTTCGTTTTAGCGTACATTGCCAAATTTCAACTTCTGTGATATCATTAATGACAGGAGGAGAAACAAATGGACGCAAAACTGACAGGTAAAATTATAAATGAAAAACGCAAGGCGCTCGGACTCACTCAAAAGGAGCTTGCCGAGAAGCTCAACGTGAGCAACCGCACGGTTTCAAAATGGGAAACGGGCGACGGCTTTCCGGATATTTCCATATTGCCCGAGCTTGCAGAATGTCTTGATATAAGCATTGACGAGCTGCTGACGGGAATTAAGCCCAAGCCGATTGTTGTTGAAGAAGCGCCGAAGGAAAACACCAAAAAGCACCGCGCAAAATTTATCACGGCGGAAATCATTGCGTTTGCGCTTGCCTTTGCCGCGAACGCCATAGGCTCCATCACTGAGCTGAAGCTTTTCCGTATGCCGCCGTTTTATGTGTTTATTGAAATATACCTGTTAGTTCTTTCCGTTCTTCTTTTTGTCACTGCGGTTATAGTTTTCTTTACCGCATTTGTTAAATACAAGTATGAAAGCGAAAACAAAGAGAAAACCGTTAAGTATGAAATATGGGCATTTTCGGCGTTTTCGCTCATAATGCCCGTAATAACCGTATTAAGATTTTTATACTATTATATTATTCTGCGATGAAAAAGATTAGTTTCAAAAAAATCTCAATATATGCGCTGAGGATTCTGCTTGTTGTTTTCGGCGGATACTATCTCTTTATGTTTCTTGCGCCGATTGTGGGGCATATTGTAAACATCGGAAACATTGTCGGCACGGCTATGGCGGGCTGTGCAATCATCGTCGGCGCATTCTTCAATCAGATAGTAAAGCTCTGCAAAAGGATAGAAAAAAACAGGCGGGGCAAAGTTTTTCTGACGTCTTCATTAACCCTGCTTTTTGTCGGGCTCTTCGCCTTCACCGCCTCACTCATTTCGGTAATATCCTATTCGGACACAAACGCCGAGAATGAGGACACGCTCATAGTTCTCGGCTGCGCCGTATGGGGCGAAAACCCGAGCTATATGCTCAGGGCAAGGGCAAACTACGCCTCAAAATATCTTGAGGAGCACCCCTCCGCCGTGGCTGTGCTTTCGGGCGGTCAGGGAGAAAGCGAAAACATCAGCGAGGCTGAATGTATGAGGCGCATACTCGTTGAAAACGGAATTGACGAGAGCAGGCTTTACCTTGAGGACAGAAGCACAAACACCGAGGAAAACATTAAGTTTTCAAAGGAGATTATTGAGGAAAACGGACTTTCAAATAATATTGCAATCGTGACCTCGGACTATCATCTCAGACGGGCGACAATGATTGCAAAGCGCTACGGAATTGACGCGCGGCGTATTGCGGCAAGGTCGGGCAAATACTCAATACCGACGTTTTATGTGCGCGACACGCTCGGGGTTATGAAGGAGTATGTATTCGGATGAAACATATAGGATATATTGAAACCGACCTGCCTGAGAAGTTCGGGCTTCCGAGGCAGAGCGGCGTTGTTGAAGAATTAAAAGGAAAGATTATATTTGAGCCTCCCTACAATGTTAAGGAGGCTTTTGAGGGCATTGAGGAATACTCTCACATATGGGTACTGTGGGAATTTTCCGAGAATATTCGCGAGGAGTTCTCCCCCACCGTTCGTCCGCCGAGGCTCGGCGGCGAGGTGAGAAAGGGCGTTTTTGCAACGCGCTCGCCGTTTCGCCCGAATCCGATAGGCTTGTCCTGCGTTAAGCTCGATAGAGTTGAGCACACAAAGGCGCACGGCACCGTGCTTCACATCAGCGGAATTGATATGAAAAGCGGCACGCCCGTTTACGATATCAAGCCTTACATAGCGTACGCCGACAGCAAGCCCGAGGCTTCAATGAGCTTTGCGGGAAAGCACCTTGACGACAGGGTTGAGGTCGACTTCCCTGCCGAGCTTCTTGAACTGATACCCGAAGAAAAGAGGACGGCTCTTATCAGGCTCCTTGAGGAGAGGCCGATACCCGCATACAAAACCGACAGCGAAAGAATTTACGGCGTATCCTACGCGGGCTTTAACGTAAAATTCAGAGTTGACGGCGACACGGTTTTTGTAACCGAAATTGAATAACGAAAAATGGGGATGATTAAACGAAAAAGATTATAGCAGTATTTTCAGTAATTCTGTTGATGTTTGTTATGCTTACGGGCTGTGCAAGTGCGCCGCCGAAGGATGGAGAGGCAATCATTATTTTCAAATACGGCGACGTTGACGTTGAGGAAGAGCTTATCGACGAAGAAGCTGCAACAATACGAAACATAGTCAAAGGCAAGTTTCTCTATTTTGACAGCCCCTCCTGCGGTTTCTACAAAGAAACATCAATTAAAATCGGCGACACATACTACTGCCTTGCCTGCGACGAGTGCTGCACGGTAAAGGTTTATCCGCTCGGGATGTACTTCAGCGTATCGCAAAGAGAACGAAACAAAATAGTAGAAATATTTGAGGCGCATGGCGGCTTTTTCCCCTGTGTTTGACAATGAGCATAACGGGACGGGGAACCCGTCCCCTACGAATTTGCACCTGCAACGAATTGAATAAACAAAAAATTCCTGCAAATACTACCAAAAGAAAGGTGGTAATATTATGCAGGAACATGTAGGTAACGACGGCGATACCGTAAAGCTTCTTCGTGAGTGCGGCGCGGGTGCGAAAATGGGTATCGACTCAATCAATGACGTTGTGAACGACGTTAAGGACAGCCGTTTTCAGAAGCTTCTGACCGACTGCCGAAACGAGCACGAAAGGCTTTCGACGGAAGTGGCGCAGCTTCTTGAGATTCACAACGACGACGGCAAGTCGCCAAATCCCGTTGTGAGGGGTATGAGCTGGGTTAAGACCAACGCAAAAATGATGGCTGAGCCGACGGACGCAACGATAGCCGACCTTATGACGGACGGGTGCAATATGGGTGTAAAGTCGCTGAGCAGATACCTCAACCAGTACAAGAGCGCGGACGAAAAGTCGAAGGACATCGCAGAAAGGCTTGTAAATTCAGAACTTCAACTTACAAATGATATAAGAAAATATTTATAAAAAGAGCAGGCAACGCCTGCTCTTTTTAATTAATTCCGAATTATTTAATCATATCGTGTTCTTTGATGTAGTCAACGACCTCGTCGACCGTGGTGAACGCGAGGGCTACGGTTGTGTCCGCAGCGCCGTAATAGATTGCGATTCTGCCGGTTTCGGCATCTGTGAGAGCTGCGCACGGGAATACTACGTTAGGCACGTCACCGACGGTTTCGTAGAGCTCGTGCGGTGCGAGAAGGAAGCAATCAGCCCTGTGAAGAACCTTCCACGGCTCGTCCTTATCGAGGATTGCCGCGCCCATACTGTAGGTGAAGCCGTTGCAGCTTGTGAGCACGCCGTGATAGAAGAGAAGCCAGCCCTCGTCAAGCTCAATCGGGGTGGGTCCCGCGCCTATCTTTGTCTTTTCCCAGAACATTTCGGGCTGCATAACAAAGCGGTACTTGCCCCAGTATTTCAAATCCTTGCTCTGCTGAATGAAAATGTCGCCGTAGGGCGTATGGCCTCTGTCGCAGGGGCGGACAAGAAGAAGGAACTCGTCATTTATCTTCTTCGGGAAGAGCACGCCGTTTCGCGCAACGGGATAGGTTGCGTCTTCCATCTGTTCCCACGTTTTGAAATCCTCCGTAACGGCGATGCCGATGGTCGTGCCGTGGGGCGTGAGATTTACCCAAGAGAGATAGTACTTGCCGTCAATCTCGCAAAGTCTCGGGTCGTAGCCGTTGAAAATCACCTTTTCATCGAGTTCCCAGTGGATTGCATCCTTACTGTAACCCGTTACGATATTGTGGTATCTCGTTCTGTCGTCAACGCGGAAAACGCCCGCAAAGCCGTCGCCGTAAGGCACTACCGCAGAGTTGAAAATACTGTTTGCAAAAAAGAGGTCGTCCCTTGTGATAATGGGGTTTTCCGTGTATCGCCACACGGGGTACTGATATCCCTCGGGCTTATCCTGCCACGGGATATTTTTCATAGCGTTACCGATGATTTTAGCCATAAGCTGTCCTCCGAATCAGTCAATTTTAATCTTTATTTCGTGCTCGCCCGCGTCAGTTTTTACGCTGATGAGGCTTGCGCCGTTATCGTATTTTTCCGCAACCTTGCACTTCTCGCCTTCGGCGGTGAAGGGCTTGTGAACGTAGATGAGGGTTTCGCCCTTTTTGTCCGAGGTGAAGCTGAGGGTGAAGGTCTTGGTGTCCCTGTTATAGCCGTAGCTCTTTATGTCGCCTGCAACCGCAACGGGATGAGGTCTTGAGAGCATTCGCATAAGGGGAGCGTCAAGGTCGTCGCCGTGGTAATCCCAGTAGAGCTGTCCCCAGTTGAGCTCGTCGAAAAAGTCGAGAAGCTCATATGCGTGCGGGAACCACGAGGTGTCGGTATTGTCGCTGCAGCCGCCCCACTCGCCCACTACGCAGGGAACGCCCAGCCTGAGCTGGGTGTTTCTCATCTCGGTGAAAAACGCCTTTACACGCGCCGCGTTTGCATACTGATAGAGCGGTGTGTCAACCGTCATATCATAGGCGTGAGGGCCGAAGCACTGAAGGGGCTCGCGCTTGCCGTTTACGGTGATTTCGGGTGACGACTGCTTTACGCCGCTGTTGCAGATATAGCTCTGTTCCATCATAATGATGCCGTTTGGCGTAACCTCTCTGATAGCCGCCGCGGTCTTGTTGAGGAAGGGCGAATAGTACTTGAAGTCAAATTCCGCCTCAACCGCGTCAACGCGCTTCATAATATCTCTGATTATGCTTGCGTCAAGGCTGTCGAGAATTGTCTGCATATCCATTTTTGTAACGGCTTTGACGAGGGTTTTCCTGTCAACGCCGGGGTTTGTGAGAATTTCCCTTGCCGCGCTTGTGAGAAGGCGGATAAAGATTTTTCTGCTCAGCGTACCCGGGAAGGGTTCGTTCATAAGGTCGTAGCCGAAGAGCGCGGGGCTGTCGCCGTAGCGCTTTGCAAGCATCTTCCAGAGGTCGCGGTATCTGTCCTGAAGACCGACGCCGCCGACGGGGGTATTGTTCCAGAAATTATCGAAGGACTTGCTCACCCATCTGCCGAAGAAATAGCCGTCAGCCCAGACAAAAATCGGCTGGCGGGGCTTTGCGCCGTCGGTCAGAGCAGCCCATTCGGGTGCGCCGTCGCCGCAGCTCTTGCCGTCGTTGCCCGAGAACAAATCCTGGTGCATATCAAGAAGGATGTAGACGCCGTACTTTTCCGCAAGGGCGAAAATGGCGTCGATTGACTTGAGATAATCCTCGTTGTATTCCCTGATTTTCGGCTCGAGATTCTGCCACGTTACGGCAAGACGGATAAGGTCAAAGCCGCGCGCCCTGTACTTTTTGAAAAACTCCTCATTAAGCTCGTAGCGAAACTCGCTCTGGTCGCGAAGCTTGTCGTCGATATTCATTCCGTTGAGTATTCGCACTCTGCCGAGCTCATCGACAAACCGCAAATCCTGCGTAAGTATTCTATTCATAAGCTCTCTCCTTACTGTAATTTACAGTTACATTATAAGCAAAGTGTTTTAATAATTCAACAGGTATTTTATATATTTATAAAATAAAAAGTCGGCTGATACAAAAATCAACCGACTTGAATTATATCTTCCATTATTTGATGATTGAAACGCCTGTCATTTCCTCGGGCTGGGGAAGGTTCATAACCTTGAGCATCGTGGGAACGATGTCGCAGAGCTTGCCGCCCTCGCGAAGCTCAACGTCGCCGCAGTTTACGCAGATAAACGGAACCACGTTTGTCGTATGAGCCGTGAACGGTGAGCCGTCCTCTTCCATCATAACGTCGGCGTTGCCGTGGTCTGCGGTTACAAAGAGAGTGCCGCCGTTTTCAACAACTGCCTCATAGAGAGAACCGACGCACTTGTCAACAGCCTCAACAGCCTTTACTGCCGCGTCGAAAACGCCCGTGTGGCCGACCATATCGCAGTTTGCAAAGTTTACGATAACAACGTCGTACTTGCCGCTGCGAACGGCCTCGTTGAGCTTTTCGGAAACCTCGTAAGCGCTCATCTCAGGCTTGAGGTCATACGTTGCAACCTTGGGTGACGGAACGAGAATTCTGTCCTCGCCCTCGTTTACTGCCTCAACGCCGCCGTTGAAGAAGAACGTTACGTGAGCGTATTTCTCGGTCTCGGCAATACGAAGCTGAGTCATACCCCTGTTTGCGAGATATTCGCCGAAGGTGTTTGTGAGAACCTGAGGTCTGAACGCGATGTCAACGTTCGGCATCGTCGCGTCGTACTGAGTCATACAAACGTAATTTACCTTGAAGTACTTTCTTTCGAAGCCCGTGAAGCTCTCGTCAACGAAGGTCCTTGTGATTTCCCTTGCGCGGTCGGGGCGGAAGTTGAAGAAAACAATGCTGTCGCCCTCGCTCACTCTGCCCTCGTTTTTAAGGGTTACCGTGGGAATGATGAACTCGTCGGTGAGGTTTTTGCCGTCGCCGTCGATTGTTTCGTAGGACTTTTTGATTGCCTCAACGGGGTCGTCAGCCTGAATGCCCTCGCCGAAAACGAATGCGTCGTAAGCCTTCTTTACTCTGTCCCAGTTGTTATCCCTGTCCATAGCGTAGTATCTGCCTGTTACGGTGGCAACCTTGCCAATGCCGATTTCCTTCATCTTTTCAATCGTTTCGGCAACGTAGTCCTTGCCGCTTGTGGGCGGAACGTCACGTCCGTCCATAATGCAGTGAACATAAACCTTATCCTGACCGAGTCTCTTTGCAAGCTCGATGATTGCCCAGAGGTGGGTGTTGTGGGAATGAACGCCGCCGTCGCTCATAAGTCCCATAAGATGAAGGGACTTGCCCGCCTCAACAGACTTGTTGATAGCGTTGCAGAGCGCCTCGTTTTCAAAGAAATCGCCGTCCTCGATGGACTTTGTGATACGGGTGAGTTCCTGATAGACAACTCTGCCCGCGCCCATATTTGTGTGGCCGACCTCTGAGTTTCCCATCTGACCGTCGGGAAGACCAACGTTGAGTCCCGACGCGCCGATGTATGTATAGGGATACTTATCCATAAGCATATCAAGATTCGGCTTTTTCGCTGCGGCAATAGCGTTGCCGTAGGTGCTCGGATTGTGACCGAAGCCGTCCATTATACATAAAACATTTGTCTTTTTCATAGCTTATTCTCCAAAAACGGGCGAACTGAGTTCGCCCTGTTTTTTATTATTTGCTTGCAGCCTTTACGATGATTGAGAAATCCTCTGCCTTGAGAGATGCGCCGCCGATAAGTCCGCCGTCAACATTCTCTTTTGCAACAAGCTCATCTGCGTTCTTGGCGTTCATTGAGCCGCCGTACTGAACAACGAAAGCGTCTGCTGCTGCCTTGCCGTAGAGCTCGGCGATAACCTGACGGATGTAGCCGTTAACCTCGTCTGCCTGGTCTGCGGTAGCGGTCTTGCCCGTGCCGATAGCCCATACGGGTTCGTAAGCGATGATAACGTTCTTGAGCTCGTCAGCAGTTACGCCCTGAAGAGCAACCTTTGTCTGCTTGCCTACGATTTCAAAAGTAACGCCCTGCTCTCTCTCTTCGAGAACCTCGCCTACGCAAAGGATAACGGTAAGTCCATTGTCAAGCGCTGCGCGTACTCTCTTGTTTACTGTTTCGTCGGTCTCGCCGAAATACTGTCTTCTCTCGCTGTGGCCGATGATTACGTAAGGAACGCCCATAGCCTTGAGCATCGGTGCGGAAACCTCGCCGGTGAATGCGCCGCTCTCTGCCCAGTGGCAGTTCTCAGCGCCGATTTTGATGTTTGAGCCCTCTGCTGCGTCAAGCGCTGCCTGAAGGTCTACGAAGGGTGCACAGATTACTACGTCGCAGTCTGCGCCTGCTACGAGGGGCTTCATCTCGTTGATGAGAGCTGTTGTCTGTGCGGGGGTGTTGTTCATTTTCCAGTTACCTGCGATAACTGCTTTTCTGAGTGCTTTGTTCATAATAATACCTCTTTTATAGTTTCTCGGGTGATTCGTGAATCGCCCCTGCATAATTCAAAATTAGTCTTTGTCCTGAAGTGCTGCGATACCGGGAAGCTCCTTACCCTCAAGGAATTCGAGGGATGCGCCGCCGCCTGTTGAGATGTGGCTCATCTTGTCTGCGAAGCCGAGCTTTGTTACTGCTGCAACAGAGTCGCCGCCGCCGATGATTGAGATTGCGCCGCTTTCCGCAACTGCGTTTGCAACTGCAACCGTGCCGCCCTCAAAGTTCTTCCACTCGGATACGCCCATCGGACCGTTCCAGATAACGGTGCCTGCGCCCTTGATTGCGTCTACGAATAAATCCTGAGATGCGGGACCTATATCAAGACCCATCCAGCCTTCGGGAATTTCGTCCGAGTTAACAACCATAGCCTCGGTGTTTTCGTCGTACTCTCTGCCCACCTTGTTGTCGATAGGAATGAGGAAGTTTACGCCCTTGGCCTCAGCGTCTGCCATCATCTCGCCTGCCTTCTCAATCCAGTCAGCCTCAAGAAGAGAGTCGCCGATTGAGTGGCCGAGATACTTCATAAAGGTGTATGCCATACCGCCGCCGATGATGATTGTGTCGCACTTGTCGATAAGGTTTGAGATTACGCCGATTTTATCGGAAACCTTTGCGCCGCCGAGAATGGCAACGAGAGGTCTCTTCGGGTTGGCGAGCGCTCCGCCCATAAACTCAATTTCCTTCTGAATGAGGTAGCCGCAAACTGCGGGAAGATATGCAGCAACGCCCGTTGTTGAGCAGTGAGCTCTGTGAGCTGTGCCGAAAGCGTCGTTTACAAATACGTCTGCAAGTGAAGCGAGTTCCTTTGAGAAATTCTCTTCGTTCTTTGTCTCTTCAGCTCTGTAACGAACGTTTTCAAGAAGCATAACCTCGCCCTCTTCGAGCTCGGCTGCCATCTTCTTTGCGTTTTCGCCTACAACGTTTTCATCCTCTGCAAGCTTAACCTCAACGCCGAGATACTCGGAAAGCTTAGCTGCTACGGGTGCAAGGCTGAACTCGGGCTTGTATTCGCCCTTCGGTCTGCCGAGATGTGAGCAAAGAATAACTTTTGCGCCGTTTTCCATAAGGTATTTGATAGTGGGAAGAGCGGCAACAATTCTCTTGTCGTTTGTGATTACGCCGTCCTTAAGCGGTACGTTGAAGTCGCAGCGGGCAAGAACTCTTTTGCCTTTTACGTCAATGTCTTCAATAGTTTTCTTGTTTAAAGCATCCATTGTTTTTACCTCTCTTTGATTTTATGTGAAATTGAATTATCTCTTGTTGTGGTGGTGATTACCGCCGCGGCGGGGTTTCTTGTCGCCGCCCTCGCTGATGTCGTTTTCGGGAACTGCGCCCTCGATGTCAATCAGGTAATCCCTTCTTGAAAGATTGATTCTGCCCTGGTCGTCGATTTCAATGCACTTAACCTGAATCGGGTCGCCGAGGTTTACAACGTCCTCAACCTTCTCTGTTCTCTTGATGTCGAGGCGTGAGATGTGAACAAGACCTTCCTTGCCGGGGGCAATCTCAACGAATGCGCCGAAGCTCATAATTCTTGTTACAACGCCGTTGTAGTAAGCGCCAACCTCAGGGTCGGAAGCGATGAGCTTGACAACCTCGATAGCAGCGTCGCACTTTTCAACGTCCTGACCGGAAACGAATACGTTACCGTCTTCCTCAATCTCAATCTTAACGTCGTAGTCAGCCTGAATCTGCTGGATAACCTTGCCGCTCTTGCCGATAACGTCGCCAATCTTGTCGGGATTGATTGCACAGGTTCTCATCTTCGGTGCCCACTTGGAAAGCTCTGCTCTGGGCTCGCTGATAACGGGAAGCATAATCTCGTCAAGGATGTAGTCCCTTGCCTTATGAGTCTTTGCGAAAGCTTCCTTGATGATTTCGGGAGTAAGACCGTGAACCTTGAGGTCCATCTGAATTGCCGTGATGCCCTTCTTGGTACCTGCAACCTTGAAGTCCATATCGCCGTAGAAATCTTCAAGTCCCTGAATGTCAACCATTGTCATAAAGTCGCCGTAAACGCCTTCGTCGCCTGTGATAAGACCACAGCTGATACCTGCAACGGGCGCCTTAATCGGAACGCCGGCAGCCATAAGCGAAAGGGTTGAGCCGCAGATTGAACCCTGTGAGGTTGAACCGTTTGAGGAAAGAACCTCGGATACAACGCGGATTGTGTACGGGAATTCCTCGATTGTCGGAAGAACCGGTACGAGAGCCTTTTCAGCAAGCGCGCCGTGGCCGATTTCTCTTCTGCCGGGGCCTCTTGAGGGCTTTGTTTCGCCGACTGAGTATGACGGGAAATTGTAGTGATGGATATATCTCTTTTCGGTCTGCTCGTCAAGTCCGTCAAGAAGCTGAGCGTCCTTAACTCCGCCGAGAGTTGTTACAGAGAGAACCTGAGTCTGTCCTCTGGTGAAAAGGCCTGAGCCGTGTGCTCTTGCAACGAGGTCAACCTCTGCGTTGAGGGGACGGATATCGTCGATGCCTCTGCCGTCAACTCTCTTGTGCTCGTCCTTGAGCCATGCGCGTACAACGTGCTTCTGAACGAGGTACATAATCTCGTCGAGCTTAGCCTCGCAGCCCTCGAATCTCTCGTCGAACTTCTCGTGAACAGCCTCGTAAATCGGAAGAAGAGCGGCGTCGCGAACATTCTTGTCGTCGGTGTCGAGAGCCTTCTTTACGTCCTCGATGCAGAACTCTTCAATCTCAGCCATAATCTCGGGGTCGGGGTCGGAGGACTCGTATTCAAACTTGGGCTTGCCGATTTCATCAACGATGCCCTGAATGAACTTAACGATTTTCTTGTTTTCCTCGTGACCTGCCATAATGGCGTTGAACATTGTGTCGTCGTCAATTTCGTTACCGCCTGCCTCAATCATTGCAACGAGGTCTGCGGTTGAAGCGACTGTAAGGTTGAGCTCGGTCTTTTCTCTCTGCTCAAGAGTCGGGTTGATAACGATTTCGCCGTCAACAAGACCAACGTTTACAGATGAGATGGGACCTGCCCACGGGATATCGGAAACTGCGATTGCAGCCGAAACGCCGATTGCTGCGGCAATCTCGGGCGAGCAGTCGGGGTCAACGGACATAACCGTTGCAACAACCGAGCAGTCGTTTCTCAAATCCTTGGGGAAAAGAGGACGGATTGGTCTGTCGATACATCTTGAAGTGAGAATTGCCTTCTCGCTTGCTCTGCCCTCTCTGCGAAGGAAGGAGCCGGGGATTCTGCCCACCGAATACATCTTCTCTTCATAGTCTACTGAGAGCGGGAAAAAGTCTACGCCCTCTCTCGGCTTTGCCGATGCAGTTACCGTACAAAGCACGTTTGTCTCGCCGTAGCGAACCATAAATGCTGCGTTTGCAAGGCCTGCCATCTTACCCGTTTCAAGAGTAAGCTTTCTGCCTGCAAGCTCTGTTTCCCAGACTTTAAAATCTTTGAAAAACATTCTTTTTTACCTCATTTCTTTATTTTTAATATTTTAACGAAAAGAGGTGTAATAGTAATAAATTCAGCGCATTTTTGAGCCGAAATACGCTCAATTTACTACTATTTTTAACGCCTCTTCCCGTATTATAAAAAGTAAACGAGGCAAGCGACATTAGTTTGTCGCTTGCCTAACTGACATTATCTGTCAAGAGTATCACGGATACCAAGCTTC
This sequence comes from uncultured Eubacterium sp., assembly GCA_905234495.1. Taxonomy (GTDB): domain Bacteria; phylum Bacillota; class Clostridia; order Oscillospirales; family Acutalibacteraceae; genus Eubacterium_R. The sequence goes on along the minus strand of CAJOHE010000008.1, from coordinate 31,068 downwards.
TTAACGAGGGCACGGTATCTCTCGATATCCTTGTTGTAAAGATATACAAGAAGATTTCTTCTGTGACCTACCATCTTAAGAAGACCGCGGCGTGAGTGATGGTCCTTCTTATGAATCTTGAGATGCTCTGTGAGCTCGTTGATTCTTGCTGTAAGAACTGCAATCTGAACCTCGGGTGAACCTGTGTCGCCCTCGTGAGTTGCATACTCTGCCATGATAGCCTGCTTTTCTGCCTGTGTCATTTCTTTCACCTCTTTGAAAATATTTGCCACCGCGACAAACACAGTAGGGGGTAAAGGTGATTCGGCTTTGCCGCATCCGCCCCGAACCGAGTAAATCGTTTAAGCACAAGGATTATAACACAAGAGGTTATAATTGTAAAGCAATTTTTTAAAATAGTAGCGTTTTTTTGCAGACACACTATATATTGTATGTATTTTATATAATAATTTTTTTGCCTAAAAAATAAAAATATTCTGTTGACTTTGACATTTCTTTGTGGTATATTCATTAAGCCGCATATTATGGGCTTTCAAGAGACTCTTATTTATAAATCAAAAAGCAGGCCTCGCCGAAATTTTGATTTGAGACGAGAAACATTTGCAGTGATTTTTTTGTGTTTTGCCTGCAAAACACTTCAATCACGGAATATGTTTGGAGTCCGCCTATCGTAGCGAGACTTGAATAAGGAGAAAAGATATGTACGCTGTTATTGTTACAGGCGGTAAGCAGTACAAGGTTTCCGAGGGCGACGTTCTCTACGTTGAGAAGCTCGGCGTTGAAGCTGACGAGGAAGTCACTTTTGACAAGGTACTTGCAGTAGGAACCGAAGACGGTTTCAAGGCAGGTAAGGACTGCGACGGTGCTGCAGTTACTGCTAAGGTTCTTAAGAACGGCAAGGGCAAGAAGATTACAGTCTTCACCTACAAGCCTAAGAAGGACGAAAAGCGCAAGATGGGTCACCGTCAGCCATATACAAAGGTTGAGATTACCAAGATTAATGCGTAATGATTAGAATTGAATTTTTCAGTGGCGTAAACGGCATTTGCGGCTTTGAGTCAACCGGACACGCGGCGGAAGCAGAGGGTGAAAGCATAATCTGCGCCTTTGTTTCAAGCGCCTGCCTGATGACTGCAAACACCGTGACCGAGGTTTTGGGGCTTGACTGCGACGCTCAGTCGGACGACGGCTACCTGAAACTTATGATTCTTGAAGACGCCACACCGGCACAGGATATCCTTAACGGCTTTAAGCTTCATATGACGGAGCTTGCAAAGGATTATCCCGAAAACATAAAAGTGATTTATCGGAGGTGTAATAATGCTTAGATTAGATTTACAGCTTTTCGCTCATAAAAAGGGTATGGGTTCTACCAAGAACGGCAGAGACTCTGAATCCAAGAGACTCGGCGCAAAGAGAGCTGACGGTCAGTTCGTACTTGCAGGCAATATCCTTTACCGCCAGAGAGGCACACACATCCATCCCGGTAACAATGTTGGTATCGGCAGAGATGACACACTCTACGCTCTCGTAGACGGTACAGTAAGATTTGAGAGAATGGGCAAGGACAGAAAAAAGGTTTCTGTTTATCCTGTAGAACAGTAAATGATACTGAAAAGGCGTTCCGAACGGAACGCCTTTTTTATGAAATAGCTTGCGCTGTGAAATACGCTGCGCGTATGATATGTGAGGTAACTATGCACTTATTTTCCGAGGCGCAGCGAGTAACCGACTATCTATTATCTATTTATCTTATCTAAAAACGGGAGAGCTTCAACGCTCTCCCGTTTTACATTATTTATTCTCTCTTAAGTTTTTGAAAAAGTCGCTGAGGATTGCCGAGCATTCGGCTTCGTTTACGCCCGGGATGATTTCGGGCTTGTGGTTATAAGGCAGGGCGTTAAAATCGGCTACCGAGCCGAACGAACCCGCCTTTTTATCGTACGCGCCGAAATACACCCTCCTTATACGGGCGTTGATTATCGCGCCCGCGCACATCGGGCAGGGCTCAAGCGTGACGTACAAATCGCACTGCCACAGCCGCCACCCGCCGAGCTTTTTACAGGCGTTATCTATCGCCTCAAGCTCTGCGTGATATAGGGCGTTTTTGCCGAGCTCGCGGCGATTTCTTCCCTCGCCGACAATCTCGCCGTCCTTTACAACTACCGCCCCAACGGGCACTTCTCCTTCAAGAGCGCTGAGCCTTGCAAGCTCGAGCGCTCTTTCCATTAATGAATATTCCATACACTTGTATCAATATCAATTGTTGAACACGTAAGCAGAATAAGGATAAGAAACGGCAGAATCATCCACGGGAAGAGGAATGCGACCATCTTCTGTCCGCCGCTGAGAACGCCCTCTTCCTTCGGAACGGGCTTTCTGAATTCCTTCCATTTAAAAAGGAATATCAGACCGACGAGACCTATTGCCGCAAATCCGAAATAGATGAATATCGACGCCGTATCCTCAACGTCCGCATTTGAGTAATACTTTATTATTGAAAGAACGCAGGACATAGCGTTGTTGAGTCCGTGAATCAGAATTGCCGGAACGATGCTCTCGGTTTTAACCGTTACAAACGCAAGCGTGAGTCCTACAAGAAACGCGAAAACAAACTGAACCGCGTTGCCGTGAAGCAGACCGAAAACGATGCTCACAGCAAACATAGCGAAGCCCGTGCCGTACCTTCTGAGAAGCTGAAGCGAGCAGCCGCGCATCGCAAGTTCCTCGCAGATTGCGGGGACAATCGCCGTTGCGACAAATTCGGTGAAAAGGGCAAACGGCGAGTTTGCCTCGGCGTACTCGGGTGAATTGAGCGTTATGCCGACGTTTTCAAGAAGCGTCACCATAATGCCTACGGCAACCTGTGCAACTATGCAGCAGAGCATACCGAAAAGCACCCATGCAACAAGCCTTGAAAAATCAAGTCTTCTGTTCGGGATTACGGGATATTTGTACTGCTTTTTTGCAGAAAAGAATACCGCCATCAATCCAAACGGAACGAGAACCGCAAGGAACGATACGAATATCATCGTAAAGCCGTTTGAGAAAACGGGGTTACTGTCGAGTGCGTCTGACAGTCCCAGAGCCGAAAGCACAACGCCGAGAACAACCTGAACAAAAAGATATGCAAAAATACATATACCCAAGCCGAGGCTGACCTTTCTTATGTCGTGCTTTTCTTTATTCTCGCGTGCCTTTTTCTCTGCAAGCTCCCTGAGATACTGCGGCGGCGCCATATACTGCTGCTGCGGATACGGGTACTGCTGAGGATAGGGATACTGAGGCTGCGGGGGCTGCTGCGGCTGCTGTGTGTTGCCGAAAGGATTGTAGTAATAACCGTTATTTGCGCTGTTAAAATTGTTATAATAATACTGATTATTATCAGGCATTAATCCTCACCCTCTTCTTCCTGAATAAGAAGCTCTCTGAAATAGGGCAGTTCGCAAATCCAGTCGCAATATGTGTGCCACTCGTCAAGCTTATGATTCCTTCTTGCATAGTAGATGTTTGAAAGGGTTTCATAGTTGAGAGTGCAGGTTCTCAGCTGATTGTAAGAGCTTGGCAGAAGCTGAATCATTGTGTACCAGAGCTCTTTGTCCTTGGTTTCAAGATAACGAAGGCGCAAATCCTCAAGGGTATCGATGACCTTTTTCATTGCTTCAATACCCTCTTCGTTCATATGGTCAACCGAAAAATCCTCAAGCTCAAAGGGCTTTGAGTGAATTTTGTGCATGGTTGAGGTTGAATTTGCAACCGTGGCTACCTTATAGGTGTCGTATTCCTTCCACCAGTAAAGCGGCGCTGTAACGTCAACCGTAACAAGAATCATTCTTATGAATTTTCTGTGGTCGTGACCTGCTGCGCAGAGGCGCTTTGCAAGGCTGAGGTCGTTTTCACCGAAATGAAAAACGCCGCCCTCGTCAAAGTACGAGTCATATTTACCCCACGAATTGAGCGGGTTTCTCGCGCCTCGCATCGCATTGTCAAAGTTCACAACACTTGTGCGTTCAATCTTAATCATCAGTCCATATCCTTTACTATTTTCTTAAGGTAGTTCTTCAGCTCATCCTTTGTGTCGGGGTGGTTCAGTCCGACCTCGATATTTGCCTGAAGAATACCGAATTTATTGCCCATATCATAACGCGTGCCCTCATAGTCTACGGCGATTACGCCCTCGGTTTTCGCAAGCGTTTTCATAGCGTCGGTGAGTTGGAGCTCTCCGCCCGCGCCCGGTCCCGTGTGTTCAAGAATGTCAAATATCTCGGGGGGCATTACCACTCTGCCGAGAATCGAATAGTTTGACATTATCTCGTCGGGCTTCGGTTTTTCAATCATATCGTTGCAGGCAAAGCAGTTGCCTTCGAGGGGTTCAACCGCAAGCGAGCAGTATTTCGTAATCGCTTCGTCGGGAACCTCTTTTACGCCGACCGCGCCCTTGCCGTATTTCTCATACGCGTCGCAGAGCTGCTTTGTAACGGGGTTATCGGATATGATAACGTCGTCGCCGTAGAGCACGGCAAACGGCTCGTTACCGACAAAGCTCTTCGCGCAGAGGACTGCGTGGCCGAGCCCCTTGGTTTCCTTCTGACGGATGAAATAGATGTTGCCGAAGGACGAGCACTTTTTCACGTCCTCGTAGATATCAGCCTTGCCCGCGTCGCCCTCAAGCTTTGCCTCAAGCTCAAAAGCGTGGTCGAAATGGTCTTCAATCGCGCCCTTTCCCCTGTTGGTGATGATGAGGACGTCCTCGATTCCCGAGGCAAAAGCCTCTTCGACGATGTACTGAATTGCGGGTTTATCCACAATATTAAGCATTTCCTTGGGAACTGCCTTTGATGCGGGAAGCACTCTCGTGCCGAGCCCCGCGGCAGGGATTATCGCTTTTTTAACTCTCAATTTTATTCCCCCTAAATTATCGATGAAATGAGCTGCATCAGCAGGCTGTAAGCAAAGTATGCGGCGACGGGCGCGAAGATGCTCACGCCGCCCTTTCTGTTGAGAAACAGCGATTTCATCTGCTTTTGCGTAAGGTTATCAGGACTTGCAAACATCGGCGCCGGTGCAAAAACGTCGCCCCTGCCGAGCCTGTCGTTTACCTCTTTTACGGTTCTGAGTATATATTGACGGTAGAGAACGTCCGCGAAAAGCGCGCAGAAAAGTCTGACCGCAATCGCGATTGCAAACACGATAAAGAAGTAAGGCACTACCGCCTTGTATGTGGGGTCGCCTGCAAGCTGGGTAAGAAGCCCCGTATTTTCAAACGGGTTGCCCTTGAAAAGGTCGCTGTACATACTTGAATTAATCAGCTTGACGTACCTCGTAAGCTTTTCGGCAAAGAAGCCCTGACATATGAGATTAAGCGAAACGCTTACGATGAGCGTGATTGCGCCCGCGCGGTACATCTTTCTGTAAAGCAGATAGTAGGGACCGAACAGAAACGCGCACCAGTTCCACGAAACCTTTCTGTTTTTTCTGAATTTCATTATGAATCTCGTTGCGTTTGTGCCGACGGCGTCCGCAATATCGGCAACCGACTGGCCGTCGATTTCATCATCACGAGCCGCCTCGCCCGAGAACTGGGAATAGTTTTCGGAAAGGGGTGAGCTTCCGAGAACCGCGCCGCAGTGGATGCACATTGTGGCACCCTTTTCCACGGGGTTGCCGCAGATGTGGCACTTCGACTCTTCCCCGCCGTCCTGCTCCGCAGCCTTCTGCTGACGCCTGAGCATATCCTCGTATTCTTCCTGCGGGGACGAATATTCCTTTTTCTCTTCCTCAACCTCCACGGATTCAAACACAAAGCCGCTTTTATGCTTTGCGGCGTTTGCGCAGCGGTGAAGCTGACTGTAGCACTCTCTGTGGTGAGGGGTTCCGCATTCGGGACAAACAACAATATCGTCGCCGTGTTCAAACTGACGCTCGCATACGGGACATTTGTCATTCATATATTTTTCCATGCTTTTCGTATATCCTTTCGTCTTCTGAAAAGTGGGTATATTAATCTATAGTCGTAATTTATTATACATTATCTTCACACAATAAATCAATACTTATATTAAAGAAATGTAAACTTATTTTAAACTTGAAAATCAGCCGCGGATTGTATATAATGGTTGATAGTAATAAACGGAGAAATGATTATGTTAGAATTTGATGAACTCAGGCTGAGACTTCTCGAGTCTGAAAAAACAGTTGAAAATCTGAAGGAAGCCCTTGCAATCGACAGGCTAAAGGAAGAGATTGCCGCACTTGAGGAAAAGAGCGCGGCGCCCGATTTCTGGGACGATATGGAAACGAGCCAGAAGACGATGCAGAGAATAGGTTCTCTCAAGGCAAAGGTTGAGTCCTATGAAAGCGCAAAGCGCGATTACGACGACGCTCTCGTTATGATTGAGCTTGCAAACGAGGAAGAGGACGCCGACCTTCTTGAGGACTGCACGCAGTCGGTTGAAGAGATTGAAAAGAGACTTGAAGAGCTCACGCTTTCAACCCTTCTCTCGGGCGAATACGACGCGAAAAACGCCCTTCTCACTTTCCACGCGGGCGCGGGCGGAACCGAGGCTCAGGACTGGGCTGAAATGCTTTTCAGAATGTATAACCGCTGGGGCGAGAGACACGGCTACAAGGTGTCCACCCTCGACTATCTCGACGGCGACGTTGCGGGAATCAAGAGCGCGACAATCCTTGTTGAGGGCGAAAACGCATACGGCTATCTCAAGGGCGAAATGGGTATTCACAGGCTTGTAAGAGTGTCGCCCTTCGACTCATCGGGAAGAAGGCACACTTCGTTTGCATCGCTTGAGGTTATGCCCGAAATCGACGACGACATCAACGTTGAAATCCGCGAAGAGGATATCAAGATGGACGTTTACAGAGCTTCGGGCGCGGGCGGTCAGAAGGTAAACAAGACCTCGTCCGCGGTAAGGCTCACCCACGTTCCGACGGGCATAGTCGTGTCCTGCCAGATTGAGCGAAGCCAGCACCAGAACCGCGAGGTTGCGATGCGTATGCTCAAATCGAAGCTCGTTGAAATCAAGGAAAGGGAAAACCTTGAAAAGATTGACGACATCAAGGGCGACCAGAAGGAAATAGCCTGGGGAAGCCAGATTAGGTCGTACGTATTTATGCCGTACACCATGGCAAAGGACCACAGAACGGGCTATGAAATGGGCAACATCAACGCCGTTATGGACGGCGAGATTGACGGATTTATCAACGCATATCTCAAGATGAAATCAGTAGAAGGGGCTGAGTAATTTGACACCTAATATTGAACTGCCGGGCATTGAAACAATCGTCGGCTTTTCGCTTAGACTTATCCTTGCGATTGTTCTAGGACTTATCATCGGACTTGAACGCCAGTGGAACAAGCATAACGCGGGCATTCTAACAAACGTTATCGTCTGCGTGGGCTCGTTTGCATTCACCGCATTCAGCTATCTTGCATTCACCGACGGCGTCGACCTTACAAGGGTTGCGTCGGGCATCGTTTCGGGCATCGGTTTTCTCGGCGCGGGCGTGATTCTTCGCGAACAGGGCAACATCAGAGGTCTTGCAACCGCTGCCACAATCTGGGCGACGGCTGCCGTGGGTATCCTCTGTTCCCTGCCGAACATTTTTTACTCGATTATCGTTGCGATTGCAATCGTTATTCTTCACCTCGTGCTGCATCCCGTTGCGATGTATATCAACAACATTTCGCAGTACAATAACAAAGAGAGAGTGAAAAATGTCGAGTGCCTCTACAAGCTTTCGATTGTGTGCACCGAGGACAGCGAGGTTGACATCAGAGCCCACCTTGTAAAGACGATAAAGGCTAAGGACGGCGTGCTTCTTCACAACCTCGAAAGCAACTCGACGGACGACGGAAACCGCAAAATCCGCGCCTATGTAACAACAATGCAGAAAAACGACGAAATCATCGAAAATCTTTTGATTCACATCGGAAAAGACCCCGGAATTATTAATGCCGGATGGACGCTTACGAACGATTGATTTTAAAAATTTCCACTAATTTTTAACCCCTTTGAACACAAAATAGTTCAAGGGGGTTTTGTTATGAAAAAATTTTTCGCGGCGCTTCTGTGCCTGCTTTTTCTCGTGGGCTGCAGGGCTGAAATGAAGGACGCAAAAACGGCTGAAACCGAGAGCTCAAAACAGGCTACAAACGTTGCCGAAACGACGGTGAAAATCGACTCGGTTCTTTCCGAAAGCTACTCGACGGACAAGGTTGTATGGGGGCCCGGAAGGGGCGAAAATCACTCGCGTCCCGCCGACCCGATAAGCCTTCAGGAAAGGTACGGCGAGCTTGGCGCGCAGTTCATTTTAAGCGACGACAAATTTATCTGCCTGACCTTTGACGAGGGCTACGAAAACGGCTTCACGCCTGCGATTTTAGACATTCTCAAAGAGAAAAAAGTCAAGGCGGTTTTCTTTGTGACCTATGATTTTGCAAGCGCAAATCCTGACCTGATTGAGCGTATGATTGACGAGGGGCACGTCATCGGAAATCACAGCTACCGACATCTGACGATGGACGAAATTCCGGTGCAGGAAGCGACCGAGGAAGTCAGCTTTCTCGACAAATATATGAAGCAGCAGCACAGGTACAGAATGAAGCTTTTCCGTTTTCCGAAGGGCGAGTTTTCCGAGAGCACCTTGGCGCTTGTAAATAGCCTCGGCTACAAGAACGTTTTCTGGTCGTTTGCCTATGCCGACTGGGACACCGACAATCAGGCTGACAGCGACAGCGCATACAAAGAAATCACCGATAATTTCCACAACGGCGAGATAATTCTTCTTCACGCGGTGAGCGAGACAAACGCAAAAATCCTCGGCGCCGTGATTGACGAGGCGCGGGCGCAGGGGTATGAATTCACGACCGAAATATAACATTTTTGTATAGCAGGCACCGCCGTACACAACCGGCGGTGTTTCGTTTTAATAATTTGTTAACTTTTAAATTTGGTATTGAGATAAATTTCAACTTATTATATAATGTTATTTACGATTAAAATGGTAAATTATATAGTTTTTTAAAAAGAACGGAGAATACATATGCTTTTTTCAAGAGATTTAGGAATTGACCTCGGCACCTCTACAACACTTTTATGTGACAAAAAAGGACGGGTTATTATAAACGAACCGAGCGTTGTTGCGGTTGACGTGAAGACCAAGAGAGTTCTTGCAACCGGCGACAGGGCAAAGCTTATGATAGGCAGAACGCCCGGCTCAATTATTGCGGTAAAGCCCCTCAAATACGGCGTTATCGCGGACTTTGATATGACTGCCGATATGCTTCGCAACTTCATCGCAAGGGCAAGCAAGCAGAGTCTTTTCACAAGGACGAGGGTTGTTATATCGGTTCCGAGCGACGTTACCGAGGTTGAGAGAAGAGCCGTTGAGGACGCAGCAAGAAGCGCGGGCGCGCAGGACGTTGAGCTCATCGAGGCGCCAATGGCTGCGGCTCTCGGCGCAGGACTTCCGGTGTTTGAGGCTACGGGCTCAATGGTTGTCGACATCGGCGGCGGAACCTGCGATATCGCGGTTGTCAGCCTCGGCGGCGTTGCGGCTTGCAGAAGCATCAAGACGGGCGGCGACGCATTTGACGAGGCAATCGTTGAGTATTTGAAAAACGAGTACGACCTTCTTATCGGCAGCAACACGGCTGAGGAAATCAAGCTCAAAATCGGCTCGGCAACCGAGTACGACGGCGAGGGCGCTATGGAAGTGAGAGGAAGAAATATTTCCGACGGTCTTCCGAACAGCGTAGAGATTACGTCCGCTCAGGTGAGAGAGGTTCTCAGCGAGCCCGTTTCCCGGATTATCACGGCAATCAGACAGGCTCTCGAGGTAACCCTTCCCGAGCTTTCGGCTGACATTATGGACAGAGGAATTTATCTCACGGGCGGCGCAAGCCAGCTCAAGGGACTCGGCACTCTCATCGCAAACGAGACAAATATCCCCGTACACATTCCGCAGAATCCCACGGCGTGCGTTGCAATAGGTACGTCGGCAAAGCTCAGAAGAGCGAAATAAACCATACGAAAGGCTTTAAAAGATGAAGGACCTTTTCAGAAACCAGCGTTTCAAAATAATAATCGGCATAGCCGCGCTGCTGATTGCAGGTATGTTTCTTGCATCGGTTGCAGGTCACGGCGAGTCCGTACAGTCAACTGTCGTGGGAACGGTATTCGCACCCGCGCACTGGATTGCGGGCAAAATCAGCGACGGCATACATACGGTCACACGAAGCGCGGGCGGCAATTCCGAATACGACGCGAGAATTGACGAGCTTGAGCTTCAGGTGGGCGAGCTTGAAAACCGCCTTGCAGACTATGAAAACCTGAAGGCGCAGAATAATCTCTACAGGGACGCTCTTGAACTCAAAGAGCAGAATCCCGATTTCAATTTCATAGATTCAAACGTTATCGGCAGGGACAGCGCGGACCCGTACGATTCCTTCACGATTAACAAGGGCACGGTCAACGGTATCAAAGAGGGCGACGCCGTTCTCTACGGCAAATACCTCATCGGCGTAATCGAGAAGGCGTACCCGACCTACAGCGTTGTCTGCACGATAATCGACCCCGATTTTTCCGTTTCGGCATACGATATCTCGACTAACGAGATAAGCTACGTTACGGGCGACGCAAGCCTTGCCTCAAGCGGGCTATGCAAATTTGAAAATCTTGACGCTTCGACAAAGATTTCCTACGGCTCAATCATCGCAACCGCGGGCGTGAGCCAGACGATGCCGAGGGGCATTATCATCGGCACGGTTAAGGATATCAGCGACGAGGTCACCGATATATCAACCTACGCATCAATTCAGCCGGGCGTTGAAATTGAGCGCGTGAACGAATGTCTCATACTCGTGGGCTACAACGAAAGCGGTAACGAATAATGGAACTTAACAGCCGACAGAGAAAAATTAAATACGCTGTGCTGGCGCTCATTATCCTTGCGCTTGACCTGCTGCAGAACGTCGGCGGTCTCTTTCCCGAAATCTTCGGCGCGAGATGTTTTCTTCTCATCCCCGCCGTGATTTTCATTTCAATCGGCGAAGAGCCCTTCAAGGCGGCGATGCTCGGGCTTTTCGCGGGGCTTTTATGGGATTTGACAAGCCTCGTTCACATGGGCTTCAACTGCCTGTTTTTTATGCTGATTTGTTATTTCACATCGGCTCTGACGATATTTGTCGCAAGGGATACCTTCATCACAAATATCATCATTTCATCGGCGGTTACGGTCATTTACTGCTTTGTCTACTGGCTGTTTTTCATCCTCATCAAGGGCGTTGACGGTGGCGAGCTGACAATTATCACGTTCTATCTTCCGTGCGCGATTTACACGACTGTCGTATCGCTTGCGCTCTATGCGCTGTGGAAGCCCGTAAAGATGAAGCTCAACAACATCAAGGCTCAGAGCTTTGAGGGCTGAGAAATGAATGAATAATCTGAAAGGAGGTTGTGCAAATTGAAGAGCAGATTTTTAAATTCAAGAAGCGTTATTGCGCTTGTTGTGGTTTTTGCTGTTGTTTTCGGCTTTGCATTTGACCTCTACAAAATTCAGATTCGCGACCACGAGGAATACGTTGCAAAAAACAACGCGGTTGATACATACGTTATTCCGATTGAGGCGGCAAGGGGCGAGATAGTTGACAGAAACGGCAACTCGCTCGTAACGAACAGACAGGGAAATTCCATAGTTTTAAACGCGGTCTACTTCCCTTCCGCCGAAGAAAACGACGTCAGAAACAAAATCGTGTTCAACCTCATTCAGCTTTTTGAAAGCATGGGCGAGGAATACGCGCAGAACCTTCCCCTCGTTTTTGATAAGAACGGCAACATTCAGTTCACCGACGACGAGGAAGACATAAAGACGATGAAGAGCCCCGATATGCTCAACGTACAGCCGTATGCGACGGCTCAGAACTGCTATGACGCGGTTATTGAAAAGTACGGAATCAGCAGCGAGTTTGACAAGGAAACCGCGCTGAAAATCGCCAACATCAGATACGAGCTGACGAGGCTTCTCTTCTCATACAACAACCCCGTAACCATCGCCGAGGACGTCAGCGACGAAACCGTGGCGATGATTAAGGAAGATAAAAACACCTATCTTGGTGCGGACGTAAAGGTTGTGGCATACCGCGAATACGTTGACTCAACGATTGCGCCCCACATTCTCGGAACGGTAAGAAAAATCAACGCCGAGGAATGGGAAGAGCGCAAGGACAGCGGCTACGGCATCACCGACCAGATTGGCGAATCGGGCATTGAAAAGGCGATGGAGGACAAGCTCAGGGGCACACCCGGCGAGCTCACCGTAACTATCGACAAGGAAGGCAACGTGACCGAAGAGGTCACGAAGCAGCCCGTACAGGGAAACACGGTCGTGCTCACAATCGACCGCGACCTGCAGATTCTCGCGCAGAACGAGCTCAAGAAAGTCTGCGACAACGTAAGCCTTTCCTCATCGGCGGGCGCCGTTGTGGTTGAGGACTGCAACACGGGCGACATTCTTGCCGCGGCGTCCTATCCCACATTTGACTTAAACGACTACTACGACAAGTATTCCGAGCTTTCAAGGGACGAGAGAAATCCGCTTTGGAGCAGGTTTGCACTCGGCGCATACGCACCCGGCTCAACCTTCAAGCCCTGCACGGCGTGCGCGGCTCTTGAATCGGGGGCAATCACCGCCGACACGGGCTTTTACTGCCCCGGCGTCGACACCTTCAACGGACAGGAATTCCACTGTCTCAACAGCAGGGAACACGGCTATGAAAACGTAAAGACCGCGCTGAGGGATTCGTGTAATATGTTCTTTTTCAACACCGCGATGAACCTCGGTATGGCAAAGCTTGACGAGTATGCGACCGCGTTCGGGCTCGGTCAGAAGACGGGCGTTGAGATTGCCGAGTCAACAGGCATCCTCGCATCCCCAGAAAGGCGTGAGGAACAGGGCGGACTGTGGAACCTCGGTGACACGCTGCAGGCGGCAATCGGTCAGTCGGACAATCTGTTCACACCGCTTCAGCTTGCAAACTACTGCGCCACAATCGCAAACGGCGGCACACGCTACGAGCTGCATTTTGTGAAGTCGGTAATCTCGGGCACGACGGCGGTTGTAAACGAAACCGAACCCGCCGTTGCTCAGACGGTTGACCTCAGCCAGAGCACTCTCGACCAGGTTCACGCAGGTATGAGGCTCGTTGCGCTTGAAGGCGGACCCTACGAAATCTTCGGCAAGATGAACACTCCCGTAGCCTGCAAAACGGGTACGTCGGAGGTTATTTCAAACGGCGTCAAGAGGAACAACGGTTTCCTCATCACCTACGCGCCGTACGAAAGTCCCGAGATTTCGGTTGCCTCGGTTGTTGAGCTTGCGGGCTCCGGTTCCGAGACTGCTCAGCTCACCGCTCAGATTATTGATTACTGGTATCAGAACAACACCGACACCAAAGTAAATCAGAAGGGCGGCAGGCTTTTAGGCTAAAATATTAAAATTTTTATTGAACAATAAATTGTTTTATGTTACTATATAAAGTAAGTTATTAAACTTTCGTTTAGTTTTTGTTGAAAAAACTGCGCAAGAGGAGGGGCACATATGAATATTGCATTAATCGCACACGATGCAAAAAAGGAACTGCTTGTTCAGTTCTGTATTGCGTATTGCGGCATCATCAGCCGCCACGAGGTATGCGCCACCGGAACCACGGGCAAGCTTGTTGCCGAGGCAACAGGCCTTGATATCAACTGCTTCCTTGCAGGAAGTCAGGGCGGCGGTCAGCAGGTTGCCGCAAGAATTGCGTTTAACGAAATCGACCTGTTAATCTTTTTCCGCGACCCGCTCAATCCAAAGCCGAACGAGCCAAACGACAACGATTTGCTCAGGCTCTGCGACGTTCACAACATTCCCTATGCAACTAATATTGCAACGGCGGAAGCGCTGATAAGGGGCGTTGAGCGCGGCGACTTTGAGTGGCGAGAAATAGTTAATCCGAAATATAACCAACCATCTAATTAAGCTTTGTAGGGGAGAAAATCACTCCCCTATTTTGTTACATTACGGAGGAAAAAATGGCTCTTATAACAAAAGCGATTAAAGGAACAAAGGACGTGCTTCCGAGCGAAGTACATAAAAATCAATACCTTGAGGCAACCGCTCTTGAAGCTGCCGAGAGATTCGGCTACAAGGAAATCCGTACGCCCGTATTTGAGCACACTGAGCTATTTCAGCGCGGCGTTGGCGACACGACGGACGTTGTTCAGAAGGAAATGTACACCTTTGACGACAAGGGCGGAAGGTCGATAACCCTTCGTCCCGAGGGCACAGCGGGTGCGGTAAGGGCGTATCTTGAGGACGGGCTCTGCAACGAAACCCTGCCCCAGAAGGTCTGCTATCTTACCTCGTGCTACAGGTACGAAAAGCCGCAGGCGGGCAGACTTCGCGAGTTCCACCAGTTCGGCGTGGAATGCTTCGGAACGCAGTCCCCTCTTGCGGACGCGGAAATTATCGCGCTTGCAAAGACGATTTTCGACAAGCTTGAGCTCAAGGACATCCGCCTTGAGATAAATTCAATCGGCTGCCCCGAGTGCAGAAAGAAATATCAGGAAGCGCTCAAGGAATACTTTTCGCAGTACAGGGACGAGCTCTGCGATTCCTGCAAGGACAGGCTTGAGAGAAACCCGATGAGGCTTCTCGACTGCAAGAGCCCTCAGGATAAGGAAATCGCAAAGGGCGCGCCCGTTGTTATCGACTTCCTCTGCGAGGAATGTCAGGAGCATTTTGACGCGGTTAAGAGATACCTCGACGCGCAGAACATTGAATACACGGTCAACCCGACTATTGTTCGCGGACTTGACTACTACACCAAGACGGTGTTTGAATTTATATCCGACTCAATCGGCGCGCAGGGCACGGTCTGCGGCGGCGGAAGGTACGACGGACTTGTGAAGGAACTCGGCGGACAGGACACGCCATCCCTCGGCTTTGCCATGGGACTTGAAAGGCTTCTGCTTCTTATGGACGCTCAGGACGTTCCCGTTCCCGAACCCAACACGCCCGACATCTTTGTTGCGGCTCTCGGAGATAAGGCGACGCTCAAGGCGGTTGAGCTTGTGAAGGATATGAGGGAAGAGGGCTGGACGGCTCTTCTCGACCTCAATCAGCGCTCGCTTCGCGCTCAGATGAAATACGCCGACAAGCTCGGCGCAACCTACAACGTGGTTCTCGGCGACAACGAGGTTGACGAGGGAATTACGAAGCTCAAGAATATGAATACCGGCGAGGAAACCGAAATCGCGCTCGACACTTTTGTTAGCGGCTTTTACAACATAGCGCTTTCGGAACAGCTTGCCGATTTAGAGATAAACGGCGAGGAATTTGACTTCGGCTCGCTTTTCGGACTGAATGACAGCGAGGGGGAATGATTATGGACACAATCAAGGGTTTAAAGAGAAGTGACTGGTGCGGCACGCTTCGTATGAGCGACGTCGGCAGAGAGGTTACACTTTACGGCTGGGCGCAGAGACAGCGCGACCTCGGCAACCTTATCTTTATCGATTTGAGAGACAGAACCGGTCTTGTTCAGCTTTCCTTCAACGACACCACGGACAGAGAGCTTTTTGCAAAGGCGCAGTCCGTCCGCGCGGAATACGTTGTTGCGGCGGTCGGCACCGTATGCGAAAGAGAGAGCAAGACGGACAAAATCCCGACGGGCGACATTGAGATTAACATCAGGGATTTCCGCATTCTCTCAAAGGCTGAAACGCCCCCGTTTGAGATTGCAAAGTCACAGGAAGTCGGCGACGACGTAACGCTTAAATACCGCTACCTCAATCTGAGAAATCAGAAGCTGACCGAGAATATTTTAATGCGCCACAAAATCGCGAAAATCGCGAGGGAATATTTTTACGAAAACGACTTCATCGAGATTGAAACCCCGATGATGATTAAGTCAACCCCCGAGGGCGCAAGGGACTACGTTGTACCCTCGCGCGTTCACAACGGAAAGTTTTACGCACTTCCCCAGTCCCCCCAGATATACAAGCAGCTCTGTATGGTTGCGGGCTTTGACAGGTATATCCAGCTCGCGCGCTGCTTCAGGGACGAGGATTTAAGAGCCGACCGTCAGCCCGAGTTTACCCAGATTGACCTTGAGATGAGCTTTGTCGACACCGACGAGCTTATGGATATGGCTGAGGGCTTTATCGAGAGGCTTATGAAAGAGGCCGTTGACGTTGATATTCAGCTTCCCCTGCCCCGTATGACCTTTGCCGAGGCGATGGAAAAATACGGCACCGACAAGCCCGACACCCGCTTTGATATGCTCATCAACGACATCAGCGACTGGGCGGTAAAGACGGACTTCGTTGTGTTCAAAGGCGCTGTTGAGGACGGCGGTTCGGTTCGCGCAATCGTTGCGAAAAACGCCGCGTCCGTTTATTCAAGAAAAAAGATTGACAAGCTCACCGAACACGCCAAGGGCATCGGCGCGAAGGGGCTTGCATACATCCGCTGGGCTGACGAAGAGCCAAACTGCTCGTTTGCAAAATTCCTCAGAGAGGGCGAGCTTGACGCGCTCATCTCGCAGCTCGGCGCTGAAAAGGGCGACTGCGTTTTCATCATTTCAGGCAAGAATTCTCAGGCGCTTTCAATCCTCGGCGCGCTTCGTTTAATCGTTGCAAAGGAGCTTGACCTCATTCCCGAGGGCAAATGGAATTATCTCTGGATTACCGAGATGCCCTTCTTTGAGTTTGACGAGGAAAGCGGCGAGTGGGTTGCAATGCACCATCCGTTTACAATGCCTCTTGACGAGTGCATTGAGTATCTCGACACCGACAAGGGCAAGGTAAGGGCTCAGGCGTTCGACCTCGTTCTGAACGGCACGGAACTCTCATCGGGCTCAATGCGTATCACCGACTGCAAGCTTCAGAACAAGATGTTTGAGCTTCTCGGTATGTCGCAGGAAGAGATTGACGCTAAGTTCGGCTTCCTCGTTGAGGCGTACCACTACGCTTCCCCGCCCCACGGCGGTATGGGCATAGGCCTCGACAGGCTTGCCATGATTATTTGCGGCGCGGATTCGCTTCGCGACGTTACGGCGTTCCCGAAGGTGCAGAACGCGAGCGAGCTTATGAGCGGCGCACCGAGCGTTATCGACGATGTTCAGCTTGAGGAACTCGGAATCAGCCTTAACAAGACGGAGGACGACGATGAGCAGTAACTTTTTTGCGATGGTCAACCGTATGAAGCTCATCGACAGATGGGCGCTCATGCAGAACACCTCGAATGAAAACATTGCCGAGCACAGCCACTGCGTTGCGGTCATCGCCCACGCTCTCGCGCTTATCGGCAACAGGAAATTCGGCAAGAGCTATGACGCAGAGCGCGCCTGCCTTCTTGCGATTTACCACGACACGACAGAGGTTATCACGGGCGATATGCCCACCCCCGTCAAGTACTATAACGACGATATAAAAAACGTCTACAAGGACATTGAGCGCATCGCAGGCGAAAGGCTTCTCGCGATGCTCGACGAGGATTTGAGGAACGAATACGTTCCGTTTTTCACAAAGCAGGATGAGGACAAGGAGCTCTGGGCGCTTGTGAAGGCGGCGGATAAAATCAGCGCGCTCATCAAGTGCATTGAGGAAAAGCGAATGGGCAACCGTGAGTTTGACAGCGCGCTTGAAAAGCAGGAAAAGATAATCGACGCGATTGACCTTGACGAGGTCAGGTATTTCAGAGAGCATTATCTTCCCGCGTTTTATCTTACCCTTGATGAACACACAAAATAGTATTATAGACAAACAGAGGGCTTTGTTAGTGCAAAAACCCTCTGTTTTTTGTGCAAATTTATTATTGATTATAATTTAGAAATAATATATAATTAAGTTAGCAAATTATGACTTGGAGAGAACACTATGAAAAGGACAAAGAAATTAATCTCCGTTTTGCTGTGCTTTGTTTTGCTGACAACGCTTGTTGTTGCATTTGAGAGCACGGCTTACGGTCAGGTTTATTCGGGAACGACCGGCGGCGTAAGCTATTCGCTTGATACCGACACCGGCGTCCTCACACTCAGAAAAACCGACGGCGGCACGGGCAGAACAGCGGGTTATTCCACTACGAGCCGTTCGCCGTGGTACAACCAGAGAACCTACGTTCGCAGCGTTGTTGCAGAAAGCGGAGTTGTTGAGCTCGGCTCATACCTGCTTTATAACTGCACAAACCTTACCTCGGTAACCCTTGCTGACTCGGTTGACACAATCGGCGGTAACTGCTTCAAAAACTGCACGAGGCTTACGGGAGTTCTTTTCCCCTCGGGCTGTTCGTGGATTTATGACAACGTTTTCAACGGCTGCACGGGTCTTACATGGGTTGTTATGCCGAATGCCAACTACACAAATAATTATTCGGGCAAAATTCCGGACGGTATGTTCTACGGCTGCACGGGACTCAAACAGGTTTACGTCGGCACGGAATTTACAGGTCTCGGTTCACAGGCGTTTTACAACTGCTCAAGCCTTGAGGGCGTAATCTGGGGAAGCGGAAGCATCAGCTCGGTCGGCACAAATGCTCTCTATAATGTGCCTTCAACCTGCACCTTCGTTTCAACGTCAGGTCTCTCCTCATGGTGTAACTCGTACAGTAAAGTTTATATGAGCAACACAGGCACCTGCTCAACAAACACATACTCCTCTTCAAGACTTACATATACAATCAATCTTTCAAACCGTGTAATTTCCTTTACGGGAAGCGGCACGATGACCTCAAAGCCGTGGGAGTGCGTAAGGTACGTTCTCGAATCGGCAAACTTCTCGGGCGTTGACGGTCAGTATACGATTATGAACGACGCGTTCAACGGCGCGGGATTATACAGCGTAGTATTTGACACCACGTCAAACCTCACAATCGGAAGCCAGGCGTTTGCAAACCTCTTCCGCTCAACCTACTGGCTCAACATCCCGATTAACACGACGTCAATCGGAAGCAAAGCCTTTGACGGCTGCGGCTTTAACTACGTCACAATCGCGTCCAACTCCGTCAATATGGCGAGCGACGCTTTCACCCTCTCGGGCTATGCAAGATTTTTCGGCAAGCAGGGCTCGGGCGTAAGGGAGTTCGTTGAAAACGGTAAGACAAACGGCAAGAACTGGTTCTTCTTCTGCTACGGCGACACACACGTAACCACGCAGACAACGGTTGCGCCAACCTGTACCGAACAGGGCTACGACGTTGTTACCTGCGCTAACTGCGATATGGCAAACGAGAGAACGAACTTCACCGAACCGCTCGGTCACGCATATCAGAAAACGGGAGATTCCGGCTCGAACTTTATTTACACCTGTTCCCGCTGCGGAGTAACAAATCTTACGGTCGACGCGGTAACGGTTTATTCGCTCTTTGAAAACGCTATCAGCCACGACAACGACAACGCGCCTTACCATCAGTCAAACTATGACGGCGCTGCCGACGTTCTGCGCGACGGATACGTTAACGCCAAGGACTCTATTCTTATCAAGGAAGTTCTTGCAAGAACGGACACTACGAACAAGAAGACGGTTATTGACGAGAGCACGAAGTACCAGACGATTGAAGGCTTCGGCGCTTCGGGCGCTTGGACGGGCCAGCAAATCGGCACCTGGGAAAATATTGACGAAATCACCGAGCTTCTCTATAACGAGGAGACGGGTATCGGCCTTGATATCTACCGCTACAACCTCGGTGCAGGCTCAAACGACGACCCGCAGCTCTATGAGGTCGGAAAGAGAGCAAGGTGCTTCCTTCAGTCCGACGGAACATACAACTGGAATAACGACCCGGGCGCAATGGCAACGCTTGCATCAATTCAGAAAGCAAATCCGAACCTTAAGGTTACTCTTTTCTGCAACTCGGCACCCGTTTCAATGACCGACAACGGTAAGGCTTACTGCAGTATGAACGCAACCCAGAACCTCAGCGAGAACAAGTATCAGGCATTTACGAATTATGTTATCACCTGCGGCGAGCACTTTATCGACGAGGGTTACAACGTAACAGAGCTTTCACCGATTAACGAGCCCGAATGGGCATGGGCATGCTGGCAGAACGGCGACGGCACCTACTCGATGAACCAGGAGGGATGCCACTATGAACCCGAAGCGGTCCGCACGTTCTTCAACAACTATTTCATTCCGTCGGTTAAGAATTCTTCTCTTAACGGAATAGACGTGGCGGTTTGGGAATGCGCCCAGATTAACCACGGCGACGACTGGAACGCACGCCTTAACAACTGCTTCTCAACGAATTACAATTATTCAAGCAACAACTCGAATATCAGAAGCTACTGCGATACGCTTGACATTCACTCATACTGGGCAAGCCAGTCCGACAGAGAGGCCACCGCAAGCAAAATCAGCGGAACATATTTCAGAAACTCAATTAAAAAGGTTAAGTGCTCAGAGTACTGCCAGATGACAAACGACGGAAGCTCCGGCGTATACGACCTCATCCAGCAGGAGGGCGGCAGCACCAACGGTATGACAATCGACTACGGTATCGCCCTTGCGGACATTATGTATCAGGACCTCACAATCCTCAACGCGGTTGAGTGGGACTGGTGGCTTGCATACGCATACGGCATTTACCCCGACGGACTTGTTTACCTCAACCCGAACAACCATTCCGATATTCAGCCTTCAAAGAGGGCATGGTGTATGGGTAACTATTCAAAGTTTGTCGACGTCGGCGCGCAGAGAGTAAAGGTTACAACTCAGAGCGCATTTTCAAGCAATATTGAAGAAACCGCTTACCTCAACCCCGACGGAACGGTTGCAATCGTTTACATCAATAAGGGAACGAGCAACGAGTTTACATACTTTGATTCGGCGGTTTACAGCACTCTTACGTCATATATTACGGACGAGAACCGCGACCTTCAGAAGGTTCAGAACGGAAGCGTTGACGGCAAGGCGGTTCTTATCCCCGCACGCAGCGTTACAACCGTTGTGCTGACCAAATAAAAGAAAAACAAAATGTCAACCTTTGAAAACAAAAAGGTTGACATTTTTCTTTTTTTTGATTACTATTTTTTCATAGACAGTTTTCCGTAAAATGAATGGGAGAAATTATGAAAAATAAATCGTTTGATTTGGCGTATATCGCGATTGCGGCAGCTCTGATTTCAATCTGCTCGTGGATAACGATTCCACTGCCGAGCGGTATACCCGTTACGCTGCAGACCTTCGGAGTCTGCACTGCTGCGGGAATACTCGGGTTTAAAAGAGGAACCGCGGCAACCGCAGTATATATTGTTCTCGGGCTCATAGGTATGCCCGTTTACTCGGCGTTTCGCTCGGGCCCCGCAACCCTTTTCGGCAACACGGGCGGATATATCATCGGGTTTATCTTTACCGCGATGATAACGGGTATCGCAAGCGACTTCCTTGACAAGGAAGGGGTTAAATACAAAAAGGAGAGGTTTCCCCTCTTTATGGCAATGTGTTCGGGCGTACTTATCTGCTATGCATTCGGCACCCTCTGGTTTGCCACGGTCTGGGCAAAATCCGGCGACGCGGTTGCAATCTCAACCATACTCGGCTGGTGCGTACTGCCCTACATCATCCCCGATATTATCAAGCTGATTTTAGCAGTTTTTATCTCTCTTCCCGTTAAAAGGTTTATAAAAAAATATACTTTTTAACAAAACAAAAACCGAGGATTATTCCTCGGTTTTGTTTTGTTCTTTTTCAGCCTCTTTGGCTTCCTGCTTTGCTTTTGCCTTTGCTTCCTCTTCCTCTTCAAGCTGCCTGTATGCAACCTTGCCTACGAGGGTTTTCGGAAGCTCGGTGCGGAATTCAATCTCCCTCGGCATTGCGTGCTTTGAAATGTTCTTGCGGCAATGCTCAAGGATTTCCTCCTTAATCTTATCGCTCGGCTCAACGCCCGGACGAAGCACAACGAACGCCTTTACCTTGTGCATCTTGTACGGGTCGGGAATACCGATTGCACAGGAGAGAAGCACGTCGGGATGTGCGTCGATTGTATTTTCAACCTGTGAGGGATATACGTTGAAGCCCGATACGATGATGAGCCTCTTGAGCCTCTGCTTGTAGTAGATAAAGCCGTCCTCGTCCATTGTGCCGAGGTCGCCCGTGTGAAGCCATACGTTGCCGTCGCTGTGGGTACGAAGCGTTGCCGCCGTCTCCTCAGCGTTATCGAGGTAACCCTTCATTACGGTAGGACCGCAGATACAGATTTCGCCCTCGGTGCCGTACGGAACCTCCGTATCGTTTTTCGGGTCAACAATCTGGTAGTATGTATCGGGGAAAGGAATACCGATGCTGCCCTCACGGAAGAAGTCGTAAGGAGTGAGGCAAGATGCCGTTACGCACTCGGTTGTGCCGTAGCCCTCACGAATCTGTATGGTAGCGTTGTGCTCCTTAAGGAAGGCGTCAACCTTCTTTTTAAGCTCTACCGAAAGCGAATCGCCGCCGCAGAATACACCGCGAAGGAAGCTGAGGTCTGCACCGTTAAAGCCCTCCGTGCGAAGAAGCGCCTCAAACAGAGTCGGCACGCCTACGATAACGTTTGGCTTATACTTAAGCACGTCCTTTGCATAGGTCTTAATCGTGAACTGCGGAATAAGAATACAGGTTGCAGCGCAAATCATTGCCGTATGGATTCCGACGCCGAGACCGAAGCCGTGGAAAAGAGGCATTACGGAAAACATACTGAGACCCTTCACAGGAAAGCCTGCTGCATTTGCAACCTGATAACCAAGCGCGTTCATATTCATATTTGTGAGCTCGATACCCTTGGAGATACCCGTTGTTCCGCCGCTGAAAAGGATAACCGCCGTGTCGTCCTTACCAGGGAAGGAAACGGGGAGCTTTTTGGTCTTCTTTGCGCCCGCAAGGAAATCGTGCCAGCTGATTACGTTCTCGTTATCCTTCGGAAGCGGAGCCGGCTTTTTCTTTACGGTGAGCGGATAAAGCGTGTTAAGCGGGAACGGGAGCTCATCCTGAATTCTTGCAACGATAACCTTTACGGGATAATTAACGTCCTTAAGCGCTTCAAGAACCTTTTCGTAAAACATATCAAGAACAAGGATTGCCTTGCTGTTTGAATTTTCAACGTAAAACTTTATTTCACCCGCCGCGGAAAGAGGATGAATCATAGCGGGAACGGCGCTGATTCTGTTGAGCGCATAAAATGCGTCAACGCCCTGGGGTGCGTTTGGCATACAGATTGTAACCTTATCCCCCTTGCCGATTCCCAAAGCCATAAACGCCTTTGCTATATCGTCAACCTTATTAAAAAACTGCTTGTGGCTGGTCGCCTTGCCCTGGAACTTATATGCGGGCATATTGGCATTGCCGTGGAAATTCTTTTCCCACGCCTCTCTGATTGCCTCATACATTGAGCCCTGAGGGTAGTCGAGAGTCGCGGGAATATTGCCGAAATACTTAAGCCACGGTGCGTTTGGTCTGTTCATATCTTAAACCTCCTGTTTCGTTAGTTTATATTATATACAAAAGATTTATAAAATCAAGATTAGATTTATAATTTTATAATTAATTTATATTTAATAAAAAATATGTTGAAAAATCCTCGGTTTATGGTAAGATAAGAATATTAATACTAATGAGGTTTTTACTATGACATACAAAATAAAAAAGGACCCTATACAGGATATACCGAAAGTTCAGCTGGTATTCTGGATTATCGTAAGACTTGCGCTCATAGGATGCGCGACGTATTCGTTTGTCAAGGGCGGCCACGATAATATCGTTATGGGCTGGGAAGCCGTCTTTGCGTGGATTTTCTCGCATCTGTGGGATTTGTTCCAGATTCTCGGTAACGGCAGCTTTATCGAGGAAGTTCCCCCTCTCAGCCAGACCATGCTAAACATTGTCATCTTTCTCGGAATCGTTGTCGGCTCGTACGGCAAGGTTTTCGAAAACGTGATGTTCTTTGACAAGTTTATGCACATAATGACGGGACTCGGCTGCGCGATATTTGCATATGATTTCGCCGTGATTATCCAGCGCAAAAAGGGCGAATGCGCCGCAACGCTTGCAGCGATATTCAGCATTATGTTTGCGCTGTCGCTGGCAGTTTGCTGGGAATTTTACGAGTTTCTTATGGACACCCTTCACGGCACAAACCTTCAGCTCACAAAGGAAGGCGTTGACACCGCGATGTACGACCTTTCAAAGTACCGCGGCGAATACGGCTACCTCGGACTTGTGGACACGATGACGGATATGATGATGAACGCAATCGGCGGAATCGTCGGTATGATATTTATGATTGTTCTCAGAAACAAGGGCAAAAACAAGAAGGCTCAGGAAGCCGAACCGAACGAGGCTGAGGAATAAACGATGAAAGCTACCTGCATTGAAGAATTAAAAACGCTTGAAAACGACGGCAATCAGATTATCGGTCTTCCTGCCGAGATGGAAAAATCGTCCGTGTCCTTTGTCGGCAAAAACAATATTCTGTTTTTTGAGGACGGCGTGAGGCTTCACAACTCGCGCATAACCTTCCACGGCAACAAGAGCATCGTTTTCATCTGCTCGGGCGGCGAGCGCAGGACTCAGGTGCTCGTTGACGCATATCACGAAAACGTCTTTTACCTCGGTAAAAACTGCAACACAACAAGACCCATTCACGTGGTTCTCAGCGAACGCCGTCATATCATCATCGGCGACAGCTGTCTGTTTTCGCTTGAAGTGTGGTTCAGAAATTCCGACCCGCACCTCATCTACAGCGCAAAGACAAAGGAAAGAATCAACCCGACAAAGAGCGTTTACCTCGGCGACCATGTGTGGATAGGACAGAGCGCGCTCGTCTCAAAGGGCACCCAGATAGGCTCGGGCAGCATCGTAGGCGCCATGGCGATGACGGGCGGCAGGCGCATCCCCTCAAACTGTGCGGTCGGCGGTGTTCCCGCAAACGTGATAAGCAGGGATATTTTCTGGGACAAGCAGTCGGTTCACGCGTTCAGATACGCCCAGACTCAGGAAAGTATGCAGTACGATTCCGACGAGTTTATCTATGAAAAGGATTCGACGACTCTTCGCTTTGACGATATCGACAGGGGCATAAATCAGATTAAGGATATGAACGAACGCCTTGAATACCTAAAGAAAACCCTCTATGAAAACACGGATAAAAACAGATTTTTCATCGCAAACGTCAAAAAATCAAAAACCAAAAAACTCATAGCAAAGCTTAAAAAGATAATAAAGAAGATACTGAAAAAATAAGGACAGCAAGTGCTGTCCTTTGTTGTTATAGTTCAATGTATTAGGTGATGCTGTACTTATTACCCTTGTAAAGGGCGCAAAGCGCGGCGACGCGACAACTCTTGCCCACGAAATCGGAGAATATGGCAGAGCATATAACTATGACGCGTACAAGCAGTATGTTGATACCGTTATTGATATGCTCTTCGATATGGACGCCTTAAGCACAAACAACGATATTATGGCGTATCATAATACATATCATGCCGACGAAAAGAATACCACCATTCAGGACGCAAAAGAGGAACTTGTAAACGACGTTACGGCTCGTCTTTTCTTCGCTGAAGGCGGTATTGAAGAAGCGGTTAAGTATGTTCAAGAAAGTAAAAATATGAGCGTCGAAGAAAAACAGAATTTCTTTGACACTCTCAAGAACATTATTAATCATATTGTCGATGTTATAAGCAAGCACGTTACAAACAGGGGTCTCCGCGCTTCCGAAAAGGCAGTTGCGGATATGTCGCTTGATGATATAAAGAAACTCCGTCAGCAATTCCTTGAGGTAATTTACGGAGCGATAAGCAATCTTGAGAACGGGGTGGAGATTGAAAGCGAGATAAAATGGCAAAAGGACACAAGTGAAAAAAACTCGTTAAGAGACCAAATAAAAGGCAATCTTGACGAAATAAATGAAATGAAGCCGGTATATGAAATATCTTATGCAGGCGAGTCCAAAAGAGAAGCAAGGCTAAAAGCCATAGCAGATTTTAAGCAATTTGGTTATCACATTGACCGACAGAATTTTGGCAGAATAGAATTAGGCGTGAAGCAAATAAGTGAAGGCGCGAGTTATATGAACACCCCCGCCGAAATTGCAGCATTGCAAGCAGTTCCGAGAGTGTTAAAACGCGGTAAACTTATTGATTACCATACAAAGCACAAAGGGGAAAGCCGCAACTCCGCTACATTTGCCGCACCCGTTGTAATTAACGGCGTTAGAGGCAATATGGCTGTTGCTGTAAAAATTTCAGGTAAAAACAAATATCACGCTCACAGAATACTTATGCCCGACGGCACAGAGTTCATAATAAAATATAAAGACTCGGAATTTACGGGTACTGATATGAAAAGCAGTAATGCTAATCAGGGACCAGTCATCAATTCCAAGTCTACTAATACTATACCACAAAACGCAGAAAAAAGCAATACCAAAAAATCGCTTGACGTTGAAGACTTACGCGAAAGGCGTACACAGTTACAGTCTGAGGAAAACAAAGCCCGTGAAGAAGTACAAAGAATTACCAACTCGCAAGAGTACAAAGATGTGATTGCGGCGTTTACACAAGTCAACTAATGGCAACCCAAGTAAGCCATTCAAAAAAACGCATATTGCGTATAATGCCTATTTAAGCCGATTTAGAGCGATTTGCATAAAAATAAAGCAGGTTAAAAACCGCTCCTTTGGGTCGGAGTGTCGTCCAAACATACTCCGCAGTCGAAACAACACGCAAGCGTATTGTTAATGACTGCTTCGAATGTTTCTCCTCTCGGCGGCGGTACAAGTATCCGCCGCCGCAACCCTGACGGGTCTTAGACCAAAGAAAAGGACAGCCTAAGCTGTCCT
This sequence comes from uncultured Eubacterium sp., assembly GCA_905234495.1. GTDB lineage: Bacteria > Bacillota > Clostridia > Oscillospirales > Acutalibacteraceae > Eubacterium_R. Next base: position 4,197 of record CAJOHE010000008.1, on the reverse strand, counting down.
TTTCTTTGGTCGGAGTGTAGAGTATACAGAGCGAAAAAATCAAGTGTTTAGGCGGTTTGTTGACTCTTTGGTTGGCAAGTGGTTGGCTTTCGTCCAAACCTCCTACACAGTCGGCGTAAAGCGCAAGCGTTTCACGATTGACTGCCCCGGAGGTTTCTCCTCTCAGCAACGGTACAAGTATCCGTTGCTGTAATTATTATTAAGCATTTAACGCCAGACCTGCACCGCTTAAGTACTCATCCACCTTTGCCACATTCTCATTCTGGAAATTGTCAAAGACATCGGAGTAAGTATCAAGCGTAACCTTTATATCCGTATGCCCCAACAGATTCTGCAATACCTTCGGCGGCATGCCCGACTCAATACAGCGGGTCGCATAGGTGTGTCTCAGGCTGTGCAGCGTAAGACTGCCGCTTACCATTTCATCCTTAATACCGTACTTTTTAACGATACGCTGAAACTCCATATTCACCAGGCTTGTCGGCACGAGCGTTCCCGTCGTAGTGTGAAAAAGAAAACCGTCTTTGGTGGGAACATATTCCTTCAGCACCTTTTCAATAACAGGCTTCACCAAAGAGTTGATGGGGACCTGTCTGTTGCCCTTATCCGTTTTCGCAGAATCGTTGACAAACGCTTCGCCGTGCTCCCCTTTCGCAATCGTCTTTTCTATATTAATAAAGTTGAAATTCGTGTTGATATCCTTCTTCGTTAAGGCGTTTATTTCTCCCATACGCATTCCGGTATATACGGATATGAGCATCTGGTCCGCATAACGCACGGGCTCGTGCTGAAGGACATCCAGGAATCGCTTCTGCTCATCAAGGGTTAATGCCCTTATTTTTTTCGACTTCTTTGACGACTTCGGGCGGCGGACATCCAGCATAGGATTATCAACAATGATTTTACGCTTGACCGCCTCTGCGAATCCCTGATTGAGCATCATATGAATTTTGCGGATATATGACTGCGAATAATGCACCTTGGAAAGCATAAGCTCTTTCAGCATCGTGCTGTCCACCTTCTGAATCGGAATATCTCTGATAGGACGGCAGTGCTTGAGTGTATCAAGATGACGGAAATAGGTCTGGTCCTGGATTTCATTCATCGCGCGCTTTTCATTCAGAATCTGCATCATCAGCTGCTCAAAGGTAATGGTGGACGCGTCAACGAACTTGCCGGAGTAAATATCGAACTTAACCTTCTGCATTTTCTCCTCAACCTCTTCAGGTGTGTTGCCGAGAACAGTTTTACGGATACGCTTGCCGTTTTCGTCTTTGCCGAGGTCGAGCTGTCCCATCCACTTTTTCTTACTCTCGATATAGAAGATACTGCCCTGACCGTAGTGATTCTTCGGCTTCTTTGCTTTTGCCATAGTATTCACCTCCGCTTGCATAGTAACTCTTAAAAAAGTCAATTACAAGTCTTTTACAAAAGTTTATTTTTACTGTCCAAAAAACAGTACAAAAACGGTGGACAACGGAAAAAATTGTGCCACCCCCGGCACAAAAAACAGCATACAAACAATATAAAAAGCTTCCGAATATTTATCTGGACTTTGGGCTCCGTCTGTGATATTTGTGTTTGTTGCAAGGAGGTGGCAATATGCCGGAAACGATTATAGATAACATACTGAATCCGAAATACCAAAACGGATTCAAGTGCAGCAACCTGAATGAGAAAGTCAGTATGTGTCGGGAACTGAAACGGTTGGAAGCGGAGATAACGACGCAGCTTGACCGTGAGCACAAAAGGATGTTCGCCGAGTATGCGGAGTGCTGGGACAGGCTTCACACCGAACTGAGTCTCGACACCTTCGCCTCAGGAATGAAGTTTGCAGAAATACATAATAGATAAAAAACCGGGGCGGCGTATTGCCGCTCTTATTTTATTACAGCTTGTATATTTTTACAATGGCTGTTTATAGAGTGACAAACCGCTGTCTAAAAATAACACACAGACCAAGACATACTTGTGTTCCCCAAGAGACCACCCAAAAAATGACTTTTTCAAGAGCGCATAATAATACAAATTGTAATAGAAAGCCGTTTCTCTTTGTTAGGAGGTGTATAGTCACGCTTTTGACAGTTTTTTCATCAGTGTTTTCAAGGCTTTCGGGACTCGGTTTTGAGTTCTTAAGGTAGTTACACCTGATTCGGTGTTTTAGGGGTTGAAAGCGTGACGGTAACCGATTGTAGCGAACAGAAACAACGGGAGCGAAGCACAATACATATACTTGATACTGAACGACTAACTCGCATATTTCCCAATCGTAGAACAATACTTTTTTGTCGAAAAACGCCTTATAAATCGTAGAACGATTTTTTCTATGAAATTTGCAATATATAATCGTATATGGTAAAATGAAGCCATAACATAATAGGAAATGGTATGTAATCTTATTAAGGAAGTATTAGATGTATAACATTAAGAATATTACAGATTATTTATTCATAGGGAAACCGCCACTGAAAGCAGATGCAATCTTTGTGGTTGGAGGCTCATTACCCGAAGCTGCTGAGCTTGCAGCTGAATTATATAAAAATGAATATGCTGATAAAATCATTATAGGCGGAAAATATAGCATAAAGCGTGATTGTTTTCCGCTTCCCGAATATGAAACGGAATACGATTTTTATAAAGATATTCTGTTAAAAAATGGCGTTAATGAAAGCGATATTTACGGCGAAAACAAGTCAGGCTATACCAAGCAAAATGCTGAATTTGCAAAGCGTGTTGTTGATGAAAACAACTTATTAATCAACAAAGCGCTGATTGTATGCAAATCCTTTCATGCAAAGCGTTGCCTACTGCTATATCAAATGTATTTTCAAAATGTTGATTTTACCGTTGTCACCTTTGACGGTTTTGATATAAGTAAGAATAACTGGTATCAGACCGAATACGGCAGAGAGCGAGTAATGGGAGAAATAAAAAGAATAGAAGAACAAACAGGAGAACACTATGCCGACTTGGGCTAATCATTTCAGAATAGCGGATAAGCTGTTGCCGCACTTGAAAATGCTGAATACCGAATATTTTATTATCGGCAATATTGCGCCCGATTGCGGTATTCCCGACAGTTCACACGGTGTCTATATGCCACCGACAGGCGAAACGCATTTCACAAAAGATTATTACTATTCCAAAAAGACGGACTGCGATTATAAATATATCTACAACACCTATATTAAAAACGAAACCAATATTAAGAAAAAATCGTTTTATATCGGTTATTATATTCATCTGTTTGCTGACTGCTATTATGCAAATAAACTGTTTATGCCTATTGAAAATAAATACGGCGATTTCAGGTATAATGATGAGGTAAGAAAAACCGTTGCAGCCGAAAGGAACAATATTGACTTTCTGTATTTTACCGAAAACGAAAGTTCTTCGTTTGAACTGTTTAAAACTTATGGCGGTTGGAATGAATCCTATCCCGAATGGTACAGGAACAATGAAATCTCACGGCAGATGAAAAATATTTTGAGGCATTATACCGTCAATAAACCAAAAGAAATGGAATATCATTATTTAACGCCACAGATAATGGATGCATTCGTTAATGAAGCGAGTATAAAATTATTAGATGATTTGAAAAACAAGGAATTATTATGACTAATACAGAAAACACAAATTGGGGACAGAGCGTAACGGCGGTTGTTATTAAGGATAATAAGGTCTTGCTTGCAAGGCATACTTACGGCGGCGGAAAAGGAATGCTGATTATCCCAGGCGGATATGTAGAAAAAGATGAATCGCCACAAGCCGCTGTTATTCGTGAATTCAAAGAAGAAACGAATATAACAATACAGCCTAAAAGCATTATCGGTATACGATTCAATATGCACGATTGGTATGTTGCGTTCTCTGCGGACTATGTTTCGGGAACGGCGCATTCTGACGGCGATGAAAATGATTTAGTTATATGGACTGACATTGATGAAGCGTTAAGCAGAGATGATGTACCTGAGTTAACAAAGTCACTTATAAAATGTGCAATTAGCAGCAACGGATTAGAACAGATTGATTATAACGGAAACAATCCGCCGTGTTCGTTATATGGAATTATAAAAGATATTGAATAACTGCTTGAAATATGTTATCATACCTGCAAAGAGGTATGGATATGGAATTCAATGAGTACAGTTTTATTTGTAAACTGAATACAGATATTCTTGAACAGGAGTTCGGTAC
>CAJOHE010000007.1:77145-189864 GCA_905234495.1 uncultured Eubacterium sp. | reverse complement strand
CACAACATCGCCGAAAAAATAAAGAAAATCGTTTTCGTATCCGTTATGATGCACTCCAAGCATAAGAACACTGTGACAGATTATCATACTCACGATTGCCAGCGCTTTGAGCAAATCAAGATTGTAAAGACGCGATGTGTTTATTTCTTCTTTTTTCAGCCAAGAAAGCATATTTTTATCATTTTCTGTTATCATTCTCTATCTCCGCAAATACCGATTAGTCGAGTTCATTATATCATATACTGATTGCAAAAACAAATAACAACACCTCAAAAAATTCCGTTGTGGTCAAATTGTGGTCAAACGGTCATTTTGGGCGGTTAATTGTGTTGTAAATGTGTCTGAAACGCAATTATTAAAAACATATATTATTTAGCAAAAATGAATTTTACCACAAGCCAAAATGATGAGCAAGTGGTCAGGAATAAAACAAAAGAAAGCCTTGAAACGTAGTGTTTGCAAGGCTTTCTTGGTACGCCGGAAGGGACTTCGTCCAAACATATTACGCAGTCGAAGCAAAATACAGTAGCTTTTGCTAATGACTGCTTCATATGTTTCTCCTCTCCCCACAAAGCCAAGGGCTTTGCGGGGGCCCCGGTTCGAGCCCTTCCTACATATAAGAATAACCCTGAGAACACGGATGTGTTCTCAGGGTTATTGGTACGCCGGAAGGGACCGCGTATTGCTTCGCAATCCGCATGGCTTGACCACCCAAGGCTTCGCCTTCGGTACCGGCCAGCGCCGCTCTTCGCTAAAAACAGTCCGCCGGACTGTTTTCTTTACGCTCAGACCCTCTCAGGGTTCGAGTCCCATCATATGAATAATGCCGGGTACCCTGTTGGGTACTCGGCATTATTGGTACGCCGGAAGGGACTCGAACCCCCGACCTACTGGTTCGTAGTCACAGTTAGTAAACTAAAATAGCGTAAAAATGGCGTAATTTGGGTATTTTCTCTAACTCGATTTTGACCACTAATTCAAATAAAATCAACCTAAATCAATCCTCTAATTTCAGTTTGGTGGTCATTATAACGGTCAAGAGTGCTTTAGAAAAGCCACGAAATATTTTAATAATTATGTATTATTAACTCTTTCTTTTTTCCCTAATAATTAGTTGAGAGAAAAAACAAATTTTTATAGAAATAAATAAATTTATCGAATTCTGAGAACACGTTATTTTTATTTGTCAAGTAATGATTTTAGTTTTTTCATGCTTTTTTTGTCGTTTTTATGTATATTTTTGCATTTGGGGTTGACAAAGTATTGGTAATTTGATTAAAAAGAGTTGTGATTGTTTTTTTGATAAGTCTTAAGATTTGTGTTTATATAATTGTAATTATTATGAGGAGTGCTTTGTTATGAAATCGTATGAATTGCAACCGACAAGAGAGAATATAATTAAAACTTTTTCCGAAGATAAAATTGGTCGTAGTGATGATGTGTTTGATTTTGCTACTTTGCTTGAGTCTATAGAAGATAATTGTTCTATAGCTCTTGAGGGATATTGGGGTTCAGGAAAAACATTTTTTGTAAAGCAGACAAAGATGTTGCTAGAGGCATATAATGAATTTTCAACTATGGATTCAAGCGAGCGAGATAGAATTAAAGAATATGAGTCAAAATTTGAATTCAATCACAAGGTTAACCAAGTGTGTGTTTATTATGATGCCTGGCTTAACGACAATGATAGCGATCCAATACTATCGCTTGCCTATACTATTTTAGACGAGTTTGAAAGTGAGTATGACTTTAAAAGTATTGATTTTAATTTGGATTCATTTAGAAAGGCTTTAAATAATATAATCCGCATAAAGACTGGTGGTATAATCAAAGAAGGCATTCCAAATATCTTTTCAAGTACAGATGGCCTAAGTGAAATTAAATGGAATAACTATATTAAAGGAGAATTCAATTCTTTACTAAACTCAGTTTTGGTTGAACGCGGAGATAGAATAGTTATTTTTATTGATGAATTAGATAGATGTTCTCCAGACTATGCTGTCAAATTTCTTGAAAGGATAAAACACTATTTTAATAATGAAAGTATTACTTTTGTTTTTTCGATAAATATTAGTCAATTGCAGCATACAATAAAGAAATACTATGGCACTAATTTTGATGCTTCAAGATATTTGGATAGGTTTTTTGACTTGCGAGTGTCTTTGCCTAAAGCAGATATGAACAAGTTTTATTCGACATTTGATTTTTACTCTAGTAAAAATGATAATGAGTCACAGTGGAACAATTGCATCAACGAAGCCGTTATTAAAACATATAGTTTTGAATTAAGAGAGATCTCTAAATATTTAAGAATGATTAATATGGCTACTGGTAGCATATGGAAACAGGCTGATGAAGGCGATAATATTAAAAATGATTACTTGCACCTAACCAGAATATTTGTGCCAGTAATTCTAGGGTTGAGAATATATGAATCCGGTGTGTATCATGACTTCATGGCGGGGCAAAATTCACAACCGTTAAAAGATGTTTTTCATAATTGCGAAGAAAGTCTTTATATTTTTGAAGAACTAATTACAACGCAAGGTATTACCGCTAATTATAATGCAACAAGAGATGAAATTGATAAGGTTGTTGATTCGACAATAGATAAGCTTTATTCATTTGTTTTTAAAGAATCAGATGAAAAACAGTTTGTTAATGTTGGCAAAGTAAGATTTTCTAACTGGTCAAAAAAACAAATGTTAAAAGATATTAGTTTAATCTCTTGTGAGATAGATTGATTTGTAAGTTACATATAATTAGTTTCTATATCATTTGTTTATTTGCTGATGAAAGTATATTTCTTAAAAAACTAGAAACTTTTTCTTGACATATGATGCAAAATAAGTTATACTAAATATTAATTTATTCTAATATAGATTATAATATATAAGTTAAAATAATATTACCAAAATACTTAAGGAAAGCCAAAGACAGCTGGTTTCAAATAAGTGTAAATCCCGCCTAGGAATTCCCAATTAAACGTTTTTGTTTTGATGGGTTGTTATGCAGTTTTTTTATGTAATTTCCGTTATTATAAAAATGTTTATGAGTGAGTCTGTCAAGTTGGGCAGACTCTTTTTTTTAGTCAAATTCCACCTTATTTTCCCAAGAATTTGGTGGTGAATTTTGAGTGGTAAGTGGAGAAAAATATCAATGGAAACAGTTAGTTTGTGTTGTACTAATCCATATCCAACTGATAGGAATCGGTTGTGTATAGAAATGGACATTAGCATAGACACACAAATTTTTGCCGACTGGAATATAATAGGCGTAAAAAAAGCTGAACTCTATATCTGTCGCAATTATGAAGTTTATAGAAACAAAGCTATTTTATCAAATACTGCGATTTTTAATGATGCATTGACGTTGGTTAATGATAAAACTTATAATCCCAATAAGAATGGATTGCAAGATTGCAAATTAGAAAATGATAAAATTCATCTTGAAATGGAAACTTGTGCATTAAACGAAGATGTTAATGATGTATTTCAACGAGGTTCGTTAAAAGGCAAAGATTTAAAAACGCTGATTCTAGACATGATTTTTGAAACCTCAAACGGGAATGCAACTTTTGAAAGTCAATCATTGAGATTGTTCCTTTTCAAATGTGGTTCATCAGAAGAACAAGATCTTTACAAGGTTGACAAGTATCAGAAAAATATTGACATTATTTAGGAGATAGTATGTTGAATTCAATAGAAACTACAACTGAAAATTCAGAAATAATAAAAAACACATTAGGAGATATTGATTTTCTAAGAATTAATAATTTTTTTCTTGAGGTAATTAATAGTGAAAAAGAAACTATTATTTTTACAACGAGAAGATGTCACGTCCTTTTTTATATGTATATGAAATATGTATTTTCTGAGGAAACAAAAGTTTCAATTGAATCAAAGACAATAATATCCGATAAATCTATACATTTTTATAGAAATAGAATAACTAATAAAGATTGCTATATTGTAGATGATGTACTGATACACGGAAGAGCTCTTTCTAACGTTCGAGAAAGGGTAGAAAAATATAAGCCTAAGACACTAAAGACCATTGTATATGGAGAGAATACATCTGCAAAATATCCAGCAAATTATAGTAAGATTAAGTTATATAATGACGAATGGAAAAAATTGTCGAATAGGATTGTCGCTTCTATTATTCTGACATCCACTCCATATACATCGTATATTTACTCTTATAGTAAAACAATGGATCATGAAGCCTATGATAACCTTTTAACGTGTTTACAAAACAAATATAATAATAAAAAGTTAGATTTATCATTAAATGAAGCAAATACAAATAGTGATATATCTAAAGCAATAAGGTGTCAAATAGAATCATATATTTTTCAGATACAAGATAATAATTCTAGTTTTTCATGTATTAGATTATATTACAATAATATCAACAACAAGTGCACAATTGTTCCATATTGTTTTCTTGGACCAGTTGATGTGGATTCAATTAAAAGTATTTGTCAATTATTATTTGGTAAGTATTCAAAAATTAATAATATCAAACAAATTCATCCTAAATATAGAGCACTTGTAGCTTATAAAAGCTTGCAATTATTATTTGGTTTACCAGAAAATATTTTTAATAGAGAAGAATGGAGCATTAATAGTGATCAGATAAATTTTAGTTATTACAATAATTTTGAAAAAATATTGATTCGATTAATTGACAGTGGTAAAACTTTTAATATTCCAGATGCGATTATTGATTATGATTCTGATCTAAATGTGCTTTCAGAAGAAAATATTTATTATCAAGTTTTTCAAAAATATGAATTTCAAAAAAATGCAGATATTAATAATCAATTGTGTTTATTTCTTGCATCGATTAATCAAGATGAGGAGAGATATTTTAATCAAGCTCAAGAAAAATTAGATAATAATAGTTCAAGTGTATATTTTATAAAACAAAAAGGATTTCCGATTTCATTACTATGTAAGCATTTGATGGATCTTTATGGAAATGACCGGATATTTGACTTTTATAGTTCTATAATAGTATCATCAGATACGGGATTGATTGCAATTTACCCAGAAACAGATTCTTTTATTTGTGAAGGTTATTGTGATGACTATATTACAACTGGAGAGCAAGTCTGTAGGCTTTTTCAAGGTAAATATGATATTTTTCTTCGTGATGTTTTTAAGTATTATTTGAAAGATAAGTTCAACATAATAGTTAGGAAAAAAGCTGAGGAAAAACAGATTAATACGAGCATAATTATAAAAGAAATGGTTAAAGTTTATCTACAGAATGTAAATGCTAGTGAACAAATAATATCTCAAGTATTATTTGCTCTAGAAAAGTATTTGTATCCAGAAAAAATTGAGGAATATGTCTACGAAAGACAATATGATTTTAAGCTAAACAATTTGATTTGGAGAGGTTATTTAGAATATTAATTATGATTGTAGTTAATTACCAAGCGGCAAATTTTATTATGGATATGCTTTATAAAAAAGTTAAGCAGCAACCAATTTGTAATGTTTTACTGAATGCACTTTTTATACTATGCTTTGATGATTTAGCTGATGTTCCTGTAGAAGAATACTATTCTAAGGACGAGTATGAGAGCATTCGTGTTCATAATGAAATAATTAATGTACAACGACCTTTAATAATTATAGATGCACAAAACCAGTTGCAAGAAGAAAAAAGATTTATTCTTCCAATCAAAAATGATTCAAATGTAAATTGCCCGTCACAATTGAATCTTTCATATGTCCCTATTGGTGATTTGATCTATTCAATGCTAGAAGAAGATAATAATCATAATACGAATTATAAAAACAACTTTATAAAGAATACACCTTTCTATCGAGCATGTATTGAATTGTATGATGGAGTAGTGGATCAGATTTCTTTGTGTTCTAATTGTGGCTACGAATATCGGGTGTTACAGATTTTAAGAAGCAATGAAGTGGATGAAATTGTTGACAAAGTTAAAGAGTGGCTAAAAGCTCATTATGTTAAATATTTTGATCCAACATTTAGAATTAGAAGATTTAAAGTTTTAGTAAATGATTCTTTGATTGATTATAAAGCGAAAACTTTATTTAATATTTTTGCGGATGCTTATAATAGATTGACACCGGAAAGTAAGAGACAAATATACTATAAAATAGATGAAGCTTTTAGGAGCGCAGCTATCAAACAATATATTACTAATGATAACTAGTAGTATTATTTATAAAACTATTATTAAAATAAAAGGAGGGTGTGGATATGCCACTCCCTCTTGTTTTGTCGAAAAATAATTACATTTTTGTACTTGTTTTGTCTGTTTTTGAAATTATTCTTGACAATGATTAAAAAAGGTGTTAATGATGATAAGATATAGTTGTTTTATCGTTTTATCGATACTGAGAGTAATTAATAACTATAAAGATGATAATGGGCGGGAGAAAAAATGTTCTTAAAAAATATACAAATTAGGAATTTCAAAAATCACTATGCTTCAAGTTTTGATTTCGAAAAGGGTGCCAATACGGTAATCGGTGAGAATGATTCGGGAAAAAGCAATGCTATGCAAGCGATAAGAATACTTCTTGATAGCGAATATTTTTATAACAACAAGCGTTTGAAAGAATCAGATTTTTCACGCGAGCTAGGCAATTGGAAAGGCCATTGGATAATAATATCTGCAACATTTGCTGATATTACTTCTGAAGACAAGAAGAATGAAGTATGTGTTAGTTTGATTCCTGAGGAAGAGGATGAAACCTTTCTCAAATCACATATTCGTTGTAAAAATGAAGACTATGGCACTATTACACTATTCATACGCCCAAATAGCAATGTTAGAAAAAAGCTTGTTGATGCAAAAGATAGTGATGAGTTTGATGCTATCAGAAACGGTATAACATTACTTGATTACGAATTCTTTTATACTTCAAGAGCTCAAACGGATTTTCTTGATGATAGTGTATATAAGAAAATAGTTGGTGACTTGGATAATGGTGAATGTACTAATCCGGAAAATGACAATGAAGCAATACTGGGTGGCAAGGCAACGATTACTGATATATGGCAGCATATATCGGTCGTGTTTATTGATGCCTTAAGGGATGTAGAAAGTGAATTAAGAAAACCGAAAAATCCGTTAAGAAGAGCTTTTGATGTGATTCAGGATGAAATATCCTCTTTAGAAAAAGAGGATATTGAGAATAAAATTATTGAATTGAATAAAACTATTGCAAAAATCGGACAAGTTTCAGATATTGGTAAAAATTTGAATGATAAGCTCAATGAAATTGTTGGACTTATCTATTCACCGGACATAAATATTGAGTCAAAACTCAAAGCAGACATACAATCATTATCTAAATATCTTTCGATATCTCCGAGTGGATTTAACGATATTGATTTGCTTGGATTAGGTCATTTAAATATACTGTATATAGCTTTAAAACTGGTTGAATTCGAATATCGAAAAAATCATGAAATATTAAATATTATGATTATTGAAGAACCGGAAGCGCATATACATATCCATATTCAAAAAACGTTGTTCGATAATCTTAATGTTATAGAAAATTATACTCAGATTATTATGACAACGCATTCAACACATCTTTCTGAAATAGCGGATATAAGCCGTGTTAATGTATTGAAATCAGTATCAGTGAATAGTTATAGTTCCGCTACACGTGCTGTCGTAATGAAACCTACAAACGGTCTTGATAGATTTGCTGAAGAAAACGGTATTAGTGTTCCAAGCAGCGTTTCTGTAACAGCTTGTTTGGAAAGGTACCTTGATGCAAAACGTTCTGCACTCCTGTTTTCAAAAGGCGTTATTCTAGTAGAAGGTGATGGAGAAGAAATACTATTACCCGCTTTAGTTGAAAATGCTTTTGGTGTTTCACTTGACGAGATAGGCATAAGCGTTATTAATATTGGAAGTGTTGCATTTGACTACATAGCAAGTATTTTTTCAGAAGAAAGACTTCAAAGATGCTGTGCTATCGTTACAGATAGTGATACTTATTTAAAAGATGCTAAAAAATCAAAAGAAAATGCTTCAAAACTTGGCGAAAGTCGAAAAGCGAAATTAGATGCATTGAGCGAAAGCAATCCTTGGATTAAACCGTTTTATGCTGACTATACTTTTGAAGTGGATTTTTCAAATATTTCGGAAAATCTATGGTATATTGAAGAAGTGATTAAAAGTACATATAAGTATGAAAAAGTAGTTCAAGGTCATTTGGATAATTTAGCCGGAACACAGACCGAAAGATACGATGAAGTGCTGAATTTGGCTGAAAATATGGGCAAAGGTTGGTATGCAACGGTTTTGTCATCTGTTATTGATGTAAATGTTTATATTCCTGAATATTTGGTTAAAGCAATCGCTTTTGCCTCTCAAGAAATTGTTAATACCAGTATATTGCGCAAAATGGCCGCTCACATGTTAAAAACATATGAAGGTGCAGATATAAACAAATTAACAATATCGCTGTCAAAAACAGATAACAATGTCATTGGGGTAATTGATGAATGCTTTAAAACAATTGATAACAATGATCCATTTTTAGTTTACTATAATTATCTTAAGGAACTTGGAGCAATAAATGAATAACAGCATACTTGAAGGACTCAATGAACAGCAAAAGGCTGTATGCACAAGTGATAATAATATCATTTTAACTGCTTGCCCCGGTAGTGGTAAAACAAAAACTATTACTCACAGATTAGCATATATACAAGAAAAGTATTCGCCGTCAAGAAAACTGAATATCGCTATAACATATACTAATCGCGCAGCCGATGAAATTTCTTCAAGAATAGAGAAAATGGGAATAAGTTGTGATACTGTTTGGACAGGAACCATTCATCAATTCTGTATGCATTTTATAATCCGCCCTTATGCGATGTATTCAGAGAGATTATCAAAGGGTTATCATATAATTGACGAGTATATTTCAGATAAGTATTTAGCTGAAATCACTAATGATATGCATATAACACTTGATAGAAATGAAAAGCCGAGAGACAATCCAATTATTTCTTACGAATATCATAAGTTGCTAGAAAAAAACAAAGAGATTGACTTTGATTTAATTCTTAAACTATCTTATGATTTAATATCAAATAACAAGTTTATTGGCGAAAACATTTCTTCCATAATAAGAAGTATTCATGTTGACGAATATCAGGATACAAATAACTATCAATATCTAACACTATCTGAAATATTCAAGTCTAACAAAAATATTAATGTGGTTTTTGTTGGAGATGTTAATCAAGCCATCTATGGAAATTTAGGTGGTGTAGCAAAAAACGAGGAAGATATTGAACAGTTATTTGAAGTTCCGTTTGAAAGCATGGTATTATCAGGTTGTTATAGATCAACACAAAGAATTATTAATTACTATATAAACTTTGAGGTTGAAAATACGGGGGTGTATTCAGTCGCAAATCATAAAGATTTTAAAAGTACTATAATTTACAATAAATCTATTAACAAAACTGAATTACCTAATGTAATTGCGAGAATAATAAATAAATGCTTAGAACGAGGTATACCAGAGGATGAGATTTGCGTTGTTGCGCCACAATGGAATCAGCTTCATAGTATATCGAGCGCTTTAAAAAAACTATTACCTAATGTTAGTTTTGATGCACCGGATATCTCTCCATTTAAGTATGATCCTATGAATCCATTTTACATTCTTGCCAGATTGGTTTTTACTGAGTCTGGAAGACATATCGAGTTAAGGAAAAGGCTTGCAAACGATTTTTTGGAAATACTTGCAAGCGAGTATAAGATCTCTATACCGGCTAATTACGACTGTCATATTCTGCTAAAGAACATTAATTCTTTGACCTTGTCAGTTGATGATAAAGGTGGCTTGGCAGTTTATTTAGAAGTGGTTAAAAGAGTGTTATCAAGTTTAGGTGTTTATTTGAAAAATGAAACCGTATTGAATAATACTTATGAGTTGTACATTGAAAAGACGCGTAGTCGTATAAAGAAGTACAACATTTCACAAACATATAAAGATATTAAATACTATTTTAAAGAAAAAAAGGGTGTTGTAATCAATACTATTCATGGAGTAAAAGGTGAGGAGTTTACGACTGTAATTGGCTTTGATTTATTAAATGGTCATCTGCCAAATTGGGAGTATATTATAAAAGATAATAAGAAACCGTATCGGGAGATTGAGACCAATAAACTTTTATATGTTTTAGCTTCTCGTGCAAAAAAACATTTATTCTTGTTTAGTGAACAGGGGAGAACTACTTCAAAGGGTAATCCGTTAAGTCCAACAGATGAATTGCAAGGGATTGTTATAAACTAAAGAAAAATTAAAGTTAAGATGATGCAGATCGTTTTAATGTTGAATTAAAAAAGCAGACAGGAGATGAAAAAATAGACCATCCCCAGTCTGCTTTTTTATATAGTAACAATATAAAAGGCAACAAAAATCCTTATTATAAAAAATATTTATTTTGAGTTGATTGCGCTATTTACAATTTTACTGTTACGAAAATAGAACCTGTATAAAATGAAAGAGATGAATTTAAGACCAATAAGGACATATAAAAACCAAGCATATTTTGAAGAAAAGAATTGATATGTTTTATTATACTGTAATACTACTATGGATACAAAGATAAATGAAGTAATTGAATTGATTAAATCTATTGTATCCTCTATTGTGTGGAGAATTATACAATGCTTTGCGAATTCCTCATCAGAAAGCTTTTTGGATAATCTTAAAAAAATATATCTAATTATGTACATGGTTATATAAGCCACCCAAAGTGTAGATGCTATTTGCACAATAATACTCGTATCTGTTAATTCTTCTCTTAAAGACACTTTATTAAAAGAATCTGAATTAATGCTAATTTGCAAATCTTTAATTGTATATATAGTTATTAAAATGAGACCACAAATCACGTAAATGATATTTGACACATAAGGTCTGTCCTTTTTTTCTAACAAATCAATTACGTCTTTAATCTTTTCAAGCATATATAAATATTCTCCTTATTATAAGTAAGATACTGTCTTAGTAATGTTAGCATAGGAGTTTTGGCATTGTCAATTGTTATTATGAATTAACAACGATAGGAATGATGGGATTTTTTATTTGTATTTATATAAAATCAAATTTGATTTGACAACGATATAATACTAATTTATTATATAAATAAAGACAATTTGGAGGTTAATAATATGCCTATAGATTTTTCGAAAATAATACTTGATTCGCAAAACAATGATCTTGAACCAAGAGATATCTTCATGTCATTGCCCTCAAAGGAGAAAAAATATGAGTATCCAAGAGATGTGCAGAGTGATGTTTGGAAAAAATGGTTTGAACATAGAAATAATAAAAACAATATCATAAAAATGAATACCGGAAGTGGAAAAACAACTGTTGGGTTACTTATTCTAAAAAGTTGTTTAAATGAAGGAGTTGGACCTGCTGTATATGTTGTTCCAGACGGATATTTAGTCGAACAGGTTTGTAAAGAGGCGAATTCCTTGGGAATTGAAGTTTCGACCGATGAAAAGGACATTAAGTTTTTAAGGAAACAATCAATTTTAGTTATTAACATACATAAATTGATTAACGGTAAATCCGTCTTCGGTATGAGGGCTACTAATAATACTAAGATTGGAAGTATTATTATTGATGATGCACATGCTTGTCTTTCAACAATAAAAAGTCAGTATACATTACATATTCCAAATGACAATAAAATGTATACTGAAATACTTAGTATTTTTTCAGAATCATTGAAGAAGCAGTGTGCAAATAAGTTTTCAGAATTATGTAATAATGAAAGCAGAGATTTATTTATGCTGGTTCCTTACTGGGAGTGGCAAGAGCATCAAAATGATGTTTATCAAATAATAAACAGTAATATCACCGATGATGATAATATATTCTTTTCCCTCCCTTTGTTAAAAGAATGTTTTCAATACTGTGATTGTGTTATTTCAAGTGCGAGAATTGAAATTAGTATTAAAAGTATACCTGTTTCAAACATTACTTCATTCGCACAAGCTGAACGAAGAATATTTATGACAGCAACCCTCGCGGATGATAGTGTTTTATCCTCAGAATTAGGTCTTTATCCTGAGGATATTACAAGTATTATTTCTCCGGACAAGGCTAATGATATAGGGGATCGCCTTATTATTATGCCTCAAGTAATGAATCATAAAATAGCATCTGAGGATATAAAAGAACAGATACAGGAGTTTGCAAAAACATATAATGTAGTTATAATTGTACCTTCGAGAAAGAAGGCAGAATTCTGGTCCGACATCGCGAACCTCGAATTAACAATTGAAAATCTTAAGTATGGTGTTCAGCGTTTGAAAGATGGGCATGTAGGAGTAGCCGTACTGATTAACAAATATGATGGCGTTGATTTACCGGATGATGCTTGTAGAATTCTGGTGATTGATGGGCTCCCTCCAATGGATAGTTTATATGACCAATTTGAAATGAATGCAAACCCAAAGAGTTCAAGACTTAAGTGTGAACAGATACAGAAACTTGAGCAAGGAATGGGAAGAGGTGTGCGTTCGAATTCTGATTCTTGTGCCGTAATATTAATGGGTCGTGATATTGCGGAAATCGTTTATGGCAATAACGGAGAGGATTATTTTAGCAAAGCGACCAAGAAACAACTTGATATCTCGGATCAGCTTTGTGGCCAACTTGATAATAATGATATTGCAAGTATTATGTCTGTTTGTAATTATTCTCTTCTAAAAGACAAAGGCTGGATTGCTTTGAGTAAGACAGCATTAGCGTCTGTTGAGTATGAAACGCAGCCTTATTTTAACAGCTATCAAGTCGCCTTAAGAAAGGCATTTGATTCTGCTGAAAAATTTCAATATGATAAAGCAATTTCATATATTAGTAGGGAGATTGATATTACAGAAGATAAAGAATTAAAAGGACTACTTTTGCAATACAGGGCAGAAATTGAAAATTTTACAGACAAAGAGCTTTCTCAAGAAACTTTACTTGCGGCTAATGGATATAATAGGATGCTAACTAATCCTATCAGAGGCATAGTGCCTGAAAAGTATTCTGCAAGAATTGCAGATCAGGGACGTGCCATAATTGAATATATTAAACTAAATGACCTAAAGCCAAATGGTTTCTTAATTAAGGTTGAAGGTATATTAAATGATTTGTGTTTTGAATCCGTAACATCAAAGAAATTTGAATCTGCAGTAAAAGAACTCGGTTTAGTATTAGGTCTTGGTTCTATAAGACCTGAAGAGGAATATGGTGATGGTCCTGATAATCTTTGGGAATTGGACAATCAGCAATTCGTAGTAATAGAATGCAAAAACGAGGCAACTACTGATTTGATTCCTAAAAAAGATTGTAATCAACTTAATGGTTCTGTCAATTGGTTAAAGAAACATTACCACGGTAGCCAAACCTATTATCCAATATTGATTCATCCGTCAATTACTTTTGCACACGATTGTTCTCCTGATAGTTTGACAAGAATTATTGATGAGGACGCATTAAATCATTTGAAAGAAGCAGTTTCAATGTTTGCAAAAAGTATAACAGGAAAGTTTAAGTTTAGTGATGTTATAGCTATTACTTCATCTTTAAAAACCTATAAGCTTATTGGTAATATGATTATTGATAATTACTCCAAAAAGCCTAAAAAGAGGTAATATAATAAGTAGAAAACACCGCTGTGCGTTAACAACACAGCGGTATTTTTTAATATAGAATAATGTTATCTTTTTTTTCAGCCAAGTTTTTTATCTTATCAGTATATCCGCTGAAGCTGAAGAAAATAAAATGTTCTGTTCTTGAACTGTTTTTCCAGTTAACATATTGCTTTTTCTCGACCAAATCATAGTAGACATTTACATCCATCGGTTTATTAGTAAACTTACATTCGCCAAAAATGATATTATCGCTGTTTTCATCTACGGCAACAATGTCGATTTCCTTATCAGTTCTGTCCCACCATCTTCCGATTTTGGTCGGAACAAAGTTCCAAGTGCCTTTTGCAACGAGCTCTGTCATATATTCTTTTCTGCAAATTTCCTCGTAAACAAAGGCAGCATGATTAGCAATGAAGCCTTTTTTGATTTTGTCTATAACAAAATCCGTATTATCCATTTCAATATATGACCTGTACGGATAAATAAACATAAACCAGAATTTAATATAATTGTCTTTTATTCTATAAAGCCCCATTTTACTCTTTTCAGGTTTGCTTTCTGTTGCCGGGACCTCTCTTTCAAGTATATCTAAATCAATTAACACTTTGAGATACTTTGGTAGATTGGTTGATTGAATCTCTAGAGCTGCTGCAATTTCACTTGGCTTTTGTTTGCCGGAAGCAATGGTTTTTATAATGGAGAAATAACTGCCAACATCTTGCACTTCTTTTTCAAGAAGAAAGTTAGGCTCTTCATAAAGATAACTCTCTTTTGACATTACACATTTTTCAATAGCTTCATATATATTGGCAGAGTAAGGTTCAAATGATTCAATATATTTTGGCACACCACCCGTTACGGCATATGCTTCTATCAACTGCCTTTCGCTTATACCATCGAAAAACTCATGATAATGTTTAAAAGCAATTTGTTTCATTTTTATTTGACCGGTTCTTCTTCCGTAAAGCGGACTGTCATACGATAACGTTTGCGCATACATCATATTTACAAGAGAGCCGCAAAGTATAAGCATAACATTTTCTTTAGAAAGAGTATTATCCCAAATCTTTTGCATTATAGAAATGAAAGGCGGATATGATTTTGCAATATATTGAAACTCGTCAATTATAATTAGTTTTCTTTCATTAGGGTTGCTTTCAACTATATATTTAAAAAGTGTTTCCCAATCGCTGATATTTGAATCGGCAAGAAGGGGAGTATTAGTATATTCTGCAACAGCCTTTTTAAATTCATTTTTATTTTCTTTTTCGGATTCTTCTGTGGCAAGGAAGAACAAAGCAGATTTATCTTTGATGAATTCTTTAATTAGTTCAGTTTTTCCGATTCTCCTTCTGCCGTATATAACGACAAATGAAGCACTATTTTTTGAGAACTCGCTTTCAAGATAATTGCGTTCTTTATCTCTGTTTATAAACTTTTTCATAACATCACCCAACATTATTATACCATAAAGTATAATAATTGCAAGTATAATTATTGGCAATTATACTTGCAATTACAAAAAACAATCTGTTTAGTTGAGCTAATTATTTGAGTCTAATCTCATTAGGCTTATCTTTGGAATATTCAGGATAATTCATTAATGGTTCAGATGTTACAAATCTATATCCAACAACCCAATCTTCAGACCAGTTTTCAGGCAGAAGCACTTGATCGGCACCACCCTCAAGAATAGTGCCAGAGAGAAGTTTAACCGGAGCAACAATGCCAATGTTTAAAACTACATCTTTTGGAACAATTATCTTTTCTTCAATATATAAAGCGTTTTTCCACTGAGGATTTAATGCTAAACGCATTTTTACATCAATGCGGGATTCTGCAAATTCTGTGGTGGCAAATGCGCCTAACTGTTTTGCCCCGGCTTTACCTGAAGGAGTTAATCCATATACTCGGTACAGCACAATATCATCAATTGTAATATACGTATCATATATACCGTCTTTGAAACTGCTAACGATGTTTTCAGGCAATGGTTGTCTTTTTATTCTTTTTATATTCTTATTATCAAGAAGTGTTTTATACTTCTGATTTGTGCTGCCTGACACAAATCCAAAGCCTAATTCTTTTAATTCATCGAATGACCAACGCATAAACATCTCCATAAATATAGTGCCTTTCAGTTCTCTTATTCTTCAAATGAAGGATAATATTTGGTTATCCTGTTTGGAGGAAATATGAAAAAACTAAGAAGAAACCATTCTAAAGAAATACAGAAAAGTATTGATAACGTTAAATTTCATTTTGGGAAAGTGAAAAACAATAATGATCTTGATCTTGAAAATAACATAAACTTTTCTGAAACAAGTCTAAAAAGATCAAGAATTAAAGATGAAGAGTTAAATAACTATGATTTTTCACGAGCAGCTTTTACAGGTTCTGTATTTTCAAATACAAAATTTATCGATTGTGATTTTGATGGTGCCGTAGCAGAGTTCTGTGATTTTTATGATTGTGATTTTATTCAAAATGAATTAGATAATAATTCTATGATTAGATTCAATTTCAGCAATTCAAATTTTATTGATTGCCACTTTAATAATATAGGAATTTTTACCAGTTCATTAACGAATTCGCTATTTAAAAATGTTTGCTTTGAAAAATGTAGTTTTGAACTCTCATCATTTGAAAACTCTACATTTGACAATGTCATTTTTAAAGATATGGAAATGAGAAATCTTAATATTGATTTTTCCGAATTTAAAAATATACATTGTCAAAATGTTATTTTTCAAATATCCCAGATAGCATATGTATTTGGGGCGTTAGAGTATTTACTAAACACAAAAAATCCTACTGTGTGGGTATCATCGCATTCAGCACAAGATAGAAAAATATCAGTTGACGAATTCAAAAAGATTTTACCTGATTTAATTAATTATTATACTTATCTTGAAGAATATTTTCCATTAGCAAATATATATATTTCTCTGGGGCAGTATACAAAAGCTATAAATGCAATATACAATGGTATTGATGCATCTGCTGAAAAGAAAGATTACAGAATGTTGAAATTCTTTTGTAAACTAATCGTTAATCATGGTTGGTCAAGTAAAAGGGATCGATATGCCATGTATAGGTACATATGCAGTATTGACCAACGAGTTGAATTGTCTCCTTCAGAACTCCACAACTACTACTTGCATTTTGGAGATTTCAGAAGAATATTGTTAAATAACGAAGAAAGCATGTCAACACTATATTATACTATCAATAGTAATATTGAAGAAAATGATTTTGTTAAATTATCTCAAACAATGAAAAGCATTGATAGTATAATTGAATTATGTTGCGATGAGAAATCCACTCACTATTTAGAGATACGACATGAATCCCCTTTTACAATTCTTATCGTTGTTTCTGCTTCATTAGTTATACTAAAAACTGCTTGTGAGTGTATTGATAAAGTTTGTTCCGCAATAACAAAAGTGCAAGAAGTCCATATTAATCAACAGGAAATAAAATTAAACAATTCCGAATTAAAGAAAATAGCTGAAGAACAAGAAAAACTAAACTCTTCTGGCATTATTCTGTCAGGCAGCTCATTTATAAATAACAAGAATTGAAATATTATGCCAATACATTATTTTTGCAATATTCACAATTTGGACCCAGTTCTATATTATGTTTTTCACATATTTTTTTCGCAGATAAATATATTTCTTTAAAATATTCAAAATTTTCTGGGATTTCATTTTCCATTAATGATCCTTTTGACGGTCCGAATGGAGAAAGAATTGGAGATACGCCAAGCTTTGCCAACTTTTCTATTCCGCGATAAAGGGTTTCTTTAGGCTCGAGTCCTACTACTAACATGCTTCTCACTGATCCCGGCTCTTCCCATATTTCAATCGCATTCTTTAATGCTGAAAAATACTTTTCAATGCTAATAAAGCCTTTTCCTGGCATGATTTTTTTCGCAAGTTTTCTGTCAAATAATTCAATATTAAAAGCGATTTCTGTAATACCATGTTTTTTTAATTCTCTTAGTTTGCGTTTATCATTGATTGGCAAAGTCATTAGATATATAGGTTTATTGCATTTTGCTGAAATGTATTTTGCAATTGCGAGAATTCTTTCGTAATCGCTATTTGAATTGCTTGTAGCACCGCCAATTAAAAAATGTCTAAAATCAACATTGCTAATATATGAATCAATAACTTCATAAACATCATCTAAATTAAAGGTCTCGTTTGTCTTTGATAAATTGCAAAACTTGCATTCTATACCTTTGTCTTTGAATACACATACTGATTGGTAGTTTATTCCAACTCTATCGAGAGCCAATAGTCCTATTTTTCTATAGGGTATGCCATTTTTTGTGAGATTTTTCATAATTGGTTGTTTCATCTGTAAATGTACTAAACTAACATAATAATCATAGTAGTATAGAACAAACCTATCGTTTTGGTCCAAATCTAATGAAAATGGTGTTAATCCCATTCCTTTGAATTCCTGCGGCAAACACATAACTGTAACATTATTAAAGATGGTTATATTCAACCCATTATTGATAGAATCACAAACTCCTCCTGAACTGTTGATTTTATTTTTTGCGTTATCAGTAATATATAATCCGCAGCATATTAATGCAATTTTAACATCAATAGGTGAAGAAATATCAAAATTTGAAAAACCTATTATATTGTTACTTACATATACTTTATTATCTGGAGAAATAGAGCATATTCTATTCTCAAATATAAACTTATAAAGGTATGATGATGTTTGAATACTTAAACTATCGCTATAACCATCTAAAACTATTTTACAAACTGATTTATCTTTTTTTGCTCTGTTAAGCATAAAACTGATAATGCTTTTATTCTTAAAGTTGTAAGAATAAGCATAATTACTCAGGTTAATATCAAAATTGTTAATATTAGTTCGGGCTCTTTTTAATGTGAATGCATCGATACACATTTCTTGAATGCTAGGTAAATTACAATTAGTTAACTCCATATTAATTAAATATGTAGAGGCCTGAAAGCGTTCGTTAACTTCCATAAAATAAACATCTCGTCCATCAGATATATAATCTATGCCACATATACCTCTATAGCCTAATTTTTGTAGTAATTTACAAATAGCCATATTGCTATTATCTACTTGAGTTTTTATTTTATCTGATAATAATTTATATGTTGCAAAATCAGCACCTTTATAAGCGAGTTTATTGTTTTTTTCTTTAATAATTTGCACTGATGATGGGAATACAACAATATCTTCGTCATAAATTATAATATTTGTATTAATAGGTACCGAATTCTTGACATATGGAGAAATGCTATATTGAAAATCATCATGTATTCCTTGATTTAAATCATTATCTTTATTCAAAACAAATGTAGAATTTCCTCCTTCAGAAAATTCAGCTTGAACAACAAAATCAGATACTTTTTTATTAAATGAATCATGAATATACTGGTAGTTAACTTTCGTTCCGTTTAACTCAATATGTGGTAAAATTTTACATGCATGAGATTCTTCAACAAGATTCCTCATGCTAATTTTGTTTCTAACTTTTTCTAATAAATCTGACGGATTGAGGCATATTGTGCGAGAAACTATTTGTTCTCCATAATAATATGCTGTATGGGGATTATAAAACATAAATCTAGCTCTTGGATCAGACTCGATTATTTTTGTAATTTGGTCATTAAAAAATTCTCCGATTTCTGGTGTGTCAGTATTATAATTTATTCTTGTTTTGTAGATTTGGGAATATGATATGTTGTTATTTCCGCTGCCGTTTAGAGTTATTGTTTTTTCAAATAGTTGCTCTGAAAACTCAACCTCTGATTCGTTCAATCCAATCCAATACAAATTATTCATATAATCCTCCAAACAGGATAACCAAATATTATCCTTTAAAAATAAAAAAATTCACTTATCACTTATCACTTTTTTATTTGTATGTCAATCCAATTTGCAAAAATGTATAAAATAATGACAAAAAAAGACAAAGCTAATTAAAAATTAGGTATTGACAAATGAAATTTGTCTGTTCTAAATAAAAACCGCTAATGAAAACATTAGCGGTTTTATCATTAAGTCATTTGTTCTCTATTAACAATATTTATCTGATTTGAATATACAGTTTTGAGTTCATCGTTTTCATCATAGTAAGTTATGTATCCTCTTGCACACCAGTTGTATGCGGAAGTGAATTTATTGATATTAACAATGTATATTCCGTCAGAATCAGTATTGTCAAATCTGCTTGTCAGCATTTTGTTGTTTATGTTTAGAATGAAATTTGACGGATTGAAGCTTGCAGCTTTTTTGTAATAGAAGCCTATTCCAATTGCTTCAATGTTTAAGTCTTGAGAAATACCCGCTGCCATTGTAAAGGAGCCGACATTGTTGTTAGCATCCAAACTGTAATACAGGTTAAGTACCGGCACGTTATCGGTAGGCGTTGGTACAGCAGGATATTTATATGTTGAATCATCATAGATAGGCGTTATTGTGACATCGTTGCCTGCTTGTAAAGCTGTCAGTACATCTGCCTCTGTATAATTCCATCTACCGTTTGTATGACCCAACTTATACGGCACTTCAGGAAGCAAATCGGCAATACCGGTAACCTCGTTCCATTCCGATACGGATTTATCAATTTTCGCTACAACTTGTTCCGAATCATTAGTAAAGGTCAATGTAACATCGCCTGTTCTTACAAACCTCGCTTCCAAATCCATATTAGTTGTGATTTTGAAAGCATAGGTGCTGTTTGAAGAGAACTTCCTTTGAGTTACCTTTTCATACCAACCGTCAAAGGTATATCCCTCATCGGCAGTAGCAGTTAAAATTACAGGCGTACCAAACAGTAATGAATGAGTGATTCCGCTTTGTGGTTCGTCATCATATACAATTGTTATTGTACCATTATTTCCACTTATTTTTAAATTCAGATATGGCTCAAGTTCATTTATCGCTGTCAGTACTTCCGTTACAATTTCGTCAATATCTGTTTGAGTTAGCAGAAATCCTTGGGCTTTTTCTGCCCGTTCAAAAACCGTTTGATATACAGAATAGGAGATTTCCGAATAATCCGCGGCTTTTATTGTCTTGCCAAATTCCAGTACCGCCTCCAGCGCACTTCTGTCACCCTTTTGACGCAGATATTCCAGTGATGCATCAGGCTTTGAAGTAATATTTGTTACCATTTCCGGAGTAAAGACAGGCGTATACAGATAATTATACTCACAATCTACATCTAAAAGCTTTGATGAAGCGTCCGCAGCATTGCTTGGCAATACCAGCGTTGCTATTTCTGCATCATAGCAATACATCGTTTCCAGTTCTGTACAGCCTGAAATATCCAGTGCTGTCAGTTTGGTGTTTTCGCAGAATAAATTGTGCAGTTTAGTAAATGCACTGAGATTCAACGCTCCGCTTATCTCAAATCCGGCAATATCTAATGATACTATTCTGTATTCGTTGCCGTCATACTCAAACAGAGCATAAAACTGTAAGACTTGTGTGTTAATTTCTCCGTTTTCATCTAATAAACCTAACACTTCATTGTTGTTGCCGATTTGTGCAAATTCTTTCATCGCCTGTATTTCTGCTGCATTATATGTGGCGCTTTTCGGAACTTTTTGCGGAAAATCTTCCACTTCGCCACCAGATTCTTCAATATCATTTATCCATGAAACAACAGTTGGGTCAACGTTCGGCTGTAAATAATTGCCGGAAACATTCGATTCCTCTGGCTTGATATCATCGGAAAACTCCCATTCCGATATTTCGTTTTCAGCTAGATTCAGTTTTTTTACTTTTGGAGACTGTTTAACTTTTACCTTTTTAACCTCAGTTCCAACACATCGCACTTCTTCTAACATGGGGCAATTCTCGATATCCAAAGTGTCATCATCGTAGGAACAAAAGCTGCCGTCAAACACGATTAATTCAAGGTGGTCATATATCGGCGCTAAATACATATTCGGATTGCCGCTGACAAAGAGATATTTTAGATATGGAAATCGTGCAATCTCTAATCTGGACTGCAGATTTTTAAATGGCAGTTCAATACCATAAACATGACCGTCTGCAGTCCAGTAAATACCTTCCCATGAGGCTGGGTCTGATAAATCCCAGCCGAGTTTCTGCTCGTTATCATAGCTTCTTGCAAAATTAAGCAACCAGTCAAGCTCGTCGGGGTCATAGATGGGTGTTTGTGCTTGTTCATTAACAGGAATTTGACTAAAAAAGTTTGGCTGTATTACCATTTGATGCGTTATAGGCACCCAAAAATGTTTGCCGTACATATTAATCAAATAGTTATACGATTCGTAGTCATGCGCTTTTCCAATAGAATTGAAACAATCAATTGCAGTTAAAGCTAACGGTGCTAAGTCAGGATAAACAGCCAATCTGGTTAAAAATTTATTTTTATCTTCTGCTTTTCGTTTTTCATTGGTTCCTTTGAACCAACCAGTAGCATCATGTAATATGTTAAATATAGTTGTTTCTTTGGCAACAGCAGTCGCTGGAAGATTCGGATTAACCGTCTCCATAGTGACGCCAACTAATGGCTTATTATAGTATTCATCTACTGATTTCCATTGCGAAAAAGCATCATTGATCTGCTTTGGAGCATAAAAATCGCATTTTTTCAAATTCTTATACATATCATCCGCAACAGAATCCAAATGCTCATTGATGACAAATGCGAAGGTTTGCCCATACTTCCAGTAATTCCAACCATCCGTCGGTCTTGTAAGAGGCACTGTGGGTACGATATCTTCAAAGAAGCAATAGTTAAAAATATTAGGATAGTCTTCTTCCATATTGTCTTCATATTTATGTACATTCGGGCAAGCAAATGTATATGCTGTTACATTATGAAACTTTGGAATGTCAGTAGATGTGCCGCTACTATTCATTACATCCGTCGCTTCTTTGGCATAGATATTAGCTACTGCAGCACCACGACTATGACCTGTAATAATAAGATTGATTTTATCTGCCGTATAGGTTTTTCGCATTTCAGTATAATAGGTCATTATTGCCGGCTTAATACTATCCTCGGCTTTATAAAAATTATCGTGCTCTTCTTGGTCAGAATTATAAGTTAAGCCTGTTAATTCCGTGTTTCCCTGCCATTCATCTTCAGATGTACCGCGGATAATGACAAAAATATCTATTGTGCCGTTATCATTTTCACGCCGCGTAACAGTAAAAGGGGAATTATCTTTATTATCATCGCCATAATTTAAAGATAAAACACTATCGTATTTCTCATCGTTTACATTTATATATTCTAAATGTTCATTTTCATGCTCTTGGATTAGAGCATACATTAATGTATTTGTAATAATATTATTATTTCCAAATTCATTAGAAAAAATAGTATATAATTCCTTTTCTGCTCCAAAAACCTTTTTGACTTTTTCAATGTTATCTAGTTTTTCTTCATACGCTGCTTTTGACAAACGCATACAAAGTTTTAGATCGTCATCATTGGTTTCTCCTTCAATCGTTCCGTATAGTTCAAAACTATCGTCTTTGATATAAGCACAAACCGAAGAATCACAAACCGCTCTACCTTCTTGAGGATAAACTTTAATGCTACTGATTACAGCGTCTCCCCAATTAAATGATAGAGTAAATGATCCACATGTATAGCTATTTGTATCTCGTGTAAAGCTACCGCTTACATCGTGGTCAAAAAACAAAGGAACACTAAACCATCCAAGCGACCAATTAGTCTCATCCATATAGAAATGCCCGCTAAAGCTATTCGTTTCATCATTTAGTTCATATATTGTAAAAATACAGTTTACCTGTTCGTTATTCACGGCAGTACAAACCCCTTCATATCTTGCATAATATGAATTTTCTTCAGCTTGGGTAGCTATTGGAGTAAAAACTGTAAATGAGGATATTAATATCGATATTACCATTAAATGAAGAATACATTTTTTAAAATACAATTTCATTGTATATCCCCCTTCTTTATACATACTCTGTTTTATTTGTATCAATTGACATCCTTTGCTGTTTACCAAAAGTTGAAAGACCGATATATCCTATTTCAAATTGCGGTTTTTCAATTAGAAGAACTGTCGTTTTATCAAAACCTACTTGTTTTAATTCGTTTTTTTCCTCGTTCTTAATTTTTTCACCTTTATCATTCACTTTGTAATAATAACCGTCATCTAACAAAGTTTTTTCTTTGCTTCTATAAATACTCAAGTCTTCCACTTGATAAAAAACAACTAAGGCTGTATCCGCTTTTTCTTGCATTTCAAGCAGATTTTTTGCGTCTTCTTTTGTAAACACATTTTTGGAATTCCATTTCAACTCATAATCAAAACTATAATTTGTAGAGTGATAAATAATATCTGAATACATCTGTACCCCAACAATGTCGGGACTAACATTGTCCTGCAGATATTCTGTACACCACTCAAAAATATCCGGCAGCTGGTAATCATCGGCAAAGTAAAGTTTTGTTCTCCTTTGGTATTTGGGGGTGCCGAATTCTTTCTCGATTTTGTCATATTTCATACATTCCACATAGAACTCTCGGTCATTGTATTTAAAAATTCCTCGAGGATTAGCACTATACCAGCCCGAACCACCTTCAAGGTCAAAAATATATGTCGTCAGCGGCACCGTAAACTCCTCCGTTTTAATACTGAA
The DNA here is from genome assembly GCA_905234495.1 of uncultured Eubacterium sp. Classification (GTDB taxonomy): domain Bacteria; phylum Bacillota; class Clostridia; order Oscillospirales; family Acutalibacteraceae; genus Eubacterium_R. Next base: position 165,494 of record CAJOHE010000007.1, on the reverse strand, counting down.
ATAGTTCCATGAATATTTGTTAGCCAAATACACCTTTGCCGCAACGGGATACGCCACGTGACTACGGAACAAAAAAGCCCCTATGATCACAAGGGGGATTAGTACTATCGTTAACCAAACTTTTTTAGCAGTTGATAATTTTTTAGTTTTTTTCATGATTCAATAATCCTTTCTATATTTATAGTTTATATTTTGTTTTTTCTTCATAAGCTGAATAGGACAAACTCATACAGAGTTTCAAACTGTCACAATTATCTTCTTTCATTTACTCAACTCCTTTGTTATACTCATATTTTATTAATATAAGTGTTTCACTTTTCATTAATTACTTTTTTATTATTTCGTCAACCTAAAATGCAAAAATGTACAAAAAAACGACAAAAAAAGACATAATTAATTGAAAATTAGGTGTTGACAAATAAAAATCAGCCGTTCTCAAAAAAAGAATCGGCTGATATATACTAATTGATATTATATGAAAAATATGTCTAATTGTTTTTAAAATAACGATAATCACTTTAGCATTAAAGCCCTATGTTCAAGCAACATAGGGCTTTAATAATGGATAACTCTTTGTTATCCTTATTTAATGTTAGGAGGAGAGCATTTTGAACAATAACAATATTGTTAGCACATTTCATGGACTCTATTATGCATTAATGAATAGTAAAAATAAAGGTGGAGCAACTCTAATTATGGGTGCTGGCTGTTCTCTTGATGCTAGTGAAAATGATATATCAACTGTTGGCATTATGAAAGATTCTCTTAGGGAACATGGCGTGCCTATTGATAGTGAAAAAAATTGGGAGATAATATATCAAAAGTTCATAGATTGTGTATGGAATACAAAAAGAGAAGAAGAACAAAGAGAACTATTAAAAAAACGGTTAGCTTCTGCCAAACCCACTAAAGCTCATTTTCTGCTTAAAGAATTAATAGAAGCAGGCTTTATTACAAAAATTATAACTACAAATTTTGATATGCTTGTCGAAAAAGCCTGTGGTGGAATGTCTTATATAAAGAAAGCTGGAGACAATGATTTTGTTAAGGTTGGTGCAAATGCTGCCACCTTTAAGCTTTTAAATGTTCACGGAGACTTAGAATCAGGGAAATTACGCTTTTCGCCAGCAGAGTTAAAGAGATTGCCAAATGACATTGTTAATGAAATAAAAGTGTTGACTAACGGTCTAACTATATTTATTGGATATAGAGGTCAAGATGCAGGCTTAATGAATGCCATAGATGAAAATTCAGACTCGTCTCTTTTTTGGATTGACCCGCGTAGTCCTTATAATCAAAATTTCGTTGAATCTCAAATGATTATTGAACTTTTAAGTTCGAGAGGTTCTATCAATAATATATTATACGAAGATGAGTACGGAAAATTTCAAAACATTATTCAAGAACTCCATTCAATGTTAGTATTACGAAATCATCAATTTTTGATTGATTCCCAAAAGCAACGCTATATAAGCTTTTGGAATAATACAGAAATTTTGAAAAAATTGTCAGTGAATGCACGTTTTTATAATTTATTTGTAGACATAGTATACTGTTCAAGATTGTTATGCAAAAAACATAATTTTGATGAAAAACTATATGAAGCAATACTAAAATCATATTTGTATGTCTTACAGGAAGATATACTTCCCAACAGTTTAAAAAATGCTACGAAAAATGAAATTGATGCTTTATTGATTGGATGCGTTTTTGAAATGTTTGTAGGTTCATATACTATTGACATAGATGTGGAATCATACAAAGAAGCATTAATTAGTATTTTTCATGAAGAGGTTTATAGTTCAATATTATTTGATAATTCTTTCTGGAGCGCAATTGACAGAATAATAAATCCAAAAGAATATAATGAGGGAAGCTCTGTAAAATTTAATTTTATAAATGATAATCTCAATATTGAATCAATTAAAATCCAGTTTAAGAATATTTCAAGTTTGATCCTTATAGCGCAAATATTGTCTGCTCTTAATTACCCATACCAAAATGAGATGAGCGTTTTCTATGGTAAAACAGAAAACATAAAATGCTTTGGAGATATAATACATTTAGATTTAAACGAAATAAAAAGCAGTGAAAAATTGTTTATAACTAACAACTTAATAAACAAACTACCTTCTAAAAATACTGTTGTAATTGATGAGAGAACCCAAATAATATCAAAATGGATGGAAATCACATACACTGTAAAAAAAGAAGAATATAATAATGAAAGTTCAATATTTGATGTTTGTATTGAACATTGTAGAATCACAGCTAAAAACTTTGTTGATTTAGATAAAAGAATAACAAGACATGTCAAGTTAAATTTAGACTATGATATTAATAACTTTCTGTTATCTAACAAAATCGGAATGTTTATTACCGGAACCAGTGGTTCAGGCAAAACATCGGCAGTCAGGAATTTTATTATTGAAAATCAAAACTGGCATTATTCTATTGTTTCTTCGCAAATAAACCAGAGTCAGGAATTGCAACTTTCTAGTTTTATTGGAGCAAAAATAGATGAGGATGAAGAGGAAAACGTTTTACTGTCTATTGAACAAAAATTAAATTTGGAACAAAGTCTAATGATATTTATTGTAGATGGAATAAATGAATTAGAATATCAAAGCCAACTTCAATATTATGTAAAAGTTATTCAATTAGCGAAAAAAATAGAAAAACTAAATTGCAATCATATCCGAATAATAATTACATGTAGAGAACATGCATATTTGAATTACAAAGAGCAAACTAAAATATTTTTGGATTTTTCTTTATTTTACAGAAATGATAAGTTTGAATATGGAATTGCTGAAAACCAAGATGCAAATTATAGAGTTAAGCCCTGTACTGATGAAGAACTATCTGCTCTTGCAAATTGCTATTTAAGTAATAATGTAATAATTAGTGAACTCATAAATAATAAAAATAACATTACCCCATTTTATTTTTCAATTATTCAGGAATATATTAAAAATTATAATCCTGAATCATTGAGCTTTATTGACTATGACGACATTTTTTATGAAATGCTGTCCAAAAATATGATAAAGCGATTATCAAAAACTAACCAATTATTATCTAAGAATATATTGTATGCATATTTTGATTTAGTTTTGGAGAGCCAATCAGAATATATTACAAAATTTATGTTAAGAAACAGATTGTTTAATCATTATGAAAAATACAGTATAGATGAAATAGATAATTTAGATAATATGGTTAATGCGCTTATTGATGTCAATATACTATCTATCGGATTCTCAAAAATATACTCATTTAAGTTTTATCATGATAAAATAGAGGAATATTTTTTTGAGACATATCTTATTGAATGCTTGGATACTAACGATATGCCGTCTATTGATAATTTACTGAATTTATGCAAGAAAAACTTGATTTATCAGGAAGGCTTTTTACGATTCTTAAGAAACATGTTACAACAATCAATAAACGATTATAAAAAGATTGTAAATAATTATTCCTTGAATCATATGGCTTTTCTGTCTAAATTAGTTATAGCGTCTATTGCAACCTCAAAAGACTATCCAAAAGATCTTAATTTTTTATTGCACGATAGAGATTATGACGGTAGTAAATCTTTAATAAATATAATTATCATAGGACTTGAAAATGCATTAACCGCATATTCTTTGCTTAATTATGATCTACTGTCCTTTATTGATTCAATACTTTGCGTTAAGAGTTCTCTTATAACAAATGACATTAAAGCATATATGTATTATTTTAAATCTCGCGTATTCTATTTCCGGAATGATTATGATTCTGCAGCACAATTTGTTGAAAAATCTCTGGCACTTGTATACGAAGAAAATCCTGTTTTGTACACCAAGTTGCAGATCCATAGAGCTGTTATCTTAATAGAATTAGGAAACAGTAATGAAAGCATAAAGGTACTTCGACCAGTATATGACAGTTTTAATATACTTGATAATAATGTATTATTGAAAATTCGTATTGGCATAGAATTAGGAAGAGCATTGAATCATGTTGGTAATATTAATGAGCCACTTGAGTTGTATGATGAACTGCTAATGCATAAAGATCAGATAACCCAGCCATATATTCTTGCAAGAATATATGAACAAAAAGGAAATAGTCTTAATAAAATAATGTTTGAAAATTTGGACTATGGAATGCAACCATCTTCATCATTAGATGAAGATAGCATAAAAACCATAAACAAATTATTTAATGAAGCAGTTCAACTTTATAAAAAGGCAATGGAACTTTTAATAAGCGAAAATGAAGTTTTCTGTTATAGTGGTGTATTGCCCGAACTCATAAATACATATGTGAGCTATTCGATGTCTATACAGGAAACGGGAATTGAAGAATGCCAATCACTAATTGACACAGCAGATTTATTATTTGAAAACATTACCACGCCTTTCAAAACAGACTTTTATTTAGCAAAGGCTTACTATTATGAATATATTGGTGAGCCGGACAAAGCCTATAACCTTATTCAAAAAGCAATAAGCAACGCTAAAACACTAAACATCCAAAATAAAGAGGCAAAGAGCAATTTGTTTTTATCGCAATTTGTAATAAGGCAAATACAAAATAATACAAAAATGGAAATAAGCACCGATGAATTAAAACAACGTGGTCTAACAGCAGCAAATAATTCATTTAAATATTATAATTTAAATAATTCTGATATAGCAAATAACTGTAATGCTAGAGCTTGTATGCAAACAATCAGTATATTAACACAGCAAAACTGATTATCTTGGCACATTTTCAGGGGCAGAACTAAACCCGAATTCTTTCCCGTTAATATATGCCATGTCAAATTCATCTTTTAGATTTATTATTTCTTGTGCTATTATAGGCGTGTTTTCCGAATCTAAATTCATTGTCATAGGTAATAAAGAAATGACGCTGATTTTCTCATTTTTATAATAGTACCTCGGCAAGTATCTCATAGATATTATTTTCTTGTCATTATGTTTTAAATACTCCGTGAACTCATATATATATTTATTGTTTTCATTTAGTAATTCGTTTGATTCGGTAATACTCGAAAAAGTATCTTCCTTAAGAATGGGTGATTTTAACCACAGTATTATTGCAAATCCGTAGGTATACTGCTTACCTAAAATTGAAATACTGGAACGACTAAAAATATCACATAATATTTGTGATATTTTAATCATATTGGCGATATAAGATTGGAATCCCAATATACCTACGCTTTGTAATACATTCCATGCTGATATAATGCCTGTTGTATTTCTTGAATTAGTAAAGGAATAGTAGCATGATGCGTTTCTAATTTCTCCCTTTAAACTATTTAATCGATACAAGTCATCACCGTTTTTGGTAATAAATAAACTCGTAATGTACGGGGAAAAGCCTCCTTTATGAAAATCAAACCCGAAGCCATCTGCTAAATGTGAATTTAATAAAATATCAGAAGTGTGTTTTATCTTTTTTATTAAGTTTTTATCTAAACTCAGGTTATTAGTATTAAAATCATAAGCTTTATAAAATAGCCATGGCCAGCAAACCACTAAATCATAATAAATATATGGGTCATATGATAAATTGTATTTCTCTTTATAGTGATAAACAATTTGATGTATTTTATTAATGTCTTCGACAACTGAATGCATCGTGTTTCCGCCGGAAACAATTATACATGCGATTGGAATCTTCTTTTCCATGCAATTTTTAATACAATTTTCAAATTCAACATAATCTATTTCCTGTGAGTCGGTTATTGGTATTCTAACACAATTTTTAATTCCTAGTTGATAAGCTGCATCTTCAATTGAAAAATGGTTTGCATTAGAAGTAATAACTACTGGTTCTTTTTCTGATTCAAAGTCCCTTTGACATCTATTTAAACCGCATTTCATGGCGTATGTTATACATACTTTACCACCAGAAGTGAATATGCCTGCTGATTTTTTATCATCAATACCCAGCAGTGTTGAAAGTTGTCTAACAATTTGTTTTTCCATTGAATGATATCCGGCCGATGTTTTATCAATCATTCCATTGGGGTTGTATATATTGGTTATGGTCGATGCGGCTACAGTTCCCATCATAGTAGGCGGACATATATTATAAAAAGTTAAAGGAGAGTTCCATCTAATTTGTCCATTAAGAATTTGAAGTGATGCTTTTAAAACGCTCTCCTGTGATTGTGGCACATCAGGAATACATTCATATTCTGACAAGTATTGATCATAATCAAAATCAACAGTCCCAATATATGCCGAATTATTGGAAATTTCAGGAACACTCTCAAAGCTATTTTGAATCAAATTAATGAATTCATATCTATTACTATCGTCTTTAAGTAAAAGTCTATTCTTCAGTTTATTACAGACAATATTATAGTTAATTTGAAAATCTCCATTCAATAAAACTTCTACCGGCAAGATATCTAAAATAATCTCTAGTGGAACAAATGAGATAAGTTCATTAATATAGATTTGATACTGGTCTTTTGATGAATATAAAATCAAAGTAAATAAATATATTAGTTGCTCATAGTTAACATTAAATTTATTGAATATGAGTTTAACAAAATTACAGTTCTCTATATTATGTAAATTGATGTTAATTAAATAATAATTACCGCCTTTTTTAACATAGGTAAATTCTGCAAAATCCTTTAAGTTATACTTAGTAAACAATCTAAGCGATATTTGTTTTAAAATATCATTTTCATTTTGTTCGCGAAATGAAGAAATGTAACAATAGTTGCCCTTATTACCTAAAATCGCTATAGTAATGGTTTTTTCAAAAGAATATTTTTTGTATATTAGAAAATAACTAAATTGATTATTAATTAATTCTTCTGAAATAGCTGTATATTCATCAATATTGTTACTTAAATATTCCTTATTATCAGGAGTAGTTATTAATATTGGGAAATCAGAATTCTTTAGCGAACTGATTATAGCATTACAATCGTTTGAGGTAACAACTTCAAATGGATATCCGTAATTACTGTTCATTAAAAAAACAGACTTTTCTTTTGCAATTAACGATTTTAAATAGTTATTTGTGAAGTGTTCTAATCCATAACTCTCTAATAATTTTAGAACATTAATACTAACGCCATTGTAATTAATCTCTTCGGATAATGGAATAACAAAGTCAAAATTGCCATTTGCTAATATTTCCTCTAAATTCTGTTTTGAATTATTATAATACACATATTCTGTATTCTGTAAGATACAGTTGTCTTCTTTGTAAGGTGAATTTGATATAATTAGTATTCTTTTTTTCATGATCATACTCCATTAGTAATAGATAACAAAGAGTTATCCTTTTTTTATATATTTTTCTATCGACAAAAATTGTAGAATGTCCCATAATTGTTTTATCAATCATTGGAGGTAAAAATATGCAAAAATTATCGATTGAAATTGAAAATTATTTAACTGTGTGCCGAGATTTGAAAGGATTAAGCCCCTTAACTCTCAAAGCATACAGAATGGACCTGAAACAGTTTAATGACTTTATGCAGCATAAGGACTGCTTGTCCAAAGATTGTATGATTGAATACATTGATTTGCTGCATAAACAATACAAACCGAAAAGTGCAAAGCGAAAAATCGCGTGTATTAAATCGTTTTATCACTATATGGAAATGGAAAATATTATTGATAATAATCCGTTTCACAAAATTCAAATCAAGTATAAAGAGCCGATCGTGCTTCCAAAAACAATTCCAATACCCAATGTTGAAAACATAATAAAATATGCTTATCAGCAGCATTATGCGGCAACAACTAATTATCAATACGAAATAACGCTTAGAAATTTGTTGATAATTGAGTTTTTGTTTTCTACCGGAATGCGTGTATCGGAAGTTAGCAATTTAAAAATCAGTAATATTGATCTAAAAAGCAAGAATATTTATGTTTACGGGAAAGGCTCCAAAGAGCGAATAATGTGCCTTGCAAACGATAGCATCGCAAAGCTGTTAGAGCAGTATTTAGACACCCGAAAAAACAGCAGCGAATATCTTTTTATCAACAAACTTGGCAATTATTATTCAGACCAATCCATTCGTAATATGTTAAACACATATGCGAAAGCGGCTGGCGTGGAGATACATATAACCCCTCATATGTTCCGCCACACCTTTGCTACCGCTTTGCTTGATGAAGATGTGAATATCCGTTATATACAACAACTGCTTGGACACAGCTCAATAGTAACAACACAGATATATACCCACATCAGTACCAACAAAATTAGACATATTTTAGAGGACAAACATCCTCGTAACAGATTCAATATTTAAAGTAATACACTTTCGTAATATTGAATTTCTTTTGATTTGTCAACCCAAAATACAAAAATGGACAAAAAATCGACAAAAAAAGACATTCCAAATTAAAAATTAGGACTTGACAAATAAAAATGATCTGTTCTCGAAAAAACAAAAGCATACGAAGCAGCCGATCGCTCGGCTGCTTCGGCATAGTAAAACGTAATATTCCGCAGGCAAAAATAAAAATATTTAAAAGGGGAATATATATTGTATAAAAAACGACTTGTGCCGAAATAATCAGCATAAAAATTTTTTATTTCAGTGTTTTTATTTTCCTTCTCTTTAATACCACTTGTTTATCCAGCCATCTTTATCAGTAGGCGATTCTGTTGTATTAGAAGAATCATCATCAACGTCATTTGAAGTAACATCTTCTGAATCCTCTGTAGTGAAATTTGCATTTGTAGTTGTTTCGCTCTTTTGAGTTGATGCTGAACTGTCATCGTTGCTAACATTATCCTCAAAATTCACATCATTATCATTGCAATCACTTGAATTTTCCTTGCCATTTGTTGAACTTTTGCTATCGGGCGAAGTTATAGATTGATTTGAGTAGGCAGAATAAATGTAAGTATTATTATTTGTAACATACCGACCATTTCTATCAGTAATTGCTTGGCCATCCTTACGAGTTTCTATTTCAACAAGTTTTGTTGTATTTTCATCTGTCAATACCTCAAAATAATTTGTTACTCCTTCATCATTAATGATAGCAGTAGTTGAAATATTCGCACTACTATTGTTAACCTTACCGCAGGCTATTAAGATTGAAATCATAATAATTAACAAAACAATTATAGATATTTGTTTATTCATATTTCATTATTTTCATTCATTAGTTTCATTATTTGTGTTTTTTCATACATTAAATTACATATTCTATCATAATCAATTTCGCTTTCATTTTTTCTTGATTCTTCATTGATTGCTTTGGTGAGATAATCTATTGCCTCACCTTCTATGTCGTCGTTAAGTATTTTAAGTATAATTTCTCTAGAAATATCCATTTAATCACCTAATCACCAAACATAATGTTGTTATTGCAACAGTAAATTCTAATACTACTTGATGCAATAAATCCTATGCAACTTAATTCTACATTTTTTATATATAAAAATACTCTATTATTTTCAGTTTTTACCATAGAATCTTTTTATGATTTTTATTTTAAACAAAACATCTTGAATTATTTGTAGATGTAATATTGGAACAAGATTGTTTGTTTTTTTACACATTTTTAACTACCAAATGGCACATCATTGTCAGCTGGATTAATATCACCACTCGTTGTTATAACATCAATTGTCTTAAACTCTTCTAATTCAGAAGAGGGTTTTGTATATGTTTCTTTCATAATCAAACCTCCATATCAAGCAACTTTTTAACCGACCTTTTTATACTACTTGGCATTTCATCATCATCTAATACCTTATTTGAAACGCTTTGAAAACTTCCATCTAAAGTATTCGAATAGAAATACATATCATCAATACAAACATAGGCTCTCACAGAAATATTTATCATATATGCATTTGTCGGAATATCAATAAACACTAGATTAAATTCGGTTTCTCTAGTTGTATTGACATAGTTTTTGGCCGGTTTTTGTATTATGCCATTTGTTCCAATGTCATTAAAAACTAATTCATTAGAGGTGAACACACTATCATCACTGTTGTAATGATAAATAAATCCATATTCAATTTCAGAAGAAAGTTCCTCTAAATCATCTATGTTATTCCAATAGAATCCAAAGCGCAGACCAGGATTAGTTATCCTGATTTGTTTTCCGTTAGCTTTTACAAGTGTGTTAATATCTCCAAAACTATAATTGTTTTCCGTTGACCAGCTTTCAAGGTAAGAGCCGTCATATCCAAATATACATTTGACATCAGCTGACGAACTGATACAACCATCGCCAATGCTTGTCAAATTCGGAGCATACATATATTTTAGTTCTTTATTTGCAGCAAATACACTATTACCAAGTTCGGTAATCTTAGGTATATTTACAATTTTTACAGGGCAGTAGCGAAAGGCACGATTCCCTAACTTACCTGTGCAATTAACAATGTTGATTATTGAAAGCGATTTACAATAATCAAAAGTCGCATAGCCAATACTTTTTACATTTGGGGTATATAGCTCTTTCAAAAGCTTGCAACTTGCAAAACCATAATTGCCGATACTTTCTACGCTATCCATAGTAATATTTTCAAGCAAATAATTACTTCTGAACGCATAATCGCCGATGCTCTTACAGTTTGGAATATAGACATTAATAATGTCGTCGCAAAGAATGAAAGCCTCCATTCCGATACTTTCAAGCTTTTCTGCATAAACACTGCTTATTTTAGTGCAGGTTCCAAAAGCAGTCCTGCCGATAGTAACTGCGTTTTCAAAGCTGAACAGCTCAAGATTTCGGCAGCCCTTGAAGGCAAAGGGGGAAATGATTTCAATATTCTTCGCGTCAACGGAATATAGATAGTCGCAGTCAAAAAACGCATAACTTCCAATATAAGTTAAGGTATCAGGCAGTTTAATCATTACAATCCCGGATTGACTAAAAACATAATCTCCTATTCCCGTTACAGTGATGCCGTTGATTGTTTCGGGAATCGTTAAGTAATTGTTCGTTCCTGAATAAGAAGTGATAATGCCATCGCTGTCTATTTCAAAACTGTCGTTTTCGTCAATATAGGTTAGATAATATATTGCACTATTTTGTACGCTCTTTTGTTTACCTTCTGAATATGCAGCAGCATTTAGTCTGGTAACCTTGTCAATCACAATGGGTTCGGTATAAAGAATTCCGTTTTCGTTTGTGGCTCTTGAGCCGTCAGTAGTATAGTATATTTCTGCGTCTTTATCACTACAGGTTATTGAAACCGTAATACTTTCAAGATACCGTCCTGAAGGAATATCAAAAAATGGTTGGGGCGTTCTTTCATAATTAATGTCGGTTATTCCGCCTAATGCGAGGGCTTTCGTATGCTTTAGCCCGTTATCAACACTTGAAAACCACCATTGTCGTCCGTTATCACAAAGAGTATCGCGTATCTCATCAGGAGTATAGTTGATGTTTTTTGTAATCAGTAACGCTGACGCAGCAGCAACAAACGGGGAAGACATTGATGTGCCGCTTAAGGTTTTGTAAGAATTATCCATGTATGAGCTGTAAATGGAAATTCCGGGAGCAACAATATCTACAATGTCACCCCAGTTTCCCCAGTAAGGCTTTTGGTCGGTTTCATCTATTACAGAAACAGTAATACACCCTTCAATGCCTGCAGGGCAAAACTTAGCTGCGTCAGCACCGCTGTTTCCTGCTGAAACACAGACCGTAATGTTATTTCTTAAAGCATTATTTACAGCTCTTTCAATTGCGTAACTCTCGCCTTTGAATCCCAAGCTCATATTTATAACATTGACCTTGTCATATGTGGCCTTTTCAATTGCAGTTGCTACGCTTGATGCATAACCGTGGCCTTCCGCACTTAAAGCTTTATAGCCTTTGATTTTTACATTATCAGTTGTGTTGTCTACAATAATACCTGCGACATGCGTACCGTGACCTTGGTCATCGTCTTCTGAATTTTCATCTCCGGAACCGCTTACATTGAATCCTGTTTCAATCACTCTTTCATTTAGGAATTCGTGATCAATATCAATACCTGTATCAATTATGCCTACAACTACCTCGGGTAAATCATTTTGATATGAAAGTGTGTCAATATAATCGTCAACGCATATGCTTTCGCTACCCCACGAAAGATGATTCCCGTATGTTGAGCATATATCGCTACCTGACAACTCAAATTCTGTTGTTGAAAGGATGGCGTCCTCCTCAACGCTTTCTATATACTTATTGCTCTCATAATACTCTAATGCTTCCTCAGCGCTTTCAGAATTATCAAACTGAACAATATGCAAATCGCCGCAGCCTTCAACAATATCAACGCTGTCAAGCTCATTAATGCTACGTTCTGATACAACAATCAATCGGTTGGATAACGGCTCATCCTCGTATTCCTCCTGCATTTCAGAAAGCTGTTCTGCAAACTTATCGGCAGAAATATTTGGAGTGCTGCCTGTAGCGTAAACCACACAGGGTAGATTTGTTACCACCAAACAAAATGATAATAATACTGTTATAAGTTTTTTCACAAACAGCACTCCTTTCCCTTACATTGACAGTTTATTAATGTCTTTAAAATACTTTATAGTTCGGCTTGTAAATGAAGATAAATATAACGTTGTGAACAGAATATATGTTAGTTGTATTATCCAAATCATATTTCCTTGAAATATCGTTCTAATTAAGTATCTATCAATATATGTTTCCCAACATAGTATTGCACACAGAAATATTGAGAAAACAATACGAATAGCAAGTAATGTTCCATCAATTTTCTTAACGGTACTTGCATCTTCTTTAAGTATGGGAATATATTCTGTATTCATAATGTTTAAGTTGGATTTTTGTATAACACCTAATGAAATATATGTATCATAGGAATGAAATGGATTTTCGATTTCTAACGAGGAAATATCAATTTTAATAAAGCCGTCTCTATGAAGATTTAATGAATATGCTATTTTGCAATTCAAAAAACACTTTTTGTACTGTAAAAAGTCAACTGTATTCTTTTCATGAAAAGCAAAACTATAATTAACATTTTTCAGCAAATACTTGTGGTGTTTACGTACTACTAATTCAATTCTAAATTTGTGTTCATTAGTATTAATACATACTTCACCATTTTTAACTAGCCAAGTTTTGTTTTCTGTTCTTAAACATATGTCATACTTTTCATGGTTTTGAAAAACAATTAATAAATTCATGCTCTAATTTTTCCATCAAATCTACCATCTGATGAAAAATCCAATAATCCGGCGATAAATGACCCAAGTGAGAAAAACATAGAAATTGAATAATATATTTCTGTTGTATTCCACTTGCCCTTTGAAACGATATTTGTTATTGCTTTAATTACACTTGCAATAAGGCTATTGCCGATTTTATTAATCAATGATTTTGCTACTCTTCCCACTACAGCTCTAATCGCAGAGTAGAACTTAGTATATAACCCTCGCACTTTGGGAAGCGTTCCTTTTAAAACTTGATAGCCATATTTCCAACCGGATTTTTTAACTGCACGCTCAATAATGAATCCTGTAACATTATATGAAATTGCAGCACCTGAACAAAGAACCGAAATAGCTACATCAATAGGGGTTGAAATCCATGCAACACTATAGTGCCCAGTTGGATCTATTCTATTAACAGGATCATTTTCGCAATAAGAATAAAGATTTGTTGACATTATTGTTCCAGAGTTGGTGTCAAAAATAGAATCAGCACTAATAAATCTGTGCACCATAGGAGCATAGTATCTTGACTGAAGATAGTATAAACCACTCTCTAAATCATAAATATAATCCTTGTAAATTATAGGGTTTATGAGCATAAGATAGCGATAACCTAATGCATTACTGATTGAAGGAGTTCCATATGAATCATAGTTATAAGTTACTAATTCATTTCCTTCACTATCAATAATTGCTTTTATAGTGTTATCGGCATCTTTCAAATAATAAAACGTTTCGCTTGAATTTACAGGGTTACCATTTGAATCTTTAACTTTATTAACAACTAAACCATAAGCATTATTGTTTTGGTCATATAACAATACCGTGTTATACTCTCCGCCACCATTAACTTGCTGACTGTTTTGATCCAGTTCATCAAATAAGGAACCACTGCATGTGACTTTTTCTCCGACAAGCAGGCCTTCTCTCCATGTGTAATCTATCCCAGCATTAAGTACTGTATTGTTTCCAGAATTAAATAACGAAATGATTGCGCCGGACACATTTATATTTTTATGTGTCCTGATGTTATTATCATCATATTCGTAATCAATTATTTTTGTTTTTGTGGACAGCATTGATTCAAATGAAATACTCTTGAGTGTGTTTCCTCTTGCCCAGTCCAAGTCAATATATGGGAATAAGCCGCCTGTAATTGCACTAATATTTAATTTATTTACATTTCCAGATGCGTCATAAGAAACTCCGAAATTCTTATTACCGTTTTGAGAATCGTAAGTTGTAATTTTTGTTAAACGGTTTGATAATGTACTATTAGAATTATTATCATATTCAAACGATAGAACATTTTCTGGAGTTTCTTCATTAGTTGTTTGACCTATTATATCGCCTTTGTCATTAAACTCATAGATGTATTGACTGTCTGCTGCTAACATATTGCTATTATTGTAAGCATAGAGATTTATAGCATCTATACTCTGTAAATTATTATTTTCAGAAGATAAAATGGTATAAGAAAGCTTATTTCCGTTTGCATAATAAAGATATTTGAACTCTTTAAGGAAGGTTTCATTATCATTACTATCAACAGAATAGTATTTTATGCTGCGAATTAGTCTTGTTTCATCAACATCTTGATCTATTGCTTCTATTTCAGAGCCTTCCATAGTTTCTGTTAACGCTGCAGCAAGCTCATCATCGTCCTCATCATTATTATAATAGTCATATACTTTTAAGATGTGTGATGATGATCCATCTGTTTGAATTGTTTCTGAAATTACTCTACCAAAATCATCATACTCTGCGGAAATAACATTAGAATTATTGTTTACGGTGGTAGTTAAGGCGGTATTATCTGAACTAAATGACTGAGAGATAATATTATCCCCAATTTGTTCATATAAGTCACCGTTTGTATTATAACCGTAGGAATGCAATATGTTGCCGTCAAAATCACATACTGTAGTCATACCGTCTTGATATATTTCAATAGTATCAGTTTTTAGGTTTTTCTTTCCATAACAAGTTCCATCATCGTAGTAATAATAACTATATGAAAGGGTGTCACCATCATAACTGTTGGAATCATATTCATAGACAATATTTCCATTGTTATCATAATTGTAGTTAATTTCCTGTCCGTTTTTAAAGGTTACAGTATTCAATTGATCATAGTTTACAGAGTCGTATGTGTACTGTATAAACGGATTGTTTGAATCATTAATATATACCGCAATTAATTGATTCCATTCGTCATATTGGAAATCATACTCATTAAATGCCGTGAAATCACCGATGCTATCAATACTTCCTGTTTCAATAACATCAATTCTATCTCCCGTATAAGTATATCGTATTTCGGTAGTATATGTTTCAGCCTGCTCATTTTGTCGATCTGAATACTTTATGTACTTGTCTTCAAATTGACCAATAATTGAAGATAAATTTTCAAAATTGTTGTATTCATAATTAACGGTATGACCATTTGCATCAATAACTTGAGAAATATCACCAAAATAATCATATTTGTATTGTGTCCATCTTCCCAATGCACCAAGTTTTTTAGTAAGCAAAGTGCCACTTGATGCATAACTGAACTTTGAAACAATATATTTTGTAGTTTCACCAATTTCGACAGTTTCAGTAATTTGGGTGATATTACCATAATTATCATAATCATTATTGCAATCGTAATTTGATTCTTCAGGTTCCTCAGTTTCATCATTTAATGAAAGAGTAGTCTCGTTGGTTGTGATACCAATTATATTATCATCTTCATCATATTGAAACTCTATTGTGTATAATTCGTCTCTTGATAAAGATAGTCCATCAACATATGCATATCCTTCTTGATAATTAAAACTTACAACCAATTTTAAAGCTGAATAGTTTTCATTAGTTCCAAAATCTTCAGGAAGTGTTAACTCTTCTTCAATATACTGCCACTCAGTATATGAAGCAGGGTATGCTACTGTTTTAATTAGCTGTTCTTGGGAGTTTGCATTTGAAGGTACAGCATATACTGACAAACCAAATTTTCGGCTTTCCATATCTTCTCTATCGGGCAGTGCACCCACAGCTTTTAACCAACCGCCAAATACATACTTCGTTCCTTCAGGTGCGGATATATTGTTGATAATTTGATATGCTTCATGAGTAGATTGATAATCGCCTTCCAAAACCATTCTATTTGTGTCAAACGTAGATATATCTCCGGCAACCTCATCTGTTGTAATGTTTGGATCATTATTTGTTTGCCAATTGTTTAAAGAACTTGAGAAATCTCCATTTGAAAGTAAATTGATATTGGTAAGATATGGGGATTTTTGAATATACATATAATCTGCATATACATCTACACTAGAGTTTCCTTGTAAATTATTTACTATTAAATTAACAGTAATGCTGTTAAAATTACCTGTGCAAATAGTGCAAAAAACTTGTTGCCACTCGGATGATAATTGAGCCTGCTTCAACATAAAAGTACCATTATTGCCGCCACATTCAAGTTTAAGCGTACATGGGGTATTTTCATTCGTTTTTATCCATATAGACACGGTATATGTAGTGTTAGCACTTAAATTCTCTATAGTTGCCGAGAAAGGAACATTATAACCTGCAGGAGCAGTAAGTTTCACCGAAGAGTTTCCGTTGAGCTTTTCACTTGTTGACAATGATACCCCAGCGCCTTGTTGAGTGTTAAACAATGTATCGGAAGTGCTCTCAAAATTATAAAAATCAATAATGTTTCTTGCGCTGTTTCGAGTTCTTGATATTTTAGAAATCAAATTGTTATTATACTGAGAGAAAGTTGCATTTCCCTCCTGATCTACAATTGATAACAGATTACCTTCCGAATCGAAGTATTCAGTATATGAAATATCATCCTCTGTAATAGTTGTAATATTATTTCCATATGTAAATTGAATGGATTTACCATTTGTTCCATTAGAAGATTTTTCTTGAACATTGGTAACTTGTCCTAATGAGTTGTATGAATAGCTATAGGAAATACCGTTTTCATCAATTATTTTAGTCAAATAATCGTTCTCGTCAAATTCATATCCGACAGATACAGTATCATCGCCTACATCTTTTAAATCAATACGCATATCAACACTGTTACTGAACGGATAATCATCTACAGCATCTTCACCATATGATATTGAGTCAAGATTAAATGATAATGCATTGTCGCTGGCTTCAATATGGTCATTATTGTTATTATTATTGTTTATGTGGCTAGTTTGGGAAACTTCACAAATACCGTTTTCGTCATATGAAAACACAAACTCATTTATTTCATCAGTGATAGATGAAATAGCACCATCTTCATTATAAGTTAAAGTTACAACAAATGGCGTAGTATTGGCATTAGAGTTTTTATGTGTGGATACTGAAACTAGTTCATATATCGAACTATCATCATATCTTCCTGAAAAATCGACATATGTTTCTTCAATTGATGCATCATCATTATTATAAGTATATGTGATTGAATGGTCGTTGTTTTCGTTACAATTACCAGATTGGATATTCTTTAATGTCCCATCACCTTCTGTAACGATGTAGTCATAGTCATCACTGATACTGTCAACACTTAATGTTTTGTAGTAATTAAAGCTCGTATTCGGGCCGAATTGCTCATTAGCTGGAACGTTAACACTTCTTCCTCTATAGAATATCAGATCTCCTGCTGAGCCATTTGATGTGAATGCGGTTCGAGATAAAATTAATTCACCAGTGAATTCGTTAATATCAACAGTTCCTGCGAGACTAGCATTTTGTTCGGAAAACTGATATTCTGGTTTTAATCCGCCAATATAAGAGTATTCTGCTGTAAAATATGGTCTTTTTGAACTGGAATTGTTTACTATCGCTCCAAAAGTAACATTATTATTTAATGTGCCCACAGAAAATACATTTTGTTCTGTTGAAGATATTAAACTATCATAAATTGAAGTAATATCAAAACTAATCGTTGAATTAGAAGGACGACCAACACTTGCGATGTCAACAATTCTTTGAACTCCCGTAGGTCTATTGTTCCAAGTGTAATCTCTTACATTTGCAGGTGTGGAAGCTTCTAATTGCATTTCCTTTAAATAAACTGATGTGTTACTTGCAGTAATTGAAGTAGTGACAAGATTAAAAGTTGAATTAAGCAGATTGCAGCCTTCTGGTATTTCGGGCAAAGATTTAAAATCGTAAAAAACAATCTTACCACTTGTTACAGTATAAGTTTTTATAGTCCCTGTCATTTTCGCATTTGGTGTTCCTGATGATACAATAGTATCATCAAGTGATGTGTTTCTATCACCTATAACAGATATTGTCGGGTCAATGGTAACAGGGTATTGAGTGGATTCGTCAGTCAGCCATTCATAATTAGGATAGTATGAAACAATAAACCCAGTATCAGTGCTATTGATTTCAGTTAAAATATCATCAGTCAATTTTCCACTATTGTCATACATAAATGGGCTATCTATAAGATAAATATCATTTCCCTCAGCATCCTTTATAATAATGGAATTATCGTCATTCAATTCAGCTAACATATTATTACAATTGACTTCATATTGGATTGTATAATCTCTTTCTGGAGCACTTTTAAGTATTACAGACTCTTTAAGAGAATCCGGCAAAATCTCGTATTCAAAATCTGTTGCATCTATAAGATTTTCATATTTAATTGTTGAAGATAATTCATCAATATTACTTTCATAATATGCCACATCAGAAAGGTTAGACTCATCAACATTATTGTCATCTTTATCTTCAACAACGCCTTTGCTGGTTTCAATATCGGCTAAAATGTTAAAACTTATTTCGTTGTCTTTATACTCTATTGTAATTTCAGAGTCATTAGAAAATTTTTTAGGGAGTTCAACATTTAATTCACTGCTTTTATTTGTCAAAACAGATTTGTTTTCTGTAGATTCAATCAGAGTGTTATCAATTTCAATAAACTGATTTCCATCTTTATAATGCATTGGTACTACAGATGAAATAATTAAATTTGTACCATTTGAAGTTTCAAATGTTTTAGAATATGTGTCTCTTTCTTCAGTTATTTCAGAAACACTAACAACATCAGTTTCTTCACTTTCAGCAGCATACACACCCATTGGTAAAACTGTTGAAACAATAACAAAGCAAAGCAGAACAGACAAGGCTTTTCTAATAGATTTATTCATATTTTTCTCCTTCTTTTAGTCTGAAAATCCATAAATTGAGTTTAGAATATCAACTGCATCTTCTTGATTTGTATCGTCATTTGTTAATGATGTTAAAAGCATTATTGCATTCGATTTATTATCAATGTGTTGGATATAAATATTATTGTTCTCAATAAAAAGCTTGCCGATAGTTTTTTCATTATCTTGACCCTCGGTTAATATTGTGATTTCCCCAATTTCTTGAGCTCCAATATCTTCTGGCAATGGTTCAGTTATTGATTTAGAATCTTCTATTGTATTCAACACATCGTTTGTTAAATCTAATGAATAAGTGTTTTGATATATATGCAAAAAGATGCTTTCAATATTCGTTTCAATTTTTTCGTTTTTTTGTGTAAAGTTTGAAACTTGACTTGTTTCAGAATTCGATTTTGAAGAGTTATTATTAAGAGATTTCGAACAAGCCGTAAAAAGAATTAAAACGCATACTAACAATAAAAAAACTCTTTTCAAAATATTTCTCCTTTTATGATTCTTGATTTTAAAACAATTATTAAATCTTATATGCGCTCATCTCCTTATTATTTCATTATGTCAAAATTAATACACTTTCTTTTTAAAACAATTATAATGTTAATTCAATTATATTTGACAAATGCAGAATAATATGGAATAAAAGCAGAAAAAAGAGTGGGCCTATCAAGTAGTCCACTCTTTTGATAACATAAATATTTATTGTTTTTTAAAGGCAATATCCGTTTCAAATATTTGACTTTCTGAATCATATTTCCAATCATAAACAGCGTTATACTTCTTAATGATCCGGTTAATATTTGATACGCCTATTCCGTGTAGTTTTTTATTTTTTTTGGTCGTTTGTAGTTTCCCGTTAACTTCTTTCGGCTCTTGAATACAAGTATTGCGAATAATAAGACCGTCAAATTGTTCATTGCGTGAAAAAATTCTTAATTGCACAAAACCACCTTTTGACTTATCAGCAGATTCTACAGCGTTATCAAGAAGATTATTCATCAATGTTGATAAATCTGCATTATTTATATAAGTTAAATTTGCCGTTTTCGCATCAACGTCAAATTTAATGCTTTTTCTTTCACAAATTCTTATATACTTACTGATTATTAAATCAAGCATTTTATTTTTACTTATTCCGGTATAAGAAAACTTATCAACCTCATCAACTAAACTATCTATATATAATCTCACTTCTTCAGGTTTTTCAATATTGCTAATTTGTATTAAATGGTTCTTAATATCATGAGCAAAGCCTCGCATTTCGTTGTTTGAGCTTTCGATTAAATCATAATATTTTTTATCTTGTTCCTCTTGTATATTTGCAGCTTTCAAATCATATAATTCTGCTGCATTCTTCTGAGAATACTCATATATAATGAACACTACGATATTTGAAAATAAAACTAATATTGAAGATGCTATCCACATAGTATTCATTTCAGTTGAAAGCACAGTATCGTAAGCCATATATCTAAATGATAAAATCATTAGTATACTTGAAAAAGGCAGGATAAATAATGCCCAAAAGTATTTGTCATTTTGATTTTCTCTTTTGTTTTTTTGAGCAATTTTCATAATTGCCATAATAATTATAAAATATAGAATCTTGCTTGATATAATAACATAAATATACGCACTTAATTCTTTATCCATAGCATTAAAATCACTATAAAAGAATGAACCTATCCCCATAACCAAAATTTCAGACGCAAACATTACTATTATGAAAATAACTGCATGAAAAATTGATGAACTAATTTTGTTTTGATAAAGAATAACAAAGAAAGCACAATATAGAGTTACAAGCAGAATGGCATTTAAATATACAATACCTAATTGATAAATTAATCCTAATAATATATGGATGAAAATGGAAGAGATATAACAAACACTTTTAGAGTATTTGGAAATAAATACAGAATTACCATAATACCAAAGAAGTGTTGCTTCAAAAATATACATAAAAAAATCAATTATTATTTTACTCATTATCTCCTTCTCCAATGTAATCTAAAAATTTTCTTTTAAATTCAGGTTGCTTACGGGTAGCGATAGATATTTTGACGTTATTATATGGCTCGGTAAGTGTTATTTCATCTCTCTTAAAACTGTTAATATAATTCATGTTGACAATATAACTATTGTGAGGGACAGCGAAATACGATGCTGTTAATTCAGTTTTTAATGTTTTGAGACTATCTTTGACTGTATAAATATTGTTGCAAGTAAAAACATTAACTTTTTTTATTCGCGCTTCAATATATACAATTTCGCTAATACTAAGTTTTATAATACTATTACTCTTAAGATTGAGAAAAATGATTTTTTCATTAATTTCAGATTGTGCGCGACTAAGTGCAGAAAATATTTTTTGTTGTGTTATCGGCTTGTTTATAAATCTGAGCACATGAAGATCCATTGCTGCGTCCAAGTATTGAATATAAGAAGTGGTAACAAGAATTATTGTATTTTTATTCTTTCGTAGATGTTTTGCAACATCTATTCCGTTTAAATCTCCCAATTCTATATCCAAGAACACAATATCAAATACTAAACTAGAATTCAATAATTCAGCTCCGTTTTCAAATTCAACTATTTCATATGGTATATAATTGTCATTAAAATAAGCTTCAGTATATGTTCTAATTGATAATCGATATTCTTTAATATCATCACATATTGCGATTTTCATATTCCCACCTCTAAACAAAAAAGCACTGCATAATTCAAATGAATTATACAATGCCATAAATTATTTTTCAAGTTTTTATTCATCGACAAAAGCGTCAAGAATTCTTGATATTCGAATTTTATTCTCATCAGAACATCTTTGTAGTTTTTTAATTATTTCTTCGTTAATATCTGAATATATTTCTCCGCCAATAATATATGCAGCATCCGCCTTTAAAACAGAACAAATATCAATGAAAGTATCAAATCCTGGTGCAGTTTTACCATTTTCAATATTAGATAAATGATTATTTGATATGTTAATTAATGACGCCAGTTGCTTTTGTGTTAAATCCTTATTCCTTCTACATTGAGAAATCCTTTTACCAATAGGCTTCAAGTCATGTACCATCTACAATCATCTCCTATTAAGTATTTTAACATTTTGTAACGATAACAAAAACAAATTAGCAGCGAATTAGTTTTGCAATATTTTAATTATTAGTAATATAAAAGAATTAATTTTGATATAATACTATTTTCTGCATTAACACTTTTATATTCATCAATTGTCATTTTTCATTGATTTTGTTAAACGAATATTATAAATTGAGCTTGTCAGAATTAATATAAAACAATATGGAATGGAGGTTTACTGATGAAAAAGAGAGTAATTAATATTGTTGATAAGCTTACGGAAAAAGTATTAACTTTTAATTCTAATAGCACAACAAGCGTAACTGCTTATCAGCCGAAACAGCCGGTTGAAGCAAAAAAATTCAACAGAACAAACAACAAGTAATGATTGGTAAGTTAGCTAGAAAATCAGCAAAAAAGTTTGTTAATAACAACACTAAATTTAATAGTGTTGAAATGTATCAATATGCTTTCTTCATTATTTTTAGTACATTTATCTTCTTTGTCTTAACGATAATGATTGGAACAATTTTAAACGTTTTGTTTGAAAGCATTATTTTTTATTTTTCATTTTTGCTGATAAGGCTCTATGCCGGCGGTTACCACGCCTCAAAGGAAACAACTTGCGACATAATAACCTCAATATCGATATTTGTTTGTGTGTTATTGATTAGATTATCTAAAACATATGAATTTCAAATACAACTATTTGTTATTACTGCTTTTTCAGTCTTATGCATTTTTGCGTTTTGTCCACTTGATACACCTGAAAAGCCATTAACAGATAAAGAGCGTTACCATTATCGCAAAATCTCTTGGCTAATCTTACTAATCATATCTGTACTGGTTCTTATTTCATTTATCTTAGAGTTGAAGTTTTTATTCGCTCCTTCTTGTTTAAGTTTAATACTTGAAAGTATTCTTTTGATTGCCGGAAAGGTTAAAAGGGTTTATCAATTAAAAAATGCTTAACAATAATCTTTTCGGAGCTTTTCTAAAAGAAAAAAGATTACAAAAGGATTTGTCGCTTCGAGAGCTTGCCGAAAAGGCAAATATTGCCCATACATATTTACTAAATATTGAAAATGGTAATAAACCCCCTCCAAGCGACACGGTCCTTATGCGGCTTGAAAAAGCGCTAACATTAGATGAGGAAAGCAAAGTCCTTTTCTATGATATAGCAGCACAGATAAAGCATTTGTGTAACAGTAGCAACTTTTACATAGCCGCAGATATTTCAAGTTATCTAAATGACACTGATGATGCAAAACAAGTTATAAGGGAAGCGGACAAGCTTGGATACTCAAACGATTTTTGGAATGAGATATTGCAGAAACTAAAAGAAAAAAATATGTCCCAAACATAATGGGATATATTTTTTAAGAAAAGTGTTATCCATTGGAGAACAGAGGAAAAAGAGAAGAATGATAGCTATATCCAAATCTCCTCAGAGCAATGTTAAGAAAGTTCATTGCCCGGTATGCGGAGGAAGGTTATGTGATGTAAAAGAATCAGAGAGAATATGTGAATGTAAGAATAATGAAGACGGTATTGTCTTAAAATGTTATAAATGTGGAAATAAAATAAGCATTTCAATAATGTAATGTTTATTCAAATATAGATTAGATTATATGTACAGAGCATCATCATAAGATAGGAGCCTGACGATTTTTCGTCAGGCTCCTATTTCGTTGTCCTGCGAAATTTGTAGAAAGGACAACAATGATTGAGTTTTGGCTACCGTACATAGCTAGGTATCCGTAATCTCCGAATTTTGAACAAACAACCAAAATTCAAAGGAGATTACAAAATGAAATATAAATATCAATTTGCTAACAACGAGAGATTTGAAATACATGTTGACAATTTTTGGATTGATTTACTCACAAGTAGCGACACGGAAATTGCTTCAAAAGACAAAAAAGAGCATCGCCACTGTTGTTCTTTGAATCAAATGGGGTTTGAGGGACAGGCTTTTGCTTGTATCGACAAAACCAGAGATATTATTGAATCTAAACAACAAGCCGAGTTAAAGAGTCAATATAAAAATAAAGAAATCCGAAACACATATCGATCACTAACGGCAGATCAAAAAGACCTAATTGAAAAGGTTGTAATCGAAAAAATGAAAGTAAAAGATTATGCACAAATGTGTGGCGTAGATCAGTCGGCTATATCCCATCGCCTGATGAGAATAAGAAAAAAATTCAAAAAATTTTTGTAAATGACCGTCATTTTTCTTCAATCTATGTCCTGAATAGTGAAAGGGGTTAATTCACTTTTCACGGACAATTGAATACACGGTATATCAAATACGTTCCCGTAGTGTTCCAAAAGGGACAAGCCCATTTCTATAGAATGCATGGCATTACTCGTGAATAAGCTCTGTTGATTACAGAGGGCGGCGAAGAAAAGCTACGAGGGATAATGATACTTCCACAAGATGTGGCTCGGAGTAATAATCGGAGTGGTGAAATTCCAATGACGGTGTCAATCAGCACCGGTTTGATATATCCCCACAAGTCAGGGATGCGTGGCAAATATGACTTAATCAACCAATCAATCTCGGATGCAGGGGCAACTCTGCATCCATATACATAAGAGGTAAATTATGAATCTAATTAACAGAGGCGAAATCTACTCCGCCGATTTTGGTAAAACGGTTGGCAGCGAACAAAAAGGAATTCGTCCTGTTGTTATCGTTCAGAATAACATGGGAAATATTTACAGCGCTACCACTATCGTTGCAGCCATAACCAGCAGATTAAAGTCAAATATGCCTACGCATGTTCACATTGAAAACGAGAGCCTGCCGAAGAAATCGGTTATTCTTGCCGAACAGCTCAGGACGATAGACAAATCAAGACTGCTGGAGCGTATAGGATTACTCGATGAACAGGAAATGATAGAACTTAATAACGCTCTTTCCGTAAGTGTAGGTGTTATGGAAAGCGAAAGGAAAACTGATGAATAAGAAAGCAAAGAAATATTTTAATTATGACAGATTTATGCGACTGCCGAGATATCCTTCACAAAGAGGCGGCGGGATGTATCATCCAAGTCATATTACATACCAAAAGGGTGATTGCAAATGTATAAATTGTCTTTACTGGAGACCCAAGTCAGGATGCAGTCAAATACAATGTCCCTTCATTGAGGAACGAGTTGAATCAGGAGATGCAAAATTCAAAGAAGTATTTGACGACCTGCTGTACGGTCTTAACAACGCAGAAATAAACAACAGAGTAACTATCTTTATAAAGGAGTCAAAAGAAATGGACATTAAATTCAACAGCAAATCACATCAGGAAAGATTTGAAAGAACCCTTAAAGGTATTAACAAAAAGCACAAAGCATTTGTGGCAGCCGTGTATCTTTTAACGGCAGACAGACTTGTCTGGAATCAATGTTGGTCAAGACTGCAGTATAGCGATATTCCGCTTGAGAGAATAAGACTGCACAATTCAAACAATTACGGGTACACCCTGTTCTGTGCAGCCAAAGACTTATATCTCGGTACTAAATATATCACGATTGAGGATTTGGCTGACTGGAGTACAATTTCCCAAAGAGAATTCAGCTTAATATGCAATGCCGTCGCTATTAAAAGATACGGTGTTAATTCAATATATCTAATTGACGATGAAAGGAGATGACGTGAGATATGACTGTTAAATACAGCTAACATATTAAATCTACAGAAAGGAAATTAGTATGAACGAATTTGAAAAGAACAAACGCCTTGCTGAAAGGATAAAGGTTCAGTATCCCAAAGGAACAAGAATTCTGCTTGAAGATATGAACGACACCTACAGCCCTGTTCCCTCAGGGACAAGAGGTACAGTGGAATTTGTTGACGACCAGGCGCAAATCCATATGAAGTGGGATAACGGAAGAACGCTTGCCATTATTCCGAATATTGACTCGTTTAGAAGACTCTCTGACAAGGAAATTCTGAAAGAAAGACTCGACACAGCCGAAAAAGCGGATTACTCAAAATACATTGTATGTGTTGACGGTGATGACAGACATTTTACCGCCTATAATACAAACGAACACTGGAACGGTTGGGAATGTCCGCTGTTTACTAAAAGAGTCGGAGAGAAGATTTGTCAGCTTTTGAGTACCGAAAACTGCAAGGTATCATACAACGAAGACAAAGACTGCTTTGTTGCAACCTTTCCTTTTGAAGAACTCACTTCCGAATATGAGGGTAAGGATTATAACATTGGCGGAAAACTTGTCAGACTTTATGGTATCGGTGCATACGAATGGACTTGGAGTGAATCGGATCTTAATGAAGACCTTGAAGACGATGAGTCAAACGCAATTTGCACAGAAGAGACAGTTGACGAACTGCTTGAAGAAGAATCAACAATCCAAACAATGTGAGGTGAAATAAAAAACGAAAAAAAGAATGATGCCTTATGGCAATCAAATATATGGATATGTTTGCCGGAATCGGTGGATTCCGTTCAGGCTTGGAAAAAATCGGAGGCTTCGAATGTGTTGCGTACTGCGAAATTGATGAAAAAGCACGCAAAGCATACGAGGCCCTTTATGATACAAAAGGAGAGATATGCTTTGAAGACGCAACAAAAATCAACCCAAACGATGTACCCGATGTCGACCTTATTTGCGGCGGCTTCCCTTGCCAAAGTTTTTCAATCGCTGGAAAAAGGAAGGGATTTGACGACACAAGAGGCACACTCTTCTTCGAAATTGTTCGAATTGCTGCCGTTAAGAAACCCGCAGTTCTGTTCCTTGAAAACGTTCAAGGGCTGCTTTCGCATGACAAAGGCAGGACTTTTCAGACCATCCTTAAAGCCTTGGATGAGTTGGGGTATGATGTGTTCTGGCAAGTGTGTAACAGCGCAGATTTCGGAGTTCCCCAATCCCGAAAAAGAGTGTTCATTATTGGATATCATCGAGAAAAATGCACCGGTAAAGTATGGGCTTTCAATGAAACAAATCCTCAAACTCTTATCAGGAGAGTGCCGGGAAGTGAAGGTAACAGAGTTTATGACGCTGAAGGGCTCGGAATAACACTGACAGCGGGTGGCGGCGGGTCCGGCGGAAAATGCGGACTGTATATGGTTCCGCTTCCTGTCAAATCCAAAACAAAGCTCGGATATCAATTTGCATTCCCGAATGACAGCATTGATATATCATATTTGACTTTGAACTCAAGACGCGGCAGAGTCGGACCTGAGATTGCACACACTCTTACCACCAACAGCACGCAGGCTTATTACTTCGTTGATTTAAACCCAAATCCCAAGTTTACGGAAATTGCGCGCTGCATTACGACAAGGCATAATTCAGGAGTCAGTAAACACAAAGGAGAGCACTCTGCCGTAATGGTTATTGTAAAAGAACTCTCCGAAGAAGAAATCCTTGCCATTCGTGACGAGCAGAACAATCACTGGCTCTTTGATAATGACGATAATCATAAACTGACGGCTCTCATTATGAGTGATGGGGAAGGACATATCTTTATTGGATATATTCGCAGACTAATGCCAATAGAGTGTTGGCGTTTGCAGGGATTTACCGATGAACAGTTTAACACTGTACAGTCACTTGGGATGTGTGACGGCGACTTGTATAAAATGGCAGGTAACGCCGTAAGCGTGCCTGTAATAGCGACCATTGGGGAGATAATCAAAAAAATAATTGAAGGAGAAGAATGATATGGCATTTGAACACATTAATGAAAACAGCAACGATTACAGCGGTTCATATGAAGATGTCTTCTTTGTGGAGATTGAAGGACAGGACACTATAGAAGAAGGAAAGAAATACTATTCTTCTTTATTTCTTCCAACATCTTCACAAACCATAATTGACGCAGAACACGAGGCAAGACTGGATTTTGCCCGAGTCAGTATGGCGCCCATTGAAATTGAAGATTGTAAAAGAGTTCCGCTGTTTGAGGAGCTGACCTTTGAGCAGCTTAACCTTGATGAGCTTAATTATCTTGCGGCACGCATAGGCTCCTTTGATGAACCTGAATTGGCTGTTTACAATGCTCTACTTCCCAAAATCGTCAAGGAAAACAATATGATAAGTGTGAGAGATGCAATCAACCTGACATACAGTATTGACAATATACCCGTTATGTCTCATGTTACTAACGACGCTGACCTCGGCGATATGCTACTTGATACAGATGTGCTTCCCGAATACAGCAGTCTTTCCGAATCCGTAATAAATATGCTTGATTCGGAAAAGGTAGGAAAGCAGTACAGAGAGAAAGTAGGCGGAATCTTTTCAGGCGACTTTTATATAGAACCTACGGATTTTAAGTTAAATCAAGTATATAAGGATATGCTCCTTGCTGATACCAAAATAGAGGGCTTTGTATTCAGGCTTGTCATGGAGGACAGCCACAACGTTCCTTTTACTGTTCATCTTCCTTTTGAAGAAAACGAAAGGAGTTATCTGGACTCACTTAAAGAAAAGCAATTTCAGATTGTAGATTACAGGACTGCTATTCCCCAACTAAGTATTGTTTTTGGTAACAGTTGGAACTATCGCTTCGTCTCACTTGAAGACATATATCACCTCAGCAATATCGCAAATGCTTATCTAAACTTTGACGATAATAAAGAAATGACCTTTAAGGCAGCGCTTGAGTCGGAAAGCAAGAAAAGCGAGTTGAATATCAGTAGAATAAAGGAAATCATCAGCAACATAGGAGATTATAAGCTGGATAGACTAAGTGTTTATCCAATTGACTTTGTAGAGAAATTTATAGGGAAACACATAGACAATAATTTCCCTAAAGAATACCTGAAACATATGTGTACGTCAGAAATGGCGTCAATCGTGCTTAATGCAGCCGAGGGCTCATATTCACCTTACGGAATCGTGTACAAAAATGATCCCGATATTTTGCTTTATAAAGATGATCAGCGATTTTTTCAGTTAATGGAAGTATACGGCAAACAGGTGCTGTTCACCAAAGAACGCGTCAGACCCGATGATATTCCCGAAGGATTATTCAAATATGAATTCCGCTCAGGTGCGGAATATGTTTATGCCACCCTTGAAGAAAAGGTGGGCGTTGATTTTTCGGGAACGATTCTCTCCAAAGAACCGTTTAAACTTGGACCTGATGAGTACATTGATTTTGAAAAACTGTCTCCCGATGATTACCCTGATATTGTATCTGATGAAATAACTGTTGAGGAATATATGAACGGATATATAGGAGAAAGCGAAGGAATGAACTTATGTTAAGGAAAAACTTTTATTTCCCTCTGACCGGTACGATTTACGATAAGGATGAGGGGGAAGAATATCCTCTCTCAAATTATCATATTCGTGACAACATTGACGCAATCATCAGACAGTTGGACAAAGATCAGCACTATGACAACACCACCATGATGGATTATTTTGATGACAATCCTGATGTTAAGTCAAAATTGGAGTCAATTGAGTGGAAACTGGTTAATGTCAACGGCACTTATTATGGCTGCGTAGAGGTTGAATTGAGCGCCGAAATCGATGAAGAAGGTGTCAATGATCTGAAAGAGTGGATTACCGGTCAGAACTCAGATGGATTGGGAGAAGGCTTTGAACAGCACGAAATCTGTACAGATGACGGAGATATCTATGTCAGTATGTGGGATTTTAATGACTACTTTATTGATACGGAGAGCGAATTCAAAACTCGCACCGGTGTTGACAGGCTTCCTAACGAGAATACAAATCCTGTCTGCTACGTCAGAAACATACCAAAATCAGCATTTGAAGCTATGAACAAAGCAGTTTGGGCACTCATCAACAAAGGAATGAGAGATGAAGCAACGGAAATGTGTCTCCGTGCTGCCCTTAACAATAATGAACAGGCAGCACATCAGACAGTTTTGCAATACGTTCAGTATCAAGTTGTTGACAACAAAATGAAAGGGCTCTCAATACCTGAAATTGCTGACAGATATTTATTGATTGACGGCATAGAGGCTATGACGCCAAGCGGATATATTGATTTATCCGCCGCTGATTTAGTCAAGGTTCGCAACCACGAATCTGTTCATGCCCATTTAGGTGAAACCGGTACAGAGCATATCATCCCTTATGATGAGTTATGTAATTATCGTATTCAGGATTTCGTTTGGAAGGGTGAGAACGATAATACTCTTAATGCTCTATTCGTTGATGACTTTGTCCCCGAATCAACTGAACAAACAGAACCCGGCAATGTATCGGTGCAGGAAATGTGAGGTGCTGCTATGAACTACAATGAACTTCCCGATTGCGTAATTACCGACGAGGTCAGCGTAATTGAAATAATGCGCAAGGCTTCTCAAGTACTTGAAAAACACAATCTTGATGATCAAGCAAAAGAGCTTTGTTACCGAGTAATAATGTGCGATGACAAGTATATTGCAAGAGAAATTATATCGGAGTATGTCAACATAGTTGACGAATCCACAGAGGTGTTAACAATATGATTAAATTCTTATTAGGAATGTTAATAGGTTCCATACTTGGTATCACTACCATGTGCCTTGTGACTGCTGCAAAAACTGCTGACAAGGCATTGGGTATTGATGATAAATAAAAACTGAATAATTACTAACTGAACGAGGTTGATTTGCGTAAACAGTCAGCCTCGTTTTCGCATTTCACCTCTTCAGGCAAGATGGGAGGTGAAATAATATGTCCGGAAATGTCAGCCCGTTGCCCTGGACAGGCAATAAGGCTTGCATTTCAGATTCGCTCCTTGCTTTTATGCCGCAGCATGACATATATATTGAACCGTGCTGCGGTAGTGCTGAATTTCTCTTATCTAAACCAAAGGTCAAACGGGAAATCATCAATGATTATAATGGCGACGTGGTTAATTTCTTCAGAGTTATTCAGCACAACAAAGCATTCGTTAACTTTAACGGCAGAATTATGTGTTCTGCCAATTCAGAGAGTATTTTTAATTCCAACAAAGTGAGATTGGCACAGCCATTCAGTCCGGTTGAAATTTTGACTGATGAAGACAGAGCACTTGATGTCACAGACGAAGAACTTGACAGAGCAGTAGCTTTTTATGAGAACCAGCTCTACAGTTTTTGCTCAACCGGTAAGAGCTTTGCAATTGATAACCGCAGCCCGATGAGCAAACTCGCTCGTGTTTGGTATGCAAACCTGCGCTTGCAGGGCGTGTGTATTCTGAACAGGGATTACAAACGTGTAATTCTTGAACAGAGCAAAAACAATTGCTTCATATTCCTCGATCCACCCTATCGTGGTACGGAGAAGTATTATAACAACATTGACTTTGCAGAAGAAGAACACGCAAGGTTGTTTGAAACAATGGGTGCGATTGACAAGAAGTTCAACGGCTCCTGTAAGTTCCTTATAACCTACAATCACGATCCCGTAATTGTATCATACGCCGAAAAATACGGTTTCGATATGCACGTAGTAAAGCGCCTTCATAATATGGCGCAAAGCACAAATCCGGGTGCGATGTTTGAAGAACTCATTATTGCGAACTATGACTTGCAGGCTCAGGCAACGGCAAATCAAAAATACATCTTTGAAGAATCAAGGCAATTATCATTTTTTGATAACGACTATTACAACACAGGAGGTATAGTCCAATGAAAAAGAAATTTGTAATCATCGGCAAAAGAGGCAGGATTACTATCCCTGAAGAAATCCGCAACATTGTAGGTGTTAAATATAATGACCTCTTGAGCTTTGAGGTGCAGCCGAATAACACAATTATCATCAGGAAAGAGAGATATTGTGACAACTGCGTCAGCGAAAACAGCCTACCGCTTTCGGAAGTGATTAAGCGTTATCCCGAAGAAGAAAGAGATAAGGCTTTTGTTGCACTGTCAGCTGATTGGTCAAGCAGACAAGGCGGTGGTTTAAGTGGCTGATTTTGTAATGCTCTACCGCGAATCGCTTGACACAGCAAGACACTTCGGTGAGGTGGATAAGTGGCGAGCAAGCCATAAGGCAAATGTGGAATGCGTAAAAGCCATTGAAGAAGCCATCCATAAAGGATATGTCAATAACTGTCTCGATAAAGACTGTGCAAAATCCGTTATTGAGGAGTATGGCTTCAACAGAGTAAACTATATGCTTAAAAACACTATCCGCCAGCACAAACAGGATGGCAGGTACTCTCAATCAAACAAAGAATGGGCAGAAATCGGATACATTCCGAAAAGCAATATTCGTTCCGAATATGATATAAATGTCCATCCTGTAATCCTTAGCGGATTTGTCGATGAGGCAAGGGATGAGTGGAACAAGCTCGGTTTGTTTGATCCCTCTCATTGCGTTGAAAGCGACAGTCCGCTGAATTATGAGGGCAAAGTGCTTGTCATTAATCCAAATCTTCTTAAAGACCAATACAAAACGCCCGATTTTCAATTGTTTAAGGCGACATCCGGCTTCGGATGCGATCCGTCAAAAATGGGAAGAAAGGTGTTTGGGTATTTTCTTTATGACGATGAAAGGTGCTCATATAACCGCAATGAATTTCTCGGAGTCATAAAGGATGAATACCTTCCCGACTGGGCTATTGAGAAATTGAAGCAGTCTGATAGTGATTTCACAAATGACGAAGGCGAAACTGAAGGGATAGAACTGAAATGAGAGTAAAAATCTACCAAATCAATTCCGAAAGAGATCCTGACAGAACGCATTTCCTTGGTTCTGACGAGAGAAACAATCTGTGTGGAAATCTCAATATTAATCCGTCAGCCTATGACGAAGTTTTCAATGCCGTTATAGATGAAACCGATTTGGAAGAAATATTCCAAAGGTTCAATACAGTAGGTCATCCGCTTTACAGGGGTTATTCACTTTCTGTGAGCGATGTTGTAGTAACTGAAAAGGGCGCATTCTTTTGCGATTCTATTGGTTTCAAATCAATCGAATTTGATGAAACGAAAACACAGAAACCAAGCGATATGATGAAAATCGTTTACAAAGAGCCAGGCAAACCTG
This sequence comes from uncultured Eubacterium sp., assembly GCA_905234495.1. Classification (GTDB taxonomy): domain Bacteria; phylum Bacillota; class Clostridia; order Oscillospirales; family Acutalibacteraceae; genus Eubacterium_R. Next base: position 132,059 of record CAJOHE010000007.1, on the reverse strand, counting down.
CTTTTGAAACTGAAATCCCGAATCATTATAAAGATTTGAGCAAAGCAGTAAAAGGATTACTTGAAACCGTATATAACGGGGACAACACAATAATCGTATGCAATGAAGAAGGAAAGCTCATAGGGATGAAAGGAAACATTCATCTTGATAACGGAACTTCAATAATTGCAGGTCCATTTTTCGTTTGCGGAGATGACGGCGAAAATTTCAGGGGACTGACAGATGAGGAAACCGAAAAGTATTTAAAAAAATATGTCGAACCCGAAGACATATCAGACGATGAAACTCAGTCAGATGTAGGCTTCACAATTGTCGGCATGTAGAAAGAACGAGGTAATTACTATGGCAAAAACCAACACAAAGTCCGGTACCAAACCGGCAAACACAAAGAAGCAGAAGGAAGAACTTGATATTAAAGTCAGAATCAACTCCCTTCGCAACGATGATACGCACATCAAAGGCTATGCATCGGCAAATATCGGCGGTGCTTTCGCTGTTCACAACATCTCAATCATTGAGGGTAAAAACGGTCTCTTTATGAGTATGCCGCAGCGTTCCTATCAGGATGAGAACGGCGAAAAGAAGTATGCAGATATCTTTCATGCCGTAACAAAAGAGGCTTATGACGCACTCAACGGCAAGGTAATGGAAGCGTACAAGGAAGCGCAGAGCCAGAGCGAAGCACAGACTGCCGCAGACGAACAGGATTTTGAGGAAATTTCCGATGAAGATGAGGGGCTTGAGCCCTCAATGTAATCTTTTTCGAGTTAATTCCGATTTACTGAAAGTTTCTCTGGACTTTTGAGATTCTTTGAATATACTGTGTGTTTGAAAGGAGTCGGTAAATATGACTAACAAGAAAATAATTGCCATCATATCAGCAGTAATTGTAATGGTAGGCGTATTCTCCGCCTGTAACACAAACGCGGACAGTATCCAAACCGTGCAGGAAAGCACTTCGCTGAATGTTTTGCAGGTATCGGAAGTGTCCGAAAGATTTCAGCAACCAACGACAATTCACCAGGGCTCAACTGAAACGAAGGATACTTCCGAAGAAGCAACAAGCGAAATAACTTCAGAAAGTACTACAAGGCAAACAACACAAAGAACAACAACCACTACCAAAGAACACACAACTACAACGCAGAAAGCTGAAACAACCAAAAAGGAAACAACAACTGCGAAACAGACAACGACAAAAAAGGAAACCACTACAAAGAAGGAAAGTACCACAAAGTCAAGGTGTACGAATAACAATAATCACAGCCTTGACTGCGGAAATATGGGTCGGTGGTTCTCCTCAAAGTCAGATGTTAAGGCATACGCAGATTCCGTTATGGCTGATTACTTCGCGCAATACGAAGACGGCAAACTAACATGGGAAGAATACACAAAGAAATGTCCGTATGGTTATGAGGCGTGGTCGTGTAGCGATTGCGGAAAGTGGACCGGAAACTTCAAGTATCATTAAACTTCAAACAGTAAAGACAAGGAAGGCAACAGCCTTCCTTGTTCATTTCTAAACGAAAGAAGGAATCATCATGGTTAAAACCAAAAAAGCAATTAAAGGAATGATTGCAGCTCTGCTTTCGTTCCTTATTATCTTTGCCTCTATTCCTTTTACGGCAAGTGCAGCCGAGAATTTAGGTAAAGTCAGCGGTGGTAGTGATATTGATATTGATGTCTCGTGGCATTACGGACATCAGCTTCACACAACCACCAAAAGCGGTACAACCTACCCTGTTTTCTGTATTGAATACGGCACAACCAGTCCCGAAAAGTCATATCTGAAGGCAAAGAGAGCCGGTTCAAGTGCGAAAGTCATTTCGGCGGCTAAATGGATCTTTGCCGGATACTATATGGAACACGGGAACTCTATCAATTGGAAAGACATGGCTATGTGTCAGAAAAAAGTGTGGTCTATTATGGGCGACAGCACTTCTTGGGATTTTTCAAACAGCGACTATAACGATTGGATTGAAAACGCCGAAAAGAATATGGAAAATCTCGATACAACGCCTTCCTTTGACACGAAAAATGTCGGAACGATTGTTGCCGGAAACTCTCTGACGGTAACCGATACAAACAAGGTGCTTAAAGACTATCCTGCCTTTACACAGGACAAGAACGGCATCAAAATTGTGCATGAAGCGAATAAGAATACGCTGAAAATCACGGTAGATAAGAGTTGTACGAAGACATCCTTTGCTATCGGAAACGGAACATATTACAAGGAGAACACAGGCGATGACGATGAATTGCTTCTCTTCTATCCTTATGGCAGCGAAGATTATCAGAAACTCGTGTACTCTGCGTATTATGATCCTGTATCGTTTTCACTCTCCGGCAATATCACACCGCTCGGCAGCCTTAAACTTGTAAAGACTTCTGAAGACGGAAAGGTATCGGGAATCAAGTTCACGATTACGGGAACGGATTTCAGTAAAACGATAACAACCGATTCAAACGGCGAAATCAAACTTAACGAACTTGTCCCCGGTAAATACACAGTTACAGAGCAGAGCATTGACAGATATGTCCCTGCATCGTCAAAGACCGTAACTGTAAAAAGCGGTGAAACAGCATCCGTATCATTTAGCAACGTTCTCAAGCGCGGAGATTTAAGCGTTACGAAAACCTCCGAAGACGGTTTAGTTGAAGGCGTAAAGTTCAAACTGATAGGCACTTCGCTCTCGGGTGCAGCAATCAATCTGACAGCAACCACTAACGCAGACGGTGTTGCAACGTTCAAAGACATTCTAATCGGTACGGGATACACGATTGAGGAAGTCAACACGGCAATTCGCTATGTTGTACCTGCCAATCAGACCGGAAACATTGAGTGGAACAAGGTAACGAACAAAACCTTTACAAACAAGCTCAAGAAATTCAGAGTTACCGTTACAAAAGAAGATATTGAAACGAAGACTCCACAGGGTGACGCTTCGCTTGCAGGTGCAGTTTACGGCATCTACAAAGGCGGTTCTCTCGTTGACACCTATACAACGGATAATAATGGTCAGTTCACTACCAAGTACTATGTTTGCGGAATAGACTGGACAATCAAGGAAATCTCTGCAAGTGAGGGATACCTTGTAAATAGCACGACATATAATGTCGGCGCAGATCCGAAGGACTATACGGTAGAGTATAACACTACGAACAATACCGTTAAGGAACAGGTCATCAAGGGAAAGATTGCCATTATCAAACATTCTGATGACGGCAGTACGCAGATTGAAATTCCTGAACCCGAAGCAGAATTTCAGGTATATCTCAAATCAGCAGGTTCCTATGCAAAAGCAAAGGCAAGCGAAAAGGATATTCTTGATTGCGATGAGTATGGCTTTGCAGAAACAAAGCTCCTCCCATACGGTGTATATACAGTTCATCAGACAAAGGGTAAGGAAGGCGCAACATTCCTTCCCGATTTTGATGTCTATGTTGCAAAGGACGGATTCACTTACAGATTCTTAATCAACAATGCACCGTTTAAAGCATACGCAAAGATTGTTAAGGTTGATACGGAAACAGGAAAGCAGATTGCCTACGCAGGTGCAGGTTTCCAGATTCTTGATCCTTCAGGAAAGAAGGTTAAGCAGACATTCACTTACCCGACACCTACAACGATTGACACCTTCTATACAAACGCAGAAGGCTATCTTGTAACTCCCGAAAAACTTGACTTCGGCAGCGGTTACAGACTTGTAGAAGTGCAGGCTCCGTACGGATATGTGCTTGACTCTACGCCTATTGTATTTGATGTAACCGAGGAAGGCAGCGTTAAGGAAGACGCCCTTACTCTGATTAAAGTTAAGAAAACGAATCTTGCACAGAAGGGCGTTATTGAAATCACCAAGACCGGCGAAGTATTCTCAACAGTTACTGCCGTTGGTGGTGCAACTATGGATGAGGACGGAAATGAAACCGTGTTTCCCACCATTTACACACCGCATTACGAAGAACAGGATCTTAAAGGTGCAGTATTTGAAATCTACGCAGCCGAAGACATCACTACACTCGACGGAACAACCCGTTATCAGCAGGGAGAAAAAGTGGATGAAATCACTACCGACGATAACGGAATCGCAAAGTCTAAACAGTTATATCTCGGAAAATACACTGTAGTCGAAAAGACTGCACCTACAACGTTCTACAACTCTAATCAGCAGTATGACGTTGAACTCGTATATGCTGGTCAGGATGTAAAGGTAACGAGTACAGCACTTTCAGTATTCAATGAAAGGCAGAGAGTAGCAGTTACACTTACAAAGACTATGGAAATTGACGAAACATTCAACATCGGCAAGAACGGAGAGATTAAATCCGTTCAGTTCGGAATCTATGCGGATGAAGACATTACAGCAGCAGACGGAACAACCATTCCGAAGGATTCGCTCGTATGCCTTGCAAACTGCGATAAAGACGGCAACATTGCCTTTGATGTTGACCTTCCTATTGGTTTCAAGTGGTACGCAAAGGAAGTCGCTACCGATGAACACTATATCCTTCTTGATACAAAGTTCGATTTTGATACAGAGTATCAGGGACAGGAAGTAGAAACCATCAATATTGACTTCGGCAAAGACGAAGCCATTGAGAACAAACTCATTTACGGCTCCGTTAAGGGATACAAGTTTGACAGAGAAACCGAAAAGGCAATCAAGGGTGCAACCTTTGGCTTATTCAGGAACGATGAGGTTAAATTCAACGAGGATACAGCAATCCTCACTGCCGTAACGGATGAAAACGGAGTCTTTGAATTTAACAATGTACCGTTCGGAAAATGGGCTATCAGAGAGCTCAAATCTGCAGCCGGTTATCTTGCAAACACCGATATCCACCACTTTGACGTAGAAATAGATGGTAAAGTCATTGAGATAAAGGTAGCAAATGACCTTATACCCGAGCTTAAAACCACCGCAGAGGTTGACGGCGAAAAAACGATTTGCGCAACGGAAGTCTTCACGCTTACCGACACGGTTGAGTACAAACACCTTGTCCCCGGAACAGAGTATGTTGTAAAAGGCATTCTCATGGATAAAACCACAGGCAAGGCACTCATCATTGACGGCAGCGAAGTAACTTCCGAAGCAACGTTCACTCCCGAACAGCCCAGCGGTTCGGTTGAGGTGACCTTTGAATTTGACTCCAAGTTCATCAAATCTGACACGGATATCGTAGTATTCGAGAGTCTGTATAAGGAAGGAAAAGAACTTGCCGTTCATGCTGACCTTGAAGACAAAGGACAGACAGTAACTGTCAAAGTCCCGAGCATCAAGACAACAGCGAAAGCTAACGGCAAAAAGGAAGTCAAAGCAAAGGGCGAAATCACCATTACTGATACGGTTAAGTATTCCAACCTTACTGTCGGCAAGGAATATGTTATCAAAGGCGTACTGATGGATAAGTCAACAGGTGAACCGTTCAAGGTAAACGGCAAGAAGGTTACTGGCGAAGTGAAATTCACACCCGAAAAGAGTAACGGTAGCATTGATATGGAATTCAAGTTCGACAGTAGTGCTATCAAGGTGACTACAGAGCTTGTAGTCTTTGAAACGCTTTACCGTGACGGTGTTGAAATCGCCGTTCATGCCGATATCAAGGAAAAGAATCAGACTGTTAAAATTACCGTTCCCGAGAAGACAAAGAAGACTACTCCGAAAACAGGTGATGACCGTAACTACGGCACGCTCATCGGACTCGGTGCAGTTGCACTCGGCGGCGCAATCAGTGCGGCCATTCTCTATTTCAAAAAGAAGAAAGACGAGGATGACGAGTGATGGAAAAGGCGTATATCTGTAGTCCGTTAAGCGGAAATACAAAGCAGAATATCGCCAACGCTATTGCATACTCAAAATTTGTTTATGAAAGATGCGGCATGATTCCGGTCATGTCGCATTTTTATGCACTGATTCTTAATGATAACGATGAGGTGCAAAGGCAGGTAGGCGTATCAATGGGAATTGATATGCTGCTCTCAACAAAGCATGTTTGGGTATTCGGCGACTCTGTAACTGAAGGAATGAAAGAGGAAATAAAGACAGCGGTTTCCCTCAAAAGAACGATTCACTATATTAACGATATGCAATGCAAAGAAATCAGAAAAAGATACGGAGGTACTCAAAATGAAGAAACCCTTAACTTTGAGATTGCCGTCTAAAAAGCAGATTGCAATCTTTCTGGCTGTGCTGGTAGTCGTGAGTGCATTTTTCACAATTACGGCTTTTGCAGCCGGTGATGTTTCAAGTGCAATTACAAGCACTTGGAACGCAGCGAAAGCACAGATTAAGACAGTAGTAAACAATGTTGTATTTCCCGTAATTGATGTTATCCTTGCTGTGCTTTTCTTCGTAAAGATCGGCACGGCATATTTCGATTACAGAAAACACGGACAGTTTGAATTTGCAGCTCCTGCCATTCTTTTCGCTTGTCTAATCTTTACGCTTACTGCTCCGCTTTACATCTGGGGTATTGTAGGAATGTAAACCAAAACGAAGGACACCGCAAGGTGTCCTTCAGACTCGAAAGGAGATGGATAACAGATGTTTGATTGGCTGGGCGACATTATCAGCGGACTTGGAGATGCCATAGGTGGCGCGTTTGACAGTATCTCCGACACCTTAATTGACAAAATACTGAACAGATATATCCAATGGTTGTTTGAACTCGTGTATAACGCGCTTGCAGATTTCTTTACCAACATGACATCTTTGGGCGGCGAAATCTTCAATCTCTCTTGGGTGGCAGCAGTAGTTAAACTTTTTTCACTCTTCGGCTGGTCGCTTTTTGTAGTGGGTATCGGCGTTTCGGCATTTGATCTTGCTATTGAATACCAAAACGGCAGAGCCAACATTCAGGGAACGGCACTGAATTGGATTAAGGGATTTATGGCTGTAAATCTGTTCACAGTAACACCCATTGAACTATATAAATTCTGTGTGTCATTGCAGAACACCTTATCCCACGATTTGGTTTCCCTTTTCTCATCACAAGCCGGAACGACTTTGGGAGAAGTGGCAAAGTATGCGATAAGTTTTACCTTTAATCCGCAGGGAACGATGATAAATGCGAGTTTGTACTATTTGGCTGCACTCATTGCACTCGGATACTGCGTAATAAAGATATTCTTTGACAACATTAAGCGCGGCGGCATACTTTTGATTCAGATTGCAGTCGGCAGTCTGTATATGTTTTCAATTCCGAGAGGATACGGAGAAGGTTTCACAAACTGGATAAAGCAGGTAATCGCTCTTTGCCTTACTGCATTTTTACAGACAACCCTTCTCTTTATGGGACTTCTCACATGGACAGACAATATGCTTCTTGCAATCGGCATTATGCTCGCAGCGGCAGAAGTACCGAGAATTGCGGAACGCTTCGGTCTTGATACGAGTGTTAAGTTCAATATGATGAGCGCTGTTCATATGACTTCTACCGCAGTAAATCTCGCAAAGAATATTGCGAAGTAAGGAGAAATGCTATGAAATATGAAGGAAAAATATCACATCTCAATCAAATCATTGTATCGGATCCCGGCTATGCAAAGGATGTGTGGTGCAGATATGAAAACGATGACATCAGCATGAAAGACTGTAATGTCGAAATCAGTATTGAAGAATGTCATGAAACTATACCCGCAGAAGAAGTTGCCAAGGATATGCCGGAAGAATTAAGAAATCAGGTTACAGATGATTTAGAAATCGAAGGTATTGAATTTCAAATGCTGATTTCTGACGGCGTTCCGTTTTGCAACCTTACAAAAAACGGCTTTACTCATTCTTACTGGGTGAAACTGAAAGATTTCACAATCGGAATAGATACAGCTTCTGTTTCTCTCGGCATTAATGAGGTTGCAGACAAAATCAGAAGCGAGATTAATAGTTGGCAACCGAGCACCTGTCTGCACACGCTTACAGACGGTGAATTTGGCAGGGCTTTTGAAGGCGCAACGCCTAAAAGCGGTGTTGTCTGTCTGATATACATTTCGGGATTCCTTGACAAAGACACGGGTTATTCGGCAGAAGATATTTTGGAGTATCTGAAAAACAATTTCAATATTGAAAATCTGCATCCGGTTGAAACCGCAGAACAAACAAATGACGAACTTGAAATCGGAGGAATCTAAGGATGAACAAGCAATTTATATACCCACAGAATATGAGAGCATCGGCAACGCTGTGGCTGTGGTCACTTAAAGACTTTGCCATAATTGCAGTTGCCGCACTCTTCTCGGCAATGGTACTTGCCACAACAAAGATTCTCATTCCGGCAGTAATTACCGCCGTGTATGCCTTTTTGAGCATAAGAGCGGAAGAAGTAACTATTCTTGATTTCATCAAATATGCTGTACGCTATTTTATAAGCACACAACAGTATTTTGAATGGGAACTCAAGGACAAAACTTATCTGACGGAAAAGAAAAAAGTAAAGGAAGGTGTGAAGGATGAGAAAAAGTAAGAAAAACAAGAACTCAGTACAGGAACTCATCGGTATTCAGACCTTTAGCAAAAGGGGTCTCAAGACCAACAAAGGAGAGCTCGTATATTTTCTTATAAGCCCGACAAACATCTCGGTGCTTTCAAAGGAAAACATTGAGCTCAAAATCTGGCACTTAATGCAGGTGCTCTCTGCACAGCCGAACATTGAAATCTCGTGTATTGATTCTTGCGAGAGATTTGACGATAACAAAAACTTTATGCTGGAAAGAAAAAAGATTGAAACCAATTCGGCAGTAAAGCTCTGTCTTGAAAACGACATCGATTATCTCGATAACATACAGATTGAAATGTCAACGGCAAGACAGTTCATGTTCTCAATTCGATTCAGAAAAGAGAAGGAAGAACAGATATTTAATCAGATTAACCGTGTTGAGAAAGCAATCGCTGAGCAGGGCTTTGAAGTCAAGAAAATGAACAAGGATGACATCAAACGCTTTCTTGCTATTTACTTCGGCGCTTCAATGCAGGGCGAAATGATACCCGATATTGACGGAAAGGATGCATTTGATAATGAGAAACTTAAAGAAGTGGTTGTTTAGTATTCTTGCAGTAATATGTCTCTGTACATTCGGCGGTGTTGTAACCAAACTGGCGTATGATTTTAATACGGATTTGAATCAGCAGAAATGGTATAAGGATACGGCGCCGAAAATCACATATGATGAAAACGATGACAATACCGATAACGGAATACTTGACCTTATCCTTGAAAACGCCGACTGTGTTGGCTGGGTAAGGATTGAAAACACGAAGATTGACTATCCCATTATGCAGACGAAGGACAATCCGCAATACTATCTGCGCAGAAACTTTCAAAAAGAGTATTCATATATCGGAACGCCTTTCGTTGACGCTGCTTGTGATATGAAAAACGGTCCAAATCTCATCGTCTACGGACACAATATGCGTGACGGCACGATGTTTGCAGAAGTGCTGAAATACAGGCAGAAAGACTTCGGTGTCAACAATCCCATAGTTAAGCTGATAACCCCAACCGGATGCAGAAGGTATGTAGTTATCGCCGTGGCAAGAGTGCAGAATGACGATGCGTGGTATTCATATACCGATACGGTTGATGAAACGATATTCGGCGAACTCAAAACACATATAGAGAGCAAATCCCTGTACACCATTAACGGAACTATGGAATATGGGGATTCTTTCTTAACCCTTTCAACCTGCGAGTATTCGAAGACAAACGGAAGACTTATAGTAATTGCAAAAAGGAGTGAAGGTTCATGTTAAGGAAAAAGAAAGTTGAATTAACAGAGGAAGAAAAGGAAGAAATCCGAATCAAAGATTTCTTTGACCGAATTCTCCCCTCAACAATAAAGTTCTTATCAGACCACTATATCATCGGTGACTCATATAGATGCGTATGGGCGATAAAAGAGTATCCTCCGACAACGGAAGAACTCGCCCTATTCTCACAGCTCGCCGACAGAAACAATGTTACGGTCAGACTCTATTCGAGAATAGTCGATGCCTTTGAGCAGAGAAAGATTATTCAGAATGCCACAAGGAGAAACAAACTCCACACCGGTAGCGATGATGCTATGGAAAACATTACGGCAGAAGGAAATCTTGAGGATGTTGTAACGTTGATTGCAAACCTTCGTAAGAACAAGGAACCACTCCTTCATCTCGCCGTATACCTCGAACTTAAAGCGGAAAACATGGATAAGCTCCGTGAGCTTCAGTCGGAAATCACTATGGAACTTACCCGTTCAAAGATGACGGTTGACAGACTCACACTTCGTCAAAAGGAAGGTTTTCTCTCGGTTCTCCCTACAGGATACAATGTGTTCAGAGAACAGTTTGAACGAGTACTTCCTGCTTCATCGGTAGCAAACCTTTACCCCTTTAACTATTCAGGTAAAACGGACCCGAAGGGGTTATTCATCGGCAGAGATAAATACGGTACAAACATTCTCGTTGATTTTGACCGCAGAGCAGAAGACAAGACAAATGCGAATTGCCTTATTCTCGGCAACTCCGGTCAGGGCAAATCTTTTCTGCTCAAACTTATTCTCACAAATCTTCGTGAATCGGGAAAGAGAATCATCTCACTTGATCCTGAAGCAGAGTATGAGGAACTGACAAGAGCTCTCGGCGGCTGCTACATCGACTTCATGTCGGGCAGATATATTATCAACCCACTTGAACCAAAGTCCCTCGGTGACTTTGACGATGATGAAGATGTTGACGAAAGCATGCCAAACGCATTCCGCAAGGTAACAAGGCTATCGCAGCACATCGCTTATCTCAAAGACTTCTTCAGAGCATATAAGGATTTCAGTGATGAAGAACTTGATACTCTTGAAATCATACTGACAAAGCTCTATAAGAACTTCGGTATTACTGACTATACCGACTTCAGCAGACTCAAGGAAACAGACTATCCGATTATGGAGGACCTTTACAGTCTGCTTGAAACCGAGTACAAGGGATATCAAAAGAACATCAAAAACATCTACAAGGAAGAAACCCTGCAGTCGCTGTGCCTCGGTCTTAACTCAATGTGCGTAGGAACGGAAAGCAAATACTTCAACGGACACACAAACATCGTTGACGATTCCTTCCTCTGCTTTGGTGTAAAAGGACTGCTTGATACAAACAAGCGACTTAAAGATGCAATGCTCTTCAATGTGCTTTCATATATGACAAATGAACTGCTCGGCAAAGGCAACACGGTTGCTGCTATTGACGAGCTTTATTTATTCCTCACGAACATGACGGCAATCGAGTACATTCGAAATGCCTCCAAGCGTGTTCGTAAAAAGGAAAGCGCAGTCATTCTTGCATCGCAGAATATTGAGGATTTTATGCTCGAGGGAATCAGAGAATACACGAAACCGTTATTCTCAATTCCGACACATCAGTTCCTCTTCAACGCAGGTAATATCGAACCGAAAACATATATGGATATCATGCAGCTTGAAGACTCCGAGTTTGAACTGATTAAGTATCCGGAACGCGGAACCTGTCTTTACAGGTGCGGTAATGAGAGATATCTCCTTCAGGTTATCGCACCCGACTTTAAGCAGAAAATGTTTGGCAAAGCAGGTGGCAGATAATGAACCTGAAATCATACAGCATTGGCGATGAAGTCAGGGCTCTTTCAGCACCATTGGTTGATGCCAGAGGGTTGGGATTCTTTGACGAGCTCGAAGATGCTTGTTATGAATTATTTCAGTCATACTGCAAAAAGCTCGGAATTGAATTGTCATATCCAGGACCCGATGATTGCATTGATTTCTATATCGCAAAGGAAATACAGGGAAAAATCCTCGATGTTATTACCGAAAGCGGCATTCAGATAAACTACAATGATGACAACCAAGAGAGAAGATTTATGGATTTGACAAACAAGATTGAAACATTAAAGGATAATCTTTCACAAAACACTTTCTCTCTGTCAAATACTGAAAAGTATGAAACGATTCGCAGAATCGGCGGACTGCTTCTCGAAAGAGATAACATCTATGGAACTGATCTCACGGAGAACTGCTTTATCACATCCGACAATGAATCATATAACGAAGTTGTTGGCTTCTTAGGCGATGAAACCGAACTCCTCGATACACAGGGAACGCCGCTTCGCATCGGTGATACCATAACCCTGTATTATGGTACAGACCGAGAGTATGACAGAACGGTTTTCAATGGTCTCGTGTCGCAAAAAATGATTGTTGGCACAAAAGCAGCAAAAACAGCAGACTTTTGTGATTACAACCCTGACAAAAATCAATCTGCCGGTTTTACGATATCAAGGTTTGACTGTAAAGAATTCTTTCTTAAAAGCATTCAAAACGAAACAGAGTCTGAAGAAACGGAGATGAGTTTATGAGTGCAGAAGTTGTTGCCGTAAAGACCGCCACTGTCATAGCAAGTGACAAAAGAGGCAGAACGGCTATAGCGGCAATCATAGTCGGCTTGCTCATGATAATCATGCTTCCGATAATTGTGCTTTCTTCAATTCTCGGAAGTGCAAAAGATGTAGAAATCGATACGGATGCTGCTATGCAGATAATTGAGGCAAATATGTCATCTGAAACGAAGGATAGTCTTCAATATTTAGACGATGTCATGAATGCTATCAGCATGGAGTTCGCAAGTCGCAATCTTGACGCTCTTACAATTAAGAAAGCGCAGGCACTATACTTTTGCGTTTTCTATGATATTGAAAAGTCAGACAGCGACTTCATAACCAAGTATGCGGACTGCTATGAACAGGCATCCGATGATGACGGTCTCATTTCTCTTCTTGAATCAACGTTCGGAGTCAGTATCAATAAAACCGATTACGATCATCTTATGAGCACCATCAAGAACAATGTTATTGACATAAAAGACATCCCCGCCGAGAAAACAAATCTCGGACTCGTGCAGTGGGCTCAGTATGCCTACGACAACGGCTGGGGATATGTTTACGGAAGTCACGGACAGGTGCTGACAGAATCCGAACTCAAATCCCTTGAAAGCGTGTTCGGCGGAATGGTGTCCGACAAGGAAGACTATATCCGTTCACACTGGATGGGGAAGCGAGTGTCGGACTGTTGCGGTCTCATAAAAGGATACGGATGGTACAACGCTACTACAGGTAAGATTGAATACGGCTCCAACGGAATGAAGGATGTCACGGCAAACGGTATGTATGCAGCAGCCACTGAAAAAGGCCCAATGAGCACGATGCCCGAAATCCCCGGACTTGCAGTTTGGCAAGACGGACATATCGGCGTATATATCGGCAATGGCTGGGTGATTCAGGCAGCGAACACCTGGGACGGCGTTATCAAAACCAAACTGTCATACAATCACTGGCAGGGATGGTGCAAGGTTCCGTATATAAACTATGTTGAAGAATAATATAAGGAGGGAAAGAAAATGAAATACAGAGGATTCATTATTGACAAGGACTACAGCAATATTATCCGCAGAGAAGGTAAAAATAATGAAACCGAATGCGGATTTGTATGCAGAGTATATACCGAAGATGATAAATACAGAAAGAACTGTATTGATAAATTCTACCTTATTTCTGACGAGGATTACGACTGGAAAGAAAACGATTCAGAATATACTGGCTTAATTAATTATGTCGATAAGAATTACGACGACCTCATCAAAAAAGCGAAAATGCCCACTTATGACAGAGTGAGCTGTCAGCTTTGCAGTATGGCAAACTGGTTAATTGCCGCTTTCACCAAAAGTGACCTCGACCAGATTATCGGAACCGAGATTGCCATCACAAAAGCAGAATTTAACAAGATTGTAGGACACGACTATTTTGATTAGATTTCCGCAGGAAACAAATATGGAAGGGCTCAAAGAACTCGCTTTGAGCCTTTTGTATTTGGACATACAGAAAACAAGGTTTTCACCTATTGTCGTATCACATCCATTCACAAGCACCGGTACAACGGCACAAGTGATAAACGGCGAGATAAGAATGCTTAATCTTGTTGAAAGCGAAGAGGATTTGAATACATGGCGAAAAGGCATGACGGACATTATTAATGAAACCGATAAGCCATACAGCTTGTATTTTTTAATCAACAAGCCCTATGCGCTTGCGTTTGTAAAATTCGCAATACCGTATTTATCACAAAAAGATTTTTCATCCCTTCTGTCAGATGCATGGATACGGACAGAAATGCCAAGCAACGATTCAAACTTTAAGCCGAGCGAATTCATCAAACTATTTAAAAATGCAGATAAAGAATCCTTGATGGATGCCGATGAATTGCAGCAGTATAATGAGCTCCCCGACACAGTCAATGTTTATCGTGGCGTTAAAAGCGACAGACCAAACAAAGTGTTGCAATTGTCGTGGACGCTGGATCCTGACAAAGCGGAATGGTTCGCAAAGCGTTTTGACGAGGACGGGGTAGTATATGAGGCGAGCATTGATAAGAAAAACATTCTCGCCCTGTTTAGCAGAAGGGGCGAAGCAGAGATAATAGTTGATCTCGATTATTTGAGAGATTTAGCTAAATACGATATCCCAAGCGAAGATATGTCTCAATTGCAATGAAAGTGTGTCTGAATTGATAACTATTCAGAATTTGGCTGGATTACAGAAGCTCTTTGTGACATTCTTTGTTTACAAAAACGGAAAGGTAATAATCAATGGGAAAGAAAACAACCGCATATATGCCAACCGACTGCAAAGAACTATGTGCTGCCTTGCAATCAGTAAGCAGCAACAAAGCGGTGTATCAAGTGTTTGAGGACTGGCTTGCAATATCCGCCATATCCATTTCGAGCTTCGTTGATCCTATACACTATGAAGAACGGGAAAAAGAGTATCAACGAATAAAAAGCGGATATACCGATGAAGAAATGGATAAACTTTCAAACTGCCTTGCAGTACTGATGAAAGTAATGACAGAGAAAATTACCACCGTTGGATATAAAGACATACTCGGCGAAGTATTCCATGCCCTTAATTTGCACGACAAATACAATGGACAGTTTTTCACTCCCTCACACATCTGTGAATTTATGGGAGAAATAAACTTAATGGATACGGATGCAAGACTAACCGATAAGGTTGGTGAAACGTTATACAACAAGGGTTTTACCTCGCTGTGTGAGCCCTGTATCGGCAGTGGTGGAATGGTGCTGGGCTTTGCTCAGGCTATGCACAAAAACAAGCTTAATCCCCAACAGCAACTGCTTGTAACCGGAGTGGACATAGATATCAAGTGCGTGTATATGTCGTATCTTCAATTGTCACTATACGGAATTCCTGCCGTTATATATCACGGAAACAGTCTGACAAACGGAGTTTGGTCAACATGGTTTACACCGATGTATGTGGTTGGCAATTGGGAGAACAGACTACTCATTGACGGTGAGAATTTATCAGAAAGCGATATAACCTACGAGAAAAATGAATACGGACAACTGATGTTTATCTGAAGGAGAAACTATGACAGAAGAAAGAGAACACGAAGTGCTTGACAATGCTCTTGATTGGTTTTCGGAACACTTCAGAGGCGATGACTTAAAGGAAATACTTTCAAATAGTCTTGGCTTATCCGAAGACGAAATAAAAGAAGAAGGATTCGACATATTGTTTGACGAAGACTACGACCTTATTAACGGAGGTGTTATACAGTGAGAATTAACGCGACTCTAAGATGCAAGGAAACTTCATTTGAGCCACACGAATATGAGGTGGACAACATAATTGAGGCACCTCACAACGAATTTGAATACTTTAAATCTCATCTGCTCGGTGAGCACGATTTCATTGCCGACTATGCAGAATATATGAAGGAAAAAGAAACCGTCGGATATCATTGTATTGTTCTGCTTGATAAGGACGGAAATGACGGAATCATTATTGATACGCAAGGCACAGTCTACGCAAGATACTCTGCATACTTTCCAAATGCGCGTCAGGCGGTTAAATCGCCGTTTCTCGAATTGCCAAAAATGGTATGTGAATATGCAAAGGCAATTACAGAAGAAGTCGACGATATCGTTAAGAAAGCAATTACTAATTGTGAAGACGGCTGCTATTCATTCTATTTATCAGACATAAACGAAGAACTCGGTCATCCACCGTTCGATTTGGATCTCATAAAGGAAATGCTCTTCGGCAGGGATGAATTTGCATTCGTTGACGAAGCAGGCGGAGAAATGATGCTTTATCCCAAGGAAGAATATTTGAACTCCACAAACAAATATGACGACGAGCATTACTTTGACGAAGCGTGCAGCGATGAAGTCGAAATAATGTGTGCCAAACATGTTCTTTGGATATACAGCGGCGATGAAGGAGAAAAGGCTGATCTCACCGACTGCAAGTATTTCAATATAGATTTTGACGGCAAGAACCTTATAGGTGCTGAACTTGGTAATGTGGTTATGCAAAACTGTAATTTCAGAAACGCCGAATTAGTTTCGGCAAAGGCAAAAGACGCGAAGTTTATTAACTGCGATTTTACCGGACTCACTGCTGAAGAAACGGAGTTTATCAACTGTTCCTTTGAAAAGTGCAAATTTCAAAACTCATTCTTCACTCACGCAAATATGAAAGGTTCAAGGTTCAGTGACTGCGAGTTTATTCGCGCATCCTTTGACTCTTGCTTGGTTAAGAATATTTCAATCAGTAACGAAGACAGCACCTTTCCGCACAGCCTTCCGAGTATGGAAGGTGCTACCGACAACGAGGAAGAATGGAACACATCAAACGAGGGAGTAATTGAACAATGACAAAAGACATTCAAAAACTGATTAGCGAAATCAGCGAACTCATGCATCGTCAGGCTGATGAATATGTGAGTTTGCTTCAACTCGCTTTTGAATATCAGGATTCGGAAAACAAGGAAGAAGAAACTCAAAAACGATTAACCACCATATCAGCATATTTCAAGGGAAGAAAGCCCTTAGAAATCACTTTGCCGAACGGGAAATCCATACAGGTGAAGAAGTGGAAAAATGCTTTTGAAACTATTCTTAAAGACTGCAATTCAAATCCTCAAAACCATGATACGCTTATGGGTATGCGAAATAAGGTTTACGGACGTGACAGAATTATCGTATCGGATACCCCGGAGCAAATGGATGCACCGATTAAAGTGGATGACGAATTATTTGTTGAATCCAAGTTTGACACGGAAACGCTGTTCAATGTTCTAAAGCAGAGAATTCTTCCTGCTTTAGATTATGACGAATCAAAGGTGCTTATAAAATCACACAAGCCCATCCCGCAATATATTCTTGAACGGGAAATAAAGATGCAGGAAACAAATGGCACTGAACTTCCTAATGACGATGAAACCTCTGATGTGTTTGAAGAAGACGATGAAGAAATAGGAATGACAATGTGAGGTGTATGAATTGAAAAAAGCTAATATAACGGTTCAGGTTGATGAAACCAAACTGAACACACTCAAACCATATTTGAAAAAGAAAAACATTTCATTGGACGATGAGCTCGCAAAGGCTGTTGATAATCTATACTCGAAACTTGTTCCCGCTCAGGTTAAAGAATTCTTTGCAATGCAGGAAGACGGTGACAGTGCAAAGTCTATAGCAAAGGCGAAGTCCACTATCAAAGGTCAGACGAAGGAGAACTCATGAGAACAGATAATATCATTATTAATTATGACGCTCGTAAACTGGAAGCGCTTGCCAAAAACTATGAGGGAACGCTTGAAGGGTTCATTGAATATGAGCTTGACAATCTCTATGACGAGGTAGTCCCGCCGGAACTTGCATATAAAATCAAAGCAGATCAGGAAATGGAATCTCGTGATAATTCCAAGAACAGATTTGCTTTAATTATGCTCAAGGACGATGACGATGAAGTATATATCACTTCGTTTGAAAGCAAATCGTTTGTTGATGTCGCAAAAATCTTTGCTGAATATATGTATACCGATATGGAAAGATACGATATGATGTCGCTCAAAAACTATTTCGGTGATACAGATGTTATTAACGAACCTGCATTTGATATTATGAGTGCAGCCTGCGGCAAGGACGATAGAATCGGCGTGGTAGCAAAGTTCGATATCGGTGAAGGTATAATTGATATTAAAACCCATGACAATCCCGACTGGCGCAGTTTTGAAATTGAATACTTCTACCGTGCCTCAAGCGCTCTGCTGAATGACGATAACAAATACTATATGGATGACATTGAGCATCTTGAACAGTATATTAAAAAGTTCAATGCCGAGCTTACAGAGTTAGAAGTCAGGACGAACAGCGATATGGACACGCAGCAGATGTAATACGGATTCGGCATATTTCAGCGCATTTGGGAGTTTCGAAAATAAAGCAGGAGAAAGAGCCGGCGCTTTTATGCGCCGTGCTCGTCTCACATCAGCCGGCAATGCCGACTGTTTCAAGACTTTCGGGTCTTTTGCTTTTGACGCTTTTTTATCGATGTTTTTCCGTGAATAACGCTTTATTCTTGAAAATCACGAAATAGCAAGGTTTTCGGACACAGTTTTGACGCTTTTAACATTTGGAGGGACTTATGGCAGAAAATGAAGACAAAATCGTAAAGAAACGATATACCGTATGGCTGTCGGAAGAATTGATTGATAAGATCAACAAATCATATAAACAGCTTGGCTTCAGAACCAAAAATGATTTGGTTGAAGAGGCGGTTATTTTTTATCTCGGTTATCTTTCTCAGAAGGAAAACCGAGATTTTTATTCTTCCGTTGTCACCTCAACAGTAAAAAGTATTGTTGAGGAAAGCGAAAATAAATTGTCAAGAGTGATATTTAAATTCGCTGTAGAGCTCGCTATCACTATGAATTTGATTGCAGCGAGCCACAAACTTGACAAGGTTACGCTTGACCGTCTGCGCGGCGAATGTGTAAACGAAGTCAAAAGGTTGAGCGGTGATTTTGATTTTGATACAGCCGAACTCTGGCAGCACGGTGAATTGTAATGGCAAAGCTCGTTACAAAATTCAAGTACCTGAAAGCATCGGACAGAAATACTATCGGTAATTATGTGAGATACATTGCCACACGTTCAGGAGTGGAGAAGATTGACGAGTCAAAAAAGTTTGCTCCCGAAACTAAAAAGCAAAGTGAATTCATAAAACAGATGCTGATTGATTTCCCCGATGCAAAGGAATCAATTGAGTATCAGGATTACATCAAAAACAGAAATCGCGGAAACGCCTCTGAACTTATCAGCAGAACTTTGGAAGATAATATGTTTGAAATCAAAGGTTCAAAAACCTATGCTGACTATATCGCTACCCGTCCTCGTGCCGAGCGGTTCGGATCACATGGTTTGTTTACCAATGACGGTGTTAAAATCAAACTCTCAAAAGTGTCGGAAGAACTGAATAACTTTCAGGGTAATGTGTATACCGTAATCATTTCACTACGCAGAGAAGATGCAGAACGGCTTGGCTTCAATAACGGAAAGCGATGGAGAGATATGCTCCGAACCCAAGTGCCTCAGTTGTCCGAGAGCCTGAAAATACCGATGGAAAACCTAAATTGGTATGCCGCCTTTCATAACGAAACGCATCACCCACACATACACCTGATTGCATATTCAAGTAAAACCAATCAGGGATATTTGAATAAAAAAGGTGTAGAGGCGATGCGTTCTTCTCTTGCAAAAAGTATTTTTGAACAGGACTTGATTTCTGTTTATGAAAAGCAGACTACCGACAGAGATGAACTCAAGCAGACAAGCCGAGAGATTGTGCAGCAGCTCGTTGCACAAATCAATTCGGGTATGTGTGATAATCCGCAGATTGAAATGTTGCTTACATCGCTTGCCGAAAGACTCTCAAAGACAAAAGGTAAAAAGGTGTACGGATATTTATCGCCTGCAATCAAAAACATTATTGACGAAATAGTGTGTGAACTTGAAAAAGACGAGAGAATCTCATCACTGTACAACCTATGGTATGAGAGCAGATACGAAGTGCTGAAAACATATTCTGACACACTCCCCGAAAAGATACCTCTGTCACAGAACAAGGAATTCAAACCTATTAAGAATATGATTATAACGGAAGCACTGAATATAATCGCTGATTCCGAAGTGATTGATTCCGAACCGATGGACATCGATGTTCCTGACGAAGAAACGGAAAGTGACGTTCCCGAATTGAGCGCCGAGTATCTTTCACTTCTTGCATCTGCAAGAAAAGGAAATCATTGGTCGCAGTATAAACTTGCGAGATATCTGCTGGATAAAGACAATTCCGAATTCAGTCCCGATGATGCAGTAATGTGGTTTGAAAAATCAGCCAAAAAAGGAAATGACGTTGCTATGTATCAACTCGGCAAGATATTCCTGAACGGTATTCATCAGGGAAAGAATATTGAAAAAGCGGCTGAATGGTTGGAGAGAGCGATAGTTAAGGGAAATGAATATGCAGAATATCTGCTCGGAAAGACTTTGCTTAAAGGTGAAGACTTACCGAAAGATATAGTAAGAGCCGTTGACCTTCTGCTTTCCTCTGCCGAGAAAGGCAACAAATATGCTGCCTATACAATCGGTAAACTGTTCTTTGACGGTACAGAGATTGAAAAGGATACAGAAAACGGATTGAAGTTCATTACGGAATCAGCAGACAAAAACTTTGTCTACGCAGAATACTATCTCGGCAAGATTCTATACAGAGGCACCGACACTCCAAGAGATTTGGAAAAAGCAATTGAGTATTTAAAAAAGGCAGCATCAAAGGAAAATTCGAATGCTGCCTATTTGCTTGGAAAAATATATTCCTCCGAGCCAACAAAACTCGATATGAGAAAAGCAATCGAATTTTATTCTCTTGCGGGCGAAAAAGGAAATATATTTGCATATTATCAACTCGGCAAACTCTACTATTACGGAACTGACGGTATAGCAAAAGATTACCAAGCCGCTATTGCATATCTCAAATATGCCGCTGAACAAGGAAATGAGTATGCAGAGCAGATGCTGTATAACATCCACAAACAGCGAGATAGTTATTTCGCAACCGGAACAATCAGTTTTCTGCACCACATTTCAAACCTTGTTAAGAAGCAGAACGACAACCGTCAGAAAAAGCCACAGACTGTTGATCGCAAAGAGAGGAAAAAGATTGATGAGAAGAAACGAGCTCACGGCTTGAAAATATCTATGTAATAATATCTTTAAGTTGATTTTGAAAGGAATAATGTGTATAATGAAAAAAAGACTAAAACAGGAGGGACGATTATGAATTATATTCTGATGCATAAGAATGTTCAGATTGCCGAACTGCATATAAGCGAACAAACCGGATATATCTCGAAAATCGGTCAGGTGTATGATTATCGTCATCTTCCTGTCGGTGTCGGATATAAAAAAGGTATAATCGACAGAGCCGCACTTGGAGAATGGTGGAAGGACAGAGCAATCCCCACAAGTCGTTCGGGTGTCGAAAAGGCGTTGAAACAACTTAACATTACCGACAGCACTATGCTCTTGACAAAGTGTTTCGGATTAAGTCTGTCAGACCAGTATTGGATAAAGCCGATTAATTCAGATATTGAATGGAAAGACGTAAACTTCTTCGACAATCCGTTTTCGGAAGACATCGGTGACATTCTGTTCGGTAAAGGCAAGAGCTCAAAACACATCAATCTCAGTTCGCCTGATAATACCTCAGATGGTTTCTTAAAGAAAAGATGGAAAATCATCGACGGTAAACGATGCTTGATTAAAGCGGGAAGTAATCCGTTTATGCAGCAACCGTTTAACGAGGTAATTGCTTCTGCAGTTATGCGCAGACTTGGAATAAAGCATATTCCGTATACAATTATCTGGGATGACGGAGAACCGTACAGCGTTTGCGAAGACTTTGTTGACAACAACACTGACTTGGTAAGTGCATGGAGAGTTATGCAGACGCAAAAGAAGGATAACAGCACATCAGTTTATCAGCACTATATCAACTGTTGTAAAGCGTTAGGTGTTGACGACATCGCCCAGCAGGTTGACCGAATGATTGTTGTGGACTATATCATCTCAAATGAAGATAGGCACCAAAACAATTTCGGATTGATCCGCAATGCAGAAACATTAGAATGGATAGGCGTAGCTCCTATCTATGACAGCGGCTCATCTCTCGGATATGACAGACTGACAAACCGCTTCAATCGCTTTGGCTGCAAACCGTTTAAGAAAACACACGAAGAACAAATAAAATTGGTGTCATCGTTTGACTGGATAGACTTCGAAAGCCTGAAGGGTATTGATAAGGAAATATATGATATCCTGAGCGATAATGATAATGACTTTATCGATGAAGAAAGAAAGCAAACAATCATCAAATCTGTAACAGACAGAATCAAAACCTTGCAAGGAATGGCGCAAACGCCTGCTCAAAGAGTTGACGATACCGATGCAGATGTAGACGAAGACGTTGCAGAAGACTATCAGTCGGTAATCACTATGTAAAAGCGAATAATATGAAAAGAATCGCAGTACAAAAAGTGCTGCGATTTTTCTATTTTAAGTACATCTGAAACGCCAAATAACGATGACTTGCAGCAGTTAGAGAAACTATCCGCCAAAAGAATAAAAAGACGATACAGGCGAAATGTTAGGACAAAACCCTGCGTTTTGTCCCGTTTTTTATGAGGGATATATACCTCTAAAAGATTAACTTTCAGGAGGTGTTGTATTTGAGCAAATCCAAGAAACCAAGAACGAACTGGGCGTTCTTTAAAAATGAATTCGGAAAGATTGAGTATAACAAAAAGTGCTTAACCTGCCGATTTGGTTGCAAGCAAAGTTTTCGTGCGGTTCTGATAAGGTGTCCTCGTTACAAAGTTAAATCAAAACAACCTCATAACAAAGGAGAATGATATGCCTTACATTAAATTTTCAGATGAAGAAATAGAAAGAGCCGGACAGGTTGATTTGGTTGACCTTCTCAAATCACAAGGTGAAGACCTAAAAAAAGAAGGAAGCTGGTATCGTTGGTATGACGGCGACCAAAAAGTCAGCATCAAAGGAAACATATTCTATCATCAGTACGAACACAAGCGAGGCAACGCCATTGACTTTGTCCGCAGGTTTATGAATAAATCCTTTGCCGATGCAGTAAATTATCTGCTTGACGGCAAAGGCGGAGAAACAATCTACACAAAGCCGAGAGTATATCAGCCGCATACACCGAAACCCTTTCGGCTTCCGCCGGAGGATAGCTCAAACGATGCGGCGGAGAATTATTTGATTGAAGTCAGAAAAATTGACGAAGATGTTGTTGAAGATTTCATTGACGCAGGATTGATATATCAGACTTCAAACAAGGGATACAAGAATGTCGTGTTTGTAGGCATTGATGAAAACGAAGAAGCTAAACACGCTCATCTGCGAGGAGTGTACGGAAACTTCAAAGGCAACATTGAAAGCAGCGATGACAAATACAGTTTCCATTGGAACGGCACAAGTAATGAAGTGTATCTGTTTGAGGCACCGATTGACCTTATATCGTTTGTCTGTATGAATGATAAGGAATGGCAGGAACATACCTATGTTGCCGCCTGCGGCGTTTCGGATATGGCTCTTATTCAATGCCTTAAAGATAATCCCGAACTGAACAAAGTGTATCTTTGCTTGGATAACGATCTGAAAGGACTGGAGTTTGATGAGCGAATTGCAACCAAGTTATCGGAAATGGGATACGACTGCAAAATCCTTGTGCCAAACAATAAAGATTGGAATGAGGATTTGAAAGAACTTGTAGAAAGTGAGGAAGAACAATGCAGCCAAGCAATCCAATAGGACTGATTATTGCCGCCACGGTTATGTTTATCGTTCTCGGCGGCGTTACCTTACTCTCTCATATGTACAGTCTTAACAGAATCAAGAACAAAACTGTTGGTGACGGTCAACATGGTACGGCACGATGGGCTATGAAAAAGGAAATTCGCACTATGTACAAATCAATTCCGTTCAATCCAAAGGCGTGGAGAAAAGGTAAAGAGTTACCTAAAACCGAAGAACAAGGTATCGTTGTTGGTTGTAACGGAACAAAAGGAAACATCACAGCACTCATTGATACAGGCGATGTTCATGCTTTAATGATAGGTGCGGCAGGTGTCGGTAAAACTGCATATTGGATGTACCCGTGTATCGAATACGCCCTTGCAAGCGGGATGAGTTTTCTCTCAACCGACACAAAGGGCGATATCATGAGAAACTACGGAACAATTGCAAAGAAGTATTACGGATACAACATATCTGTAATTGACCTGCGAAATCCGACCAAAAGTAACGGCAATAATCTTCTGCACCTTGTCAACAAATATATGGATTTATATGCCGATGATCCCGATAAACTGGTGTATAAAGCAAAGGCGGAAAAGTATGCAAAAATCATCTCCAAAACAATCATACTGTCGGGCATGGATGCGGCTTCCTTTGGTCAGAACGCATACTTCTATGATGCCGCCGAAGGATTACTGACTGCTACGATATTGCTTGTTGCGGAATTCTGCAAACCCGAAGAAAGACATATTGTATCTGTCTTCAAAATTATTCAGGAACTCTTTGCTCCGTCAACAGATCGCAGGCAAAAGAAAAAGAATCAATTTCAGTTGCTGCTCGAACTGCTTCCCGATGACCACAAGGCGAAATGGTTTGCAGGCGCAGCACTGAACACCGCCGAGCAGAGTATGGCGTCAGTTATGTCAACAGCACTCTCAAGACTTAACACCTTCCTTGATTCAGAACTCGAACAAATACTGTGCTTTGATACGGAAATTGATGCAGAGAAATTCTGCAATCAGAAGTCAGCCATATTCCTTGTTATGCCCGAAGAAAACCCGAACACGTTCTTCATGATTTCACTTATCATACAGCAGTTATACAGAGAAATACTTGCCGTTGCGGATGAAAACGGCGGCAAGCTCAAAAACCGTTGTGTATTTTTCTGCGATGAGTTCGGCACGCTTCCAAAAATTGAAAGCGCTGAAATGATGTTTTCGGCGTCACGTTCAAGACGCTTACAAATTGTGCCAATCATACAATCATTTGCGCAGCTTGAAAAGAATTACGGCAAAGAGGGCTCCGATATCATTATCGACAACACGCAGCTCACATTATTCGGCGGTTTTGCTCCAAACAGTTCGTCTGCTGATGTATTGTCAAAAGCACTCGGCAGCAGAACGGTAATGTCCGGAACGGTCAACAGGGGCAGAGAGAATCCGTCAGAATCTCTACAGATGATGGAACGCCCGCTTATGACACCCGAAGAACTGAAATCGCTTCCAAAAGGTCAGTTCATTGTAATGAAAACGGGATTTCATCCCATCAAGGTTAAACTGCGACTCTTCTTTGAATGGGGAATCGAGTTTGAAGAACCTTATTCGGTTGAGGAAAAAGGTAATCGTATAGTTAAATATGCCGACAAGGAAGAAATCCGCAAGGGTATAATCCGCAAGTACAGACCCGAAAAGGAAAAGGAGCTTGCTCAAGAGGAAGAAGAAATACGAACTGCCGAGGAAACACTTGCAAGACTTCAGCAAGAATACGGTTCGCCATACGGCGATACCTCCGAAGATGTGACAGAGATATTCGATCCGAGTGAGTTTCAAGTACACACATCACCAAAAGGAAAAACCAAATCCGACAAAACAGAATAAAAAGGACCGGGGTTTAATATACAGACTATCCCCGGTCTAATTATTCTATCACAAACAATATGAAAGCCCTCTGAAATTTCAAAAGGAGAAAAATGAACAAGAAAAAAGGTAACTTCTTCCTTTTGCCGAATGACATTTTTGAAAGCGACATAACGGCGCAGGAATTCTTCGTTCTCTCATACTTAGTACGATGTAAGGACAAGCAGAATCAATGCTGGCCCAGCAGAGCAACGATAGCAAAGAAATGCAAGATAAAGTGTATGTCTTCTCTCGACAAGTATTTGCAGGGATTAGAAGAAAAGGGGTTTATCAGCAAAACAAAGCGATACTCCTATGACGGCAAAAGGCAGCTCAGTAATATATACACCATCAATAAATTTGAATGAAAGGTCCAAAATGAAATATCACAATTTTGAAGAAATGCCGATGTTTATTACAATACCGCAAGCCGCTGAACTGCTCGGTGTGTCGGCTCCGAGTTTGTATAAACTCATAAGCGAAGATGCCTCGTTCCCTGTAGTAACAATAGGGAAAAGAAAAACGATTCCAACCGAGCAGTTAAAGGCATGGGTTGAGAAAAATTGCACTCGAAATCTGTAACCGTATTGTCTACGGATTTATCTGGATATATGACCTTCTATGTGATATGTTTGTGTTGCAATAATAAATTGTCAGGAGGTAACAAGCATGGCAAAAAGAGCAAAAGGCGAAGGCAGCCTAAGAAAAAGAAATGACGGCAGATGGGAAGGCATATACTACACCGGTGAGATTAAAGACGGAAAAAGAGTCAGAAAGTCCGTTTTTGCAAAATCTCAGGCAGAATGCAAGGAAAAACTGAAAAAGGCAATTGATGAGAATGAACAGGCACAGCAGATTTTGAATCGCTGTGCCTATCTTAATTCATCGGAACCAACAATGAGAGAATGGTATGGAATATGGCTCGAATCCTTCTGCAAGCCTACTGTAAAAGAACACACCGTATTAGGATATCAGTTCCTGTTTGAAACATACATACTGCCTCGAATCGGTGGTATGAAACTTAATCAGATATCAACGGTTGTGTGTCAGCAAGTTTTAACGGATCTGTTTCAAGACGGCAGAACAAGAGGCAGAAGCACAAGAGGCAACGGCTTATCGGCAAAAACGGTAAAAGACATAAACATAGCTCTGAAAGCCTGCTTGCAGAAAGCCGTTGATGAGGAAATAATCCAAAAAAATCCTGCCGTCAAGGTTCAACTGCCAAAGGAAGAAAAGAAAGAAATGCAAACGCTGAGTGCAAATGACTTGGGTGCATTCTTACGAGAAACAAAAGAATCCGGCTGTTATGAATTCTATCTTCTGGAACTGACCACCGGTTTAAGATTGGGCGAAATACTTGCGCTGACGTGGGATGACTTCAACGAAGAAGAAAAGACTATAACCGTAAACAAGCAGGTTCAAAGAATCAACTCCGAACTAAAGGTATCAAGTCCCAAAACAGAAGCATCGCACAGAACGATAAGAATATGTGATGAGTGTGTACAGAATCTGATACTACTGAAGAGCAGACAGGCGAGAATAGATACACGACTGATATTCCCGTCACCCGTAACACACGATGTCAGGGACCCGTCATCGGTAACCCGAAATCTTCACAGAATACAAAGAAGAGCGGGCGTGCCGCAAATACGGTTTCATGACCTGCGACACACATTCGCAACCCTGTCGATAGAGCAGGGACAGGACATAAAGACGATATCACATATGCTTGGACACACCGATGCGGGATTCACAATGAACACATATATGCACGTCACGGAAAAAATGCAGGACAGTGTGGCTTCGGCATTAGGCAATCTTATGACGGAAAAGCAAAACGAAAAACCTGCAAAGAAAATCGTAAGAATGCCTGCCTAAAAATAAGGATGCGGTGAAAACCGCATCCTTCAGACTGTAGAAAAACCTCTTGAAGTTTGATTTCTTCAAGAGGTTTTTTAACAATGTTAGTAAGAAATTCGAAAAATGATAGAGAAAAGTTGGTATTATGGGTATCTTTTGCTTTCCATATTGCCAACTTTTTTAAATTCATACACGCAAATTTAAGCCTGACCCACATTTCAACCTGAGCCAAACCTCGATAAGGTGTATAACGCATTGCGTGTTTTTCTTTTGCATCTGCAAAGACTCGTTCTATCGTTTCTTTGCGCCTTGCATAAAGCTCCTGATACTTTGGTGTGTACCTCACATCTTCACAGGCTTCAATATATTCTTGCCATATATGTCTTGTGACCTGTTTTTGATAATCCTTTGATTTGGTACACTTATCTCTTGTAGGACAACATCTGCATATTTCAGGATTGCTTTTATATATTCTATATCCGTCCCTGTCTGTTGTGCTGTAGTTAAGAACCTGATATTCAGGACAAATTATGCAATCATAATGTTCATCATATACGTACTTCCACCACTCGTGACCGCCTTTCATTGTCATCGGTCTTTTGTATGCTGTTGACAACACTCTTCCGTCATCGAATATCTCTTTTGCAATATGAGGTGTTTTGTATGCGCTGTCTGCTACTATTGTTTCAATCTCAGGATGTTTTTCTGTTAATTTGCTGTATACATCATCGAAAGCTACACTGTCGTGTACATTACCCGGAGTTACTTCAGTTTCAAGAATGAATCCGTTCTTGTCACACGCTGTATGTGCTTCATATGCAAATTGCCTTTTGTGTTCTCCTTTTACAAACAATCCGCTTTCGGGGTCTGTTGTACTTTTGGTTACTTGCTTTTTCTTGGCTTCTTGTTTTCTTCTCTTTTGTTTTTTCTTTGATGTGTTATCTCTTTTCTTTTTTGGTTTTGGCGGCTCATCTTCATCGCTGTTATCAAACGGCTTTTTGCCGTGTGCTTCTCTGTCAAGATTTACTTCCTCTGCCAATTCTGTTGAGTATCTCTTTGCCGCTATTGGTATTTCTGCCTTTATCTGTTTCTTTACATTTGCATTTGCTTTTATATG
Organism: uncultured Eubacterium sp.; assembly: GCA_905234495.1. Lineage (GTDB taxonomy): Bacteria > Bacillota > Clostridia > Oscillospirales > Acutalibacteraceae > Eubacterium_R. The sequence goes on along the minus strand of CAJOHE010000007.1, from coordinate 103,449 downwards.
CGTTCCGTCTATGAATACTGCTTTTGTATTCAAGTATCCGGCTGCCTCTATTTCGCTCAATATCCAATAGAATATTGCATTTACTGTTTCTATATCAAATCTGTGATGAAAGGCATAGCTTATTGTGCTGAAATGGGGGATTTCCTCTTGCAACGAATATCCCAGAAACCAACGATACGCTACATTTACTTCTATTTCTGATTTCGTTTTCCTTAATGACGGAATACCAAACAAATGCTGTATCACTACCATTTTTATCAACACTACCGGATCAACGCTTGGTCTGCCGTTATCCGCGCAATACAGCTCTTCAACATACTCATATATCTTGTTAAAATCTACTGCTGCATCCACTTTTCTTAACAAATGATCTTTCGGTACAAGCTGGTCTATTTCCACCATTTCTAACTGTCCGCGGTTTAGTTCTTTTCGCTTTTCCATCATCTTTCATCACCATAGTTATTATACCATATTTTCCCTCCTCAAACAACAAAAGCCCACCCTTTCGAGTGGACTTTTTCGACAGTCTGAAGGATGCGGTGAAAACCGCATCCTTATTTTTATATCTAATTATATATCGATTTATCGGTCAAAAAAATGCGTGGTGGTCAAATGGTGGTCAATAGGTAATTCTGCAGGCTGTTTGTGTCTTAAATGTTAATGCGATACCAAAACGCTCAATTGAAAATATTTTGGAGGAAAAATTTGAGCAAAAAATTTGACATAAAAAATGAAAGCCCTGAAATGTAGTGATTTCAAGGCTTTCTGGTACGCTGGAAGGGACTCGAACCCCCGACCTACTGGTTCGTAGCCAGTCACTCTATCCAACTGAGCTACCAGCGCAAATTAGCATTATTGAATTGTGTTAACAGTTTAGCCACATAGCGACCATCTGTTTCGTAGCCAGTCACTCTATCCAGCTGAGCTACCGGCGCATATTTTTGTGCTCAAATAATATAACACAACATTTATTAAAATGCAATAGTTTTTTTATTTTTTGTTGGCGTTTATATACGCCTCAAGAGCGTCCGCCGCGTCGTGAACTATCATAGTGCAGGGACGCTTTTTGTAGAATTCGTCCGTCCTCTTTTCCGCCTGAGGCGAGGGCACGGCTTTATCCGTAAGCCCCAAAAGCTCGCGGCAGATGAGCGAGCCGTTCTGATTTTTGAACGTATCGGCAAGCTCCTGAACGCGCTTATACACGCTGCTCTTATCCTCTTCAAAGAGCGCGCCGAGGACGAAGGTCGTACCGCAAAAGGCGCCGCAGACCTCTCTCATCCTGCCTATTCCGCCGCCGAAGCCGATTGAAAGCCTCGAGGTGAGCTCTTCGTCAAGCCCCGTTTCGTCACAAAAGGCAAGGGCAACTGCCTGAGAGCAGTTGTACCCCTGTCTGAAATAATTTTCCGCAAGCTCACCCTTAGTCAAGACCGCCGTCCTCCTGAGGGATATCCTCGTCAACCGGCGAGAAGAGAGCCGTATAGTTTGCATTTGCGAACGCTTTGAAGGTATATGAAGACGATGTTGAAACGAGCTCGCCGTTTGTGTACCAGCCCGAGAACTCGTAGCCGCTGTCGGGTGTTGCGGTGAGAACTACGGTATCGCCCTCGGTGTATGTGCCGCCGCCCGTTACAGTACCGCCAACCGCCGTTGTGGCGTTGATTGTATACTTTTTCTTGGCTTTTTCGGTTTCCTTTTCGGTCTCTTTTTCAGTTTCCTTCTCTGTTTCCTTTTCAGTCTCTTTTTCGGTTTCCTTCTCTGTTTCCTTTTCTGTAGTGGTCTTGTCCGTTGTGGACTCGTCCTTCTTTGTTGAGGAAACGGAAACGCTGTTTGTGTCCGTCGTGGTATCCTTATTTGACTTGCTTGAAGCCACAACGATAATTGAAACAACCACCGCAATAAGGATTACTGCGAGAACGGCAATCACGATGACGTTCTTTTTAACGGCTTCCTTATCGTCGTCGCCGTCGGGCTCGTTGGTGGGCATCGGCGCTCCGCCTATCGGGGGAACAACCTGAGTGTTCTGCATATCGTCGGTTTCGTTTTCATCATAGAGCGGTGAACCGCAGTTTTCACAGATATATCTGTTTTCGTCGTTTTCGCTTCCGCAGTTTTTACATCTCATAATAACATCTCCAAATCTTATTTATTCTTCTTTTTGAGTTTTCTTTCCTTCGGTTTTTCTTCCTCTTCTTTTTTATCCGTCTTCAGTTCCGCAATACCCTCGTAGAGCTTCGGTCTGATATCCTGTGTGTAGAGGTCGTAACAGATTGATACGACGGGTACCGAACAGATAAGTCCGACAAGGCCGAACTGCTTGCCGCCTATTACGATTGCAAGGAAGGTGAGCACGCCCGGCATATCGAGCTCCTTGCCCATAAGATGAGGATTGATGAGCTTTTCAACAATCTGCTGAACAAGGATTGAAAGGCAGACGAAGATTATCGCCTTTATCGGGCTGACAGCGGCGATAAGAAGCGCGCTGACTGCGGTACCGAGAATCGCACCGATAATCGGGATGAGCTGGGTTACCGTGATGAGAAGGGCTATTGAAACCTTGTAGGGCATACCCGTTACGAGCATAACAAGGAAGGTTCCCGTACCCGTGATAACCGCCTGAATAACGTTGTACTTGAAATAAATCTGAAACTTATTGTTTGCAAGCTTCAGAATGTATGACGTCTTTTTGTAAACCTTTTCAGAAAGAAGCTTCTTGAGGATAATGTCAAATTCCTTTACAAGCTCTTCCTTAATCACAAGAACGGCAAACGCGATAATCAGTCCGAGAGCGAAATTGAGAAGCACGTTTGTGGCGCCCTTAACCTTTGAAAGCGCGGTGCTGACAATGTTTGAAAGGTTGCCCTTTACGGTTTCGATAAGCTTCTGGACGTAAGAGTCGATGCTGTTTTCAGCCGACGTGATGTAAGGCGCGAGCTTTGGCTGCTTAACCTTGAACTTATCGACAAAGTCAACAAACTTGTCCCAGAGCTCGGGGGCTTCGTTGTAGAGACTTACCGCCGTGTTCTTGAGGTTCGGGATAATCATTCCTATCGTCAGTCCCGCAAAGAGCAAGAACACAAGAATTGAGAGAATGATTGAAAGCACGCGGTGCTGCTTCTTGTCGTAGGGCTTGCCCTTCTTTTCGCTGAGCTTTTTGAAAGTGTTGTCAAACTGCTTTACAAGAAGGTTCAAAATGAACGCAATTACAAAGCCGTAGATAAACGGTCTGAGCACGGTCATAACGTATCCGACAAGCTTTTTTGCCTCGTCGGTATTTGTTGCGATAAACATAACAACGCCGAAAGCAACAAGAAATCCCAGATACTCGAACACTTTCTTTTTGTTTTCTATTTTCATCTAATTTACCTTTTATAATGTTTTATATTTCTGCTTTTGCTTAATTATAACAGACCGGACAAAAAATCTCAATATATTTATAATTAATAGCTAAAAAAAACTTATTTTTAAAATATCTATTGACTTTTGACCGAATTTAATATAAATTTAATATGTAATATTTTCTGCACCGAGTACTTTTGTGCAGGTTTTCAAACGAAAGGGGTATCTCTTATGGGCAAATATGTTAAAAAGGTTTTAGCGCTTATGATGGCGGTTGCTCTTTTTGCAACATGCTTTACAGGCTGCAAAAAGATGAACTACGTTATTCAGGAAGGCGCAGTAAGAGCCATCCATGAAATCAAAGACGGCAGCTGGCTTGAAACAGGCGAAGGCGGCGATGTCGGCGACGACGATCCTATCGTAATCGACGAGCTCACACCCGGCACATACGGCGGCGTTACATTCAACGACCTCAACGACGTAGCTGCATACTACAAAGAGGCTTACGACTACACAAAGAGCCTTACCGCAGAATACATCAACGACCAGGGCGAAACCTGCACATTCTATAAGCTTCTCGGCGATGAGACAATGGAACTCGGCGACGTTATGATTGACGGCTCTGCAAACGCAGTAGTAAACAAGCTCGTTCCCGGAATTATGAGCAGTATGTTCAGCCCGACACCTTACGGTCTTACACCTTGCTACAACAGAAATCCCGACCTCGACAACAACAGCGAGGACACATCAAAGGTTAACGACCACGACTTCAGAACGACGGACGTTACGGGCGACGATATTCTTGCTGCAAACGTTGTTGACAACGGCGACGGCACAATCACTATGGAAATCCAGCCCAAGGGCGTTAAGATGGCTCTCAGAGGCGACGACGCACAGGGACGTTTCTTCCAGGTACTCGGCGACATCGGCGGCGTAGTTGCAAGCATCGACGCAGTTTCCTTCACACAGGGCACACCCGAGGAAAACATCGTGGTTTACTACAAGGGCGGTACTGCCAAGGTTACAATCAACACCGCAACAAAAGAGGTTACAGAGGCTGACTATACAATGATTTCAAACATCTCGGTAACCCACGCAAGCATCGCAGTTATCAAGGATAAGAGTGCTTCACTTGTAATCACATACAAGAACCACTTCCCGGCAAGCGATGAATTCCTTATGGAATCAAAGGGCATCACAAGAAAATAATTGATTAAAACACAACGGGGTCTGATGACCCCGTTATTTTTTTATTGTAAACTGCACAATAATATAGTATAATTAATTTAACTTATTTTTATAGGAGAAATGATATGAGCGAAAAAATTCCTAATATGGATTACGATGCCGACGAGGTTATCAACGAATTCAAAGAAAAAATAAAATGGCCGAAGAAAAAGGAGGTTGAGGCGATTGTTACGCCTCCGAACGTGCCGCTGAGGATTCTCATCGCGATAGTCATCACGGTTATCGGCGCAGGCGTTCTCTACTATATGATGCTTCCCGCTTTCAATTTCAAGGACAGCCAGATGTATATGTTCTTTATGGCGGTCGTTGCGCTTTTCATAGGCGCGTTCTACGTTGCCTGCAAGGCAAACAGAATGATTGAAAGACGCGAGTACGTCAGAAAGAAATCCTTTGTTCCCGTAATTATAATCGCGGTTATCGCGGCAATTATGGCGGTGGGTTATCTCACGGGTATCACCCTTTTCAGGGCTCATTCCTACAGCCAGCTTATGACGGTTGAATCAAGCGACTTTTCCGAGGACTTCGCCGACATCAGCTACGACGAGGTTCCCCGTCTTGACAAGCAGACCGCAAACTATCTTGCCGACCAGCAGCTCGGTAAGCTCGACGAATACAAGAGCCAGTACGTTGTAACGTCGAACTCGACTCAGATTAACTACAAAAACACACCCGTAAGAGTTGCATACCTTGAATATGCAAACATCATCAAGTGGTTCAACAACACCAAAAACGGACTTCCGGCGTATATGGTTGTCGACCTTGTAAGCCAGAAGGTGCAGGTTGTAAACTGCGTTGAGACCTTCGGCGAGGGTATCAAATACTCGCCCACCGAGCTCTTTAACGAAAAGCTCATCCGTCACATCCGTTTCCAGTATCCGACCGCTCTTCTCGACACTCCGAATTTCGAGATTGACGACGAGGGTCATCCCTACTGGATTACCCCCGTGCTCGACCACACAATCGGTCTTTTCGGCGGTACGGACGTCAAGGGCGCAATCATCACCGACGCGTTGAACGGCGAGAGCCAGTACTATGATATTGAAACGGTAAGGACTGATTCAAGCCTCAACTGGATTGACGTTGTTTACAGCGAGTCCCTCATCATTCAGCAGTACAACTACTACGGCAAGCTGCAAAACGGTTTCTGGAACTCGGTATTCTTCCAGAACGACGTAAACGTTGCGTCATCGGGCAGCGGCAACATCGCGCTTGACGACGACGTATGGGTATACACGGGCGTAACCTCAATTGAGAGCGACTCGTCAAACTTCGGTTTCGTGCTCTGCAACCAGCGCACGAAGGAAACGAGATACTATAAAAACGGCGGCGCAACCGAATATTCGGCTATGAAATCCGCCGAGGATACCGTTCAGAACTATGAGTACAAGGCAACCTTCCCGATTCTTCTCGACATCGAGGGACAGCCGACCTACTTTATGTCCTTCTACGGCGAGGGCTACACAATCAGGGGCTTCGCGCTTGTAAACCTTGAGGACAAGACAATCGTAGGACGCGGCGTTTACGATGAGGAAAAGAGTATGGTAAACGCTCTCAACGCGGCGGTTGAAAACTATATCAACGCGCTCAAGGACGGCGGAATCGTAGGTTCCGAGGCTGACGCCGAGGACTATATGGTTGACGAGGACACTGCTGAAACTGAGACCGACGTAACCGCAGAAACGACTCTTCAGACCGTCACCGGCGAGGTTACGGACATCAAGACCTCGGTAAACGACGGCAACACGGTTTACTATCTTCAGATTGAAGGCAAGTACTACTACATCAGCGTAGTTGACGATATGGAAGTTCTTCTCATCAGCAAGGGCGACACCGTTACAGTTGAGTTTGAAGAGACCGACGGCGATTTCATCCCCGCAAAATCAGTTAAAAAATAAGCTGAGGTAATCTAATGGATTTCAAAAAGCAAGCCGAGCAGGACTGTTCGGGATTTGTGCTGCTTTCCGATTATGTTCCCGCAATCGTTCAGGAAATCAGATACTATTCAACCTACAATTTCATCGGCGACAGGATTGACGGCTACGAGGAACCCTGCGCGCTTCTGACAACGGAAGCGGCAAGGGCTCTCAAGGCGGTCAGCAACGAGGCAGTTGTGAAGGGCTATCGCCTCAAGGTTTTCGACGCCTACCGCCCCGCAAGCGCGGTTAAGCACTTTGTGCTGTGGGGAATTGAGGACCTTGACCAGAGAATGAAGCCCTACTTCTATCCCGACCTCAGAAAGCAGGAACTCTTTGAAACGGGCTATATTGCAAGCAGGTCGAGCCACAGCAGGGGCAGCACGGTTGACCTCACCCTGCTTGATATGGCGACGGGAAAAGAGGTTGATATGGGAAGCCCGTTCGACTTTTTCAGCGAGCTTTCACACCCCGACTGCAGGGATATCACGGACGAGCAGTATGAAAACAGAATGATGCTTCAGGATATGATGACGCGCCACGGATTCAAGCCGTTCCCGTATGAATGGTGGCACTTCACGCTTGAGGGCGAGCCCTATCCCGAAACGTATTTCGACTTCCCCGTATCGTCAAAATATCTCAAAAAATAGATTAAAAGGTGAAAGATATGGAAGAAAACCCGCAGTTCTCATTTACTTTCGAGGAAAATTTCAGACGGCTTTATAAGGCGAAAAAAATTGTCTTCAGAACAAGATTTCGCCCCTACGCTGAGGTGGCGAATTATGTTGCAATGGCAATTATCTTTCTTATTGCTTTAATACTTTTATTTGCAGGTATGCCCCATCTTATGATAATGTTTCTTGTGTTTCCCCTCATTGAGCTGGGCGGCACGCTTATGAACGTTATTTCAGTAAAGACGTTTGTCAAAAATCTGCAAATCAGCAACGGCTCGCTTGTGAGAACGGCGACCTTCGGGGCCAGGCTTTGCATTACAACCGCAAGCGGAATGCAGAATTACGAGTATTCTAACATTGTAGGTGTAAAGGAAACAGCGGAACAATTCGTATTTAAGCTCAATTACAATATGGTTTTCAGTCTGCCAAAGGCTGCGATAGGCGAAGAGCTTATGCCGTTCAGGGCATACATAAACTCAATCGTTCCGCCGCTCAAGCCGACTAAAAAAGCGGTGATAATAAATATACTTTTGACCGTTTTGATTTTGGCAATAACTGTGTATATGGTAATTCTCACCCTGTCTCTGTTCAGCGTAAATCAATAAAATAAAGGTGTTTGGAACCTGAAGTTCCGAACACCTTTTTATTTGCTTATTTTAATTTCAGCGTTGCGTTGTAGTCGTCGATACCGTAGTTGCCTGCGGAATTTTTCAGCAGGTCGTAGACGTCTGCGGGCTTGCCGTCAAAGCCCTTTGACTTGATTCTTTTCAGGAGCGGGTGCACCCTGTTGATGAACGCGATGAACAAATCGCCCTTCGGCGTACCCTCGACAAAGCCCTGATTGCCCTCGAACACTATTCTTACAAGCTCTGCCGAATAGTCCTTGAGAAGCGTCTTCTTAATGCTCTTGTCGCATTTGATGAACATCATTCTTGCAAGCGCGCCGACGGTGAGTCTGTTGAGAAGCTTGCCCGCCTGACGAACGACGGGGGTGAGCTTTTTCTTGTCGTCTGCGCCGAGCTTGTGCATAGCCCTCTGCGGGTTTTCCTTCATATCGGCAAAGATGTTTAAAATCATATTGTCAAACATATCCGAGAGATACTGCTTGCAGTCCTTGCCGCCCGTGGGATAATCAAAATCGGGCGTGTCTATCGACCTGATTTCAATGGTTTCGTCGTCGATTATATCAACGTATCTGATGACCGACGGGTCGGCGATAATCGAGCCTGTGCAGACGTCGTAGAACTTGTTGCCCTTTTCGGTGATATACTCGTTTATGCTCTGATTGTGCATATGCCCCGTGAAGCAGAGATGCACGCCCGTGTCGGCAAGAAGGTTTATCGCCTCGATTGAATTGCGCTGATAGGACGTGTTTACAAGCGAGAGTATCGGCTGACCGGGAAGAAGCGGATAATGGTTCATCGCAATCATCATCTGCCCCTCGTCGCGCGCCTTTTCAGCCTGTTCCTTAATCCACGCCATCTGCTCGTCGTCAAATTCCCTCTTGCCCGTTGACGAGCCGTCGTTATTGAGGGCGAGAAGCCTTACGCCGTCGCAAAGCTGAGCGACGTAGGAAAGATGCTTTCTGTCAAGCGCAACAGCGTCGGAAAAGCCGAAATCGTAGTAGAGGTCAAAAAGCTCGTCCCTGCTCGTTCCCTCGGGTTCAAGCCAGCCCGTGTCGTCAAAGGCAAAGGGGTGGTCCTTGAAATCGTGGTCGGCGGTTATGACGAGCACTCTCTTCCCCGCCTGCTGAAGCCTTCTGAGATGCTTGATAAAATCGAGGTGGCTTTCCTTTTCGCCGTTAAACGAAAGGTCGCCCGCAATAAGAAGCGTGTCCGCCCCGTCGGCTTTTTCAAGCCAGTCGAAAACCGCCTCGTTGATGCTCTGCGTTTCGGCAAAGCACTTCTGTTCAAAACGCATAAACTCATCGTACTCTTTGCCGTGGGCGCCAAGCGAGTTTTTGAAATAATGCGTATCGGTAATTAAGTAAAAGTTAAAAATCCCCATAGTAACTCTCCTTTGGTTTCATTATAGCAGTTACTAATTCATATGTAAACAAATCGCCCCATTTGTCACAATTTGTTATATTTGACAAAGCGGGGCGTATAAATTATAATTCTGTTATAACGTAATTTCGGTGGTAATTATGGACATTTTTTCAAGAACAGGAATACTTCTCGGCGATGAGGCTATGGAGAAGCTTAAAAACGCGAGAGTCGCCGTTTTCGGCATAGGCGGTGTGGGCGGTCACGCAGCCGAGGCTCTTGTGCGCTCCGGCGTGGGTACGCTTGACCTTATCGACAGCGACACGGTCTGCGAAACGAACCTCAACCGACAGATTATTGCGACTCAGAGCACAATCGGAAGGCTCAAAACAGAGGTTGCAAAGGAAAGGTTTGAGGACATCAACCCCGACGCGGTTATTAATACCTACAACGTTTTTTATACCGACGAAACCGCTGGGCAGTTTGACTTTTCGCAGTACGACTACATCGTTGACGCGATTGACACGGTTGCGGGAAAGCTCTCGCTTGCGGAAAAAGCGCAGGAAGCAGGCGTGCCGATAATCTCGTCGATGGGCGCGGGAAACAAGCTTGACCCGACGCGCTTTGAGGTTGCGGACATTTACAAAACCTCGGTCTGCCCGCTTGCAAAGGTAATGCGCCGCGAGTGCAAAAAAAGAGGAATAAAAAAGCTCAAATGCGTCTACTCAAAGGAAGAGGCAATCACGCCCCTGCCAAGCGACGAGGAAATTCCCGAGGGAAGCTCGCGCAGGCAGATTGCGGGCTCGACGGCGTTTGTGCCGAGCGTTGCGGGGTTGATTATCGCAGGCGAGGTTATAAAGGACATAATAAAACGGTGATATTGAATCACCGTTTTTTATTTATAGTATTTTTCAATTTCGTCCTTCGTTGCGAGGGTTTCGGAATACGCCGTCGCGTTACCGCAGGCGGTTGCAAGGCGCAGGGCGTTCTCATAATCCCCCGTCTTTATATACCCCGCGATAAAGCCCGCGAGCATACTGTCGCCGCAGCCGACGCTGTTCACAAGCTCGCCCTCGGCGTTTTCGCTTTTATATGTTCTGTCGTTTTCATCAACAAGCACCGCGCCGCGCTCCGCCATTGATACGAGAACGTTTTTAGCGCCGCGGCTTCTGAGCTCGTTTGCATACGGAATTACGTCGCCGTCAACCGTCTTACCGAAAAGCTCGCCGAGCTCGATATGATTCGGCTTAATAACAAAGGGCGAATATTCAAGCGCTTCAAGAAGCGCGTCGCCCTCGGTGTCGACTGCAATTTTCGCGTCCCTGTCAGAGAGCATTTTCATAATATCGGCGTACGCAGAAGCGCTCACGCCCTTCGGAAGCGAGCCCGAAAGCACGAGCCAGTCGCCGTTCTTAATCAGGCTGTCGAGCTTTTCAAAAAGTGTTTTCATATTCCCTTCGTCGGGCGAAAAGCCTCCCGCGTTTATGTCGAGTTCCTGCCCCGTTCTAATCTTGACGTTGATTCTCGTCGCCCCGTTTTCGGTGAAAATGAAATCGTTTTTTATTCCGCTTTCACTAAGCAGGCGCAGAAGCTCGCTGCCGGTGAAGCCCGCCGCAAAGCCGAGCGCGGTGTTGTCCACGCCGAGCTCGTTTAAAACCGCGGAAACGTTTATCCCCTTTCCGCCGCAGCGAAGCTCGGTTTCTTCGGCGCGGTTTATTTCGCCGAAGCCGAGGCTTTTCACCTGCATCACATAGTCAAGCGCAGGGTTGAGTGTGAGTGTATAAACCAAAGCAAACGCCCCTTAATACCATTTTTTCTTTTTGCCGATGAGCATCAGCGTGAGCACCACCACGCCCGAAAGCGCAATAACGTATAGATAGCCGTATTTCCACGCAAATTCGGGCATACTCTGGAAATTCATTCCGTACCAGCCCACGATTACCGTAAGCGGGAAAAAGATGCTCGTGATAACGGTGAAAAGCTTCATCGTGTGGTTGAGCTTCAAATCAAGCGATGAGGAATACGCGTCCTGAAGATGGGTGATTGTGCTTGAAAGCGAGTCGGTATCCTCTCTCAGGCGGGTGATTTTCTGACCTAAGTTTGAGATGTAGCGCAAATCCTCTTCGGCAAAAATATCGTTCTCGTTATCCTCGATTGCATCGGTGATATCGAGAAGCTGCTCGTAGTAGTTGTGCATTGTGAGAAGCTCCTTCTTAAGCTGAAGAAGGTCGAGGTTGAAATCGTCGTCCGTGTTTTCCTTGAGAACGTCTTCCTCAAGCTCGGTGATTTCGTTGCCCTTGTCCTCGATATACCTGAAATCGTTTGCAATCAGACCGTCGATGAAAGCGTAAATCAGCTTTTCAAGAGTGATTGAATTGTAGGAATAGCGGTGGATTGCGTTTATGAACTTGTTTTTTGTCGAGGAATCGTAGTCCTCAACGTCGACAACTATAATCAGATTTTTCTTGATATAAACGGCAACGCAATCCTCGGTGCCCTTCTTATCGTTGGGATTGACTATGCGAAGCTCGGTGAAGGTGTAGTCGTCGTAGACCTCAACCCCCGAGCGGAAGTGGCGGTTTGCCACCCTGCAGGATTCGATTGTCGTTTCGGAAAAGCCGAAATACTTTCCCACGGTTTCAAGCTCGTCGCAGGTTACGTAGCCCGCAACGATGCGGCTGCCGTCAATGTCCTTCGGTTCAATCGGAACAAGTCCGTTGTCAAGCTGATAAAACATACTATTCCTCCTTATTCTTTTCACGCGCCTGCTGCATAAGCTTCAGGCATTCGCTGAGTGTTTCAATGTTTGATATGTCGGTGTCAAGGCGTACCGAGATATACGGCTTTTTGCCCGCCGAGAGCGTTACCCTGCCCTTCATAAAGGCGTTGAGTATCGCAACCGTTCTCAAATCGGGCTCGGGCATATAGAAGAGAAGCGCGCCGTTTCGCTGAATGATTTCCGTTATGCCGAGGCTGATTGCGGTGTTTCGCAGAAGCGCGATTTCCACAAGTCCCATAACCGCGGACGGCGGGTTGCCGAAGCGGTCTTTGAGCTCGTCGCAGACGTCGTTGGCGTCCGCGTCGTTTTTGATGTTTGCAATTCTTTTATATATCTCAAGGCGGTGAGAGGTGGACGTGATATAGTCCTCGGGGATGTGAGCGTCTATAGCGATATCCACAAGGCAGTCCTTTTCCTCAACCTCGTCGGTATCCGCCTTCTCGCCCTTTTCCATAGCGACAGCCTCTTCCAGAAGCTTGAGATACATATCGTAGCCGACGGCTTCCATATGGCCGTGCTGCTTATTGCCGAGAAGCGAGCCCGCACCCCTTATCTCAAGGTCCCTCATAGCGATTTTGAAGCCCGAACCGAACTCGGTGTATTCCCTTATCGCCTCAAGGCGGCGCGTTGCAATATCTGTCAGTTCCTTGCCTCGGGTGAACGTGAAATAGGCGTACGCCCTTCGCGCGGACCTTCCGACCCTGCCCCTTATCTGGTGAAGCTGGGCAAGGCCGAGCCTGTCGGCATTTTCGATAATCAGCGTGTTGCAGTTCGGCACGTCGACGCCCGTTTCGATAATCGTGGTGCAAACGAGGATGTCGAGCTCGCCGTCAAGAAGCTCCTTCCACACGCCCGAAAGCTCTTCCTCGCTCATCCTGCCGTGCGCAATTCCTACGCGCGCATCGGGCAGGGCTTTTTTGATTGCGACCGCCCTGTGCTCAATCGTTTCGATATTGTTGTGCAGGTAGTAACACTGCCCGCCCCTGTTAATCTCGCGTTCAAGGGCTTCGGTCACAACGTCCGCGTCGTATTCTATAACATAGGTCTGAACGGGGTGGCGCTCGCCGGGCGCTTCTTCGATAATGCTCATATCCCTGATTCCGCTCATCGCCATATTGAGCGTTCGGGGAATCGGGGTTGCCGAGAGGGTGAGCACGTCGACCTTCGGGAAGCGTTCCTTGATTTTCTCTTTCTGTGCAACGCCGAAGCGCTGTTCCTCGTCAACTATGAGAAGTCCCAAATCCTTGAAGGCAATCGTTTTGCCGAGAAGCTTGTGGGTGCCGATAAGGATATCGACGTTGCCGTCCGCAAGCCTTCTGAGCACCTCTCTCTGCTTTGACGGTGTGACGAAGCGCGAGAGCATCTCAACGTTTACGGGATACGCCTCGAAGCGCTTGAGCGCCGTCTGGTAGTGCTGCATCGCGAGTACGGTTGTCGGCACGAGAATCGCGCACTGCTTGCCGTCCGCCACGCATTTGAACACGGCGCGCATCGCAACCTCGGTCTTGCCGAAGCCTACGTCGCCGCAGAGAAGTCTGTCCATCGGGGCTCTGCGTTCCATATCGTGCTTAATCTCGTCGGTGCAGCGAAGCTGGTCGTCGGTTTCGTCATACTCAAAACGAAGCTCAAACTCCCTCTGCATATCGCTGTCGGGCGAAAACGCATAGCCCTGCATACTCATTCTCTTGGCGTAAAGAGCGATTAGCTCCTTCGCCATATCCTTGACAGACGAGCGAACCCTCGCCTTGGTCTTTTTCCACTCGGGTGAGCCGAGGCGGTTGATTTTAACCTTGCTGTCCTCGCGCGGACCGATGTATTTTGAAACGAGGTCAAGCTGCGTTACGGGAACGTAGAGCGTGTCTCCCTTGGCGTAGCTTATCTTGATGTAATCCTTTTTAACCTTGTTGATTTCAAGGGCGTGGATGCCCTCGAAAATTCCGATACCGTGAATATTGTGAACGATGTAGTCGCCCTTCACAAGCTCGTCAAGCGAGTGAATCGCGTTCTTTGAAGAGGCTTTTTTAGCCTTTTTCCTGCTCTGCGAGGTCTTGGCGTGGGTGATGAGCGCGAATTTTATGTCGCTTATCTGAAAGCCCGCGGGCATCGTTCCCGTGATGATATTCACCGCGTGGGGCTGAAACTGCGACGGGCGTTTATCGTAAAAGACCGCCGTGAAGCCCATATCGTTTATATCGTCGCAGAGGGCTTTTGCGGCTCTCTGTGTTCCTGCTGTTATACAAATAGTATATTTACTTTTTACAAGAGGTGATAACTCCTCTTTGAGCTGGCTCAGAGTACCGCTCCACGCGTTGAAGCTCTGGATTGAGAAGTTTGAAAGATGCCTTACCGGCGTATCAAAGCTGCCGCGCGGAAGGGAATCGAGATATATCGCGTTGCATTTTTCATACTGTGCGCAGAGCTCAAGGAAGCTGAGCGAGAATTTGTCGAGCCACTTGCAGAGGGTGCCGTCCTCGACAAACCATTTGAGTTCCTCATAGTCGAGCTTTTCCTGCTTGGCGCATCTTTCCTTTACTCTCGCGCTTTCAACAACAAAAAGTCTTCCCTCAAAATAGTCGAATATACCGTTTGAGGAATAGCAGAGCGATATATACTTGTCAAGGCAGGTAAGGCTTGCGCCCGACCTGAGCCTGTCGCAGTCGGCATAGAGCTTATCCCTCGCCTTAACCGCCTTGCCCCTGAGCCTTTTCGCAACGTCCTCAATCGCCTTTGCAAGCTTTTCGGGGTCGTCCGCAATCACCTCGTTACAGGGGGTGATGCTGATTTTGTCAAGGCTCTCGTTTCGGCGCTGAGTGTAGATGTCGAAGGACGAAATCGTGTCGACGGTGTCGCCCCAGAGCTCGATTCTCACGGGCTCGTCGAGATACGGCGGAAAGATGTCAATAATGCCGCCCCTGACCGCAAACTGGCTCGTGCCGTCAACCTGTTCGTAGCGCGTATATCCCGCGCCGACAAGCCTTTTTTCAAGCTCGGCTATATCTATCTCGTCGTTTGCAGATATGGCGAAGCTCTTTTCCCTGAGTTCATGCGGCGGCATTGTGTAGAGCGTTGCAGCCTGCGCCGACATGATGACAGCGCTGTAGTCCCCTGCTAATATCTTTGAGAGAACGCCGAGGCGGATATGCTCAAACTCATGGCTGAGTCCCGCAACTTCTACGAAGGTGAGCTCCCTCATCGGGAAGAGCAGAACGCCGTCCTGAAGCTCGGAAAGCGCCTCCTGAAGCTTGACCGCGGTTGCCTCGTCGGGGGTGATGACGAACGCCTTTTCGCCGCCGTCGCAAAGGGCGTGAACCGCGAGAGCTTTGGTAATATCGGAAAGACCGACAGCCCCAACAGGCGCGTTGAGGGTTTCAACGCTTCTCTTGAGGCTTAAAAATTCTTTGCTTTTATTCAGTTCTTTTGCAAAAGGCGAGTTCATAACAACACTCCTTTTTTGCAAAAAATTATGAATTGTATCTATTCATCGCTTCGTCGATGTCGCCGTCGACGATGAGGCGAATTGCATTCGTCGTGTTCTGAAGAGCCTTCTTCAGGTCGTCCTGCTGATCGCTTGGAAACTTGCCGAGAACCCAGTCAACAAGGTCGTATTCCTCGTTCGGCTTCTTGCCGACGCCGACCTTTACGCGCGGAAAATCCTCGCTGCCGAGGTGCTGAATGATGCTCTTGATTCCGTTGTGACCGCCTGCGGAACCCTTGCGGCGGATGCGGGTTTTGCCGACGTCAAGCGAAACGTCGTCGAAAACAACAATGATGTTTTCGGGCGGGATTTTGTAGAAACGCGCCGCCTCGCCGATAGCCTCTCCGCTGTTGTTCATCATGGTCTGCGGCTTCATCACAAGGCATCTTTTGCCGTTTATTCTCACGTCGCTGACAAGGGCGTGGTGCTTTAAGCGCTTTATGTCAAAGCCCTCTTCGATGGCGAGTAAATCCATCGCGAGAAAGCCTGCGTTGTGCCTTGTCATCTCATATTTCGCGCCGGGGTTTCCGAGCCCTGCGATTATGAAATCATAGGTTGCGTTATTCTGTTTTCTCCATCTGTTCAGCAGCATCCTTTTGCTCCTCAATGTTAATCTTTATATCATCGGCACGCTTGCCCACAACGGTTAGGACGGTGGCTTTAAGTCCGTCAGCCGTGAAGCTGTCGCCCTCCTGCGGTATTCTCTCAAGATTTTTCATGACCCAGCCGTTTACCGTTGATACGTCCTTTTCTTCCTTATAGATTTTGAAATAGTCAAAGAAATCGTCAACGTTTGCGCTTCCCTTGACAACGTATTCGTTTTTGCCGACCTCTTCAAAGTCGTATTCAACCTCGTCGTGCTCGTCCCAGATTTCGCCGACAAGCTCTTCGAGAATATCCTCAAGAGTGACGATGCCCTCGGTGCCGCCGAACTCGTCGATTACAACGGCAAGGTGGGTTTTGTTTTTCTGGAAAATCGTCAGAAGCTTTGAGATTTTCGTGTCGGGCGATACCATCGGCACGGGCTTGAGCACCGTGCGAAGCGATTTGAGATTTCTTCTTCTCGCCGCCTCAAAATCCCTCTCGTGGATTACGCCGACAATATTGTCTATATCGTCGATATATACTGGCAGTCGGCTGTAATTCGTCGTGTTGAAAACCTTTTCAATCTCGTCAAGCGGCGCGTATTTATCGACCGCCTCGACGTCAACGCGGGGAATGAGAATGTCGCCAACATCTATATCGTCAAACTCGATTGACGAGCGGATGAGCTGGCTTTCGTTGTCGTTTATGCTGCCGCCCGAATGAGCCTCGGTGACATAGCCCTTTAGCTCTTCCTCGGTCACATAGTCGGCGTTTCCGGTTTTGAAAAGCCTGTTCATAAGCCTCTTCCAGCCGCGGAAGAAGATGTTTATCGGGGTGAAAATAATCTCGAAAAATCTGATTATCGGGGTGATTGCAATCGCAACCTTTTCCGCCCTTTCCTTTGAGTAGGTCTTGGGCGTAACCTCGCCGAAAATCAGCACAACGATTGTCATCACTATTGTTGAAACGGTTGCGCCGAGGTCGGAATTATCGCCGAGAAGCCCCGTGAAAAAGAGGGTTGCAAGCGAGGTTGAGGCGATGTTTACGAGGTTGTTTCCGATAAGCACCGTTGAAAGCACGAGGTCGTAATCCTCGGCAAGCTTCAGCGTTCTCTCGATTTTCTTATTCTTTTTTTCTTCCGACAGCATTGCTTTGAGCTTCACCTTATTTAAGGATGAAAACGCGGTTTCGGCGCCCGAAAAAAATGCGCTGCACAAAACCAGAACAAGCATTGCTACTAACAGTCCTGTGTTCATATTACTCCTGTTTTTTATTATGGGCAGTTTGCCCGTTATAGTATTTACGGCAAAAAGACGCGTATAAAGAAATACGCGCCTTAACAGTATAAGAATTTAAGCCTCGGTTTTTTCAAATTCGCTGAATTCTCTTTCCTCGTCAGGCTTTTCAAAGTTATACATATTTTCGTCCTTGACGTGCTTTGCGATGTACTCGTCGCGGTCGAAGAGCTCGTCAGCCTTAACCTTCCAGGCCTTAGCCGCCGCAACGGTCTTATCAAAGAGCTCGTTTGCAGACTCGGGATGCTCCATCTCGGTTGAGTATGCGCCTGTCTCGGCAACCATCTTGCTGATTGCGCCGGGGTTATCGAGCACGGGGCACGGACGAAGCATATTGTTGTTGAACGGCTGATTTCTCTTGTAAGCCATAAAGAGCGGGCTCTGAAGAGCTTCAAGCACCGACTTTTCCTTGATGTTCACGTTTGAATAGTGAACGAAAGCGCAGGGCTCGCAGTCGCCGTTTGAATTGATGTGGAAGTAGTGGCGTCCGCCGGCAATACAGCCCTGAACGTACTCGCCGTCATTCCAGAAATCAAGCGCGAATATCGGCTTCGTGTGGCGCCATTCGTGCATTTTCTTATACATAAGCGCTCTCTGGTCGGGGCTTACCATAAGGTCCATAACGGCGCCGTTTCCTGTCGGCATATATGTAAAGAACCAAGCAAACTTTACGCCCTGGTCAATGAGCCAGTCCATATATTCGTCCGAGGCGAGAACGTCGGTATTCTGGCTTGTGTAGCAGAGTGACGCGCCGAAGGGCACTCCCCTGTCCCTGAGCCTCTTCATAGCCTCGGTGCACTTTTTGAACGTACCCTCGCCGCGGCGGAAATCGTTTTCCTTCTCGTAGCCCTCGATTGAGAACGCTGGGAAGAAATTGCCAACGCCTGCAATCTGGTCGGCAAAGTCGTCGTCAATAAGAGTTCCGTTTGTGAAGCTGAGGAAGATACAGTCGGGGTTTTCCCTGCAAAGACGCATAAGGTCGTCCTTACGCATTGTGGGTTCGCCGCCCGTGTAGAGGAACATATATGTTCCGAGTTCCTTCGCCTGACGGATGATTCTTGCAAGGTCGTCGTATGAAAGCGAGCTCTTGTGGCCGTACTCTGCAGCCCAGCAACCCTTGCACTTGAGGTTGCAGGCAGCCGTCGGGTCCATAAGGATTGCCCACGGAATATTGCAGCCGTACTTTTCAATAGCCGCCATTCTTACCGAATAGCTGTTGATTGCAACGTTGAGCGCGGGCGGAATCATCTTGTTGAGAAACGTTTCGTCCGTGTCGCAGATAAGGCTCTTGACAAATCTCATCCAGTTGTTGTCGGGATCGTCCATAACCTTGTGCAGTCCTGCATAGGTTGAGCGGTTTACCTTTTTAACGTCAGCCTTTTCGATAAGGTTTAAAAGCTTAGGCGCGTTTTTATCAAAATCTTTTCTTGCAAATTTCACTGCTTCTTTGATGGCAAAGCCCATAGCAGCTTCTTTAATAGACATATTCTTTTCCTCTCAAAATAAAGTAACTTATATTAATTACAAATAGTGTTTACTGTGTTTAACTGCTAAATGCAACATTACTACTTTTATATTAAAAAGTCAAGTATATTTTTATCAGAATCTGATTTGTAGCTTCAGACGGTAGTTTCTGTCTGTTTTGTTTTTGTAAATCTCGTTGCAGTGAGCGCCCCAGCTGTCGTAACCGCCTACGCCCTGCTGCCTTGCGATACAGCGGACAACCGTCTTGTTGTAATCGGTCAAATCCTTCTGATGCCATGCCTCTTCAACCTCTTTGGGAAGGAAGTGGCATACGTTGAGTTCCATCTGAGGCTCTGCGATAACCGAGAACGCCTTTCTGTCGCCGACGATTGTGGCGTATCTTACGCAGGTTCTGTTGCCGCATTCCTGAGGCTTGAGATAGTTTACCCACATATCATTAACGGTTGTGGAATAAAGTCCGATTCTCGTTCCCGTCTGGCGGTCGATATAGTTTTCCTCGGGACCTCTGCCGAGATACGTCACGTTTTCAAAATCGGGCGGAAGCTCGAAGAGAAGCGAAACCTCGGGGATTTCGGGAAGAGTATCGTCGGGTGCGAACTGGAAGTCGATTTCCATTCCCTTTGAGGTGATTGTGTAAACAAGCACCGCACGGCATTCGGGCTGGGTGCAGATTCTTGCGCCGCTTGTAACGATAACCTTCCTGCCGTTTTCAAGGATTTTGTAGTTTTCAATCGACCACATTGTGTTGTTGAAAATGCCGGGGGTGTCGCCCGCGTCACGCCAGCAGCCAAGCCTCGAACCGGCTCTGTTGCCCCTGTCGTTATCGGTGAGAGCGCGCCAGAAGTTAAGCCTCATCGGCTCTTTCAGAATCTCTTCGCCGCCAACCTTGATTGAGGCGAGCTGATTTCTTTCCCTTCTCTCGAAGCGAACGTAAACGTCGTCCGACATAACGATGAGCGAACCGTAGGTGTCGTTTACAATGAGTTCCTCATCGCTTTCAAGCTCGTCGTATGTATTTTCAAACTCGTTGATGATAAACTGGTCGTACGCAACAACGTAGCCCTCTTCGCACCACGGGGTTTCCCTCTTGGTTCTGAGTTCAAGATTGAGATAACATTCCGTGTTGTTTACTCTGCCGAGTTCAAGGTCAACCGTCGCCTTTTCACCGGGGGCAACGTTGATTTCCTCAACGCCCTCGCAGAAAGTTCCCTTGTCGGAACCGAGCGACCAGTGAAGCTCAAACTCGCTGAGATTTGTGAAGAGATACTTGTTCTTTATTTCGATTACGCCCTTCTGAGCGTCAATCGCATAGAAGTCGGCATACTGATAGAGCCTTCTGATTTCCTCTAATTTCGGGGTGGGCTTTCTGTCGCCGAAAAGAAGACCGTTGCCGCAGAAATGGCCGTCGTGGGGGCTTTCGCCGAAGTCGCCGCCGTAGGCAAGGTACTCAACGCCGTTTTCGTCGGTCGTGAGAATACTCTGGTCAACCCAGTCCCAAACAAAGCCGCCCTGAAGGCAGGGATACTTATCCCAGAGCCTTGTGTACTCGTCGGTCGAGCCGCAGGAATTGCCCATCGCGTGGGTGTATTCGCAGAGTATGAACGGTCTGCCGTCGCGCTGTGTGAGGGCGTATTCCTCAAGATTTTCGGGGCGCGCGTACATCTTTGACATAACGTCCGAAAGCTCTTTTTCCTCGGAATCGCCGTGAAGCTCAAAGTGAACGAAGCGCGTACTGTCGGTTTCCTTGAGCCACTTATACATCTTCTTGACGTTTTCGCCGCCGTGGGATTCGTTACCCATTGACCAGCATACAACCGAGGTCATATTCTTATCCCTGTGATAGGTCGCCTTGATGCGTTCCATACAGGCGTGTTCCCACTCGGGGCGCGAACCCGGAAGCGCGGGGCAGCCGATGATTGTCGACCAGTAGGTGCCGTGGGTTTCCATATTGTTTTCATCTATAACGTAGAGACCGTATTCGTCGCAGAGCTCAAGAAATCTCGGCGCGTTCGGATAGTGCGAGGTGCGAACCGCGTTCATATTCGCGCGTTTCATCATCTCGATGTCATAACGCATTGTTTCCTCGGTCACATATCTGCCGGTATGACAGTCAAACTCGTGCCTGTTTGTGCCCTTGAAAACGACTCTTTCGCCGTTAATTTTGATTATGCCGTTTTCGATTTCAACGCTTCTGAAGCCGACCTTCTGGCTTATGTATTCAATCGGATTGCCGTTGTCCTTGAGGGTGAGCACAACCGTATAGAGATAGGGGCTTTCGCTCGACCACGGCTTAACGTCGGCAACGATTGCCCTGAGCTTTGTGATATGGTTTTCGTCGGCATACTGGCAGTCGAGAGCGACCGTGTTGCCCTCTTTGTCGAGGATTGACATATCAATGCTCAGCGATTCGTAAATGCCGTTCGTCTTGACCGTGACGTCAGCATAGCCGTCGGACATAGTCACGTCGGGCTTTGCAACGATTGTGAAATCGCGGATATACTGCTTTTCGGTCGTGTAGATATACACGTCGCGGAAGATTCCGCCGAGGCGCCACATATCCTGACACTCGAGCCACGAGCCCGTGCACCAGCGGTAAACCTCAACCGCGATAACGTTTGAGCCCTCAACGAGGTACTTTGTGATATCGAACTCGCTTCTGTGGAAGGTCGACTCGGAATAGCCGACTTTCTCGCCGTTTACATAGAGATAGAAAGCGGATTCAACGCCCTCGAAGCAGAGCACCGCCCTCTTTGAAAGAAGCGCCTTGTTGACATGAATTCTCTTGATATAGCAGCCGACGGGGTTGTGCTTTGTAGGGGCGTTCGGGGGGCAGATATCCTCGCTTCCCTCCCACGGGTAGCGCACGTTGCAGTACTGCGCCTGATCGTAGCCCTGCATCTGCCACGAGCAGGGAATGATGACGCTGTCCCAGTTATGAGAATCATAGTTGGGGTCTGCAAAATCGGTCGGCTTATAGGCATAGTTTTTGTAGAGCTTGAATCTCCACTTGCCGTTTAAAAGCTTGCAGCGGGACGAGGCGTATCTGTTTGCGTTTTTCGCCTCGTTGAAGCTGTCGTACGGCATAAGAGTTGCGTGCTGGGGCAGCTGATTTACCGAAACAATTTCAGGATTTGACTGCCATTCGGTGTATCCGTCAATAAAATTTCTGTCCATATGCATTCTCCGTTAGTTTATCTTCTGTGAATCTTGCCGTTCATACCTTCCTGGAAGCCGTCCTGCGTGATGCACACGCCGACGCTTCTGAGAAGAATTATAAGGTCAAGCTTTAACGACCAGTTGTCGCAGTAAAGCTTGTCGTATTTAACCTTTTTGACAAGGGAAATCGTATCCCTGCCGTTAATCTGAGCCATTCCCGTAAGCCCCGGTCTGAAGCGGTAAACGCCGTATTCAAGCCTCATACGGTGGGCTCTCATCTCCGATGAAATAAGCGGCCTCGGGCCGACGAAGCTCATATCGCCCTTGAGGATATTCCACAGCTGCGGAAGCTCGTCAAGGCTCGTTTTCCTCAGAATCTTTCCGACCTTCGTAATGTACTGGTCGGGGTTTTCGAGAAGCCCCGTAGCAACGTTTGGCGTGTTGTTTCTCATCGTTTGAAATTTATAAATCTTAAACGGCTTGCCCCTTCTTCCGCGGCGTTCATGCGAGAAGAAAATACTCGTGTTCGGCGTGAGCAGATTCGCAACGCATATCACAAGGAACAGCGGTGACAGAATCAGCAGCGCCGACGCCGAGGCAACAATGTCAAACAGGCGTTTGATTTTTGTTGCGCTGAATTTTTTATTTCCTGTTTTCATCGGTTTAAACATCCTTTATATTTGAAAAAACAATCAACATAATGTATAGTATTTTATTGATTATACCATATATTATAAAAATATGCAATTTTTTTATAATAATTTATATTTATCTTGCGAAAAAATATATTATTATATATAATATATGAGTGTCATTTTGATTATGAACTCAAATCTGTAATTTACGAGGTTTACTATGAAAAGATTTTTATCCGTTTTATTGTGCGTATTTTTGATTGCCGCATCCTTTGCGGGATGCTCGGGCAAGGCTGAGATGACCGAGGCTAACATTGAAAAAACCGTTGCTCAGGTTGAGAAGGCATTAAAGAATTTTGACCAGGAAAAGCTCAACAAATACGTTGACTCGGAAACCCTTTCAATGATTATCAAATACACGGGCGACTATGATTTCATCAACGAAATCGGAAAGAGCATTTTTGAAAATCTTGAGATGGAAGTTGTGTCCACAGACCTTGAAAACGCAACCGTTACGGTTAAGGTGACAAACAAGGATTTAAAGGAAGGCGCAACAGAATTTGCCACGAGGATTAAGGAAGAGAACTCTGTGGTCGGTCTTGTTGCAAAGCTCAGCAACGACGTTTTCGTTGAGGCAAACACAAATGCGGTAAAGGACCTCGTTGCAGAGGCAGAGATGGCAGAGCCCGTTGAGGTAACGCTCACAGTCGTTCAGGGCAAGAAAAACCTCGCTCTCTTGTTTGACGAAGAGGCTGAGGACGCAGTATCGGGCGGCGCACTCACCGCAATTAAACAAATATATTCCAATTAAGTAGTGACATCATAATAGTTTTGTGTTAAAATATCAACTATCAATTTCTGAGGTGTAATAATATGGCTAATAATGTTCTTACCGCTATTTTTGGGGATTACTCAAAAAAAGAGGTAAAGAGAGTTAAAAAGCTTTCGGACAAGGTGCTTGCACTCGAAAGCAAATATCAGGCGATGAGCGACAAAGAGCTCACCTCGCAGACGCAGATTCTCAAGGACAGACTTGCCGACGGGGAAACGCTTGACGATATTCTTCCCGACGCATTTGCAGTCTGCCGCGAGGGCGCATGGCGTGTGCTCGGTATGAAGCACTTTGAGGTTCAGGTTATCGGCGGTATCGTTTTGCATCAGGGCAGAATTGCCGAGATGAAGACCGGTGAAGGTAAAACCCTTGTGGCAACCCTTCCCGCATATCTCAACGCGCTTGCGGGCAACGGCGTTCACATCGTAACGGTTAACGACTATCTTGCAAAGCGTGACTCTGAGTGGATGGGCAAGCTCTACCGCTTCCTCGGTCTTGACGTAGGTCTTATCATTCACGAAAAGACAAATGCCGAGAGGCGCGACGCATACAATGCTGACATCACCTACGGTACAAATAACGAGATGGGCTTTGACTACCTTCGTGACAATATGGTTCAGTACAAGGAAGACAAGGTTCAGAGAGGCCACAATTTCGCAATCGTCGACGAGGTTGACTCAATTCTTATCGATGAGGCGCGTACGCCCCTTATCATAAGCGGTAAGGGCGACCAGTCGACCGACCTCTACCGTCAGGCAGACCTCTTTGCAAAGAGCCTCAAAATGGTTAAGGTTGCAAAGATGGACGAGAAGCAGGACACCGAGGCAACCTATGACGGCGACTACGTAGTTGACGAAAAGGCGAAGACCGCAACCCTCACACAGGACGGTGTTAAGAAGGCTGAGGAACGTTTCAACGTTGAAAACCTTATGGAAATTGAAAATTCCACCCTTCTTCACCACATCAATCAGGCAATCAAGGCAAACGGCGTAATGCGCCGCGATATAGACTACGTTGTAACCGACGGTCAGGTTAAAATCGTTGACGAATTCACCGGTCGTATTATGGAAGGCAGAAGATACAACGAAGGCCTTCATCAGGCTATCGAGGCAAAGGAAGGCGTTAAGGTTGAGCACGAGAGCAAGACCCTTGCAACTATCACCTTCCAGAACTACTTCCGTCTTTACACAAAGCTTTCGGGTATGACCGGTACGGCTTCGACTGAGCGCGACGAATTTTCACAGATTTACAAGCTTGACGTTGTTGAGATTCCGACAAACAAGCCGGTTCAGAGAATCGACCATCCCGACGTTATCTTCCAGACGGAAAAGGGCAAGTTCAACAACGTAATCGAGCAGATTCAGAAATGCCACGAGAAGGGACAGCCCGTCCTCGTCGGCACAATCAGCATTGAAAAGAGCGAACATCTTTCAAAGCTTCTCAAAAAAGCTAAGATTAAGCATAACGTACTCAACGCCAAAAACCATGCGCGCGAGGCTGAAATCATCGCGCAGGCAGGTAAATACGGCGCCGTTACCATCGCCACAAACATGGCGGGACGTGGTACCGATATTATGCTCGGCGGTAACGCCGAATATCTCGCAAAGGCTGAGATGACAAGAATGCAGTACACCGACGAGCTCATCGCCGAGGCGACGGGCTTTGCGGAAACGGATAACGAGGATATCCTTGAAGCGAGAAAAACCTTCCAGGAACTCGAGGCCAAGTATAAGGACGAGATTCAGGAAGAGGCTGACAAGGTAAGAGAAGCGGGCGGTCTGTTCATTTTAGGTACCGAACGCCACGACTCGCGCCGTATTGACAATCAGCTTCGCGGACGTTCCGGACGTCAGGGCGACCCCGGTGAATCGCAGTTCTATCTCTCCTGCGAGGACGACCTTATGAGACTCTTCGGCGGCGAGAGAATGTCCGTTATGATGGACAGACTCACGGGCGACGAGAACACGCCTATCCCGAGCAAGATGATTTCGCGTACTGTTGAATCCTCACAGAAGAAGGTTGAGGGAAGGAACTTCGGTATCCGTAAGAACACCCTTCAGTACGACGACGTTATGAACAAGCAGAGAGAGCTTATCTACGCTCAGAGAGACCAGGTTCTCGACGGCATGGACCTCACCGACAAGATTTTCGGTATGCTTGACACAAACATCGACGAGAACGTGAGGAACTATCTCGCGGGCGACAAGAAGGAAGACTGGAACGTTGACGGCCTTCGTGAAAAGTACAAGGGCTGGCTCACGTCCGACGGCGACTTTGAGGATCTCGACGAGCTTGACGTTGAAAGCGCAATCGAGCTTCTCACCGAGAGAGGTCACAGGGTTCTCGAGGACAAGAGAAAAGAGCTTGGCGACGAGCTGTATCAGGAATTCCAGAGAATGGTTCTTCTTCGCAATGTAGACACGCTCTGGATGGACCACATCGACGCTATGGACGATTTGAAGCAGGGTATCCACCTTCGTTCCTACGCTCAGCAGGACCCCGTTGTTGCGTTCCGTATGGAATCGTATGATATGTTCGACGAGATGACCGCGTTAATCCGTGAGAACACCGTCAGAATGATGCTCACGCTCACACCGAGAAGAGCGGAAGACGTTGAGAGAAAGGCTGTTGCAAAGGTGACGGCGACCTCATCGGGCGGCGACGACACGGTTAAATCATCACCCGTCAGAAAGGGCAACAAGGTAGGTCCGAACGACCTCTGCCCCTGCGGAAGCGGCAAAAAGTACAAGAGATGCTGCGGCGCACCGGGCAACAAGGAAACGACTAATAAATAAGAAAAAGGCTACCAAAAGGGCATTGAACACAGGGATTTAATAGATTTTGAAATGCTCTTTTCCGTGATAACGGCTTCAAAAAAGGGATTAAGGCGCCAGCCTTAATCCCTT